>JAVTWD010000087.1:0-8626 GCA_032229505.1 Bacteroidota bacterium
GAGTCCTCCTTCGCTATCATTTAAACGCTGGCGCACAATAGCCCGGTTGTTATAAGCAACTGCATAATTGCGATCTAACTCTAATGCTTTTGTATAATCTTTTAATGCACCTTTATTATCCTGCAAGCCAGTTTTGGCAACACCTCTGTAAAAATAGGCTACAGTATCATTTGGATAAGCAGAGATATATTTATCCAGATCGTTTAACGCGCCTTTAAAATCTTTAGTTTCATTTCTTAAGGCACCTGTGTAATAATAAACAGATGTATTTGCAGGATTTAGTTCCAGAGCTTTATTAAAATCTTCTAATGCAAATGTGTATTGTTTTTGTTCGGTTCTTAATTTTCCTCTTGCGCAGTAAGAAAGCTCATTTGTGGGATCCATCTCCAATACCTTATTTATATCTTCAATAGCACCATCAACATCTTTCATTTCTGTTTTTAAAGATGCCCTGGCTACATAGGCCGGTATAAAATAAGGGCTAATAACAATCGTTGTATTAAAATCTTTTATGGCCTCATCAAATCTTTTTAAACGTGTCAACACATTAGCACGGTTAAAATATCCTTCCAAATAATCGGGTTTTAGTTCAAGCGTTTTATTAAAATCTTCTACAGCCCCTTTATCATCACCCAATATCATCTTTGCAAAACCGCGGTTATGGTATGCTTTTGCGTAATCAGGCTTTAATTCAACAGCTTTATTGAGATCTGTTATTGCACTTTGTAATCATGAAATTCTGCTTTGCAATGCGCCAGGTTCAAATACCCCATAGCGGCTTTTGGTTCGAGTTCAATGGCTTTTTTAAAATTTTTAAATGCATTGATAGAATCTCTTAATCCAATTTGTGCCATAGCAATGTTATTGTAGGCATCTGATTTATCGCCGGCAATACGTATCACTTCTAAATTATCTTCTATCGTACCATTAAAATCGCGGATCTGCAATTTGTAAACGCCGCGTCTTAATATGGCGTCAACGTTATTTGGATCCATCTTAATAAAAAAATTCTGATTTTTTATTTTACCTCTCAGGTCGGCGTAATTAGATGTATCAACAATGTAATTATTTTGTGAAATAAATTTTGAAAATACAATTACAAATAATAGAACTAGGTAAGGTTTTTTTTTCATAATATTATCTTTTGTTAATTCTATCTTGTAATGTAATTAAAACAATACATCTCTTAATTCAGCTTCATTTTTATCGAACACACTTTTAGCATAGGTACAAAGTGGCATAATTTTTATATGTTTTTGTCTTGCAAATTCAACAACAGCCATTACCAGTTTTTTGCCCAACCCTTTACCTTCAAATGCAGCGTTTACAACTGTATGATCAATTATTAATTTTGTTGGGCCGGCCCAGGTGTAAGTAATAACGCCTGCTTCAAGGCCATTTTCTGTAGCTTTGAAGTATCCTTTTTTGCCGTCGTCTGTTTGCTGAAGATCCATAATAAGTTATTCAATTCTTAAAATTAACGATTACTCTTAAACATGCAAAATGTATATAGTTTTTGTTTTTAATTATATTTATACTTTGTCTACACCTAAAAATAAACATCTTCATTCTGTTACCATGTTACGCGGCATTGCCTCGTTGGGTGTTTGTTTTGCTCATTTAACGGGTACTGTCAATTCTCAAACGCTACAAAGCATTGGTCACTACGGCACCTGGGGTGTATCGGTTTTCTTTTTCATTTCAGGTTTTATCATTCCCTATTCTTTATTTAATTCAGATTATTCTTTGAAGGATTATCCAAAATTTCTTTTGAAGAGAATTGTGCGGCTCGACCCTCCATATCTTCTTACAATTATTGGAATATTTTTATTGTCATGGCTGGCACAATTTTCTCCTCATCACACGTCAGAACCAATTGACCCAATTAGCAAAAACACATTATATCATTTATTTTACCTTGTTGAGATCTTAAATGGCAAATGGCTCATTGTTGTTTTCTGGACTTTAGCCATTGAATTTCAATTCTATCTTTTAATTGGTTTGTTGTTTCCAATACTAAAAGCAAAGAAAATGCTATTTATATTTTTATTGATCGTTTTGTTATGTGTTATGCCTTTTTTGCTGACCGACGATCGTTTTGTAACTAATTATTTACTACTGTTCTTATCGGGTATTGTTTTCTTTTTATTTAAAGTAAAGCACATCAATTTAATAACATACGTACCAGTTGCTTGTGTAGTGTTGCTTTTATGCTATTTTAAAACCGGAATGGAAGGAGTACTATCCCCACTAATTTCTATTTGCTTTATTCAGTTTGTAAATAAGCCTTTTAAACCACTCTTATTTCTTGGCATGATCTCTTACTCGTTATACCTTATTCACACACCATTTGGTACCGATGGACTGATCAATTTTCTTCAGAATTATATTGTAACAGATACAGGAAGGATGTGGTTGATGTTTGGCGCATTAACTGTAATTATTTTTGGTGCCTGGCTCTTTTATTTAATTATTGAAAAGCCATCGTTAAAGATGGCTAAAAAGATCCGTTATAAATTAAACTGATCTTTCTGCTTCTTCCTTTGTAGTAAGCAGCACATGATCCCATTTGGTAATAACAGTAGTAAAATCGGCTTCGCTTTTAAAGCCATATTGATAAACTGTAAAAATAGTATCATTATTATTACTCTCTAATTCAAAGCGCATTACTGTATAATTTTCGGGTATATCTTTTTTGCCGAAATCAGGATTAAAATAATTGAACAAAATAAATTTCTCTTTTTCAATATCTAAAATGTTTCCAAGATCTTCAAAAGGCTGGTGATCATAATTGCCGCTAAAAGTTATGGAGCTGCCTTTTTCCCAATTGGTAAACCAGTCAATTCCAAAATAAATATTTTTAATGGAAACAGGATCCGTAAGTGCTTGCCAGACCTTTTTTACGGAAACATTTATTACAATTGACTTTTTATAAGTAAAAGATTCCATAAGGGTACTTATTTTAAAAGCTTATTTAGTTCTATCTTTTGCCAGATCTTGCTTGAGAGATTAGTGGTAAGGATCTCTATATCATTAATGGTATTTAAAACAACTTCATCTTTGTTATTGTTGGCATAATTGGCCGCCACTTTTGAAGTAAGAGACAACAACTCGCAGCAATAATCCAGATACCGGCTCAGGTCATTTTTTGTGAGTTCTCTTTTTGGTGAATGCTCTGTTTTTTCTGATAAAATATAAGTGGGATCTTTTGTAAGTTGGTGCATATCTATTACGTGAGCAATAGTGCGTAATTCATGTAAAGCGTTTAAAACATGCTTTTGCTTCATAATATCTTCCAGCTTGTATAAAAAATAAAAACAGGCGCCTATTGTGGCTGTTTCGCTAATAAATGCTTCGCTCACTGTTATAAGATTGGCAAAACTGCTTAATGATGGATCGGGTTTAATATGAAAAAAAGTGTAATACACGGCAGCAGCGGCTATCAATACCAAAACATAAAATGCAATTCTAAAAAAAATATAAGGTTTATTAATGCGTTCAATATTTGCTTTGCTTGAAACAGATAATACTTCCAATTCCCTGCAAACCTTTAGCAGACCGGCCTCCGGAAAGCGATCATTGATCCTTAAAGAAAGGATGTGAATGGCCTCTGTAATTTTATCGATATCTAAATTTTTGTAGCTCATTAATTTCAAATCAATTTACAAATATTTCTCCAATCAAATACAACTTGGCTTGTCCGCCTATCTCTACCCGATCATTTAAATATTTACACTTTAAATAACCTTTGCGTTCAGAAAGCTGAATGGCACTTAGCTCTGTTTTATTTAATTGTTTTGACCAATAAGGCGTTAAGGTTGTATGGGCAGAGCCCGTTACAGGATCTTCGTTAATGCCTGATTGTGGTGCAAAAAAACGTGAAACAAAATCAACCCTGTTGCCTTTTGCCGTAATGATAACACCTCGTCCGTTCATTTTTGCAATTTTTTCAAGATCAGGTACAATATTTTTTATTTCATCTTCCGTTTCAAAAACAAGCATGTAATCGGTTTTTCCTTTATAAGCTTCTTTTGGTTTTATATTAAATCCAGCGGTCAAACTATCATTCAATTCTACTTTTTCAAAAACATCAGTAGGGAAATTTAAAGTTAAAAGATCGCCTTGTTTACTTACATTTAATTTTCCGCTTCGGGGAGAGAAAAAATTTATTTCGTTACCGGTATATCCTTCATGATTAAACAGCACAAAAGCCGTAGCCAGCGTGGCATGCCCGCAAAGGTCTACCTCAACAGTTGGCGTAAACCATCTTATTTCAAATACATTATCCTTCTTTACATAATACGCTGTTTCTGCCAGGTTATTTTCCATAGCAATTTTTTGCAAGAGCTCATCACTTAACCATTTATCCAAAGGACAAACAGCTGCGGGGTTACCGCTAAACACCACAGCGGTAAAAGCATCTACCTGGTATATTTTTTGTTTCATGATATTAAAATTAACAAATAGAATTTAGAAGGAAAATTGATAGGCAAACTTTCTATACTTTTACCATGATTCAGATTACTTTTTGTTTCGCAATTTTCTTGAATATTTTTTTACTAATATTTCAGAATCTTCTCTTGCAAATTTAATATTCCAAATTGTTCCAGTATTTAAAATTGTGCTAGCTAAAAATCGGTTGCAATATTCAATTATTATTATTGTAAGCACTTTCTGTAAAACATTTTCTTTATCATATATTTTAGAATAAGCTAACATTTTCATTGAATTAGCAGAAGTATGCGTTTGATTTGAAAGTAATTTATAAATCCCCTTAAACTTTTCGCTATTTATCTTTCGACGCTCAACAATTTCGAACTGAGTTAATAAAGTTCCTACCTTACCTTTAATTAAGAGGCTTCGCTTTTGTTTATCAAGTGATTGAAATAACTGATTGGATTCAATTATGCTTCTGTAATCGTTTAATTGATCATTTAAATATTCGAAGTCAGTTTTTAGAAGATTAAGCTGCTGTGCGATTTGAATTAACTCATGTGTATCGTGGTAATCATAAATAACTAACCTTAATTCCTCCTCTACAATATCTATTTTTTCAATTGATAGATACCAATTATTGTTACAAGCTTCAATTAAATCTCTACATAGAGATGCAACAGATGGAAAGTCTAAATAAGTATCTTTTTTATCTGCAAAAATAGAACCGGGTAAAAGTTTAAGAATAGAAGCAGAATTGTCAACTATTCTCGCTAATGTTCGGGTGGAGTAACCCATTCTTCTTGTAGGGGCATATAAACCTGAAAATTGTTGAGAAAGATCATGCCCTATTTCTACTAATTTTTCAAAATCAACCAGAAAAGAACTATCTTTTTTCAAATCAATCATTCTCTATATTTCCTCATTATTAATAACAAACCAAATATAAAATAAAAACACACATTGAAAAATGTGTGTTATGAATATGTTTTAAAAATTTAGCTGTCCTCCTCCGCTCTCCGGGCAACTTTTTCTAAGGTATAAATAGACAATTTTAGAATAATATTAAATATAACCCCTAAAGCCAGTTTGGACCTGAACATTAGTTTAATCCGTTATGTTACTGATACCACCTTTTGGTTATGCACGTGAGTAATATATGATTGGGTTATATTTTAAAATGATAGTGAAAAATTATCTCTACTTTTTGAACGTATTTCAACTGCTCTCGAGGTGAAAGGAAGGTTATATCACATCCGCAAACTCCGTCTCCAGTTTTCTGAAATAGAAAACGCCAAGGATCAAAAACAAAATACTTATAGCGATAGATGTTACAAGAGGAAGCATTTCTAAATGCACATCGCCAAATATGCACCATCTAAAACCATCAATAATACTCACTAATGGATTGAATTTATACAATGTAAATACCCATGCCGGATAGTTCACTAATTTTTCCTGCAGGCTGACAGTGCTATAAACAACCGGACAAACATACATACCAATTTGCAATGCAAATGGTAAAATGTAACGGAAATCGCGGTACTTAACAGATACAGCGGCAAAGTATAAACCAAAACCAATGGCGCTTACAACTAGTAATAAAACAAAAAGCGGCAGCATTAAAACGTTTAAAGCCGGAACATATTGGTACCAGATCATTAATGCAACCACAATAACCAAAGAAATTAAAAAATCAATTAAGCACACCACCGTTGTTGCTAATGGGATAACAATACGCGGAAAATAAACCTTATTAATTAAGTTGGCATTCCCAACCAGTGAATTTGAAATTTCATTGACGATGGTAGAAAATAAAGCCCAGGCCAAAGTACCAACCGCTATCATTAATGGATAAGGAATTGCTCCTGCTTCATCTCTACCACCAAATAATAAACGTAAAAAAGAAAATGCAACAACCGTAAACAATGGACGAACAATAGCCCATGCAAAACCAATTACGGTTTGTTTATAGCGCACCGAAATATCGCGCCATGCCAATAAACTAAATAAATTACGGAAGGCCCAAACATCACGCCAGTACTGCGTGTTGGCCTTACCCGCCTCTATTATTATTTTATGTGGCGTATCCAATTAAAAAAATAAATAAGAATTATTTGGCGTATCCCGTAGCTCTTGTCTCTCTTATCACAGTAACCTTCACTTGTCCCGGATAGGTCATTTCAGTTTGTATACGTTGCGAAATTTCAAACGCCAATTCCTCTGCTCTTCCATCGGTAACTTTTTCGCTCGATACAATTACACGCACTTCACGTCCGGCTTGTATCGCATACGTTTTCTCAACACCATCATAACTTAAAGCCAACGCTTCAAGGTCTTTTAAACGCTTCATGTATTGCTCTGCGATCTCACGACGTGCTCCCGGGCGGGCGCCGCTAATAGCATCACACACTTGTATAATTGGCGAATATAAAGTGGTCATTTCAATTTCATCGTGGTGAGCGCCGATAGCATTACATACTTCCGGTTTTTCTTTGTACTGCTCTGCCAGCTTCATACCTAACAACGCGTGAGGTAATTCAGGTTCGTTATCAGGTACTTTACCAATATCGTGTAATAAACCTGCACGCTTGGCAACCTTAGGATTTAGGCCCATTTCAGAGGCCATAATAGCACAAAGGTTAGCAACTTCTCTACTATGTTGTAATAAATTTTGTCCGTAAGATGAGCGGTATTTCATACGGCCTACCATCCGAATTAATTCAGGATGCAAACCATGAATACCCAGATCGATACAAGTACGTTTACCGGTTTCAATAATTTCTTCTTCCAGCATTTTTTTCGTTTTCTCAACTACCTCTTCAATACGCGCCGGGTGAATACGACCATCGGTTACCAATTGGTGTAAAGCCAAACGGCAAATCTCTCTTCTGATAGAATCAAAACAAGATAAAGTAATTGCATCAGGCGTATCATCTACAATGATCTCAACACCGGTAGCAGCCTCTAATGCACGAATGTTACGACCTTCACGGCCAATAATACGGCCTTTGGTCTCATCACCTTCAATGTGAAAAACAGAAATTGAATTTTCAATTGCCGTTTCAGTTGATACACGTTGAATGGTTTGTAAAATAATTTTCTTGGCTTCTTTATTCGCAGTTAATTTCGCTTCATCCATAATGTCTTTTACGTAAGACATAGACTGCGTTTTTGCTTCGGCTTTAATAGATTCTACCAATTGTAATTTAGCATCATCTGCTTTTAAACCGCTAATTTTTTCCAACATCTCCACCTGTTTGCGATGGCCTTTTTCTACTTCTTCCAAACGGTGTTTGTAAAGATCTATTTGTTGGTTTGCCTGATTTTTAAGGGCCTCTGCTTCTTTATCTTTACGGTTAAGGTCTTCTATCTTTTTATTAAGCTCACCTTCTTTTTGCTTTAATTTATTTTCAGTTTGAAGAATATGCGCATTCTTTTCCTGAACGGCTTTATCATGCTCGCCTTTTAACTGTAAGAATTTTTCTTTTGCCTGTAAGATCTTTTCCTGTTTAGTTGCTTCGGCTTTTACCTCAGCCTCTTTTATCATATTCTCTTTTTCTTTTTTAGCGCTGGCATTTAGTTTACTGCCTGCTAAAATAAATCCTGCCACAATTCCAAGAATCAGGGCCCCCGCTATCAATCCAATTGTTAATATATCCATCTTTCCTTCTTTTTTTAAAATTAATTTGTCATTCCGACGGTAGGAGGAATCTAAATCTCACAGATGTTTCCTTCGTCAACATGACATTATATATTGATTTATTTATTTTTTCAATTTTAATAAAATAAAAACGCACAAAATTTTAAGAACAAATCTCAAATTTTGTGCGTGTAAGTTGGTAAACTTTCGTTTACTATTCGTTAATATTTTTAATGTCTTGCATATGTTGCTGTAACATATCCTCCACACTTGAAAATAGTTGTTTTAAATGACTTAATTCCCCCTCGGCTGTGCTGGCTTTTTTGTAAAGTTCTGCTACTAACTGTAACATTACCATAGTCAACACATCTTTTCTATCTTTAACTGCGTAGCTTTTTTCGAACTCAGCAATTTTTGTATTTATTAATTTAACAGCCTCTTTAATATTGATTTCGTCATCAGCGTTTACCTTTAAAGGAAAAACACTTCCGGCAATTTCAACTTTTATGTTTACTTCGCTCATTTAAAGAGGGCGTTAAAATTAAGCAC
>JAVTWD010000088.1:0-239067 GCA_032229505.1 Bacteroidota bacterium
AATTTAAAATTATCATTATAATAATAGTTATAGCCAAGGCCAATTGCGGTATACTTTATGTCTGCCCCCGAGAAGTTGTAAATGCTTTTTATCTTATCTCCCTGTACATCTGTATTAGGATCGTACCATTCGTATTTTATAGCAATTTCATGTTTTGTTTTGGCAATACGTTGTATGAAATAAGCATAAAAGCCATCAAAATTTCTCATGTATGTATCACCGGTTGTAAGGGTTTGTGGGCTTCTATTAGAAGTTTTGCTTCCGGGTTGCTGTCCAAATACATATTCTCCGCGAATCGTGGTTGTTCCAATTACCGATTTAACCGAAAATAAGCCCTCAATCCCATAATAGATGCGCTTGGCATAAGTACCTTTTATTTTTGTGGTGGTAGAATCCATTTTTACGTATTCATTATCCCCTAATGGATTAACACCCACTTTTGTAAAGAAAAAGTTATTGGCTATACGCTCATATCCATAATAATTAGATGCACCAATGCCATATTTTATTTTATCGTGATTTAAAGATGAATAATAACAAACGCGTGCTATAAAGTCTTTCTTAGAATCTATATCAGAAATATTTACCTGCGGAATTGTAATACCGGTACCATTGAACAAACCTGCTGTTAATTTAAAGCCATTGAATTTTGATTTTTTGGGCGCTTCTACAATTATCTCCGCACCCATATCCCTTTCGTTTGGTGTAAGTAATTGCGTGTAGCGTGCGCGCTCAGGCGATTCCCTGTCAGCCGAACTTAGCTGAATATCATACCCAAAAGGCCTGTTTTGAATACCAACCTGCAGGGCAAACCATTTTACCCATGGATCAGTTACTTTACCATACAGATCCGCAATATTTACAAAGCGTTCCGTCATATTTATTTGCGCTACATATTGCACGTTATTGTTTTCGTAAGTAAACTTTACACGGCCACGACGGATCATAAAGCGTGAGTCTACATTGGTTGGAAAATCACCACCATCAAGGTTTGCAGCCCCTGCAGAATCGGCATGCTGATATTGTGCCTGGATCCAGCCATTAACCTTTAAGCGTTTCAAAACATCCAAATCTTTCTTAATGCCAAGAATACTTTTATTAAGACTATCAATGCTAGGAGGCTGATTTTCCTGGGCTTTTAAAGAAGAAGAAGATAAGAAAAGAGTAATGACAAGTAAATTTAAAACCGCTTTCATGTAAATTAATTATTATTTGAAGGCAAAATAAATGTTACTTCATTAATAGAAAGAGTTTTTAATGTTACGGAATTGTTAAGAAGTAAAATAAAAAGCCCGCTTTTAAGGCGGGCTTTAAAAATTATGTTACAAATGTATTATTTTTTAAGTGAATCGCGAATTTCCATTAACAATTTGTCGGTACTGCTTGGTTCGGGAATAGCAGCAGGTGCCTCTTCTTCTTTTTTCTTCATTCTGTTCAATCCCTTAATGATCATGAACAAGGCAAAGGCCACCAAAATAAACGAAATTATTTGTGAAAGAAAATTACCATACTTAATAGCGGTACCGGGTATAACCAATTGTGAAAGATCGGCAATATGTGCCGCATTTAGTGCGGGTGTTAAAATGGCCGGAGTAAGTATATCATCTACCAGCGATTTTACAATGCCGCCAAAAGCGCCACCAATTACAACCCCTACAGCAAGGTCAACTACATTGCCACGCATGGCAAAGGCTTTAAATTCTTTCATCATTCCCATAATATTAATTTTTAGTTGTTATTACCCAGTACTTTTAAAAGCTCATCTAATTTTGGTGTCAAAATAATTTCCGTTCTACGGTTTTTCTTTCTTGCTTCCGGCGTTTTTGCAGGGTCTAAAGGAAAGAATTCGCCGCGACCGGCAGCTGTAATACGCTGCGATTCTATTTTAGCGCTAGACAATAATATCTTTGTAACCGATGTAGCACGTATAACACTCAAATCCCAGTTGTCTTTTATTTCGCCGGCACCTTTCATTGGCACGTCATCGGTATGTCCTTCTACCAAAACATTTATATCAGTATTTTGCTCTAAAACTTTTGCTACACTTTTTAATGCTTCAACACCTCTGGCTTCTACATTTGTTTTTCCACTTGCAAATAATAAACTTTCATCCATACTTACATACACCTTTCCGTTCTTTTGTGTAATGGTTAAGCCTTTATTTTCAAAACCTAATAAAGCATCACTTAATTTCTTTTTAAGATCGGCAGCTGCCTGGTCTTTCTTTCTTAAAATCTCTTCTAATTCGGCAACACGTGCTTCACGCTTTTTTAATTCTGCATTCAACGCATCCAGATCGGCTTTTTGCAATAATAATTTTGCTTCCAGCATTTTTAATTCGTCCTGCTTTTTCAAAAGCTGCTCTTGTGTCATTTGCAGATCGCCGCTTAATTTTGCATTGTCGTTATTGCTACCGGCCAATAATTTATTTAACCGATCCATCAATTGTTGGTTTAGCTGATCGAGTTTATCGTATTTAGAAGTTAGATTTCTGTAGTTACTTCCAATAATAGAAGTATCTCTTTTTAAGCCGACATTTTCTTTTTCGTTTTTTACAGATGCTTCTTTTAGTTCGGCCAGTTTTGTTTCGCAATCCTGCGCTGACTTTTTAATATTTGCCAATTCTGTTTCGCATTCTTTTTGTTTTGCCTTTGCCTCTTCGGCAAGTCTTGCAGGTACACATGAAGTTAAAGCTGCAATAACTACAGCAAATAAAAGGTTAGTTGTTTTAATCATGCTTAAAGATAGCTTCATTTTTTTATATATTTAATTTTAATCCCACGCGTTTTTAACAACCTAGTTGTTTACAAAAATACTTATCTTGTGACTAGGTTTCTTTCTTGAAAAAAGCGCTATACATATTCATTTTGCTGCAACAAGCTGTGTTTTCGTTTTCACAAAAACCCACTCTGGATTCTGCCGAATACAAAGCACTTTTTAAAGAATATGATGCCGTTACAAGTACCGACCGAAGCAAGGCTTTTAACATTCTTAACAAAATTGAAACGAAAAGCACCGCTCAAAATAATTTTTATTATCTGTCAGAAGCATTGGTTTATAAAGCCATACTTTATTATTACAACAGCAATTATGACAGTGCAAAAATTTGCATTAACAGATCGCTTAACTATTCAAAAAAAGCAAACAATTATAAAGTAGAAATGCGTGCTTATAATTTACTAGGCGCTATTTATTATAACCAGGGCGATTTTAAGAATACCGAAAAATACTATACTGAAAAGATAAAAGTAGCCGAAAAAAATAACGATACAGCATCTGTTTACAGTACCTATTATAATATGGGTCTTGTTTACTTTCAGCAAGGCAATTATTTAAAATCTGCTGACGTTAATTTTAAGGCTTTACCCTATTTTGAACGTGTAAAAGATACATTTAATATTATTTCTTCTCTTCAGTCTATTGGTTATACCTATATGAATTTAGAAGATATTCCTTCATCCCTTACTTTTTACAATAAAGCCGTAAAATTGGCAAAGAGCTATAAAGACAAGTACCAGCTTGCCGGCATTTATATTGATATAGCTACAGCTTATAGTAATTTAAACAAGAACGATTCTGCGTTAAACTATTTAGATCTTGCACTTAAATTATCATCTAAACACAATGATAATTTTCATTTTACAATTGCCCTTAACAATAAAGCAGATTACTATTTAAAAAGAAAAAATTATCAGCAGGCATTGATATTGGCGAAAGAGGCGGAAAAATTAAATTTAAAAGACAATCGTCGTTTAGCATTGTGCGAAGTTTACAGCACCATGTCTAACGCTTATTATCATTTAAACAGTTTAGACAGTTCTCTTAAATACGCGCGAAAGGGTTATAGCATTGGTGCTGAAACGGAACAATCAAAAATGATACGCGAATGTACACGTGTATTATCCTACATTTTTGAAGCCAGAAAAAATTCAGACAGTGCATTAAAATATTATAAACTATATACGATTTTTAACGATACATTAAAACAGGAAAGCCAATTGCGTGGTATTGCGCAAAAAGAATTCATGTTCGAAAAACAGAACCAGGAAGAGTTAAGGGCTAACGAAAAATTAATAGCAGACACCAAACTTGAAAAACAAAAACAAATAAATTTAATTGTAATAATTGCTTCTGTTTTACTGGCAATATTTTTATTAATTGGTATTGTAAACTACAGGCAAAAACAAAAAGCAAATGCCGTGGTGCTTTCGCAAAAAAAATTATTGGAGGATAAACAAAAAGAAATTCTTGACTCTATTAATTACGCCAGCCGTATACAACGTAGTTTGCTGCCAACAGACAAATACATTAATAAAAATTTACCCAAATAAAAAAGATCTTATGCAGATTAAAACATTAGAAGAATATACTACAGCTTATAAAAAAAGTGTGGAAGATCCTGAAGGCTTTTGGAATGAAGTGGCCTCTGAATTTTTATGGCAAAAAAAATGGGATAAGGTTTTAGACTGGAATTTTAAAGAACCGAATGTAAAATGGTTCATTAATGGTAAATTAAATATCACTGAAAATTGCATTGACAGGCATTTGGAAAAAAACGCAAATAAAATTGCTTTTATATGGGAACCAAATGAACCCGGAGATAAAAACAGAATTATTACTTATAAAGAATTATCTGAAGAAGTTAACCGTTTGGCCAATGTTTTAAAAGGTTTTGAAGTAAAAAAAGGCGACCGTGTTTGTATTTATTTGCCAATGATACCCGAAGCTGTTTATGCTATGTTGGCTTGCGCCAGAATTGGTGCCATTCATTCTGTTGTGTTTGGCGGTTTTAGCGCACAGTCAATACAAGATCGCATTAACGATTCACAATGTAAAGTTGTTTTAACCAGCGATGGTGCTTACCGTGGCAACAAACAATTACCAATGAAAACAACTGTTGATGAAGCTCTAAAAAAATGTCCCTCCATTACAAATGTTTTAGTTTACAAACGCACGAATGAAAATATGCAAATGCAAAGCGACAGAGACTTTGATTGGGCAACAGAATGCAAAAAACAAAGCGCAGAATGTAAAGCCGAACAAATGGATAGCGAAGATCCGTTATTTATTTTATATACGTCGGGTAGCACCGGCAAGCCCAAAGGCGTTGTGCATACCTGTGGTGGTTATATGGTTTATACGGCTTACAGTTTTCAAAACGTTTTTCAATACAACCAAAACGAAGTGTATTGGTGCACAGCTGATGTGGGTTGGATAACAGGACATTCGTATATCACTTATGGCCCACTAGCATGTGGTGCAACATCAATCGTTTTTGAAGGGGTTCCCAATTATCCGGATAGCGGGCGATTTTGGCAAATAGTAGATAAACATAAAGTAAATATTTTTTACACCGCGCCAACCGCCATTCGCGCTTTAGAAGCGGCAGGGTTGGATTTTGTAAAGCCATATAAATTAAATTCTCTTCGTGTTTTAGGAAGTGTGGGCGAGCCTATTAATGAAGAAGCATGGCAATGGTATCATAAAAATATTGGCAAAGAAAAATGCCCGATAGTTGATACCTGGTGGCAAACCGAAACAGGGGGCATTTTAATTTCGCCGCTTGCCGGCATTACAAAAACAAAACCGGGTTTTGCAACTTTACCTTTGCCGGGAGTACAGCCAATTTTAGTTGACGAAAAAGGAAATGAAATAACGGGTAACGACGTAGAAGGAAATTTGTGTATTAAATTTCCATGGCCATCAATTATCCGTACAACCTATGGCGATCATGAACGCTGCCGCACAACCTATTTTGCAACCTATAATAATTTATATTTTACGGGTGATGGCTGTAAACGTGATGAAGATGGGTATTACAGAATTACAGGTCGTGTTGATGATGTAATTAACGTAAGTGGTCACCGGATTGGTACGGCCGAAGTAGAAAGCGCTATTAACGAACAAGCTGATGTTGTAGAATCTGCGGTGGTTGCTTTTCCTCATGAAATAAAGGGTCAGGGTTTATATGCCTTTTGTATTGTTCCTAAAACAACAAAAACACAAGAGCAGATAAAAAAAGAAATTAATGAGTGCGTCAATAAAACCATTGGTGCAATTGCGCGACCCGATAAAATTCAAATTGTAAGTGGCTTACCAAAAACGCGTAGCGGAAAAATTATGCGTCGTATTTTAAGAAAAGTGGCAGAAGGAGAATTATCTAATTTGGGAGACACCTCAACATTATTAGATCCTGCTGTGGTAGAAGAAATTATTAAAGGGAGAATTAATTAATGGAAAGCATTGTTTATAATTATTATAATTCGCCCGTTGGTGAATTAGAGTTGGCGCAGGAAGGAGAAGAATTACTGTGGGTAAAATTTTTAGAAACGCAAAAAGAAAAAAGACCAAAACATGAAGCAACAGAATCTATATTATTTAAAAAAACAATACATCAATTAGATCTATATTTTAAAAATGAATTAGAGGTATTTGATCTTCCTTTATCGCTTCGCGGTACTGATTTTCAAAAAGAGGTTTGGCAAAAATTAACGTTAATACCGTTTGGCAAAACAATAAGCTACTTAACTTTGAGCAAACAAGTTGGCGATGTAAAAGCTATACGCGCGGTTGCATCTACAAATGGAAAAAATCGTTTTGCTATTATCATTCCTTGTCACCGTGTTATTGGCACTGATGGTTCATTAACAGGTTACGCGGGTGATCTTTGGCGCAAGAAATGGTTATTGGAACACGAACTAAAAAATACAAATAAGCAGATAGATCTCTTTTTATGAAACAGTATGTTGACAAAGCCATGAATTATACCCAATACATGGATCTATTAGAGGGTTTGATGACCCAAGGCAAAACAACAGGCTCAAATCAAAATGAGGACTATTTAAATTATGCTAAGTTAAATTTAGCGCGTATGCACCGCTTAAATAAAACTGCCACTTTAAGCCCCGAATTAAAAACCGTTTTACAAAAAGTAAATTCAAAATTTATTTTTTTAGTATTAACAGAGGGCTGGTGTGGCGATGCTGCACAAAATATTCCTACCATGCATTTAATTGAACTTGAAAATAAGAATATTGAACTAAAATTAGTTTTGCGTGATGAGAATTTAGAATTGATGGATAAACATTTAACCAATGGCGGAAGGTCTATCCCTAAATTAATTTGTCTGGAAAAAGAAAGTTTAAAAGAAGTTTTTACATGGGGGCCTAGACCTGAAGCAATTCAGCAAACTGTACTCGAATTAAAGGAGAAAAAAGCATCGCCTATGGAAAAAGCTGAGATCGTTCATAAATGGTATACTGCTGATAAGACCTTAAGTCTTCAAAAAGAACTGGAAACACTTATTGTTTCTTATTTATTAGAGGTAAAAACGCCTGCATAACTGTTTTTATTAAAACTTTAAAGTATTTAATTACATTTGTGTAGACGAGTTTTTTGACGCCAACCAGTCCCATAATTGTATTTATCTTACTTGCCGTTGCTTTACTAACAGTAAAGTTAATAAGCAGTTCATTTAAAATAGAGTTAAAGCCTGTAAAATATACTTCTATTGATGGACTTAGAGGTTATCTTGCATTTTTTGTTTTCCTCCATCATTCTTGCGTTTATTATTTCTTTCTTATTTCATGGAACTGGGCAACGCCACCATCAAACTTATTTACTCATTTTGGTCAAACAAGTGTGTCGTTGTTTTTTATGGTAACAGGGTTCTTGTTTTTTTCAAAGCTGATTGATTCGAGAACAAATAAAATTGATTGGCTGCATTTTTTTGTTTCAAGGTTTTTAAGGCTTTACCCTCTTTATCTTTTTATTCTATCAATAGTTATTTTTTTGATTTTTTATTTAACGCATTTTAAACTTGTTGAACCTTTAGGCAAGATTGCCAATGAAATTGGGCACTGGCTTTTGTTTTCGGTCTTCGATAGTCCACACATAAACACTTTTTCTGAAACAAAAGGTGTTATGGCAAGTGTTACGTGGTCAATTAAATATGAATGGCTTTTTTATTTTTCACTACCACTTATTGGCCTGCTGTTTTTTAGGCAAAGGCCTGCAATAATAACATTGCTTTTAAGCACTTTTCTGGCATTTGGTCTTTACTATTTTACTTTTATAGATAATTTTCACTTTTACTCTTTTATAACCGGCCTTTTTGCTGCGCTTTTATACAGGGTTGATTTTTTCCTTAAGATCTCAAAACACTTTTTATCCTCGTTCGTTATAATTGCCTGTCTTTTTTTAGCAGTATATTATTTTGATACAGCTTATTTATTATACCCTCTTTTGTTAACCTCTGTTGCTTTTATTTTGATTGCAGGGGGCAATACTTTATTCGGTATTCTGTCATTAAACATTTCCCGTCAAATCGGGCAATTGTCTTATAGTATTTATTTGTTGCATACAACTTTATTATACCTGCTTTACAGAATAATTATTACAATTGAAGTTGCCAGTAAGTTTAGTCTGGAAAAATTTTGGCTAATTAATTCAGGACTGACAGTCATATTAATTTTGATATGTTTTGCGACCTATTATTTTATTGAATTGCCAAGCATTAATTCCTCGGGCAAAGTGACCAAAAAAATTTACGGGTTTAAATCAAAATTGTTTAAACTAATTACGCCAACTCGTACATCTTTCCGGGACGGGATTTGATGATGTTGCTAAATTCTAATTGCAGCAATAAAGCAGAGATCTTGCTGATTGTAAATTCTGTATTCTGACAGATCTCATCAACATGTAAGCTTGGTTTTTTATTAAATATATCCATCACCTTTTTTTCTTCATCACTTAAATTTAAAAGCAATGGAACCTGTTTTGTTTTATTTACCTTTTTCTCTTCTTCGTTCCATTGCATTGCATATAATAGATCGGCAGTGTTTTCTATCAATACAGCACGGTTTTGTTTTATTAAACCATTGCAGCCTTCTGCTAAAACATCGCCTGCCCTTCCGGGAAAAGCAAATACATCTTTATTATAGCTGTTTGCTATTGTTGCAGTAATTAAGCTTCCACCGCCGCGCTTGCTTTCTATGACAACCAATGCATCACAAAGGCCGGCAACAATTCTATTTCGTTTTGGAAAATTTACTGCGTCGGGGTTTGTACCGCTCATAAAATCGGTAAGCAAACCTCCCTGCCCTATCATGCGCTTTGCTATTTTATCGTGTAATTGCGGATAGATTCTATCAAGGCCATGCGCAACAACTCCAACGGTATCCAAATCGTTTGCCAAAGCTGTTTTATGTGCCAATACATCTACACCATAAGCAAGCCCGCTTAACACTAAAATATTACTTCCTTTTAATTCAGAAACAAATTCCTCTGTTTTTTCTTTTCCATAATCACTTGGCCTTCTTGTGCCAACTACGCCAATTATTTTTTCCCGATTAAGGTCTGCATTGCCTTTATAGTATAATAACACCGGGCTATCGCCACAATACTTTAAGCGTGTTGGGTATTTTGCATCCGTAAAAAAGATAGGTTCTATTTTATATTTTTGAATGAATTCAATTTCAGCTTCTGCACGCAATAAAACATCTTTACTTTTAACAATAGATCTTGCCCAGGTAGAACCAATCCCCGGAATTTTTAACAAGTGTGCTTCCTTTTGTTTAAACACTTCGCTTGCGCTGCCGCAATAAGCCAATAAAGCTTTTGCATTCACATCACCAATACCCTCAATTAAGGTTAATCCTATCTGGTATGGCAATTCGTCTAAATTCATTTTTTGCTGTTAAGTTTGTTTCAAAATAAAAAAACCATTTACTATATTGTAAACTTATTCATTAATCAAACATGAGCAAATTTACAGCTAAACTTATTGTGGTTCTTGCTTTATTTTGTAGTATTTTACGGGGGCAGCAAAGTGTAAATGGTTATGTTACCGATGCTAAAACAAACGACACGCTTATTGGCGCTATTGTAAGCGTTGATACAAAAAATATAAGTACGGTTAATTTACAGGGCTTTTATGAATTAAAACTTGCCGCGGGTTCCTATACAATTTCCTGCAATATGGTAGGATACAAGAGCTTTAAAAAATCTATACGCGTAGAAGAAAACCAAAACACATCATTAAACATTGCATTAGAAGATGCAAACACCGCATTAGATGAAGTAGTAATAAGTGCGGGAAAGTTTGAACAAAAATTAAGCGATGTTACCGTGAGTATGGATGTAATAAAACCATCTTTAATTGAAAGTAAAAACGTTAACAATTTAGATGTGATCATTAATCAGGTACCCGGCGTAACGGTTGCAGACGGGCAGGCCAGCATTCGAGGCGGTAGCGGTTTTAGCTACGGTGCGGGTAGTCGTGTATTAATGCTAGTGGATGAAATGCCAATGATAAGTGCCGATGCGGGTGACATTAAATGGAATTATTTGCCGTTGGAAAATATTGAACAGGTAGAAGTGATCAAAGGTGCTTCATCTGCCCTATTCGGTTCTAGCGCTTTAAACGGTGTAATAAATTTACGTACCATCTACGCAAAAGATAAGCCTATTACCAACATTATTTCTTTTTTTGGAAGTTACGATGCGCCAAGCAAAACTTATAAATGGTGGAAAGGCACAACACAATTTCAAAAAGGAATAAATTTTTCGCACGCTCAAAAAATAAACAACCTTGATTTTGTTGTGGGTGGACATATTTTTACCGATGATGGTTTTAGAATGTTGGAGACAGAGGATCGTCAGCGTTTTAATTGTAACCTGAGATATAATTTTAAAAAGGTTCCCGGCCTTGCGGTTGGTGTAAATACAAATATGATGAACACCCGCGGCGGATTATTTTTCTTATGGCAGAGTTATGATTCAGCATATATTCCGCAAGGCAGGACCATTCAGCGATACAACAACGATCGTTTTAATGTTGACCCATTTGTTACTTATTTTTGGAAGAATAATAAATTAAGTCTGCGCAACCGTTACTTTAAAACCGTTAACCGAAATGATAAAGGACAAGGAAGCTTTGCCGAATTATATTATACCGAACTACAATATCAAAAACATTTTGCCAACAATTTAAATTTAACCACAGGTGCGGTGTATATGGAACAGTTAGTTCTTGGTGATTCATTATACGGTAAACACACCGGCAAAAATATGGCAGGTTATATACAGGCAGATAAAAAATTCTTTAACAGGCTTACTGTTTCTGTTGGGCTAAGAGGCGAGTTTTATAAATTAGATACTGCAAAAACAAAAGGTTATTTAATTCCTAATAGCGGCTCTGTTCCATTACCATTTCAACCGGTTGCAAGGATTGGTTTAAATTACCAGGCCTTTGAATATACTTTTTTCAGGGCCTCTTTTGGCCAGGGTTACCGCTTTCCAAGTGTTGCCGAAAAATTTGTAAGTACATCGGTTAGTGCCTTACAAATTTATCCTAATTCATCATTACAGCCCGAGCGTGGCTATAGCGCTGAACTTGGTGTAAAGCAGGGTTTTAAAATTGCAGGTTTTAAAGGTTTGTTTGATGCGGCTGCTTTTTATACAAAATATAACAGTATGGTTGAGTTTGTTTTTGATATTTATAAACCGGGCGGCGCTACCGGAATTTTTTATGAAGACATTAATTATGCCGGTTTTAAATCTCAAAACATTGGCGAAGCGCAGATCTCAGGTTACGAAGCATCGGTTAGCGGAACAGGAAAAATTGGACCAATAAACGTAACTGTATTTTCTGGTTATACTTATATGAATCCTATAAATCCAAATTTTAATGCTTCAAAAGATACTTTAGGTTTACCGGGAATAAATACTTTAAAATACCGTAGTAAGCATTTACTAAAAAATGATATACAATTTGATTATAAATTTATTTCGATTGGATATAGCACACGTTTTACAAGCAAGATCGAAAACATTGACAGGCGTTTTACACAAAGCATTTTGCACGAGTACAACGATATTGCAAACGGCATTAACTGGGATGAAATAGATGCAACTTATATTTTGCCGGGCTTAAATAAAAACTTTGGTGAATTTCAAAAAAGTGTTTGGGTACATGATGCACGTATTTCTGTTAATTTGAATAAGTCCATAAAAATATCTTTCATCGTTAATAATTTTACCAACCAATCTTATCAAGCCAGGCCGGGTGACATGCGTGCGCCAACACAATATGTGGGGCAGCTTGCAATAAAACTTTGATCATGCAAAACATTACAGTAGCTTTTTACAACGTTGAAAATTTTTTTGATACGATAGATGATCCTGAAACGCAGGATGAAGAGTTTCTTCCTCACTCTTTATCACAATGGGATGATAAAAAATATCACAACAAAATAAACAACATAGCAAAAGTAATTTCAGCAACTGTTGAAGATGGTAGCCTGCCCGTTGCCGTTGGTTTTTGTGAAATAGAGAATGAAACCGTAATAAAAGATCTTGTTGCAAAAAGCAATCTTAAAAAAAGAGAATACTTATGTCTTTGTTCAACCGGGCAAGATACGAGGGGTATTAATGTTGGTTTCATCTACGACAGCTCTGTTTTTGATCTTGTAGATTCTGAAGAATTAGATGTTGTAAATACTAATTTACCTTATTACCGAACAAGAAATGTTTTGTTTGTTACCTTAAAGCATAATGCCACTGCCGAAACAGTTTATTTTTTTATTAATCACTGGCCAAGCAGACGCGATGGTGAAGATATAACAGAACCAAAACGCATTTATACGGCACAGATACTTCGGAAAAAAGTTGATGAATTGTTGGCAAAAGAAAAAGAAGCAAAAATCATTATTATGGGTGATCTTAACGATAGCCCAAGAAACAATTCCATCTTAAAAACATTAAAAGCAAATAGTAAGCCTGTAAAGAATGAATTACTAAACCCCTATTTAAAATTATACGATAACAAACAGGGCTCACATTTGCGAGAGGGCACCTGGGAGTTATTTGACAATATTATTTTATCACAAGGTTTTTTAAACGGAAAAGGTCTAAACTTTAAACCGAACAATGCAGCGATTTTAAACAAAGATTTTGTGCTTTTTAAAAATTACATTACCGGCGATCAAAAACCAAATCGCACTTACGGGCCAAATAATAAATACTTTAACGGTTTTAGCGATCATTTGGCTGTGTATGTGAAACTTAACTACTAGACTTTAATTAAACCACATAGGCACATAGACTGAAGGATTTCACTAAAATGTTTATTAAGAAAACAATAGAAAAATTGAAGCGAAGCTTCAATTTCTATGTTTCCTCTTTTTGCATAATTCCTTATTTATTAAATCTATGTTTCTATGTGGTTAAAATTGTTTGCGAATTATTTACTCAGCATAACAAATGCGCTCCAGTAAAACGGCTCTTTGTATTTTACTTTTAATTGCTTAATAGCATCAGAAAAAGCCTGTTGCTTGTTTCCGCTTTTTGCATAGTTGTTATAGAATAGAGTCATTAACTCCATTGTGGCGGCATCACTCACACTCCACAAACTCATAATAATACTTTTTGCACCTGCAATTAAAAAAGCACGCTGCAAGCCATACACACCTTCGCCCTGCTTTACGCTTCCCAAACCGGTTTCGCAGGCACTTAATACTACAAGGTCTGTTTTATCTAAATTTAAACTCATGGCTTCATACGCTGTTAAAATTCCATTCTCACTGTTTGGTGAAGGATGAAAATTCTCGTCAAATACATTTTCGCAATTGGCTAAAAGTACGCCGCTTCTTAACAATGGATTTTCTTTAGCCGCCGAAACGTCAACTCCTAATACCTTAGAAGTTTCAACCTGACTAAGATCTGCTAAAAAATAACCATGCGTTGCAATGTGTAAAATACTTGGTGAATTGATGTCCTTTACTTTTGCTTCGGTAGCGCTAGCACCAAACAAAGCGGTTGCTTTAACTTTATAGGTGGTTAAAAGTTTTGTAATATTTTTTACTTCTATTTCTGTTCCGGGCAACTGATCAATAACACCGTTGCTGCCATATTTTGGATTACCAATTAAAAAAGCGGTGGTAGGTTTTTTGGACGCGCTTTCGGTTTGTTTTACATCCAACAGGTCTTTTGTATTACCTGTAAATTGTAACGAATATTTATCCACTAAATATTTGCCATTCACATCTTTTAAGGCATTAATACTTAGCTGATGGTAAGCACCATCTAACGAAAGATAAATTTTATTTATGCTGTTCAGTTGTTCGTCTAATAATTTCCAGGTAATAGCATAGGCTTCGTTCTCGGGTTTTTGATCAATTGTTTTTTCTCTAAAAGCGCCAATTGCTTCATTTATTGCCTTTACATTTCCCAGATCAATTAATTTTAATTCTGTTGCTGTTAAAAGTAATGCTAAATAATTTCCATTAGCTGTAAAGCCATTTTTATACTCGTTCAATTCAACAATTTCAATTGCCGCTTCGCCTTGTTTTAATTGTTTTTGAATACTTTCATAGGTAACGGTTTGCGCCGTGTTGCTTTCTTTAAATAATGAACTTTTTTGCGATAGCTCACGCTCTAATTCATTCACTCTGTTCTTTAAACTATCAATGTTTACTTTTTCTTTTTCTAATTCTTCTTTACTTAACTGGTAAGCCTGGTTTAAATTCTCTTTTGTTTCTAACCAATGCTTGTAAGCTAACTTTAACGATTTATCATCACTGGCTGCAATTATATTACGAATTTTAGAAGAGTTGCTCAATAAAAAGCCTTTTGTGTTAATAAGTGTATTGTATAATTGTTTTGAAAGGCTACTGTCGGTTGTTGAGTTTGAAAAAGCAAAAGAATAAAACCTTTGCAGGCGATTATTTGTTTTTTCCCAATACAATGTTTTTTCATTATCGTTTAACGAACTAAAAAAAGTTGTTATGTAGTTTAATGTATTATTAATTACTATCTCATAATTATCTTTTGCTTCGGTAATTTTATTATTCTGCCATTGCGCTAAAGCAAGGTCTTCTAAAGCCTGCGTATAGTTTGGATGAGCCTCGCCGTACATTACTTTTTTTTGTTCCACAACTTTTAACATCAGCTCAAGCGCTTTACCCGGATTGCCATTAAAGCGATAAAAATTGGCCAGCTCTTGTTGTGTTGAAACTGTTGCAGGATTGTTATTCCCCAGCTTACGTTTGTAAATATCTACTGCGCTTAACAATAATTGTTCTACCTTACTGTTGCGGCCGCCCATTTCCATATACAATTGTGCGAGACCACTTTTTAAATGCGCCAGATCAGGATGCGCGCCCAACTTTCTTTCTTTTATTTCGATTGCTTTTAAATATAATTTTTCCGATTCATCGTATTTCTTTTCAAAACGGTAAACATTTGCAAGATTGATCTGCAATTTTATATAATTGCTGTAATAATCTTTTAAAACGGTTGCGGCCTCAGTAAGACTAGTATTCATCTGGCTTTCGGCATCTTTCAATTTATTCATATCAAGATAGGCCATTGCAAGATTGTTACAAATAAGTGCTTTGGCTAAAGCATCATTTTGTTCTTTTGCCATTTCAAAGGCTTTTTTAAGATCGCTTTCTGCCTCTGTATAAAAACCGGTTTCTTTTTTTAATACTGCATTGTTGTTTATTGATACGATCAGTTTTCCTTTATTCGAAAGTTTTTCACGTAAGGTAATTGCTTCTTCGCTATAGGGTTTTGCTTTTATAAAACGACCGCCCGCCTGGTAAACCAAAGCAAGGTTACTAATAGTTTGCGCATAATTCTCAGAAGTATCCATGCCCGCTTTAGCATACAATTCTTTGGCTTGCAAAAAACACTGCTCGGCAAGATTTAATTTATTGCTTGCCATTAATATTTCACCATTTTTTAAATTGGTGTAGGCTCTTTCTTCTTTGGTAACTTCGCCTGCCTTTGCAATTTTGGTGGCACTTAACAAATTACTTGTAAATGTGCCACCTTTTTCGTCTGCCTCAAAAAGGCCGCTGTTATCTAAAAATGAAATAGCATAATTAAAATTACTGGCATCATATTCATTTTGTTGTTTTTCCCAAACATCCGTTGTTTTTTCTCTTGTCTTTTCTTTTAGCTTATCAGTTTTTCTCTTTATAAACCCTTCTACATCTACTTGCGCAGAAGTATGAATACTAAATAAAAACAATATGGGAATCAAAAAAAAGCGCTTTTTCATTTCTAAAAACATTTAGACTTTAAAATTAGGAAATATCTCCATAACAAGGTTATTTTAGCTTTAGAACTTATTTTTAATATTTCAAATAATAATTTATATTTAGTGTTTAAATCTCTTAAGCATGAAACATAACTATTTACTGATCTTATTAGTTTTTTTTATGGTAAATGCCCGCTCACAGGATACAGTGAAAGTGGCAACCAATTTAACACCCGAACAGCTTGCAGAACAAGATTACAATAGCGGTTTGGCAGCTCTTAAAAAAAACGAGTGCGCTACAGCGGTTGAGTTGTTCAACAGATCATTAACCGCAAAACCTAATTTTGATAAGGCCCTTGCTAACCGTGCCATCGCTTATATTCACTTAAAAAAACATACCGAAGCCTTAGCAGATATAAATAGTGCTATTTTATTGAATGCACAAAATCCTGAGTTTTACTTTAATAAAAGCCTCATTTTTTATGACATTAATCAAAAAGACAGTCAGGCCGTTGCCTTGGATAATTGCTTAAGAATAAATCCTGCGCATATTGAAGGTTGTTATTACAAAGGTATTTCGCTTTATGATGCCGCAGATTATGACAAATCCATTGAGTTTTTTACAAAAGCAATTACAGGCAATCCTAATTATGCTTATGCCTATAATGACAGGGCCAGTGCTAAACGGGCCAAAGCAGATTATGCAGGGGCCATAGCAGATTATGAAAAAGCTATTAGCATTGATGGTTCTTTAGTTTTTATTCATAACAATTTAGGTTCGGCCTACCGCTTAAATAAAGAATATCAAAAAGCCATTGATGCCTATACAAAAGCATTACAGGCCAACCCAAATTATTTAGTGGCATTAAACAATCGCGGCTCCGCTAATTTTGAGAACAACAATCTTAAAGCGGCCCAGGCAGATTTTGAAGATGTATTAAAAAAAGATCCGAAAAATTCTTTTGCCTATAACAACCTCTCTTCTATTGCTATAAAAAATAAAGATTATAAAAAAGCAAAAGACATGGCCTCTCAATCAATTGCAAACGATCCTAAAAACGGCGCTGCTTATTATAACCGAGGCATTGCCCGCCAAATGCTACGTGAAGAAGCAGATTGCTGCAGCGATTGGAAAAAAGCTTACGAGCTTGGCGTTAGTAACGCAAAAACTTTTATTAATGCTTCTTGCTTAGATTAATTTTATTGATGAACACTATGAAAAAAACATTTACACTGGCCTTTATTTGTTTATCTGCTCTTTCTTTTTCACAATCGGTAGAATTTGAAAAAGATAATTTTCCGGGCAAAAAAGATGAAATGAAAGCGGCGCGCAAACAATTAGATATTGGGACTGAATTTTATATGCAAGGCCGAAAAGAGTTTGAAGATTTTAAAAAGGGCTATGCCTCTGAGCACCGTTACTATCCGGTAAGTCATTATGATTACCAAAAAGCAGGTTATCAAAATTTCAGAGATGCGCTTGCGCCACTATCAACAGCACAAGCTTTCAATCCAAAAAATGCGCGTTTAAATTATATGCTTGGTTTTGTTTCTTTTATTACAGATCCATCAACACCTCAAACCTTAACTTATTTTGAAACAGCTTATAAATTAGATCCGATGGCCGAAGAAGATATGGCTTTTTGGCTGGCATGGAGCTATCACTTAAATAGTCGTTGGGATGAAGCCATTAAATATTATCAGACCTATTTACAACAAAGCAAAAAAAATTTAATAGAAACAGAAGACATCAATAAAAAAATTGCAGAGTGTAACAATGGAAAAAAATTTAGTGCAAATCCTGAGCGGGTTTTTGTAGACAACCTTGGAGGTAATATTAATACTGCGTTTCCGGAATACGGCCCATCCATTTCTGCAGATGAAGAAACGGTTATTTTTACAGCACGAAGAGATAATTCAACGGGTGGCAAGCGCGATGAAAATGATAACGGCTATTACGAAGATGTTTATATATCTACAAAACTAAATGGCAAATGGCAGGCTTCAAAACTTTTAAGTAAAAATGTAAATACCGAAAATCATGATGCCGCGGCGGGTCTTTCCTCTGACGGAAGCAAGCTTTATGTTTACAGACACTCGGGCAAAGATGGTGGTGATCTTTACGAAAGTGTTTTATTTGGTGCGGATTGGGAAGAACCTGTTCATATGAATAAATACATTAACACAAAATATCACGAGTCGAGCGTAAGTTTAAGTTTTGACGGTAAGCGTTTATATTTTGTTAGTGATAAAGAATCGGGCATTGGCGACAGGGATATTTATTATAGTGATATGGATGTGAAAGGTGAATGGGGACCCGCAAAGAATATTGGCCCAGTAATAAATACAAAGTATGGCGATGAAGCTGTTTTTATGCATCCTGATGGCATTACATTATATTTTAGCAGTAAAGGTCACAATTCAATGGGTGGTTATGATATATTTAAATCTACTTTAGTAAATGGTGTTTGGGGAACACCCGAAAATTTAGGTTATCCAATTAACGGACCCGATGATGATGTGTTTTTTGTGGTGAGTGGCAGTGGTAGCCGCGCTTATTTTGCTTCTTCAAAAACAGGAGGCTTTGGCGAGAAAGATCTTTATAAAATTACATTTTTAGGTCCTGAAAAACACCCATTGTTAAATACACAAGACCAGTTAATGGCTATGGCCGCCAACCCGGTAAGCAATTTAAAAGTAGAAAATGCTGTTGAAGTTGCCTCTGCAAAATTAACTATCTTAAAAGGGGTTGTTACCGATGCAAAAACAACTCAGCCTCTAGAATCATCTATTGACCTTATTGATAACGACAAGAATATTGTATTAGCAACGTTTAAATCAAACAGCAGCACCGGTAAATATTTAGTTACCTTACCAAGCGGAAAAAATTATGGTATTGCTGTTAAGCGCGATGGTTACT
Source organism: Bacteroidota bacterium (assembly GCA_032229505.1). GTDB lineage: Bacteria > Bacteroidota > Bacteroidia > B-17B0 > Aurantibacillaceae > Aurantibacillus. Next base: position 18,966 of record JAVTWD010000088.1, read on the forward strand.
TATTTCATTCGGAAAATTTCAACATTCCCGATAACGCAGCCTTCCAGGAATTTACAAAGGATGTAGCTTTAAAGAAAATAGAAATTGGAAGTACCATTGTTTTACGTAATATCTTTTTTGATTTTGATAAAGCAACTATTCGTCCTGAATCTGCCAATGAGCTGGAGCGTTTAATTAAATTATTAAATGATAATCCAACCATAAAAATAGAATTAGGAAGCCATACAGATAGCAAAGGTTCTGATGATTATAACTGGAAGTTAAGTGATAGTCGTTCAAAATCGGTGGTTGATTATTTAATTGGCAAAGGTATTAGCACGGCAAGATTAGTAGCAAAAGGTTATGGCGAAACAAAACCTATTGATACAAACGAAACTGATGATGGTCGCCAAAATAACAGAAGAACAGAGTTTAAGATCTTAGAGAAATAAGTTTATATGCTGTATCTTTGGTTTTTGAAGAGAATCTATTGTGAGCTTTTTTAAACCTGTATCTATACAAAAAAAATTTACTGATAAAACTAATGTGCTTTTGTTTTTAGTTTTATTCGGATTTTCTTTCCTCAATCTTTATATTGTTTTTAGAAACCATTATTCTTTTAACACCTTTGCGTTTGATTATGGTGTTTACAATTTTGCGCTTTACGATTTTGCACATTTTCGCGTAAGTGCATGCCCTGTTTATTTATTTTCTTTTCCAATTACTTTTTTACAGGATCATTTTTCGTTTGCTCTTATTGTTATTTCACCTTTATATTGGTTGCTGTCTCCCATATTTGGAACTTACACGCTTTTATTCATCCAAACAGTTATTGTAACTTTTGGTGGCTGGTTCACTTATAAATTAATTTTTTTTAAAAGCAATAATTACCTTCTTGCTTTATTAGCCTTACTTTTTTATTTTACGTTATTAGGACGTTTTACCGCCGCGTCTGCAGATTGTAATCTTGCAATAATGGGCTCAGCAATGATACCGGTTTTTTTATATTACTTCGAAAAAGAAAATATCCTGGCAACGTGTTTGACCGTTTTATTTTTGTTTATCATGCGAGAGGATTATCCGCTTTGGTTGTTTTTTATCTGTGGGTTTTTAATGATACTTCACCGTAAAGAAAAATTTAAACTTAAATTTTCTGCTATACTGTTTGTTCTTTCGATAGCTTTATTTTTGATAATTTTTAAATTCCTTATTCCGGCTCTTGAAGATGAAAATAAAAAATATGGTTTATTTGAATTTGCAGCATTGGGTAAAACACCGGTTGAAGCTATACGCTATTTATTTCACGATCCGTTAAGGTGTATTGAATTGCTTTTTATAAACCATTCTAAAAATTCATACTTTGATGGTGTTAAACTAGATTTTTATATTATTTATATTTTTTCTGGTGGCTTTTTATTATTTCTTCGTCCTGTTTATTTGCTTCCTTTTTTACCTCTTATTGCAAAAAAAATGTACGCTAACGATCCCATTCGCTGGAGTTCAGAGTCCTATTATAGTGTTGAATTTGTATCTATATTACCCGTAATGGTTTTTTTAATTATTGCGGGCTTAAAAAAAGAAGATCTTAAAATACCTCTTGCACTGCTTATTTGTTGCTGGACATTGATAATGACAAGTAAAGAAATCTTTCGCTCTCCTGAAATGCACAGGGCAAGGTTAGGAAGCTCAATAAAATACGATCTGTTTAATAAAGATTTTTATATTCATCCCAATTCTATTAAAGAAATACATGAGGCCTTAAAAAAAATTCCGGCAGATGCAAACGTCTCTGCTTCCAGCAAATTATTACCACACCTCGCATTTAGAAAGAAAATTTATTATTATCCAAGGGTGGAGGATGCGGAATATATTTGTTTATTTAAAAATGATACCTGGCCTGCGTCACAGGAGCAATCTGATGAAAAAATAATTCAACTGGTTGCTAAAGAGGGCTGGAAAGTATTAGTGGATAAGAACAATTTTTTACTTTTGTCAAATAAATAATTTTTAAAGTGCAAGGTGCTTTGATTGCACCTGTTTACCATAAAATAAGGTAGCAGCTTTATCAAAAGTTTCTGGTAGATCGGTTGTATAAAAACTAACGGTTTGCGACTTGCTACATTTTTGCTCCATTTCCGGATGGCGCAGCAAATAATCCTTCAGTCCTTTTGCAACAATGGTTCCCTGTGATAAGAGTTGAACATTAGCCGGTAAATACTTTTGAATTTTTTCTTTGATCAACGGATAATGTGTGCAGCCTAAAATAATGGCATCAATGTTTTTTTGCTGCGCCATTAGATTTGTAACATGTTTTTTAATAAAAAAATCAGCGCCTTCATTATTGTATTCATTGTTCTCTATCAGCGGTACCCACATTGGGCAAGCTTCCTGGTAAACCTTTAATTGAGGAAAGAATTTTTCTATTTCTACAAGGTAAGATCCGGAGCTAACGGTTCCGGCTGTGCCAAGTACACCAACATTTCCGGTTTTACTGTAATTGCCAATAATTTCGGTTGTGGGCCTTATTACTCCTAACACTCTTTTTGACGGATCTATCTTTGGAAGATCTTTTTGTTGTATGGTACGTAAAGCCTTTGCTGAAGCTGTATTACAGGCCAATACAACCAATTCGCAACCCATGGCAAATAAATGGTTAACACATTCTAATGTATACTCGTAAACCGTTTCAAAACTTCTTGAGCCGTACGGCGCACGCGCATTATCGCCCAAATACAGATAATCGTATTGTGGCATTTCATTAACGATCTCTTTTAAAACAGTAAGGCCACCAAAACCACTGTCAAAAACACCTATAGGTTTATATGAATTTTTTTGATTCATTTCAGAACCACAAATCTAAGCAAAGATTAAACTCGTTACGTTGATTTGTTGTTTTATTTCCTTGTTTAAAGATCAAATTATCTGCTTCCAGTATTCGCCACTCAGCACTCAGGCTAACGGTTTTATGCGGCATGAATTCTATGCCAACGGTTGTACCATGTATATAGTCTCCTATATCAAGAGCGCCACTTAAGAGCTCATTGGGGTCAGAAAAATTTTCCACTCTTGCATAACTTGCCAATTGCTTTATAAACTGATATTTTACAATTATTAAACCACCATATACATAACCTATCTGACTTGAATCTGTTCTTAAAGAATTTTGCTGTAATCCAAAATTGGCGTCAATACCAATTGTAAATTTTTTGAAATGAATTTTTGAGTAAACATTATTGATCCATCTTTGGTGTTTTACCTTAGAACTGTCCGGCGATTCATCGCAGGTTAAAAGATTGTAGGTAAGCGAAAAGCACTTCGCATTATAAACCGTTGTAAAGCCAAAAGCTTTGTTGCGGTTATTATCGAGGTATTCGTTATAACCATTAAAAACATTTACCTGTAAGCTTAGTTTTGAATTAGCCATATAGGTAAGCTTTGCACCACTTAAAAAATAGGGGTCATAAAAGTTTACGATCGACATGCTGGATGCAATATTTTCTCTTGGCTGAAAGCTTTCAATACCAATATGTGTCTTAAAAAAGCCTGCATCAAACCATAATTTTTTAAAGATCCTGAATCCGCCGTTTGCTTCCTGTATCAGGTTAAATGTTTGTGGCCATGAGCTTTCTGGTACATCACCATAATGCAAAATAATATTTCCGCGCATGTTTTGGCTTTTATAATTCATGCTTATTAAAGCCATGTTTAAAGAGAATTGATTTTTACGGGGTTCAAGCGTTGGAAACTGCACAAAACCATTTGGTAAATTATCATCATCATTCAAGGAAAAATAAGAAGAGATATAACCACCAATATGCAGCTCCGGATGCAACAAACTATCTAATTCTGAGATGATCCTGGAGCGGTTAAAGATCAGATCCGTATCTGATTTAAGGCTAATTTTGGGCAAAAATGAATGATTTTTTGTTAAAGAATCGGCATTTTGAGCCAAAAAATGGCATTTTATGGCAAAAAGCGCAAATATTAGACTTATACGGTTCATGAATTCTACTACAAACAAAGCAAAAAAACGCAATAAATCATCTATTTTTACGTTTTTATATTTGATTTGTTAAAAAAAATTCTTCCATATCTGCTTTGCTTACTGGTTTTAAGCGGTTTTTCTCAAAGAAGAAAACGTAATTTTCGTCAAAGCGAAATAGGTTTGTTTGGAGGGGCTTCTTATTATTTGGGTGATCTTAATCCACGGGGACATTTTTTGTTCTCGAAGCCGGCTGTTGGTCTTTTTTACAGGTATTCTTTTCACTACCGTTATGCTTTTCGTTTTGGATTTAATTATGGCTCTGTAATGGGCGATGATTCTAAATCAAAAGAGTTTGATCAGCTGGAAAGAAATGTAGCATTCAAGTCAAATATTTATGACTTGCACGCTGTAGCAGAATTTAATTTTGTAGATTATAGAATTGGTGTAGATAAACACCGTTTTACAATGTTTCTTTTTGCCGGCCTTGGCGCTTTTTATTTTAATCCTCAAAGCAGTTATGGCGCCGGCCCTACAACCGATCTTTTGCATGGCGGTGTTGTTACTCCTGGTTACCCAAAACTCCAGGTAAATATACCTTATGGCATTGGTGTTAAAATGAATGCCGGACGTGTTTTTTGCTTTGGCCTTGAATGGGGACCCCGTAAACTATTTACAGATCATTTAGATAATGTGAGTGCCGAATATGCCGATGGCTATATGCGCGGCAACACGCGCACCAAAGACTGGTATTTCTTTTACGGCGCTACGTTAAGTATAAAATTACCAAAGATCAACGAACCTTGTTTTAAAAGTTTATAGTTCTGTTTAAAATAAAAACAAAAAAGCCGGATCAAAATTATTTGATCCGGCTTTTTAATTGATATTGTCATCCCGACAAAGGAGGAATCTTAAACACAGATGCTTCCTCCGTCAGCATGACATTGAAATTATTTTTTGTTTTGTGTAAAGCTTGCTCCTAAATATTCGCGGTTCATACGCGCAATGTTCTCCAATGAAATACTTTTCGGACATTCTGCTTCGCAGGCACCGGTATTAGTACAATTACCAAATCCTTCTTCATCCATTTGTTTAACCATGTTCAACACACGGTCTTGTTTCTCAACTTTACCTTGCGGTAATAAAGATAATTGAGAAACTTTTGCGGATACAAATAACATAGCGCTTGAGTTTTTACAAGCTGCAACGCAGGCGCCGCAACCAATACAAGCTGCTGCATCAAATGCAGTATCTGCATCATCTTTAGGAATTAAAATATTATTAGCGTCTTTTGCATTACCTGTGTTTACAGAAACGAAACCGCCGGCAGACATAATTCTGTCAAACGAAGAGCGATCCACTGCCAGATCTTTAATTACCGGAAATGCTGCACCTCTCCAGGGCTCAACCACAATTGTATCGCCGTTATTAAAACTACGCATATGCAATTGGCAAGTAGTAATGCCACCTTTTGGTCCGTGCGGGCGGCCATTGATGTACATACTGCACATACCACAAATACCTTCGCGGCAATCGTGATCAAAAGCAATTGGCTCCTTACCTGCGCTTATCAGTTGTTCGTTAACAACATCAAACATTTCTAAAAAACTCATGTCAGGCGAAATGCCTTTAGCATCATAAGTTTCAAAGCGTCCTTTGCTGTCTTTATTTTTTTGTTTCCAAACCTTTAAGGTCAGATTCATATTTCCGTGACTCATAATTCTATTTGTTTATGCGTAATTACGTTGTGCTAATTTAATATTCTCGAATTTCAATTCTTCTTTGTGTAATTCAAAATTGCTATCGCCTTTGTATTCCCAAGCGGCAACGTAAGCAAAATTATCATCATCACGTAAAGCTTCGCCATCCGGTGTTTGGTATTCTTCGCGGAAGTGACCGCCACAGCTTTCGTTGCGGTTCAATGCGTCTTTACACATTAATTCTCCTAATTCTATAAAATCTGCAACGCGGTGTGCTTTTTCTAATTCTGTATTAAATTCGTTTTGTTCTCCTGGTACGCGCACATCGCTCCAAAAATCTTTTTTCAATTGTTGAATCTCTGCAATGGCTTCTGTTAAACCTTTTGCATTACGCGCCATACCACATTTTTCCCACATAATACGGCCTAATGCTTTATGGAAGTGATCAACAGATTTTGTTCCTTTAATTGAGAATAATTTGTTAATGCGTTCCTGAACCTCAGCTTCCGCTTTTACAAAAGCTTCGTGATCGGTTGGAATTGCTTTGGTACGAATTTCTTCAGATAAATAATCGCCAATAGTGTACGGAATTACAAAATATCCATCGGCCAAGCCTTGCATTAAAGCGGAAGCTCCCAAACGGTTAGCACCGTGATCAGAGAAGTTTGCTTCACCCAAAGCATACAAGCCCGGAACCGTTGTCATTAAATTATAATCCACCCAAAGGCCACCCATGGTGTAGTGAACCGCAGGATAAATACGCATTGGCATTTCATAAGGATCTTCATCGGTAATTTGTTTATACATATCAAACAGGTTACCATATTTTTCTTTCACCACATCTTTTCCTAATGCGCGAATAGTTTCTTTTGTTGGATTGTGTAAATTCTTCTTGTTAGCTTCGATCTGACCGTAACGCATCATGTTCGCTTCAAAATCAAGATACACCGCCATTTTAGAAGCTCCTACACCATAACCCGCATCGCAACGCTCTTTAGCGGCACGGCTTGCAACGTCGCGCGGCACTAAGTTACCAAAGGCAGGATAACGACGCTCTAAATAATAATCTCTTTCCTCTTCAGGAATATCTTTTGGCTTACGCTTATCGTCTTTTTGCTTAGGAACCCAAATTCTACCATCATTGCGCAACGACTCTGACATCAACGTTAATTTCGATTGATGATCTCCCGAAACAGGGATACAGGTTGGGTGAATTTGCGTGTAGCAAGGGTTTCCGAAGAAAGCGCCTTTTTTATGTGCTTTCCATGCGGCTGTAACATTACAGCCCATAGCATTTGTAGATAAATAAAATACGTTACCGTAACCACCCGTGCATAATAATACCGCGTGACCAAAATGACGTTGTAATTTTCCGGTAACCAGATCTCGGGCAATAATACCGCGGGCTTTACCATCAATAGTAACAACATCCATCATTTCGTGGCGGGCCATTAATTTAACGGCACCCATACCCACCTGACGTTGTAATGCGCTGTAAGCGCCCAATAATAATTGTTGTCCTGTTTGTCCGGCAGCGTAGAATGTACGTTGTACCTGTGTTCCACCAAAACTACGGTTACTTAACGTTCCGCCGTACTCACGTGCAAACGGTACACCTTGCGCAACACACTGGTCAATAATATTTCCCGACACCTCAGCTAAACGGTGCACGTTAGCTTCGCGGGCGCGGTAATCGCCACCTTTAATGGTATCATAAAATAAACGGTAAACGCTGTCACCATCATTTTGATAATTTTTTGCAGCATTAACCCCACCTTGTGCAGCAATACTGTGCGCGCGGCGAGGTGAATCCTGAAAACAAAATACTTTAACTTTATATCCCATTTCGGCTAAAGATGCAGCGGCAGAAGAGCCTGCAAGGCCCGAACCTACAACAATAACCTCAAGGCTGCGTTTGTTGGCAGGATTAACCAGGTGAACAGTAGAACGGTATTTTGTCCATTTGTTCTCTAAAGTTCCTTCAGGGATTTTTGAATTTAATTTTGATGAAGTAGCCATAGTTTGTATTTACAATTTTTTAATTGACAATTATTTTATAATTCCTAAGAACATGGTAACCGGCATTGCTGCGAATAAAAGGCAAACAATAATAGAGAACCACATGCCTAATGCTTTAATAAGCGGCGTGTATTTTTTATGATTTAAGCCTAATGATTGAAAGCTTGATTGAAAACCGTGCAACAAGTGATACAAAAGACTGATAACGCCTACTAAATAAATGGCAACAAAATACCATTGAGAAAAAACCGCTTTCATTCCTGCAAATGTATCGTGCGCAGTATGATTGAACACCGCCACTTTAGTTGGTACCCAAAAGTTACTTAAGTGAACCACTAAAAATAATAACAATAAAGATCCTAAAATGCCCATTGAGCGCGAATACCAGCTACTGTTAGCACTGCCTTTTACAACCGCATAACCAATTGGGCGGGCCCTGCGATTCTCTAAAGTTAAAACCAAGGCCTGAAAAATGTGTAGCAGTAAGCCTGCAAACAAACCTATCTCTAAAATTCTAATGATTGGATTGTGCGCCATAAAATCAGCTCCGGCATTAAAAGTCGCGCCACCATCATTAAAGAAAATAAAGCTGTTTAAAGTTACGTGTATCACTAAAAATGAAATAAGGAATAAACCCGTTAATCCCATTAAAAATTTCTTTCCGATTGAGGAAGATAAAAATCCTGATTTTTTACTCATAATGGTATAAAATAAATACTTGAAATTGTGCGCTAAAGGTATTAAGCAAAACGTTTAGAATCAAGTTTTAAGCTAAATGTTTTTTATTATAAAAAAAGTAGTGCGCGCCCACAAGTCGCTCATTTGTAGCGCCAAGCGCAGAAAAGCCTTATTTAGAATAGTTTTAAATATTAAGGTTAAAAGCTAAAATCCTTTAGTATTTCCCACTTTTTATCAAGCTTTAATAAGCTAAAGCCTTTGCAGTTGAACGTTCCGCCTAACTTTTTGTCTATAAACTCTTGCTGCAATTCGTAAAATTTTGCTTTTTTAAGATCACGTGAAGCAACAGTAATATGTGGATGGAAACCGCGCAGGTCATCGGCTTCATTAAACAGTTGCAATTCCTTTTTTGCAAACTTTTTTAAGCGATAGTGTAATTCGTTAAGCGTATTATTTGGTGTAATGGCTGCATAGATAACGCGAGGCTCAAAAAAAGAAAAATTGTTAAGCTCTATCTTAATTTCAGCATCAAACTTAAAGGTTGCCAACTTATCAATAATTAAGTTTTCTTTTTCTTCCTTCCATTCAAAAGGCCTGTGCAAGGTAATATGGGCGGGACTTCTGAGTGCTCCTTTCAATCCGTGCTCATTAAATAATTGTTGTTTTATCCCCTCTGCTTTTTCAAATAATGGCGGTGGAATTACAATTGCCAAAAAGTATTTTTTAACGGTCATTTTACCCTTTTACATCGGTAAATTATGCTATTTTTGTGGGATTATAAAATTATATGCAAATTATTATTCCTATGGCCGGCAAGGGCAAGCGTATGCGCCCCCACACACTTACAACTGCAAAACCGTTGATACCTGTGGCCGGAAAACCCATTGTGCAACGCCTTGTAGAAGATATTACTAAAGTTTGCGGACAAAAAGTTAACGAAATTGCCTTTATTATTGGTCCTGACTTTGGTGCCGAAGTAGAACAAAATTTAATTAAAGTTGCCGAAAGCCAGGGCGCTAAAGGCAGTATATTTTATCAGGATGTGGCCTTGGGAACCGCTCATGCCATTATGTGCGCCAAAGATGCCATTAAAGGTAAAACGGTTGTTGCCTTTGCAGATACTTTGTTTAAAGCAGATTTTGTAATGGATACAGAGCAGGAGGGCGTTATCTGGGTTCAAAAAATTGAAGACCCCAGCCAGTTTGGTGTTGTAAAATTAGACAGCAAAGGTGCTATAACCGATTTTGTAGAAAAGCCACAAACATTTATTAGTGATTTGGCAATTATTGGTATTTATTATTTTAAAGATGGTGATTATTTAAAAAGCGAACTGCAATATTTATTGGATAACAAGATCACCGAAAAAGGTGAGTACCAGTTAACCAACGCTTTGGAAAACATGAAACAAAAGGGCACGAAATTTATGCCCGGCCAGGTTACCGAGTGGTTAGATTGTGGTAATAAAAACGCTACGGTATACACCAATCAACGTGTGTTAGAATTTGATAAAGGCAAAGCGCATTTAAAAGAAAAGAACATTAAAAATAACAACAGCATAATTATTGAACCTTGTTATATTGGTGAAAATGTAGAGTTAACCGATTGTATTGTTGGTCCGCATGCCAGCATTGGCGCTAATTCAAAAATCAAGAACAGCATTTTACAAAACTCTATTGTTCAAAAAGATTCTAAAATAAACAACGCTAACATTGCCAACAGTATGTTGGGCATTGGTGCAGAGGTTAACGGCAAAGCCTTAGATTTGAGTATTAGCGATTACACACAATTATTTGTTTAAGGGTTCTAAATATTTTTTTCTTGCACTAACGGTTTCCTGTTTGGTTGTTTTTTTTGTGGCTTGTAAAAGCAAAAAAAATGCAACTGCCAGAACAAGTATTAACGAGCCAACAGACGAAAAGCTAACCCCCGGTGTAAACCAGGCAAAGTTTACCAGCTATTTTATTGAAGGTTGTGCCGCTTTACAACCACAAAAACAAAATTTACCCGAAGCCCTGCGCTTATTTACTGAATGTAAAAAAATAGATCCCACTAGCGTTCCATTAAAATATGAGCTTGGTAAAACCTATAAATTAATGGGGGCTTACGAGTTGGCTATTCAAAATGCCAAAGCTTGTGCAGAGGCAAACCCAAAAAACGAATGGTATCAACTCTTACTTATTGAATGTTATGTTTCTTTAAAACAATACAATCAATCTATTAAACTAAGAGAACAATTGGTAAAGAATTTTCCGGGTAAAACCGAATTTCAGGAAGATCTTGCCATTGAATATTCTATTATTGGTGAATACGACAAATCCTATAAAATTTATGATGAGCTTGAAAAGACCTATGGCATTAATGAGCAAATTACTTTAAATAAAATAAAGCTTTTAAAGAATCAAAAAAAATTTAAAGAAAGCGAAGAAGAATTATTGCGTCTTGCCAATTCAAATAAAACCGAACCACGTTACCTTGCTTACCTTGCCGACTTCTATATTGAACAACACCAATTAGATAAAGCAAAAGAAATGTATGATAAGATCTTAAAGGTAGATCCTAACAACCCATCTATCAACCTTGCCTTACACGATTATTATAGCGCGCAGGGGAAAGATAACGAGGCTTATGATTGTTTAAAAAAAGCATTTCAAAACCCCGATCTGGAAGCAGATTATAAAATAGACGCAGCAAGGTATTATTTGTCACGTGCCGAAAAACAACCGGAATCTGATTTTTATTCGCGCGGTGTTGAGCTGTGTGAATTGCTTGTTAAAGTACATCCAAAAGAAGCGAGAGGCAATGAAGTGTACGCTGATTTTTTATTGCTTGGCGGCAAAATGAAAGAAGCGGCAAAGTATTATTATATAGCAGCAGCCGGCGAGGCTGTTGATTACAGGGTTTGGAGCCAATTATTATTTACAGATAGCGAATTAAAACAATACGATTCCTTAGAACATCACAGCGCAAAAGCAATTGATCTTTTTCCAAGCCAGGCAGTACCATACTTTTTTAATGGCGTTGCTAACATGCAATTAAAAAATCACAAAAAAGCGGCGCAATCTTTAAAAGACGGCTTAGAGTTTGTGTCTGATAACAAAGCTTTGATGATGGATTTTTACAAAAACCTTGGTGATGCTTATTATTATGGCAAAGAATTTCAAAAGTCAGATAAAGCCTTTGACGATGCCTTAAAGATAGACGCTGATAATACCTATGTATTAAACAATTATGCTTATTATCTGTCATTAAGAAACGAGAATTTAGATAAAGCTGAAAAGTTATCGCGTAAAGCAAATGAGTTGGCACACGATAACCGCAATTATATGGACACTTATGGTTGGATATTATATCAGCAAAAAAAATACAAAGAAGCAGAAGAGTGGCTATCACGTGCAGCAAAAATGGGGCCTCCAAAATCAGATATCCTGGAGCATTACGGCGATGTTTTGTATAAACTTAATAAGACGGATGAAGCTTATACACAATGGATCCTTGCAAAACAGGCGGGTGGTAATTCTGAAGCTTTAAATAATAAAATAAAATTAAAAAAACTGAATGATTAATTCATTCTTCACTATAAAACATTTTTCTATTGCAATATTGTTGCTTTGTTTTTTTGCGCCTTCGTGTAAGCATAAACAAAAAACACAAAAACATCAAACCGAGCTTATTGTTGCCGATACTGTGAATATGGGCCGTTGCCGCCTTGATTTTAAAAGCGCCAAAACGCTAACCAAACACGTAAAAGAAAACGAATTTAATTTTAACTGGGTAACTGCCAAAGCTAATGTAGAAACGCTTATTGATGGCAAAGAAGAAAGCTTTGATATTCGCGTAAACATCCGTAAAGACAGCGCCATGCTTATTACCATACAATATTTGTTAGGCATACAGGTAGCCAAGATCCTAATTACACGCGACTCGGTAAAAGTAAGGGTAGATATAAAAAAGCAATATTTTAAAGGCGATTTTAATTATATAAACGAGATGTTAAATGCCGATTTGGATTATGATGTTTTACAAGCCGTTTTATTTGGCAATAGCGCGGAGTTTTACGAAGACGACGATTTAAAGTTAAAACCTGTAACCGATCGCGAAAATTGTCATTATTTACTCAGTACTGAGCGTAAGCGGCGTTTAAGAAAGATGCAGCAAGGCGAAAATGTGCTTAAAAAAGCACTACAAATATTAACGCTTAATCCTGATAATTATAAAATTATTAAGAATGAATTCTCAGATCCGGCAACCAACCGCACTTTTACGGCAAATTATAAGAATTTTACCCAAAAAGACAGTGTTTATGCACCATACCATGTTGATATTGATATAGTAGCAGAGAAAAAAGCAAGCATAAAAATTGACTATGTTCGCATAGAGAAAAATAAGTCTCAAAACTTAGGCTTAAACATACCGGCTAAATATGATCCAATTGAAATACAAAAAAAGTAAATTAACGCTCGTTTTTGCGTTGTTATTTTTTATTGTATTAATTCCTTCCTTTCAGGCACAAACCGGTTCAAAAAATTCAAAAAAAGATCTTGAGAATAAAAAGAAAAAGATCAACGATGAGATCAATGAGATCAACTCTATGTTGAGCGAAACAAAAGCCAACAAAAAAAATTCTATAGGCGCTTTAGTGAACATTAATATGAAACTGGAAAAACGCCAGGATCTTATTAATACCATCAACGCCGAGATTCACGAATTAAACAAAGATATTAAAAAGAACGAAAAACAAGCCGAGCAATTGAAGCTTAGTTTAGAAAAATTAAAAGGTGAATACGCCCGCATGATCGTTTTTGCACAACGCAACCAGGATGCATACAGCAAAATAATGTTTGTGTTTGCCTCCGATAATTTTAACCAGGCTTATGCCCGTTTAAAATACATGCAACAATATTCCGAATTCAGAAAAAAACAAGCTGCAGAAATTATTGTAACACAAACCGAACTCATTGCAAAACTAAAAGAGTTGAAAGAACAACGTCACGAAAAAAATGTGCTTTTAGGTAATGAAGAAGTAGAGAAAGAAAACCTCAGCAGCGAGAAACAAGAACAGGAGCAGGTTTTAACTGAATTGCAGAAAAAAGAAAAAGAGTTAAAAACAGAGTTGGATAAAAAGAAACAGGATGCTGTTGAATTACAATTAGCCATTAAGCGTTTAATTGAAGCCGAGATAAAACGTAAGCTCGAAGAAGCAAGAAAAGCTGAAGAGGCAGCGCTTGCCGCTAAAAAAGCCAAAGAAGAGAAAGAAGCTAAAGAGAATAAAACCAAAGTTGCGGCAAAAGACAATAAAAATCCGAAGAGCACTAAAGACAAAATTGTTATTGATGTAAAGCCTGAGAAAGAGAAAAAAGAGAATTTATTTATGCCTGCATTAACAGAAGAAACAGAAGCATTAAGCGCTGATTTTTCTAACAACCGCGGTAAATTACCTTGGCCTGTTGGTAAAGGTGTTATATGCGAAACCTATGGCGAGCATGAGCACCCGGCTATAAAAGGTTTTATGATGTTTAACAACGGGGTTGAAATATGTGCAACTAAAGGTACACAAGCCCGCGCTGTTTTTGATGGTGAAGTAACGGGCATTGCTGTTTCGCCAACCGGTGGAAAATTAGTGATCATTCGTCACGGTGAATACTTAAGTGTATACAGCAATCTTACCGATGTAACAGTAAAAACAGGGCAAAAAATAACTGTAAAACAAATTATTGGTACTGTTGCAACAGATGATGAAGAAGGCAAAACATCAATGAACCTGCAGATCTGGAAAGGCCAAAAGACAATGGACCCAAGCGGTTGGTTGTTTAACGCACGCTAATAGTTATCCTGTATTTAAACGCTCTTAATGTTAAATATCAACTATTTCTTTGTCTCGGTTTTAGAACTTCGTAATTTTAATAGAACATGAAAAGTGTAAAATATATCTTGGTTTTTATTATTGCATTTGCATTTTTTTCTTTTACTCATAACGATAAATATGTGCGCAAGGCTTTAAAACAAATAGAAAAAGGAAACCTTCGCGAAGCAAAAAACCTTTATTTAAAGGCAATCGAGCAAAACCCCGAAAGTTTTGATGCCAATGTGGGCATGGGCCTTTTATTATCAGAGTTTTTAGATAACCAGGCAAGCGCTCTTCCCTATCTTGAAAAAGCTTATAAGATTACAAAAAAAGATACGCTGGGGCAATTACTTTATTCCCTTGCAAAATGCTATCAATACAATGGCGAGTTTGAAAAAGCCATTACCCTATTTGATCGTTTAAATAATTATGAAGATTACGAAGAAGAAATAGATCTTGCCAAAGATATTAAAAAAAGAAAAGAAGATTGCAACTATGCAATTCAACATCGCAATTATATCTCGCCAACAAATTGGTACATAATAAATGCCGGTAAAACCATTAATACAGATATGCCTGAATATGTACCAGTGCTTACGCAACAAAACGAATTAATATTTACATCTCGCAGGCAAGATGATAAAAAAGAAAATCTAAGCTACTTGGATGGAAAATATTTTGAAAGTATGTACATCACAAAAATTGATGCCAATGGTTTTAAAGATCTTCGTCGTTATACTTTACCCGATGAATTTGTAAACTCCAAATATTTAAAAAAACATGAATCTGTGGTATCGATGAGCCAGGACGGAAAAACACTTTTTTCTTTTCGTGATAATAAGATCTACGAAATAAAAATGGAAGAAAGCAAAACGCAAAAGCCAAAAAAATTATTAAAGACCATAAATTTTGATTTCTATCAAAGCCATGCTTTCTTAACTAAAGATGGCAACACACTTTATTTTACAAGTGAAGCAGAAGGCGGGCTTGGAGGAATTGATATTTACCGCGCTACAAAAATTAAAGAAGGCGAATGGAGCAAGCCCGAAAATATTGGTGCGCCAATAAATACTTCTTTTGATGAAGACGCGCCTTTTATTACAGACGATGGCAAGACCATGTATTTTGCAAGTACAGGCCATGAGGGCTACGGCAATTACGATATTTATAAAAGCGATCTGGTAGATGGAAAATGGACCAAGCCTGAAAACCTTGGCCAGCCCGTTAATTCACCCGGACATGATATTTTTATGGTGAAAGACAACAGTGGATCTTCAGCCTATTTTTCATCATCACGTACCGGTGGTTTTGGCGATATGGATATTTATAAAATAAATTATTTAGATAATTTAAATAAAGAATGTCCAACAGAAAAAACAACTCAGTTTGCTTTAAATATAATTGATGAGGACGCAAACGATCTTAAAAATTCGATAGAGGTAAAAATTCCTACAAATTATAAAGTACTTTCTTACGAGTGGAAAATAAATGAAACCGCTATTACCAACCAAGCCGCTGTTTTAAATTACGATTACAAACAAAACGGTAATTACACCGTAGCTTCTAAAGTAATTGCTTATTGCGATACCTGTTTATCTCCAATAGTTGTTTGTAACAGCATTGAAAACAAATTTGAGAAAGCAAAAGTAGATACGGCAACCGTTATTACAAACACAACAGCAGTTGTAAGCGCGGTTGATCTGACAAAGATAAAAGGAGAATTAAGTACTGAACAATTACAGGCTCTTGGTTTTAACACCAACCCTATTCTTTTTGCCTTTGACAAAAGCGATCTTAGCACCGAAGCAGAAGAAATTCTAAAGACCAATAACGAGGTATTAAAAAAATATCCAAGCCTTTCAATCGAGATCTATGGTTATGCAGATTCGCGCGGTACAAAAGAACACAACAGGGCTCTGTCGGCCAAACGTGCTAAAGTTGTAAAAAATTATCTTGCCAAAGCGGATGTAAAACGGTCGCAGCTAAAATACTCAAGCGGTAAAGGCGATAACAATTTAGTTAATGATTGTGACAAAGGAAAAGATTGCGACAATTATATGCACTTACAAAACCGCAGGGTTATTTTTAAGGTGTTTAATAAATAGTGTCATTTCTACGAAGGAGGAATCGCTGTCGCAGAGCCCTCATACTTCGGGATGCATAGAAACAAAAAAGCCGCTCTCAGTCGAAAGCGGCTTTTTTTAATTCTATTTGTCATTCCGACGAGAGGAGGGATCTAAGTCCAGATCTCTCGTTCCTCGAGATGACAACGATTATGCTTTAAAGAAATCTTCGTAACTAACTTCTTTTGCTTTTAAAGTACACTTTTCTTTTATAAGATCTAATACTTTTTTACTGTAAAGATTTTCGAAAATACGTTGTGCTTCTTTTTCTTTACTTAAAATATCTTTAGAGATCTTCTCCAGATCATCTTCAGTAGGTACTTGTCCGTATCGAGAGTATTCGCTTTTAATGAACGCTTTTGCTTCGTCTTTTGCTTCATCAGCATCTACTTTAATTTCGTTATCCTTAATGATCTTGTTTTCAATTAAACGCCATTTCATAGATTTAGAATAGTTTGGATAATCTTTTTCTAACTCTTCCTGTGTAATTGGTTTTTCGTTAACAGCCAATAACCAACGTTTTAAAAATGTATCAGGCAACTGGATGTTTGTTTTTTCAACAAGGCTATTCTCAACTTCTGTTCTTAAAAATTTGTCAGCATCTGCATTAAACATCAAACCAAGTTCTTCGCGAATTTTATTTCTGAACTCTTCTTCACTCGTAATTTTGCCGGGGCCATATACTTTATCAAACAATTCCTGATCAAGATCTGCATCTTCTAAGCGGGCAATATTTTTTACAGTTAGTTGTAAATTACAATCCAATGTTTCTGCAACTTCTTTATCGATGCCTAACGAAACGCTTTTATCTAAAGCTGTATCGTAAAGTTCGTTTACATTTAATGTAATTTTGTCTTCTTTTTTAACGCCTAAAATTTTTGATTTTGCGGTTTCATTCTTTAAACGCTCATAACTAATACTTGTGCTTTTAAAAATTCCTCCCGGTTTAATGTTTCCGGTCTCATCCAACTCGTTAATATCAACAAATACAACGTCTTTCTCGCCTGCAACTTCAGGATTTTGTGGTTTTCCAAAATTACGACGCACATCTTTCACATACTTCTCAACCAACTCATCATCTATCTTTACAGTTTTGTAAGTGAATGTTTGTTTGTCGTTAAGATCGATATTGAATTGTGGTGCTAAACCAACCTGGTAAACAAATTCAAAATCTTTTTGATTTTCAAAATCAACTGCCGCCTGATCTTTTGGTAAAGGATTTCCTAAGATCTCCAGTTTATTTTCCTGGATATAATTGTAAATAGTAGCATCTAATAATTTGTTTAACTCATCTACTAAAATTTGAGTGCCATATTGTTTTTTTACCAAACCTGCAGGTACTTTACCTGGTCTGAAACCCGGCATAGAAATTTGTTTTTGAGCTTTTTTCAAAGCATCATTCACTTTTCCTTCATAATCTGTAGGAGTAACAGAAATTGCGATCTCTGCATTCAAACTATCAATATCTTTCTTGGTAATATTCATTTCTTTAAAATTTTGGACTGCGAAAATAGGGAATTTTCTTTGTTTTTCATAGAAAATAGCAGTAAAAATAGCCTGAAAAATAGGCAATTAACTAAAAATAAGAGAAAATTGGGCTTTAAAGTCTTTGCCTGGAGCAATTTGAATAATTCCGTCTTTTTTTAACAGTTCGTTAGCTGTTGTTTCACTATCTGCAATGCCATACCAGGGCTCAAGGCAAACAAACTGTGTGTTGCCTTTTTTTGTCCAGATGCCAAAATAAGGCCAGTTATTACATTGCAGTATGATCTTATGGTTTGATTTGGAAGAACACAAGCTAATACGGTTTATTTGACTATTCTCAAACACAAGCGCATCATTATCAAACAGCTCTTTTTTAAGGAATAGTTTTTTATTGTTTAATTCGAGTTTGGAGGTTACGTCAGTTCGCAAACCGTTATTTAATTTAGTAATTGAAAACATATCTTTTTCAAATTCCAGATAATAGTCTTCAAAACTTTCGTTTGCTAACAACGGACAGTTAAAGCCGGGATGTGCACCTACACTTGCATAAACGGCTTCGTTTGATGTATTTGTAATTTTATACTCTGTATATAGTTTGTTCTCTTCTAAAACAAATGTTACTTCAAAAACAAACTCAAATGGGAATTTAGTTTTTGTTTCGCTATTTGAGCGTAATTGAAATGTAAGAGACTGTTCGCTTTTTTCAACCACATCAAATTTCATATCACGCGCAAAACCGTGTTGAGGCAATTCGTATTTTTGGTTGTTGTAAATGAAAAAATTATCTTTCAGCTTCCCGACTATCGGGAATAGCACCGGCGCATGTCTTGCCCACACCTCTTTTTGGGCCTGCCATATAAATTCAAGATCGTTATTATTCTTAACACTGCAAAGTTCGGCGCCAAAATGATTAATGGTAACTGTAAGATCTTTTGATATTAATTTACTTTGCATGAACGCTACTTATAAAAACATAATGCCTTTTATTTGTGCCGCCTTTTTATAAACAGAAATTATTTCTTCCACATTCATGGCAACCTGTGTAGCTGTAATACTGGTGTATTTGCCACTGCCACTTTCTTTTGTATGAATATCCGCTTCTTCACCGAAAAGATTTTCTACCAGCGCAATGCTTCGGTGCTCGCTCGGAACAATAAATTTGAACATGTACACGCTTGGAAAAGTTGTTGTTTCAACCAGTTTATCTTTAAATTTTTGTAGTTCCTCTTCTGTCATGCGTGATCAAAAAAATGATTGTAAATAAGTACAACTCCGAAAATAACCAATAATGTGCCCGTAATAATGTTTACAGTACGCATGGTTTTTGCCGTTAAGATCTGTTTTAATTTATTTGCTACTGATACTTTACCAAGCTCTACCATTAACACCAGGCCCAGTGTAATGCTAAAGTACAGCAACATATAGGGAATAGAGTAAGATAACGTTTTGCTAACTGCCGTAACGTTACCCAACCACAACAACCAAACTGCCGGATTTAAACAATTAAGAAAAAAGCCTTTAAGTATCATTGTTTGGGCAGAGGGAACTTTTATTTCGATGGTTTCATCTTTTCTGTTTTCAACAGGCTCACGAAAGTGCAGCGCTCCAAAAATTATTAAAATTATGCCCGCCACTATGCCCATAAATCGCTGGCTCTTCTCGTCCTGTATTAAATTAGTAGCACCATAATGCACTAAAAAAATAATAAGTACGCAAACTAAAAAATCGCTTAATACTACGCCAATGGCTAATAAGGACCCCGGTTTGTAACCATGACGAATGCCGGTATTTATTAATGCAAAAAAAGCCGGCCCAAATGAGAAGGTTAGCAATAAAACAATAATAAAAGTTTGATATATTAAGCTTAGTACCAAAACTACTTTTTAATTTTTTCTAAAAACGCCAACCATTCATTTAATTGTTTTCCTTTCAACACACGCGGAAACTTACTTTGCCCGCCCAACTTATTTTTACTTGCTAAAAAATCAATAAAGGTTTGATTAGGCAATAACGTTATAATAACATCGTTTAGTGCATGCTTACGCTCTGTTGCATAATCATCATTTAATTTTTGTAAATAATCGTCCAGTTTTTCTTTTAGTACACCGGCATCTGTTTGTTTATCGGTACCAATGTACCAGTGATGTGCAAACATTCCTTTATTTGGTTTTCCCACAACACAATATTCATTAATGCTCAGGCCAAGATCATTAGCTGTAAGCTTTAAAGCCTGGTTCATATTATCAACGCTCAAATGCTCGCCACATAAACTTAAAAAGTGTTTTGTGCGGCCGGTTATTATTATCTCGCAACGTTTTAGATCGGTAAACTTTATGGTGTCTCCTATCACATAACGCCACGCTCCCGCACAGTTGGTTATTACCAAAGCATATTCCTGGTTAAGTTTAACTTCAGTTATGTCAAGCGCTTGTGCGTTAGGTTTAAAGTTGCCATCTCCGTCAAAATTCTCTTCGGTAAACGGAATGAACTCAAAGAACATGGTATTATCCGTCATTAATTTCATTGCCTGCTGTTCATTTGGTCTTTCCTGGTAAGCAATAAACCCTTCAGATGCCATATATGTATCTAAAAATATAAGCTCTTTAGCACAAAGTGCATTAATGCTATTTTTGTATGGCTGCACCGAAACGCCTCCGTGCACATATACTGCAAGGTTTGGCCAAACATCATGAATGTTTTTTACATTATAGTACTTTATTATGCGCTCAAATAAGATCTGTATCCAGGCTGGTACGCCGCAAATGAAACCAACATCCCATTTTTTTGCATTTGTAACCAGGTCTTCTAATTTTTTTTCCCAGTCTTTTTGAGAGCGGATCTCGGGCCCCGGTAAGGTAAAGTTCTGGAACCAGCGCGGCTGTGTGCCGGTTGTAATACCGCTAAGATCTCCGCTAAAAAAAGTTCCGTTATAATTTAAATTGGTACTGCCGCCAACAAATAAAATTTCGGTTTCATATTGCTCTTTGGTAAAATTAAAGTGTTTGGTAGATAAGACCTGCTTCATGGTTCCTTTATGAATGGTTTTGATCATATCTTTAGTAACCGGAATGTGCTTACTTGCTGCATCTGAAGTTCCTGAACTTAATGCAAAGTAATTTATCTTACCAGGCCAGCAAACATCTTTTTCTCCTTGTAGGGCACGATACCACCACAATTCAAAAATAGATTGGTAATCGAATATAGGGACGTTCTTTTTAAATCCGGCAACAGGATCTTCACTTAACAAAATTTCGCTAAAGCCATATTGTTCGCCAAAAGAAGTGAATTGCGCTTTACTTAATAATTTATTTAATTGCTTAAGCTGTTGCTTTTGAATATTCTTTCGTGCAGGAATTCTTCCGCGAATGGTAATGGCCTGCTTTATAATGGAGCCTAGTATTGGCATTTTTTTCTTGATTAAGGATTAAAGATTAAGGATCAAAGACTAAAAATTTTTGATCTTTTGTCATTTATCATACATCTATTTAATGTACCTGAAATCGTGGTTGTTCTTAATTGCTTTAACACTGTGGTAAATTAATTTAATTACTTCTTCCACATCTTGTTTATGAACTGTTTCAACCGTTGTGTGCATGTAACGTAAAGGCAATGAAATTAAAGCCGAAGCAATACCATCTGTTGCATATGCGAAAGCATCGGTATCTGTACCTGTAGCGCGCGATGCTGCCTGGCGCTGAAAAGTAATTTTATTTTTCTTAGCGGCATCAATAATTAATTTCAGTAAATTGTTTTGCACTGCCGGAGCGTAACTTAAAACAGGGCCACCACCACAATAAAGATCGCCGCTCACCACTTTGCTCATCATTGGTGTTTGTGTATCATGACAAACATCGGTAACAATAGCAACATTTGGATTTATTTTTCTCGCTATCATGGTTGCGCCATTCAATCCAACTTCTTCCTGCACCGCATTTACAATATATAAACCAAAAGGCAATTTATCTTTGTTCTCTTTAAGCATGCGGGCTACTTCTGCGATCATAAAACCGCCTATTCGATTATCTAAAGCACGACCAACATAATAACGGTCGTTCAACTCCATTAACTCATCTTCGTAAGTAATTACGCAACCAACATGCACGCCCAAAGCCTCAACTTCTTTATCTGATTTACAACCAAGATCTAAAAAAATATTTTTTAAAGTTGGCGTCTCTTCTTTAGCAGCGTCGCGTACGTGAATAGCCGGCCAACCAAAAACTGCTTTTACAATTCCTTTTTCTGTATGAATATTAACGCGTTTAGATGGCGCAATCTGGTGATCGCTCCCGCCATTACGGCGTAAATAAATAAAACCATCTTTGGTAATATAATGCACAAACCAACTTATTTCATCGGCATGTGCTTCAATAACTACTTTATATTGTGCTTTAGGGTTAATAACGCCAACTGCGGTGCCATAGGTATCAACAAAGTACTCATCAATATAAGGCTTAAGATAATTTAACCAGATCTTTTGACCTGAACTTTCAAAACCTGTGGGTGATGCGTTGTTTAAATATTCATATAAAAAATCGGTAGACTTTTTGTTTAATATAGATTTGGTTTTAGCCATAATGTTGTGATTATATCAACCTTAAATTAACGAAAAAAATATTGAAATTAAAAGAAATAAAATAGGACCAGAATTGCGTTACACAAATATTTATTCGCAGATAAACGAAAAATTATTTTGCTTTTTTTGTTTTTTCTTTTTGCCAGGTTTTGTATTCATCCTGTTGTTGTGGCCTGAATGCCGGAATGCGTGTTAAAGGTTCGCATGCTTTTAATGTTGCATGGCAATCTGAGGGCAATTGCTGATATAATTTAGTGCCTTTGGTTTTCCAGGCTATCATTTCTTCACTCACATCTTTTATTGGTTTTGCAGGATTACCAACAACTACTTTTCTTTTTTCAATAATTGTTTCGGCCGGTACAAAAGATAATGCACCAACAATACACTCATCGCCAATTATCACATTATCCATAATTACACTGTTCATGCCTATCATGGCGTTTTTACCAATTGTAGCACCGTGAATGATAGCGCCGTGCCCAATGTGTGCGCTTTCTTTTAATAAAACAGTAGTTCCGGGAAACATATGAATAGTACAGTTTTCCTGTACATTGCATCCATCTTCAATTATTATCTGGCCCCAATCTCCGCGTATAGCTGCACCCGGCCCAACATACACATCTTTACCAATAATTACATTACCTGTAACAGTTGCGTTTGGGTGTATAAATGCGCTGCGGTCAACAACCGGTTTGTATCCATTAAATTCAAATATATTGGCCATTTGTGGTATTTTTTGTAAAATTAATTTTTTTGCGCTAAAAACCGCTATTTAATTGAGCGTTATGCATTTTGCCGTGCTTTGATCTAATCTTTCAATTTCGACGAATAAAAAATCTCTAAAAACACCGCAAATTTAGTGTTAATATAATTTTTTGATTAATAACCAATTAGAAAAAAAGATTATCTTTAATGCCTATTTCAAAATTTGTATGTCTTCGATGAATTTAGTTCTTAAACGGACTAGTTATTGTTTTTTGCTTTTTTTCGCCACGCTTGTTTTTGTACCTGCGCAAGAAAACAATAAAGACGAATTGGTATCAGGCTACATAAAAGTTCTTACATCGCTTTGGGAAACCTCTAATACAAAAACTTTTGATACTTATATTGTAGAT
Source organism: Bacteroidota bacterium (assembly GCA_032229505.1). Taxonomy (GTDB): domain Bacteria; phylum Bacteroidota; class Bacteroidia; order B-17B0; family Aurantibacillaceae; genus Aurantibacillus. Next base: position 42,462 of record JAVTWD010000088.1, read on the forward strand.
TCTACATTAACATTAAAGGCCGAGCCCTTTAAAGTGATCAGTGATTCAGGCATCTATCTTCGAAAAGAATTATTGTTAAAGCAAAATCAATTACAGCAACGCATCAACAAAAAAGATGTTGGATTAAAATATACTTTAAATTATCAGGAGAATTTTAATTCGCCGGTTGCCGATCCTTTAGAAATTGTTGTGTTTAAGCGCCGCGCCGTTACAGGCATTGAGTGGGATATTTTAAAAAGCGGGATTTACGAGAGCCGCACAAAAAATAAAATTTTAAAATTAGAAGCCGAGGCGCTTGCAAAAAAACAATACACAAGCAACTTAAATGCTTTTACTGCAAAAAATACCGAACAAATAATTCGTCACTTTAATGAAAAGAAAATTGACATTTTAAATGCAAGAAAAAAATTGAATGATGAACAAACTGTAACAGTTGAAAAATTATGGTCGATAAAACACATCACAAAAGATGATTATTTAAAAGCCATTCAAAACACAACAGATATAAATGCACAATATAATTTATATAGAAATTACAACGAGGTTTACTTACCAAACAGATCAAAGTTCGACTTTGATCTTCCAATTTTAGATCTGGATCTTGCCAAACTTTTTCAAAGTGCTAATGTAAATCCTATTGATACATCGGTGCTTGTTCCTAATAGTCAAATTGCAAAACTAAAGTCTTCTTTTATAAACGAAATTAGTCTTAGCACCTATGCGCGTTACAGCTATTACGATGTTTATAATGCCAACTCACCCAACCGTTCATTTATGTCGTTAGGCATGAACTTATCGGTGCCTTTGGCATTTAATCAAAAAGAAAAAAGAGAATATTACACCATACAAGGACAAATAGTAAACCAGAAAGAAGAAGTAATTAATCACGACATTCAAATAAATCTTTTAAATTATTATTACGAATACCAATATAAATTAAAACAGTTTAAAAATTTATATCACAAACGTTTAGTGTTTTTAGAACTACTGCGTACCGAACGCGTAAAAAATGATCTTAAAGATTTTGAATTCAATCCAAATACCGCCCTTTTTATTTTAGATGATTACTGGAGTAATGCCATTGAGTTATTAGATCTTAAGCAGGATATGTATAAGATATTGTTAACGCTAAAAACAAAGTTGCCAAACGTTAGTACAACAGAATATACAAAACCGCTTAACTTAAATAACCTCAACATTGCGGCATCAAACCCACCATTTAAAGCTGTTTATGTTTGGAGTGATGCCTTTAAAAATCATTCGCAAACTGTTATTAATGAATATTGCAAAGTAAATGAGTTTAACCCAATTATACTTTCATACAATACTTCTAAAGTGTATTTACAGGATATTTCTGAGTTTATTTCTAAAAATTATACTTCCAACGTTCATTTAATGTTGGGTAGTAATAAATTATTAAGTACAGGGCTTACAGGTTATTTAGATTCTCTAAAAAATAATATAAAGCTATCTTTTGTAAAAGGAATTCATTTGGACCTTGAGCCACATACATTAAAAGATTTTAAAGAGAATAAAGAAAAATATTTTGAAAATTATGTTAGCGTTGTTAAACAAGCTAAAAAATTTGCAGATGATAACAAATTAGAATTATCTGTATCCATTCCCTTAAGCTATCCTGAAAATATATTAGAAGAGTTAAATAAGGCTTGTAACGCCGTTTATTTAATGGCTTACGAAAATGTAGACGTGGATTTTATCATTAAAAAATCTACAGAAGAAAAAGCCATTTTAAAAACAAAATGTGTTTTAGCATTACGCACAAAAGATTTTGATAACAGAACGGAAATGGATCAGCTTTTTAAAAAACTAGGTTTTGAAAAAACAGCTTATCACGACCTGGACGATCTTATCAAATTTGATAACACAAGTATTAACGTGAAGGAAGAAAAGTAAAATGAAAAGTGTAAACTTTCAAAGGAACAAAGCATTAATAAGAGTTGTTAATGAACAAAAGGTAAAAAAGCAGCGTAATTGGGACAGGATCTTGTATTTGGGCCTGCTTGGCCTATTTCTTGTATTTGTAATTTATTACCTCATTACTAAATATCTATTTATTCATGCTTACGGGCATGTTATTATTGAAAGTACACGCATTCGTTTAACGGATGACGCCCGCATTATTGAGTTTTACGTAAAAGAAGGCGACAGAATAGAACAGAACGATACGCTTTTTTCTTACGCATTAGATAGAGATGATGATATTAGCGGAAACTCATCATACGCGCAATCGGTTAATATTGGCTCAATAGAAGGTGGTTCGCGTGATGATTGGTGGGTGAAGGAAATTTATGCTTTAAAGAAAAAAATTGCTTTAAATAATATTGAGATTTCTGAGAACGAAAATTTAATTAACGGTTATAAGAAAGAAATAAAACGTATTTCGAATGAAGTTATTTTAGATGTATTACCAAAAACACGTTTAGAATATATTCAAAACGAAATGGTAAACCTTCATGTTCAAAACAAAAAACTTGAAAAAGAGAATAAAGAGCTTAACAGTTTAATGAAAGGTCTTGGCCCATCTAAAAAAACAAGAAAAATAAATGGTGTTAATATTCGAACCAAAAAAGGCGGCGGTGCAGCAGGAGACAAACAAGGTGTAGAAAAACTTAATTTTAGCGAAGAGTTGTTAACCCAGGCAAAATATTTTAAATCGCCTGTTAACGGTATTGCTACCCGTATTTATATACACACTTACGAAACAGCATTAAAAAGTGAAGAGATAATGTCTGTACACGAAGGCGAACCCGCTTATATTAAAGCTTATTTTGAGCAGGAAGATCTTCGCCATTTTAAAGAAGGCGACCTGTTTTCGATCGAATTTCCGGATGGTACTGTAAGCAAAGGCATTTTAAAACGCTTTTACATTGCCACTTATACTTTGCCTGAAGAGTTTCAGAAAAAATATGAACCAACAACCAGAAGTATTGCGGCAGACATTTACCCGATTGATTCTTTGGAAATAAAAAAATGGAAGACCTTCTACAAAATGAGTGTAGATATTTCTAAACTAAAATTGTAATTGTGATGGAGACATTAGTAAAAAACAAAATTGAATTTCATGATAACGTTTTAAATTTTTCGAATAAATCTTTTTATTATATCGAAAGCTTTAGCTCGTTAAAAATTGATGCGCTCGAAAAATACGACGCTATTATTTTAGATGCGCGAGATATTGAGTTTGCGCGTATCATCCTTAAAAAATTCAGAAGTCATTCTAATATTGAGTTTTACTTAAAACCAATTTTTTTGATCAATAGCAAAAGCAATGAAGATCCTCTGCTAAAAGAATTGATTGATGGTATCATTGTTTCATTTGATCAAATACCCGAAACCATAAACGATATTAACCAGATAAGCTTAAAAACAGCTCAACTTGAAAGCTCCACGTCCAATTCGTTTGAGATACAGTTATTTAAAAAAGTGCTAAACTTTATGTTTACGCGCGAAACAAATACATTTACACCGCACACCGATGTTAATTCGGCCATGGGATATTGTTATCCTACCGTTTCTGTAAACTTTGAAGCCTTTGAGGAAGTAAAAGTATTAGAGCTTTTAGAGTGGGCCGAAAAAGAAAATTTGATCTGGCCCGATTTTTTTGATCGCGTTTATTTGTGTAACAATTGTAAAGGCGGCCATTTATCTTATCGCGAAATTTGCCCACATTGCGATTCTGCCAACATGCGCTCTGAAGATTTGGTGCATCATTTTCCATGTGGTTACATTGGCGCCATAAGTGATTTTAAAAACAATGTAGATACTGTTTTAAACTGCCCAAAATGTACCAAAAACTTAAGGCATATTGGTGTCGATTATGACAAGCCTTCGATCATTAATCATTGTCAAAATTGCAACGAAGTTTTTCAGGATTATTTGGTAAAAGCAAAATGCACACATTGCAAAACCGATAGCGATGTTCAGTTTTTACTATCAAAAAACATAAATGTTTACAAGTTGACTAAAAAAGGAAGAACCGCTGCAGTGGGTGGCATTTCTGCATCAGACTTTACTTTAAGCGATGAGGTATTTGGCACCGTGAACTTAAAAACATTTGCTACCATGATGCATTACGAACAAGAGCGTATTAAAAATAACGCTCTGCTAAATGCCAACGTGGTAATTATTTATATTGAAAACATTTTTGATCTGTACCGTAAAATAGGTAAATCAAAAGAACGCGAATTACTTTCGGAGTTTGTGAACATTGTACGCGATAATATTACGCCGGCCGATTTTATTTGTATCAACAACCCATCGGTATTAAGCGTTTGTATTAATGATGTGCCTTTGATAAATGCAGAATTAATGGTTTCAAAGATCAGCAGCAAGTTAAAGGAGCTGGTTGAAAACAACTTTGACGGCTTCGAATTAAATATTCTTACACAAACCGTTGAACTAAGCAAAGTACAATCGTTCGATAAACAACTTCACCATTTAATTAAAGATATAGTTGAGAAGGGATGATAGACGCCTTTGACGAATTTATAAATTATATTACTACAGTTGGTCCGCTAAAATTATTGCGTATCTTCTGGTTCTTTGTATTTTTTGAATTCGCACGTTTCTTTCTTTTCGAATTATTTGTTGTTATTGTTTGGAAGATAAGAGAGCCGGTTCGTAAAAAATTATATGCTAACGCACGCAGAAGATTGTTTATTGAAAGGCCTTTGGTATCGGTTATTGTGCCGGGAAAAAATGAGGGCCTACATATTTATAAATTAGCCAACTCACTTAAAGAGCAAACCTACAAGAATTTTGAATTTATTGTTATTGACGACGGGTCGGATGATGATACGGAGCGCATTTGTAAAAGCTTGCAAAAAAACGGTTTCATCGACCTGTTTTTAAGAAACGAGGTGCGTGGCGGAAAAGCATCTGCTGCCAACTTAGGGTACCGTTTTTCTAAAGGTTCTATTATTGTTCATTTAGATGCCGATTGCAGTTATGATAACGATGCGCTTGAAAAAATTATTATTCCGTTTTATTTAGATGATAATGTTGGTTCTGTTGGTGGAAATATTTTAGTGAGAAATTACGCTGAGAATTTATGTACCACATTACAGGCTATTGAATATTCTGATACCATTTCTGTTGGGCGCATTACCTCAAGTGCATTAGGAATTTACCGTGTTGTATCGGGTGCTTTTGGCGCTTTTAAACGCGAGGCTTTAGATCGTGTGGGCGGTTGGGATATTGGTCCAGGATTGGATGGTGATATTACCGTTAAATTAAGAAAGCTTGGTTATAGAATTGTATTTGAACCCGAAGCCATTTGCCAGACAAGTGTGCCAAATTCTTTCAGAAAATTAGTTAAGCAGCGTTTGCGCTGGGATAAATCCATTATTCGCTTTCGTGTAAGAAAGCACCGCGATGTATTTTATCCTAATGCCACTTTTAGTTTTTCTAACTTTGTTTCGAGTGCTGAAAATATTACTTACAACTTGTTGCTGAACATAAAATGGTGGTTTTATTTAATAGATATGGTTATGCATTACACATCTTTGTTGTGGTTCATTTTTCCTTTCAACATTTTATTGTATACCATAAATAATTTTTTAAAGTTCCTGATCTTTTCTTTATTCCGTAACCGAAAAAACGCACCTGTTGTTTATTTCATTCCATATTTGCCTTTAATGGTTATTTATTTTGGTTATTATTTACGCTTGGTAAGATCGGTGGCCTATATACAGGAATTCTTCTTTAAACGCTCTTATAAAGATGCCTGGAACCCCCAAAAATCTTCATCTCACGCCAAAGAGTTAGGTATTTAATTTTACTGCTCGCGCCCACAAAGCAACACTTTACCGACCAAAAATATACGCTTACGTAAAACCTGTTTATTTGCACTTTTAGTTAAAGTAATTTTACTTCGTTATTGATAACTCAAACTAAAAAAAACGAAGCAGATAATAGATCGCTTCGGTATTAACTTAAAAACTAAAAAAAATGATAAAACAAGTTTTAAAAACAGTATTGGCAGGCGTTTTAGCCGGAGTGGCCTTATTTATGATGCCCTTTTTATTAATTAAAGTGCTCATCTTTTTCTTATTAATTAAAGCCATTTTCCGCTTAATGGGCGGGCGCAGGCGCCATCATCACTGGCAATATGCTTATGCACATAAATACAGGAACATGAGCGAAGAAGAGCGTGCGGCCTTTATGCAGGACAATGCAAAGCATTGGGCCAGCTCGCGCTGGGCTGGTAGCCGTTGCGGTTGGAATTCGAAATGGGAAAATTGCGAACCGGAAAATGAAGACAAAAACAAAACAACAAACATTTAATTAAAAGTATTTAATATGAAAAGAGGAACAAAAATAACAGTGTTCATTGCCAGCATGGCATTAACAGTAGGAAGCTTAGTTGCATTTGTTGGGCCACGCCATTGCGGTCACCATGGCATGTACGGGCATTGCAATAAAATGAATGGTTATAATGCTCACCATGGAAATTGTGCGAATTGGAACGATCGTTCTGGGATTGATGGCACAAAAGTAAATTAGAAAAATGTTTGTCAGGTTGAGCGGAGTCGAAACCCATACGCTTCTCGACTCCGCTCGAAGTGACATCTTTATAAAAATTATTGAACTATCTCCGCTTTACTTGTACCGTTGTATTGTATTACAAGATTATGATTCTCTTTCCTGATCTTATTTTCGTTTGAGAAAGTTTTGTAATCAAAATTAAGGGGCAAAATAACGTAACGGTATTTATGGTGATTTAATTTTCGCTGTTCAATTACTTTAAATTTTTCGGCATGCTCCAGCTCTTCTAAAAACAATTCTTTTGGTTTTACTTTAAAGTGTAGATAATAATCTACCGCAATTAATTGTTTTATTACAGGGTCGGCATTGTATTCATTATCTACAAATTGGGTAATAATATCAAACACATCTGTTAACGAATATTTATGATAATCGCGCTGTGTGCCAAAATATTTTCCGAGGCCCAATAAAAAGTCAAAAATACTGTAATGTGTGGCAACGTATTTCAACGTATTAATTGCTTTTTTGCCATTCCAGTAAATTTCTAAAGCATGTTCCAACTTTACAATATCTGCCAACTGTTGTTTTGACAAATAATTGCTTTCAATAATTTGATACGGCGGCATGGGGTCGAATACAAAGCCATGTTCTTTATATTTCGTGCGCACAGGCGTGCCTTTTAAGAACTTTAAAAAACCCAATTGCATTTCGGGTGCAAATAGTTTAAATACTTCTTCAATACTGTATTTAATATCATCCCACTCATCTAAAGCCAAACCAACAATCAGATCCAAATGCATTTCTATTTTGTAATCTAATTGCTTTATAATGCTTTTTGTTTTCTCAAAGCTTTGTTTGCGGCTTACCTGCAAATTTGCTTTTTGATTAACGGTTTGTATGCCAATTTCAAAACGAAATAGTCCTTTAGGAACATGCTCGTGTATAAAATTAATAATATCCGGATGTAAAATATCTGCTGTGATCTCAAATTGAAACACGTTTTGCGGACGATGATTCTCTAAAATAAATTTAAAAATATCTATTGTAAAATCACGCTTAATATTAAATGTACGATCTAAGAATTTTACCACTTTACCATGCTGCATCATAAACAACAAGGTTGCTTTTATACTTGCGTTTGGTAAGTAGCGCACTTTGTTGTCAAGACTTGCTAAGCAAAATTCGCACTTATACGGACAGCCTCGCGATGTTTCTATATATAGAACTTTGTTGCCTAGCGATTCAACATCGTCAAACCGATATGGCATGCTGTTCTCAAACGCTTTAAGATCGAACATGGGCGCTTGTGTGTTTACCAAAACTTTTCCATCTTGTTTTCTTACCAGGTTTGGTACATGATCAACATTGGGGAAAGAATTAATAAATTCTTTAAACGGCGTTTCGCCCTCACCTACTATAATATAGTCTACTTCGGCTAATGCAATTATTTCTTCGTATTCGTAACTTACTTCGGGGCCGCCTAATAAAATTTTTGTATCAGGGTTTATTGCTTTTATTCTTTTTATTACGTCCAGTGTTTGCGTAATGTTCCATATATAACAACTAAACGCAACAACATCATACGCAGCACATTCGGCGGCAACTTCATCTTTGGGTTCTTTAATGGTAAATTCTTTCCACTCAAGACCTTTATGCTCGCAATTTAATTCGTACAATAACCTTATTGCAAGATTTGTATGAATGTATTTGGCGTTAAGTGTTGTAAGTAATACGTGCATGCCGTGTAAAGATACAATTTTATACAGTTTTTTAAAACTAAAAGGTTTAGAACAGTCTTCTTTTGTTTTCTTCCATTATTTGGAAAGGCCTCAAAAACCTTTATTAACAATGTGCGCGGAAGTGTGTGTTAATGCAAACCATTTTTTTCTTATACAAATCATTTAAAAATCTTACATGTGTAGTTTTGATTTTGAAGCAGGATTTTAATCCGCTTTTGTTCGCCATAATTTTACATTAACAAATAAACATCAATAAATAAAAACAATTTTATGAAAACAAACCTTACACTACTAAGCTTACTTCTTATCCCGGCGTTTAATTTTGCACAGTTTGCTTCTAATATAGAAATAGACTTTGATTCGGAATATAGTCCATCCGCAGGTGCAACAACCGTTAATTACTCTGAGTTATTTAATAACTCTACATTTATCAAATCGTACATGAAGCCCACTAAACTAGAAGGCGGTGTAAACAGCCAATACCCTGAGTTGGGTGCCCTGGTTTCGCCTGATGGTAAAACGCTTTATTTTAGTCGTTACCAGGATCCTAATAATATTGCAGGTGTTAAAGATGAAGAAGATATTTGGTATGCAGAATGGAATGAAACAACCAACTCTTGGGGCGAAGCAAAGAACATTGGCGCACCTTTAAATAATAAATATCCAAATTATATTAATTCAATTTCGCCCGATGGAAACACTTTACTATTAGGTAATACGTATTTAGCTAATGGCAAAATGGCAAACGGCCTTTCTTTAAGCCACAAAACAGCAGAAGGCTGGAGTTTTCCAACTGAAATTAAAATTGAAGGCACAAATAAAAATACCAATTGGGCGGGGTCATTTTTATCGGCCAATCAAAAAGTTTTATTATTAGCATACGAACAAAACAAAAACACGTTTGGCGAGCGCGATCTTTATGTTAGCTTTATAAAAGAAGATAACACCTGGAGTAAACCAATTAACCTTGGCGCTACAATAAACACAAAGGGAATGGAATCTTCGCCGTTTTTAGCTGCGGATGATAGCACTTTGTATTTTACAACCGATGGCATTGCAGGTTACGGTGGAAATGATATTTATGTAACGCGTCGTTTAGATGATTCGTGGCAAAAATGGACAACGCCAAAAAATTTAGGCCCTGTTGTAAATACAGATAGCCATCAGTCTTTCTTTTCGGTTAGTTATGGTAATATTTATTTTTCTTCGGAAGCAGAGGGCGATGGTAATTTAGACCTATTTATGCTTACGCTGCCCGATCATTTTAAAAACAGTAGCGATGTAAAAGTACCTGCAACCATTTTTGCAGGAATTGATGAAAACGCAGGCATTAATAATACAAGCATTCTGGAATCTATTTTAAATTCTGAAATGTCGTCTAGCACCGTGTTATTTGATTTTGATAGATCAGACCTAAAAAAATCTACTATATATGAATTAAACCGTCTTTCAAAATTAATGAACGAGCATCCTGAGTTGGTTATGGAAATTATTGGTCACACCGATAGTTATGGTTCAAGCAGGTATAACAGTTATTTATCACAAAAAAGAACAAGTGCTATTGCTTATTATTTAAAAAGCCAATCTGATATTAGCGATACGCGTTTAATTATAAGAAACCTTGGTGAAACTATGCCCATTGCAGAAAACAACACTGAGAACGGCCGTAAATTAAACCGCAGGGTAGAAATGAAATTAAAAGTAAAATCATTATTGGATTAATAATCATTTAAAACTAACACCATGTTTAAAGCCATCGTTGAGAAATTTGATACGCTATCAAAAACGGTTATTTATGATACCAACAAAATAGAGATAGGCCAAAAACCGTTTAATGGAGAAGGAATTTTATTTTATAATAACATTCCGGTTGAAGCTAAAAGTTTTTTTGGTGGCTTAAAAAGTGTGTTTGTTGCCGTTGAAAATAACAGGCAAGTACAATACGAAGTAGTTATACGTTTGCGTTGGCATTGTTTAAGCTTTTATACTATCGTAAAAAGACAAGGGCAAATACTTTATTCTGATAAATAAAATTAGTGTGTATAAGGAAAAAGCCGGTCTGTTTTTATAACAACCGGCTTTTATTATTTAGTATTTTTTTGGGTTTATATTTTTACTCCAATAATGCAAACATCGTCCACCTGCTCTAGCTGGCCTCTCCAGTTCTCAAAAGCATCGTGAAGCTTTTGTTTTTGTTTTTCCATTGGTTCATCAACGTTGGCCAATAAAAATTCGCCCAGTTGTTTGTATTTAAATTTTTTTCCTTTAGCGCCGCCAAACTGATCGGCAAAACCATCGGTAAAGGTATAAATAACATCGCCTTTTTGAAGATCTATTTTTTGAAGCGTGAATGGTTTTGTTTCGTCATGATATTTTCCTACCGGCATTTTATCCGGCTTGTATTCAATTATCTTTTTATCGCGCACTAACCAAAGCGGGTTGTTTGCCGCGGCAAATTCCATGGTCATGCTTTTAAAATCATAAGCACACAAAACGCAATCCATACCATCTTTACTCTCTTCTTCGCTGCCTTCGGGATTTAAAGAAGCAATAATACCCTTACGCATATTATCCAGGATCTCGTTTGGGTGAACAAGGTTTTTTTCGATGATCGATTCGTTCAATCTCGAAATTCCCACCATGCTCATTAACGCACCGGGAACACCATGCCCTGTACAATCTGCAGTACACAAATAAAAAATTTCGTTTTTGCTGCCGGCAGGTTTATGCGATTGTGCATAATAAAAATCGCCGCTTACAATATCTTTAGGTTTGTAAAGAATAAAAAAGTTTTTTGTTTCAGATGCTGTTGCTGTTTCCATGATTCTAAATTAAGGTTTTTTATTTAATTCTGTCAAATTTCTGGCAATATATTTTTCAGTTGGCAATAAAGATTGTTGAATTCGTTTCGCATAACGTATACTATCCATTACTTCTTTCTGCTTTTCTTCTATAATTTCTTTTTGTAAATGAATTTCGGCATTTTTTTCGGCCAGGGCTTTATTTGCCTTTTGTTTGTTTCGCCAGCTAAAAACAGCAAAGATGAGTAAAATAAGCACAAGGCCTCCTGCTCCTAAAGCATATTTTATTTCGTTTTGCTTTCTTTTTAATTCTTCATTTTGCAATTGTTGGTTCTTTGTAAGCAATTGTATCTCGGCCTCTTTTTTATCGCTTTGATATTTGGTTTGAAGCTCGCTTATTATTTTGTTATTCGATTCTTTGAGTAAAGTATCGTTCAGTTTTACAAACGCATCCAAATTTAAATATGCGTCTTTGTAATTGCCCGACTTACTGTATGCAAGGGCCAATCCTTCCAATCCTATTTTTTGATATTGAAGGTAACCCGCGTCTTTAACTTTTGCGAGGCCGCTGTTAAATGCCTCGGCGGCCTGCTCATATTTTTTTGTACGCACCAGCGCCTGGCCCAGGCAAATTTGGGTAATGCCAAGGCTTACAGGGTTGTTTAGTTTCTTTTTTATTTCAACACATTCTAATAAAAGTTTTTCTGCTTCATCGTATTTTTTTAAAAGAATAGTGTTCTCGCCTAAATTATTTAATATGGTAGCGCTTAAGGCCTCGTCTTTTTCTTCTTTGGCCAAAGCAAGCGCTTTTTTAAAAAAACCATTTGCTTCTACTGGTTTTGCCTGCTCGTCCATAACCGAACCAATGGTATTATATATTTGGCCAAGGATATTGTTTTGTTTATACTTTAGCGCTATTTTTTTTGCTGCTTCTAAATTTTTTAATGATTCGGAATACTGTTTGTTGTTTAAATAAATCAGGGCAATATTTTGAAGCGGACCAATGCAAAGGTCTTCGTGCTTATTATCTTCATAAATTTTTATTGCTTTAATATAGCTTTGAACAGATTTAACCACTTCGCCTTTGATATCGTACATAACGCCAATGTTGTTATAACATCTGGCAACAGATAGCGAGTCTTTACCCTGCAAAGCGTAATCTGCCGCCTGATTATAACACACAATGGCGCTATCATATTTTCCTTCGTAATAATAAGTAACACCAATGGAGTTATATACCTCGTCGAGCTTTGATAAACGATTGGCTTTTTTAAAAACAGAAGCCGCTTTCTTTAAATAAAAACGGCCAAAGGCGTTTTTACCAATAGTAGAATGCGCCCTGCCCATATAGTAATAAGCGTTTCCCAAAAATTTTTTGTTGCTTATTTTTTCTGATCTTAAAACAGCGCTTTTATAATAATTAAAAGCTGTATCGGGTAAGTTAATATTGTTATAGTGTTCGGCAATGTTTAAAAGTATGAATACAATTTCGGTATCGGCTTTTTGTGTTCTTAATTCACGCTTTAGTGAATCTATATTTTGCGGTGTTAATTTAAAGCTCCCAACTAAAAACAAAAACAGTAACAAAATTTTAATAAGGTCTTTCATCGCGTTCAAAATTATAAGAAGTCCAAATATAAAGAAAAGCCTATACAAGAACCATGCTTTTTAGCGTAAATAAAATACTACAAATCATAGCAATAATTAGCTACTTTGTGTAGTAATTTTACACTATGCAAAGGCAAATAGCGCATTTAGATCTGGATAGTTTTTTTGTGTCGGTAGAACGCTTACGTAACAGCGCTTATATTGGCAAGCCGCTTATTATTGGCGGCACCAGCAACCGTGGCGTTATTTCATCGTGTAGTTACGAAGCAAGAAAATATGGTTTGCGATCGGCCATGCCAATTAAACAGGCAAAAATGCTTTGCCCAGATACGGTGGGCATTTACATTACACCCGATATGGATGTTTACTCAAAGTATTCGCAAATAGTAACTGAAATAATAGAAACTAAATCACCACTATATGAAAAATCAAGTATCGACGAACACTACATCGACCTTACAGGAATGGACAAGTTTTTTAACTGTCTTAAATGGACCCAAGAACTCAGACAAACCATTATTAAAGAAAGCGGATTACCCATCTCGTTTGGTTTGTCGGTTAACAAAACAGTTTCAAAAATAGCAACCGATCACAGCAAACCTGATGGCGAAAAATATGTGCCACAGGAAGAAGTGCTTCCCTTTCTTTCGCCTTTGGCCGTTGGTAAAATACCTATGGTAGGTGCCAAAACCGATGAGCAACTAAAGCAATTGGGCATTACCACCATACAAGGCTTGCGCGAAGTGCCTTTGGAGTTATTACAAAAAGTGTTTGGCAAGAGCGGCGTTTCTTTATGGGAAAAAGCGCGGGGTATTGATCTGTCTCCCGTGGAACCCTATAGCGAAAGAAAATCAATTAGCAGCGAAATGACCTTTGGTAAAGATACCATTGATGTAAAGATGCTGGATGAATTGATTGCGGGCATGGTTGAAGAAGTGTGTTTTCAGTTGCGAAAAGAAGGAAAAGTAGCAGGTTGCGTTTGTATCAAACTGCGTTATTCTAATTTCGACACGCATACCATTCAGCAAAAAATTTCGTTGACGGCTTTCGATCATCAAATTGTTACTATTGCAAAAGAGTTGTTTAAAAAGCTTTACGAAAAGCGGATGTTAATTCGTTTAATTGGCGTAAAGCTAACCGATCTTTGCCAGGGCAACCAGCAAATAAATTTGTTTGATAATACCACAAGCCAAATAAGTTTATATCAAACATTAGATAAAATAAAAAAGCGTTTTGGCGATAATTCGGTTATGCATTGCCCGGGTTTATTATTGCATCAAAAAGAAAATCCTAAAAAACCAGTTCCTAAAGTTTCTCTCCGTTAACTTATGTCATGTGGCTTAACTGTCATACTTTTTACAGCCTTAAATATGGCACATTATCTGTTGAGCAATTAATACAACTGGCATTAAAAAATAATGCAGATACCCTCGTAATTACAGATATAAACAATTCTTCTGCTGTTTTAGAATCTGTAAAGTATTGCCAGGAAAATAAACTTTCACTTAAGATCCTTGCCGGTATTGAGTTTCGTGATAAAGAGCACTTTAATTATTTGTATACCGGTATTGCAAAGAACAATCACGGCTTTTCTTTCTTAAATGAATTTTTAACGGATCATAATTTATCGGATAAGCCCCTACCCGCTCAGCCGCCACAAAGCGAGCATGTTTACTGGATCTATCGCTTAAAGAATTTTCCTAAAGTTTTACAGGAAAATGAATTTGTTGGTGTTGGCTTGAACGATATGCTGCGGATATTTCGTTATAAAGGTTTAGAAGATAAATTACTCTTCTTCCACCCTGTTTCATTTGAAAACGAAGAACATTTTGAAGTTCACAAACATCTTCGGGCAATTTCGTTAAACACGCTTATCTCTAAATTAACGCCCGAACAACACGCTTTTAATAACGAGTTTTTTATTGATAAAACAGCTTTAGAAAAACGCCTGGAAGGTTATGAATTTCTGTTAGAGAATTCGGAAAAATTACTCTCTAACTGTAGCTTTGAATTTAACTTTAAAGAAAGCAAGAATAAAAAGGTTTTTTCAGAATCGGGATCGTTAGAAGATGATAAAGCTTTACTCAAGCGGCTTGCTTATGAAGGGTTGCAAGATCGATTTGGAACAAACGTTCCAAATGCAAAAGCGCGGGTCGACCATGAGCTGGATATCATAAATAAGATGGGTTTTGCATCTTACTTTTTAATTACCTGGGATATCGTACGCTTTAGCAGAAGTAAAGATATTTATCATGTAGGTAGGGGCTCGGGCGCTAATAGTGTTGTTGCTTATTGCTTAAGGATAACGGATGTCGATCCCATCGCATTAGATCTTTATTTTGAACGCTTCTTAAATCCTGAGCGTTCTGTTCCGCCCGATTTTGATATTGATTATTGTTGGAAAGACCGTGATGTGGTGTTGGATTATGTATTTGAAAAATACGGGCCAAAACACACTGCGCTTTTAGGAACCGTTACCAATTTTAAAGATCGAAGTATGATCCGGGAACTTGGAAAAGTGTTTGGTTTACCAAAACAGCAAATAGAAAGCATTGTAAATATTCCTGAAGAAAAAGTAAAAGAAGCGCTTGATAAAAATGAGTTTGATGAACTCACTACAATGATATTTAAGATCGGTGCAAGTTTACAACACACGCCCAATTACAGGTCCATTCATGCCGGTGGTGTTTTAATTTCCGAATTACCCCTCTCCTATTACACCGCATTAGATCTTCCGCCAAAAGGATATCCAACCGTGCAATGGGATATGCACACCGCAGAAGAGATTGGTTTTGAAAAGCTCGACATCTTATCGCAACGTGGAATAGGGCACATTAACGATGCGGTAAAACTCATCAAGAAAA
The DNA here is from genome assembly GCA_032229505.1 of Bacteroidota bacterium. Lineage (GTDB taxonomy): Bacteria > Bacteroidota > Bacteroidia > B-17B0 > Aurantibacillaceae > Aurantibacillus. The sequence continues at coordinate 57,981 of JAVTWD010000088.1, forward strand.
ATAAAGGAATAGAAATAGATATTCATAAAGTGCAAAACTTTATGGAGGATGAAAAAATAAAAGAGCATTTACGCAATGGCGATTCTATTGGTTGTTTTTATGTTGAGAGTCCTGCTATGCGCGGACTGCTTCGTAAACTAAAATGCGACACTTATTTAATGTTGACTGCAGCAAGTTCTATTATACGCCCGGGTGTTGCAAGCAGTGGCATGATGAAAGAGTTTATAAGGCGTTTTCATAACCAGGAAAACATTCCTTATGCACATCCAATTATGAAAGAACAATTGGAAGAAACGTTTGGCGTTATGATCTACCAGGAAGATGTTTTAAAGATCGGCCATCATTATGGCGGTTTAAATTTGGCGGAGGCAGATATGCTTCGCCGTTTAATGAGCGGAAAGAAAAGAGGAACGCAACACCTCATCAACATTAAAAAGAAATTCTTTGATAATTGTAAAGCGAAAGGGTATGATGAAGAAATCAGTAAAACAATTTGGTACCAAATGGAGAGTTTTGCAGGCTTTAGTTTTAGCAAAGCACATTCGGCAAGTTATGCCGTTGAAAGCTATCAAAGTTTGTTTTTAAAGGCTTATTATCCCCTTGAGTTTATAGTTGGTGTCATAAACAACTTTGGAGGCTTCTATCGCACCTGGGTTTACATTTATGAGGCAAAGAAACTGGGGGGCAATGTTCATTTGCCCTGCGTAAATAACAGCGAGAATTTAACCACGCTTTATGGCTCGGACATTTATTTAGGTTTTATACATGTAAAAAGTCTGGAGAAAAACATAATACAAACCATAATTAAGGAAAGAGAAGAGGGGGGAATTTATCGGGATTTTACAGATCTGGTTTCTCGTACCAAGATTAAACTAGAACAATTATTGATACTAATTAAATGTGGTGCATGCCGTATTTTTGATACTAACAAGAAAAGCTTATACTGGAACGCCTATTATATTTTGGGAAAAGAAGTTGGAAAGACGGAGGCAAGTCTAAAGATGTTTTCAGAGCCGGCAAAGCAGTTTTTCCTCCCTAAATTACCCGTATCGTTTGTAGAATATTTGTTTGACGAATTGGCCTTATATAACTTCCCAATTACAAAAGACTTTTACAGCTTAATTAAAACCCCTTACAGAGGAGATTTTCTAACAAAAGACTTATTATCCCATGTAGGTAAAACAGTACGGCTAATGGGTAACTTTGTAAACGAGCGGGTGGTTTATACAAAGCAAGGATACCGAATGGCATTTGGTACTTTTATAGATGCTGCTGGAGACTTTTTTGATTCAGTACATTTCTCTGATGTATATTCCCAATATCGTTTTGAAGGAATAGGGATCTATTTAATTGAGGGAGTCATAACAGAAGAGTTTGGCTTCCCGATGCTCGAGGCAAAACGTATGGGTAAGGTTAAGATGATGAACCAGGATGATGCGGTGGCATTATTAAGCCAATCTCCAAATAAAGGATTTATGGGACCTTATCTTCCGGCATACAATATTTAGGTTCCACGTGAAACATTCTAATTAAGTCAACAAAAAAAGCGGCTCAGAATTGGCCGCTTTCTTTTTTGTTCCACGTGAAACAATTAATTCCTTTTAAATACATAAATAACGCTGGAATACTCTCCGGCATTCTTTGCTTTAAGGTTAGATTTTAATCCGTTTATAAAAGCGTTGGGGTATTTAATAGATCCTGTCTTATACTTCTCACTTAACATACTTACATAAAAGCTGTCAAACTTCATGGGCAACATCTCGGTTAATTTAAAGTCAAACCTGCTTAAAAGTTTCTCAATAGTTTGCGGATGGAAATGATAAAGATGGCGAGGCACATCATAAGCTGCCCAAAACTCTTTGTAATGTTGCGCATCAAAACTGGTGTGATTGGGTACGGCAATTATTAAAACTCCCTTATCATTTAGTCTCGCTTTAAAGAAGTTTAGTGTATCCTCCATATCGGTTACATGTTCTAAAACATGCCATAAGGTTATGGCATCAAACTTTTGGCTATTGGTATATTCGTTTAACTTCACCTTATCAGAGAATACGGTTAAACCCATTTCTGAACCGATCTTTCTTGCACCTTCATCGGGTTCCATCCCAAAAGATTTCCATCCCGCATCCTGGCATACTTTTAAAAACATTCCCGTACCGCAGCCATAATCTAATATTGTTCCACGTGAAACATGTTTAGAAACCAGCTGGATCTTTTTCTTTAAGGTATAATTTCTCACTGCATGATACAGCCTTGAAATGATTCCCTTTTTTGTGTTAGAGTGGGAGATATAATCTTCGGATTTATAATAGTTTCCTAAGACCTCATTTTCGGGCCTTGGGTTTGTAAATTTAAAACTACAGATCTCACAAGTAACGATCTTAAAATCTTCTTTGCTAACGGTGTAATCTTTACATGTTAGGCTTGCCTTAAAGTTTGTTGCATTACAAACCGGGCAATTATTTATATTCATCATAAATTAGTGTTCCACGTGAAACAATTATACTTTCAGTTTATTCTTCTTTCTGCTTTGCGATCTAAATAACCAAATTGCTAAAGCACAAACAAGGGCAATAAAGGCAATTAAAAAAGCGCTAGTCTTGTTTTTCTCTTCTTGTAAAAGAATAGAATTAGAAGCCATAAGAGCAACCAGCTTTTCTTTTAAAATTAATGTATTTAAACTATCTGCGGAAAGGCGGCTAAAGTAATTTCTAACGGTAGCCTTGTCCCGTACAAATTCATTCGCTATGGTAACATTAAGACTGTCTTCCATCTTAACATACAACTCAAACATTTCTAAAGCTTTTAAACTATTGCCTGAGTTTTTATGAATAAGGTAAAGGGCTTTTGCTGGTCCTTTTATATCTCCGGGAAAACCTAATTCTTTTGCCAGCTTTAAGCTTTTTTCAAAACACTCTTTTGCCTTGGGCAGATCGTTCTTTTTTAAATAAGCAAGGCCAAGATTATGTAGTGCAAAAGAAATGGTTTGTTTGTCGCCAACTTGTTCACCTAAAAAAAGTCCCTTGCTTAGGTTTTCGATGGCCTTATCATAATCACCATTATTATAATACATGCCCCCCAAACTATTATAAGAAGTTGCGGCCCCATCTTTATCGTCAATCTCTAGTCGGATCTTTAAAGATGTTTCTAAACACTTTGAAGCTTCCCTAAAATTACCGGCAAAATAATAACCGGTTGCAAGACTATTATAACAATTTGCTTCGCCGCGTTTATCTCCAATTTCTTTTCTAATGGCGAGGCTTTTAAAAATATATTTCCTGGCATTTGCAGTATCACCCTTCTCCTTATAAATGCTGGACATGTTACTAAGGGTAACAGCCATTCCTCCTTTATCACCGATCTCACCATGCACTTTTATACATTTAGCATAATACTCAAGCGCCCGGTTATAATCCAATTGCTGATGGTAAACAAAACCAATGTTGTTTAATGAATTGGCAATTCCTTTTTTATCCCTTATATCAAAGCGAATATCCAACGCCTCTCTATACAATTGAAGAGCTTTTAATACATGCCCGGTTCTTTCCTCTAAAAAACCCTCATTATTAATGGCAGCAGCAAAGTACCTTAAATAGGTTTGCTTCACTTTGCCTTCAGAAAGAGCAATCCTTTTTTTGGCAATATCTTTAAGCTCGTTATTATATTTTGGCCAGACAGAATTATCTGTTTCGCTATCTATCAGCTCAACATAAATTTCGCATTTAACCGAATCTGAAAAGGTTTTTTTTAAAACAGAGAGTAAAGAATCTTTTGTCTTTTGCTGCGAAAACATACCTGTAAAAAGCAGAAGCATTGCAAAAGTTAAGTTTCTCTTTTTTATCATTCTTATCTTCCTAAGTGAACTAATAAAACAGAAATATCTGCAGGGTTGATTCCCGAAATTCGGCTGGCCTGACCAATCGTATGAGGTTTAAATTTTTTGAATTTTTCTATTGCTTCTGCGCCTAAGCTTTTAATACTGTCATAATTAAAATCAGCGTTGATCACATAATCTTCCAATCGTTTGTGTTTAGCCGCATTTTCTTTTTCTCGCTCAATATAGCCTTCGTACTTCATTAAAATCTCAGCTTGTTCTATTGTTTCTGCATCATAACCCAATAAGGAATTAGCCAAAACCTGGTCGTGAAAAGCGAGATCTTTTATAGAAACGTTTGGCCTTGACAATACATTAAAATAGCGCATCTTTTGATTGATAGGAGCGGAGTTAACAGATTCAAGGAAATTATTGATAACGCCTGGCTCTGCACTTGTATTTTTAAAGTGATCAATTATTTTATTATAACCGCTTATCTTTTCGGTAACGCGCTTCATTCTATCATCTGCGGCAAGCCCCAAAGCGTTAGATATCGGGGTTAGCCTTATATCTGCATTGTCCTGGCGTAACAGCAACCTGTATTCGGCTCGTGAAGTAAACATACGGTAAGGTTCGTCTGTGCCCTTAGTAACAAGATCATCAATTAAAACCCCAATGTAAGCTTCATAACGATTCAATATTAACGGCGCCAGTTCGTTTACTTTTAGGTGCGCGTTAATGCCTGCCATCATACCCTGGCAGGCAGCTTCTTCGTAACCGGTAGTGCCGTTGATTTGTCCGGCAAAATATAAATTGTCAACTAGTTTTGTTTCAAGCGTAAGCTTAAGTTGTGTAGGCGGAAAGTAATCGTATTCTATTGCATAACCAGGCCTGAACATTCTTGCTTTTTCAAACCCGGGAATTAATGCCAGCGCCTTTTGCTGAACTTCTATTGGTAAAGAAGTAGAAAATCCGTTCACATAGATCTCAATTGTATTCCAACCTTCCGGTTCTACAAATAACTGATGACGTTCTCTCTCACTAAATCTTGTAATTTTATCTTCAATGCTTGGGCAATATCTTGGTCCAAGGCCCTGAATTCGACCCTGAAACATGGGTGATTTTTCAAAGCCTGTTTTTAAAACATCGTGTACATCCTGGTTAGTATAAGTAACATGACAAGGAATTTGTTTTACTTTATTTGGGCCAATGAATGGAGAGGTATTATCCAAATAAGAGAATTTATCTACCACCTCATCACCGCCCTGAACCTCCATTTTAGAGTAATCCAAAGATCTTCCGTCAATACGTGGAGGAGTGCCGGTTTTCATACGACCACTTTCAAATCCTATTTGGACCAATTGTTCCGTTATTCCGTGGCTGGCAGATTCGCCTGTACGGCCACCGCCCAGCTGCTTTTCACCAATGTGTATAATTCCGTTAAGAAAAGTTCCGTTTGTAAGTACAACTGCTTTGGCTTTAAACTCAATGCCCATGCCTGTTACAACACCCTCAACACGTTTTCCGTCTTTTGAAATGATAAGCGATCTTACCATATCCTGCCAGAAATCCACATTTGGGCTTTGTTCCAGCATTTCGCGCCAGATAGCGGCAAATAGCATACGATCGTTTTGCGTGCGTGGGCTCCACATTGCAGGGCCTTTGCTACGATTGAGCATGCGAAATTGTATAGCCGATTTATCAGATACTATGCCGCTGTAACCGCCCATGGCATCTATCTCGCGAACAATTTGCCCTTTGGCAATGCCGCCCATAGCGGGATTACAGCTCATTTGCGCAATGGTTTGCATGTTCATGGTTACCAATAAAACTTTGGAACCCATGTTGGCCGCTGCTGCTGCTGCTTCACAACCTGCATGGCCTGCGCCAACTACAATTATGTCGTATTCTGATCTCAATTAAAATGCAAAGATACAGAATTATTTTTGCTCTTACTTTTATCAAAACAAATGAATTAACAGTAATTTAGAGTGTAGAAAGCAAAATACACATGAGCATATTCAATAACGAAGAAGAAGAACGCAAAACAAAGTATGTTTTTAAGAACAAGAAACTAGAACAATACATTGTTCTTGCCATTATTATTGGGCTTATTATTTACTTTGGCTGGCAATACATCGATTACAAATCTCAAAAACATTAAGCATGAAAAATAGTTTGTTTTTATTTACCCTTATTTTATTTGGAAAGCTAAATGCAACCATTTGGCATGTTGGCGCAGCACAAACCTACACTATGCCCAGCCAGGTAGCACCATTAGTAAACCATGGAGATACTGTAAACATTGATGCGGGAACCTACAACTCAAATGTATGTGCCTGGAATAAAAATAATTTATTGATCCGTTGTATTAATGGTATGGCGCATTTAAAATCAAACGGCTTAAGCTATGGTGATAAAGGTATTTGGGTAATACAAGGCAATAATACAACTATCGATCATATTGAATTTTCGTTATGTACTTCTACTTCGCAAAACGGAGCCGGGATAAGACAGGAAGGAATAAACCTAACGGTGCGCAATTGTTATTTTCACGATAATGAAAATGGCATTTTAGCAGGGGCAATAACAGGATGCAAAATTACAATTGAGTATTGCGAGTTTAATTTGAATGGTGCCGGCGACGGCTTTTCGCATAACTTATATATTGGTCATGTTGATACTTTAATGTTCAGATACAATTATTCGCATCATTGCAAAATTGGTCACGAATTAAAAAGTCGCGCTAATTACAATTACATTTTATATAACCGCTTGGGTAATGAAGCTACAGGAACGGCGAGCAGAGAAATAGATCTGCCAAACGGTGGCATATCTATAATAATGGGAAATATTATTCAGCAAGGTGCAAACGGAACCAACTCCGGAATTATTGGTTATGGACTTGAAGGCCTTTCCAATAGCGGATGGCACAATTTGTACTTAATTAATAATACCATTGTAAACGAAAAAACTTCGGGTACTTTTGTGGCCGTGCCAAACAACGCTAATTTATTTAAAGGTTATAATAATATTTTTGCCGGACAGGGAACTGTGTTAAGCGGAACAGCAATTGTAATAGATACAACAAACAATAAAAAATATACCAGTACAACTGCCAACTTTGTAAATAGCGCCACGTATGATTATCATTTAATATCAACCTGTTCGGCTATAAACTCTGCAACTGCTGCGGGTACCACTACTACAGGATTTAATTTGACACCGACTAAAGAATACGCCCATCCTGCAAACCAGGTAAATAAAACCATTCAATCGTCTTTAGATATTGGTGCTTATGAATTTATCTCGCCAACTTTTATTTCTGAATTGTATTTTAAAAACGATCTGTTTGTATTTGTTGAGAATGATCTTTTAAAAATAAAAACAACCGAAAACATTTCTTCCATTAAGATATTTGACTTGAGTGGCAAATTAATTCTCAATAAAAAAGTACATGAAAGCATTTCTGTTTCTGCTTTAGTAAAGGGTGTTTATATAGTTTCTGTTATTTCAGAAAAAGGGGATATAATTAATAAAAAAATAATAGTTGATTAGTAAATAAAAAAAGCGCAAAATTTCTTCTGCGCTCAGTTAATGTTTTAAACACATAGAAACATAGTTTAATCTGGTTTATCAATCAAAAGTATAAAAGTTTACATAGCTATTTCGCCTTAGGCGAAATAGTTCTATGCCCTTCTTTTTTCCTTTAAAATTCTATGTGTCTATGTGGTAAAATTTGTACAGCTATTCCATGGCTTCTTCCATAGCGTCTATCTTGTCTTCGCTATACTCGCCCGTTTGTACATCCATTACTTTACCATCTTTATCCAAAACAAATATCCATGGCGTTTTTCTTTCAGTAATACCTAAGGTTGTTGCAGCACCTTTCATATCTGATTTTTTAGTATCTAATACAACAGGCCAAAACGCCTTATCGGTACTGGCTTTAAACTCATCTGCAATCATTTTTACACCGGCTATCATTGGCACAAAAACAAAGTTAACGTCGTAAGAAGTTGACATGTCCATATTCTTTGCTTTTGATTTTACCATAAAGGTATTGTATAATGGGTTTAACCATTTCTTCAATTCATCTTCTGCACCACGGTGAAAAGCAACCGCCATAATGGTCATTTTACCATTCTTAAATGGAATAACTTTATCCTTGTCATCTAAGGTAGCACCTACAACATCCGGAAAGGTTTTTCCTTTTTGTGCCGCGCCTGTTAAAGCAGCCGCTACTAATAATAGTGTAAATAGTTTTTTCATAGGTTTGGGTTTTTTAGTTTAAATATCAATTTTAGCCACACGATCCTGGTGACGGCCGCCTTCAAATTTTTCGGTTAAAAAAACATCAATACATTTATGTGCTTCTTCAACGCTCATATATCTTGCCGGTAATACTAGTATATTAGCATCGTTATGTTGGCGGGCCAAAGCCGCGATCTCATGATTCCAACATAAAGCAGCACGAATACCTTTATGTTTATTTGCTGTTATATTAATGCCATTGCCACTGCCGCACATTAAAATACCAAATTCAGCTTCTTTATTTAAAACTGACATGGCAACTGCGTGTCCATAATCCGGGTAATCTGCTCTTTCTGCACTATAACATCCTTTATCAATTACAATATTATTTTTTACTTTTAAATAGGCAATTAACTGTTCTTTGAGTTCAAAACCCGCGTGATCACTACCTATGGCAACTTTTATACTCATAATTTTTTAGTATAACATTATAAAACATAATAATACTCAAAAATACTAATCAACGTTAATTAACACTAATAAATTAACTAACTGATAATGAACCATACACTAATAAACAAATGAACACATTTAATGTTAACTACGCTAATTGAGCGTTAATAAGTATCAAAAGAATATTAATACAACATTAAACTAAAGTATCGTATGTAAATTTTTATATTAAATCCTAGCAGAGTTATTATTTTAAGTCAGAATTTATAAGAGTCATTTTTAGCTTACTAACAGTTTTAAATAACTCAAAGTTATTAAGACTGATAAGTACTAACTATTGTTAATAGTAGTTACTATATTTGAATTCAGCACTTTAAACTCTTAACTTTGTTAATTATCTGTTAACTAGTATTAATAAACCCAAATACCAAATAAAAAAACAAAACTAACTAACAGTATTAACAGCTTATATATACAATACATAATTTAAATTTTAAAAAAATGAAAGATATTATATTAGATAAAGGTTGGTTAAATGTTAAGGTTGATCCTGCACTTGACTTGATTAAAGAAATAAATTATCTTAAGAAGGAAAAGAATGCCGTGATCCTGGCGCACTACTATCAAAATGCTGACATACAGGATATTGCCGACTATATTGGCGATTCTTTAGGTCTGGCGCAGGAAGCCCAAAAAACCAAATCTGATATAATTTTGTTTGCCGGCGTACATTTTATGGCCGAAACAGCTAAAATTTTAAATCCCAATAAAAAAGTGTTGATCCCCGATCTTAAAGCCGGTTGTTCGTTGGCAGATTCTTGTCCGCCAAACGAATTTGCCGCTTTTAAGGCTAAACACCCCGATCATATTGTTATTACTTACATTAACTGTACCGCAGATATTAAAGCGCTTTCAGATATTATTTGTACAAGTTCTAATGCGGTTCAAATAGTAGAAAGCTTACCTGCAGATCAAAAAATAATATTTGCCCCTGATAAAAATTTAGGTGCTTACATTAATAAAAAAACCGGGCGTAACATGGTATTATGGGATGGCGCCTGTATGGTACACGAAATATTTAGTTTAGAAAAATTAATTAAATTAAAAATCCAGCATCCAAAAGCCTTGGTATTAGCGCATCCTGAATGTGAGGCAGCAATCTTAGAACAGGCTGATTTTATTGGAAGTACAACTGCTATTCTTAATTATTCTAAAAAATCAGAACAAAAAGAATTTATTGTTGTAACCGAAACAGGTATTCTTCATCAAATGCAAAAGAACAGTCCTGATAAAACATTTATACCGGCGCCACCAAATAATAACTGTGCTTGCAATGATTGCCCTTACATGAAGTTAAATACTTTAGAAAAAATTTATGTGGCTTTAAAACACGAGCAGCCTGAATTATTAATGAGTAATGAAATGATTGAAAAGGCAAAAAAGCCTATCTTAAAAATGCTTGAATTATCGGCAAAATTTGGATTATAATTAGTATATTTAATGTGCTTCTAAAATGAATAAAATAAAAATTAAAATATTTGTTTTCTCTGTTTTTATTTTTCTGATCAAGTTAAATTCTTTTTCACAAACTACAACTGTAAATAATCCAAACGGTTATAATAAATTTTATTATGATAATGGTGCAATAAGCAGTGAAGGTAAAATGAAAGATGGAAAACCTGAAGGTTATTGGAAAAATTATCACAAAAACGGAAAAATAAAAATAGAAGGTAATCGTAAAAATTTTCAGTTGGATAGTGTTTGGAAATTTTATGATGAAAAAGGAAGAATTACCAAATCAATAAATTACAAAGAAGGAAAAAAGAACGGCATTTCTGCTAATTATGATACGTTACAGAGAATTGTAAATTCTGAGAATTATGTAAACGATATTAAACAAGGTTTGTTGCGTACATTTTATAAATCGGGTAAAACAAAAAGTGTTGTGCCTTACGAAAAAGGAAAACAGGATGGTACGGCTTATGAATACAGCGAAGATTCTTTAATTACTTCAATAAGTGTTTATAAAGGCGGCATCTTACAAAGTTTCGAAAAAATAAATCAGCGAGATCCAAATAACAAAAAGCAAGGTATCTGGAAAGATTTTTACGATAATTTAGAAGTAAAAAAAGAAATGAAGTTTAATGATGATTCATTAGACGGTTATGTAAAAGAATACGATAAAAAAGGAAATTTACTATCTACAAAAAAATTCAATAACGGTAAACAAATTTTAAATGCACCCGAAATTGCCAATGTAGAAGTGTATACCGAACAATACCAGGATGGTACTTTAAAATACGAAGGTGTGTATAGTGATGGTGTTGCTATTGGAACGCACTTTAAATACAAACAAAAATATCAATGCGATAGTAGTTTAATTTTAAAAGACGATTCAATTTCATTACTAAGCAAAGAACCTATTTACATTAACAAATTAGTTTGCAGAAATGTGCCGGTGCCCGATAGCGCTATTGAATATTTTGATGGTACCGTTGTAGCAAGAGGTGCTGTAGATAGTTTGAGAAACAGAATAGGCGTTTGGTCTGAATTTCACAATACAGGGGAGTTTAAAGGCAAAGGTGTTTATAAAGAAGGGAATAGAATAGGCGACTGGGAATTCTTTTATGCTTCAGGCAAACTCGAACAAAAAGGAAAATACGATAAAAAAGGAAGAACACAAGGCGTTTGGAAATGGTTTTATGAGAACGGCCAGGTTTGGCGCGAAGAATTGTATGTAAATGGCAGACGCGAAGGAGAAATGAAAGATTATGATCCGCAAGGTAAAGTAATTTTACAGGGCACTTATGTTGAGAATAAAAAAGAGGGAAAATGGACCTACGAAACTCCCGATTATAAAGAAGTTGGAAATTATGTAAATGATGAGCCTGATAGTATGTGGGTAAGTTATTACATGCCTTCTAAAGTTAAACGATTTGAAGGACGTTATTCATCAGGCGATCCCACAGGTGTCCACACGCAATATTATCCCGATGGAAAGAAAATGTATTATGGAACTTATGTGAGTGGTTTAAAAGAAGGCGATTGGAAATTTTATGATGAATTAGGTTTTAATTATTTAACCATTACTTACAAAAGTGATATTGAAATAAAATGGCAGGGCGATAAGATTAAGCCAACATACGAAGAAGGATTGCGTACTTATAATATTAAAATAGACGAAAATAAAACTCAAACAATTAGAAAGTAATTTATGCAATTGAAAAAAGTTCAACCCGCAACGGTTGATACAAATACTTTAGATCTGCTTCCAATTGCTGTTGCTATTTTTGATAACAAAAAAATTTATTTCGTAAATAAAAAAGCAATAGAGCTTTTTAGCATTTCAAAAGAACAGCTAAAAAAAATAAATTCATTTTCCGTTTTTCATTTTCTCGATAAAAAATACCACACACGTATTAAGCAAAACAATTTAAAGATCATTAAAGGAGAAGAATTTCCGCCAATTGATCTTGAATTTAAAAACTTTAAAAAGAAAACAATTTTTATTGAAGCAACGTCTAATCGTGTTTTATTTGATAAAAAATATGTTGTTCAATCTTCGTTTATTGATATTACTCAATTAAAAGAGCAACAGCAAGAGCTCATCAATTCTGATTTTTTACTTCAAAAAATTAGCCAGAATAGTTTTGATGTTATTTTTAAATTTTGTTTTGACCCTGATGAGCTTATTTTTATTAGTGAGTCTGCAAAAAAGGTATTAGGATATACTGCTGAAGAAATATATAAGGCAAAAGATCTTTTATTAAAAGCCACACACCCCGATGACAGGGAGTCTTTTATTTTTAACAACAGGCAAAAATTAAGTTCTAAACAAAAAAATAAAGAAGAAAAAGTAACCATTCGCTTTACACATAAAAACGGTAATCTTATTTATCTTGAAACAGCAATTAATCCAATTTATGAAGGAAAAAATATAACTGGTGTAATTGGAAGCATAAGGGATATTACCGAAAGAATAAATGCACAGAATTTATTGAATGAAACAAAAGATAAATTTGATCTTATTACAAAAAGCAGCAACGATATAATTGCTTTTTTTACTTACCTGCCAAACGAAAAATATACTTACGTTAGTCCCAACATTAAAAAAATTCTTGGCTACGAACCTAAAGAACTACTAAACGATTCTAACTTTTTTAATAAGCGGGTTGTGGGCGATAAAACTGCCTTTTTAAAGCAAGATAAGCTGGCTAAAAGCGATCAGAAAAAAAACTTTAAAAGAAATTATTATTATACGTATAAAACTTTAAAAAAGAACAAAGAAGAAATTTGGCTCGAAAACAACCTTACACCAATTACCGGGCCTGATGGAAAAATAAGTTTTTATTTAAACATTTTACGCGACATAACCGAGAAGAAAGAAAAAGAGATAGAGCTACAGTTTCAGCATTTAAATTATCGTAATTTATTAGATAGCTCACCAATTGCTTACATCATACACAAACAGGGCGTAACGGTTTTTTGTAATAAAGCAACCTTAAAGTTGTTGCAACTAAAAAACGAAAAGCAAATTCTCGGAAAGTTTGTTTTGGATTACCTGGCGCCCGAAGATCGAATGAAGGCAATGGATCGTATTAAAGAAATTTATGGAGGTGTTGATCCTGAAAAATCAAATAACTATACAGTTGTTGATTCAAAGGGGAATCAAATAGAAACTGAAATGAAATCCATCGTTATTAAATTTAATAATGCCAATTGCATTTTAACACTTATCAATAACGTTAGCGATCAGCGTAAATTTGAGAAGGAAAAGCTAAGAGCCGAAATGATAAAAGTTAATAATGAATTTTTATTATTAGAGATCAAAGAAAGACAGGAAGCAGAAAAAAAATTACTTGAAAAAACCGCCCACCTTTCTTCAATTTTTGAAAGTTCAAACCATTTAATATGGACCGTTAACAACAAGTTTGAGATCACATCTTTTAATAAAAACTTTTTTGACGTTATATTACAAAAGCATAAAATAAAAATACACCTTGGCCAACGCATAGCCGATCACTTAAAACACGGTCAGCAAGAGTATATGGATTACTGGTATCCAAAATATACCGAAGCTTTCAATGGCAACAAACTCGATTTTGAAAAGGAAGATTATACCACCGAAAAAGTATACCGCAAAGTATACATAAACCCGATCTTTAATGAGAATAATGAAGTTACTGAGGTAAACTGTATAGCACATGATAATACCGGCTCTAAGGTTTACGAACAAAAACTATTAAACCAAACAAGCAAATTACAGGCTATTTTCGAAAGCGGCTCGCAATTAATATGGACCGTTAACCGCAACTTCGAACTTACATCTTACAATCAAAATTATTTTAAGATGTTAAACAAAAAAGCAAGGGCAAAAAAGCAGATCTATTTAAAAGATACAATCGTTAACAAAGACAAGCTTGAATTCTGGACCGAAAAATTTAAGCAGGTATTCAATGGCAAACAACAGATCTTTACACACAAAAGTATTATTAACGGTCAGGACGTTTACAGGGAGGTGTTTTTACATCCTATTTATTCGCAAGATCAGATCGTTGAGGTTTCGGCCATTGCGCAGGATATAACCGAGCGTATTGAGAATGAAAGTAAAATAATTAAACAGTCTGCTAAGCTGCAGGCTATTTTTGATAGCAGTCACCATTACATTTGGACAATTAATCAAGATCATAAACTTACCTCTTTCAATAAAAATTATTTTGAGTTAGTAACGGCACTTTATAACACAAAACCATTTCTTGGATTAAAATTAGATCGTGGTGCATTATCAAATAACCAGGAGTATGCCGGCGTTTTAGATTATCATTACGACAAAGCCTTTAAAGGTGTTGCCACAAATTTTGAAATAGAAACGCTGGATAAGGATCACAAGAAAATTTACCTCGACATATTTTTTAATCCTATTGTTGAGAACGATAGAATTGTTGAAGTTAGTGGTATAGCGCACAACGTTACCGATAAAAAAGTAGATCACCAGCGTGTAGAACAATCTTTAAAAGAAAAAGATGTGCTTTTAAAAGAAGTGCACCATCGCGTAAAAAACAACATGCAGATCATTAGTAGTATCTTAAACCTGCAATCATCTTATGTAACCGATAATTACACATTAGCGCTTTTAAAAGAAAGCCAAAACCGTATAAAAACAATGGCTTATATACACGAAAGCCTTTACCAGAATAAATCTTTTACTTCGGTTAATTTTTCTGAATATATTCAAACACTTTCTAAAAACATTATTCAATCTTATGTGTTATCATCCGAAAAAGTAGAACTGATTTTAAACCTCGAAAAAATAAGTTTGAATTTAGATGTTTCAATTCCTGCAGGCCTGATAATAAACGAATTAATCACTAATGCAATAAAACATGCTTTTCCCGGCACTAAAAAAGGTAAAGTTTGTTTAAATTTGAAATCTGAAAACAATAACATTTACCTCGAAGTAACAGATAACGGTGTCGGTATTCCTCCAGGTGTTGATTATAATAACACCAATACGCTTGGTTTACAATTAGTTAACACCTTAATAGACCAGTTGGACGGTGAAATAAATTTTAAGTCAGAAAAAGAAAAAGGAACCGAAGTTTTAATTAAATTTAAGATGTAATAAACATGGAAAAATTAAGAATATTTATAGTTGAAGATGAAAGCATTGTTGCAAAAGACATTCAAAACAGTCTTATAAAATTAGGCTATGAAGTTATTGGCATTGCAAACAATGGTAAAGAAGCTATAGAAAAGATCATTGAAACCATGCCCGATCTTATTTTAATGGACATTATGATCAAAGGAGATCTTACGGGTATTGATGTAAGTGATAAGATCAAAGAAAAAACAAAAATTCCGGTTATATTTTTAACTGCTTATGCCGATGAAGGAACACTTTCTAAAGCAAAAGTAACTGAGCCTTACGGTTATATTTTAAAACCTTTTAAAGAGATCGATCTGCATTCTACAATAGAAATGGCGGTTTACAAGCATCAAAAAGATGCAGAGCTTCAAAAAGAACGCGATTTTTTATATTCGTTGGTTGAGAATAAAGACGATACCAGCAAAGACATTTTATTTGTAAAAGCAAACAGCCGTTTGGTAAAAGTGCTTTTAAAAGATATTTTTTATGTAGAAGCGTTAAAAGATTATGTGATCATAAACACGCAATACGCACGTTACACTGTTCACAGTACGATGAAAGATATTGAAAAAAAATTAGGCACAACCGATTTTGCACGCGTTCACCGTTCATTCATTGCGCGTTTAGATAAAATTCAAAGCATCGATTCTCAAAACGTGATTTTAGAGAACGAGAAAAAAGTAATTCCTGTTGGCGGCTCTTTTAGAGAAGAGCTAATGCAAAAACTTAATACGCTTTAATATGAGAATTTACGGAGGTGTTATATTATTTGCAGCCTATTTAATTTGGGTATTTTATCGTCTTTTTATTAAAAAAGATCTTAAACAAAACCTTCAGGCACTAGGCGTTTATTCAAGCTTTATTATTGTTTGGGCAATTATCTATGCCTTGATGATTTTCTAAATTTTCTTAGCGGCTAAAAGCTACAATTAATAGCAAGCTATTGCGATAATTCGCAGTAATTTTGTTATTGAAATGTCAAAGACCAAAACAACTTACTTTTGTCAAAACTGTGGTGCGCCCTCTGCTAAATGGATAGGCAAATGCCCCAGCTGCAACGAATGGAATACATACGTAGAAGAAGTAGTTCATAAAGAAAGTAAGAACGATCGCCTGCAATTATTTTCAGGCAACAAAAATCCAAAACAATCCAACAAATCTGTTTTATTGCAGGATGTAGGTCTACAGGATTTTCCGCGTATTCCCGTTCCCGGAAAAGAATTAACGCGTGTATTAGGCGGCGGCATTGTGCCCGGAAGCCTTGTATTATTTGGTGGTGAGCCGGGTATAGGCAAATCAACCTTAATGCTGCAATTGGCCTTGCGCTTAAAAAATTTAAAGATCCTTTATGTAAGTGGTGAGGAAAGCGAACAGCAAATTAAAATGCGTGCCGAACGCATTGGCGTTACCACCGATAATTGTTTTATTTTACAGGAAACCAACACTCAAAATATCTTTCAACAGATAGTTGAGGTAGAGCCGCAATTGGTTATCATCGACTCTATTCAAACATTACACACAAGTTATATCGATAGCAGTCCGGGTAGTGTTAGCCAGGTGCGCGAATGCGCTGCTGAATTATTACGTTTTGCGAAAGAAACCAACACGCCTGTTTTTATGATAGGCCATATAACCAAAGAGGGCAGCTTAGCGGGCCCAAAAGTGCTAGAGCACATGGTTGATACCGTTTTACAGTTTGAAGGAGACAGAAACCATATTTACCGTCTTTTACGCGCCACCAAAAACCGTTTTGGCAGCACTAACGAAATGGGCATTTACGAAATGAATGGTGATGGCCTTCGTGAGGTAACCAACCCATCTGAAATTTTAATTACCAATCGCGATACACCTACCAGCGGCGTGGCCATTTCCGCTACTATGGAGGGTAACCGCCCTATGTTAATAGAAACACAAGCACTGGTAAGCAGCGCTGCTTATGGCACACCACAACGCTCATCAACCGGTTTTGATCTAAGAAGATTATCCATGTTGTTAGCAGTACTGGAAAAACGCTGCGGCTTTAAATTAGGTGTAAAAGATGTTTTCATCAATATTGCAGGCGGCATTCGTGTAGAAGATCCTGGAATTGATCTGGCATTAGTATGCGCTATTTTAAGCAGTAACGAAGATCTGCCAATACCGCAGGATGTTTGTTTTGCAGGCGAAGTAGGTCTTACAGGAGAGATACGCCCGGTTAACAGAATAGAACAACGCATTAGTGAAGCAGAAAAATTAGGCTTCAAAAAAATAATAGTAAGCAGTTACAACCTAAAAGGAATAAACGTAAATTCATACAAAATTAAAATACTTTCTGCCGGTAAAATGGAAGAGGTTTTTAGTTTAATATTTGGATGATGAAAAACGTTTTTAAAGCACTTCTTCTTTTATCTCTTTCGTGTTTTTCTCAAAATCAAAGAAAAATAGATAGCTTAATAAAAGTAGCCTCCACAGCAAACGACACAACAAAACTGCATTGCTATAATATGATCTCGATGCTCTATCAGGGCAATGATAATGAAAAGATAAAAGAATATGGTATTAAGATCCTGGAGCTGGCAACAAGCATCAATAACAAAAGATACATAGCCGCAGCGTATTTAAAATTAGGCGTTTATTTTTATTTTAAAAACAATTACGATAGCGCTGCCGCTAATTTCAATAAAGCAATATTGCTTGCAAAAATCGCAAATAATCTTATAGTCGAAGCGGATGCCCACCAGAATTTAGGCATCCTGTTTTCTGACAGGTCTGAATTTCAAAAAGCAATAAACGAACTTATTCTCGCCCAAAAAATACATGAGCAATTAAAGAATAAAAAAAATACGGCAAACATAAAAAACAACATAGCAGTAATGTATATCCGCCAAAAAAATTACGCGCTTGCCGAAAAGCAAATTCTTGAGGCCATTGCCTTAACCGATACAACCAAACAAAAAGGTTTATTAGGATACCCTTATTCAAACCTTGGTATTATTTGCCAGGATAGGGAACAACACCTGCTGGCAAGTAATTATTACAAAAAAGCATTGCGTGAATTTGAGTTTACTTCAGATTTTTATGGTATGGCCGCCTGCTATAATAATCTTTATCTTTCGTATATAAACCAAAATAAAATTGATTCGGCAATTATTTACAACAACAAGTTAAAATCCGTTTCAAAACAGCAAAAAGATATAGCAAATGATTTTTTAAGCAACTTAAATTATGAGATCACTTACCAGCGGTTTAAAAAAAATCCTGGTTTAGCAAAACTCTATTTGGATAGCTTAAGAATAGTATTGCCCGCTTTAAACAGGCCCGAAAACAAGGTTGCGTTTTACCAGGAGCTGGCAACATACAATTTTTTATACGGCAATGCCGATACGGGGCATTTTTACATGGATAAATTTTTAACACTTAAGGATTCAATCACTTCTGGCGAAAATACATTAATAACGAGTGAACTTCAAACCAAATACGAAAGTGAAAAAAAAGATCTTGAACTAAAACAAGCCAACTCAGAATTAAACTTAGAAGAGGAAAAGAACAAGCGGAAAACAATTATCATTTGGTTGGGTACGGCTGCATTTGTAGGAACCCTGTTCTTTCTTATCCTGGCATTTATTAATTACCGTAAAGCAAAAAAGGCAAACCTGATCATCCAAAATCAAAACATGGTTTTAGAATTGCAGAAGAAAGAAGTAGAAACACAAAAACATTTGGTAGAAGAAAAACAAAACGAAATTATTTCAAGCATTAATTACGCACAACGCATACAAAGCGCCGTTTTAACAGGTGAAGAAGTTTGGAACAAGATCTCTAAAGAACACTTTATTATTTTTCAGCCGCGCGATATTGTAAGCGGCGATTTTTACTGGGCGCATGTACTATCAAACGGCCGCGCTGTTTTTGCTTTGGTAGATTGCACCGGACACGGAGTACCCGGTGGTTTTATGAGTATGCTTGGCAATAGCTTTTTAAACGAGCTGGTAGTTGAAAATAAATTATTTAAAGCCGACGAGATTTTAAACCGTTTGCGCGATAAAGTAATTACGGCTTTATTTCAAAAAGGACAAACACAGCAAAAAGACGGAATGGATATGGCCTTGTGTGTATGGAATAAGATGGATAACTCTTTGGAGTTTGCCGGAGCTAACAATGCCTTGTATTTAGTAAGAGACAAACAACTAACCGAATACAAGGGTGATAAAATGCCTATTGGAAGCTATTTAGAAGAGAATAAAAAATTTACTTCCCAAAAAATTGTATTGCAAGCGGGCGATATGATCTATTTAAGCACCGATGGTTTTTCTGATCAGTTTGGCGGTGATAAAGGAAAAAAATTCAGATCAAAACAATTAGAAGGGTTATTGGTTGAGGTTTCAACGGTAACTGTTGATGAGCAAAAACAAGTACTCACAAGCTCTTTTGCCCGCTGGAAAAAGCAATACGAACAAACCGATGATGTAAGTGTTATTGGAATTAAAGTTATTTAAAACAAAGTTTATGAAGAATAAAATTTTAGTACTTGCATTAATTTTTATTTCACCAAATTTTTTTGCACAATTAAATCCGGTAGTTTATGTTGATGGCACGCAAAAATTAAATGGCCAATTAGCAATACCAAAAAACGTCAATAAAAAGAAAGCAGGCGTTCTAATATTGCCGGCGTGGATGGGTATTGACGCAAATGCTAAAGAAAGAGCCGAAATGCTTGCAAAAGAAGGTTATTATGCCTTTATAGCCGATATTTATGGTGAAGGAAATTATCCTGACGACAAAAGGAAAGCAGGAGAGCTTTCGGGTTTTTATAAAACCAACGTAAAAGAATATTACAAACGTATAAAACTGGCGCTTGACCAATTAGTAAAAAGTGGAGCCGATGCAAATAATATAGTTGTAATAGGCTTTTGTTTTGGCGGTACCGGCGCTTTAGAGGCCGCAAGGGCTAACATGGCATTTAAAGGTGTTGTATCTTTTCACGGTGGCTTGGGAAGAGATACAGCAAGAGTTATTGAACCCATAAATGCAAAAGTGTTAGTGTGCCATGGCGCTGATGATTTTTTTGTGCCTGATGCGCAAATAAAAAGCTTTCAAAATGAAATGCGAAAAGCTAAAGCCGATTGGGAAATGGTTTATTATGCCAATGCAGTACATGCTTTTACAGATAAAGCAGCAGGATCTGATAACTCAAAGGGCACCGCTTATAATGAAAAAGCGGCAACGCGCTCGTGGGCGCGTATGCTTGAGTTTTTAAAAGAAATGTTTGGATTATAAAAAAACTATTGAGAAACTAATTTTCTGGCCTCATTAATATCCATGCGCTCGCCATTCTTCAAAGCTATTACAAAGCAATCTTTAAAGCCTTTTTCGCGCAACATGTTTTGGTGACTAACGGCATCTTTTATTTGCGTAAAATTGCCGGACGTATATTTTAAAATGTTTTTTACTTTATAATAATTGCCATCTACAACCGCGCTGAATTTTTCTTGTTTTAAATTTAACTCCGTTTCGCTGCTGGCAAATTGAACTTTAAAAACCACTTCGCTTTTATTGGCAACTACAGCGTTATTTTTTTCTTTCTCTTTTTCTGCCTTTTCCTTTTCTGCTTTTTCTCGCTCTTCTTTCTCTCTTTGCGCTTTTTCTTTCAATTCTTTTTCACGCTGTTCTTTTTTAAACTTTTCTGCGATTTCTTTAGCGCTTGCTGCTGTATCAATTTTTAGCTCTTTTGATTTTGTAGTGTCTTTTAAAACAATATTGGTGTATTTACCATCGTCTACTTTTTCCTTCTCCTTTTCTTTTACATCTTCTTTTTTCTCTTCCTCTTCGTCCTCATCTTCTACCTTTTTTTGCCCCGGAATGTTTCCTGCTTTTATATTTTCATTCTCTAAAGGCTCCTGGTTCTCTATATCATCATTGTATTCTTTCTTTGTTCCTTCTACATCATCTTTATATTTTCGTAGACCTCTAAAAAGGGCTTTGGCTAAATATTCTTGTCCTTTAGGGCTGCCTAAAAATGTTTCTTCCAAAGGATTTGTTAAATAGCCTATCTCCGTTAAAATGCTTGGCATGGCTGTTCTCCAAAGCACCCAAATGCTTTGTCGGTGAACGCCTTTATCAATCCGCCCTGCTTTTTTAGTGTATTCATCCTGTATCTTAACAGCAAGGTTAGCGCTTTGTATCACATAAGCGCTGGTGTAATTGCTCATAATAATGTAGCTTTCTTCGCTTTCAGGGTCAAAACCTGCGTATTTTTTTTCGTAATCGTCTTCCAGTAAAATAGCAGAGTTTTCACGGGTTGCTACTTTCATTTTTCCTTCTTCGTTCTTTAAACCCATTACATAAGTTTCTGTTCCAAACGGTACAGGGTTTGGTTTTTCAACCACAACATATTTTCCTTTTTTGTTCTTATAAACTTTTGCGCGTTTTTTACCGGTTTTAGGATCTTTGATCATTACAGCTTTACCGGCGGCGTTACAATGAATAGAAATAAAAAGATCGGCCTTTGCTTTGTTGGCAATTTGCGCGCGGTCTTCCAACTCTACAAACACATCGGTAGTGCGTGTATAAATTACTTTAACATCTTTTAAATTTTCTTCAATTAATTTGCCCAGTTTTAAAGCTACGGCTAACGAAACATCTTTTTCTTTATGTGTAACACCACTGCAGCCGGGGTCTTTACCGCCATGGCCCGGATCAATAACAATTACTTTAATGCTGTTACTTTTATCTTTTTTGAAATGTGTAAAAGCGCCAAACAGCCCTATAACACATGCCAGGAAGGCAAAATATTTTAATTTTTTAACCATCTCCAATAATAAATACCTATGCAATACCATAAAGTATTGTAGCTTTGTAAACTTGCATTGGTTGGAATAAATTTATCCCATTCGGCTTGATAAAACCGCAACATAAAAAACTAGTTTTCTTCTTTGCCTTGTTAATATCTTTGGGTATTAACACTTTAAAAGCGCAAATACCCAAAAAAGATACGTTAACAAATGTTATTTCTGATACTGTTGTAACTGTTGATCCGGCCACCGACAATGAATTACTGCAGGATCCCATTATGTATTCTGCCGCCGATAGCGCCGTTTTTTTAAGCTCACGCAAACAGGTATTTCTTTATGGTAAGGCTAAAGTAGAGTTTGGCGATATGAACCTGGAGGCCGAATTTATTGAAATAGATTATTCAACCAATATTGTAAAGGCCTATGGCAAAAAAGACAGCCTTGGCAAAAATGTAGGAAACCCAACATTTAAAGACGCCTCGCAGGAGATGAGCGCAGATACAATAAAATACAATTTAAAAACCAAACGTGGCAAGATCTATAATGCCTTAACAAAACAAGGCGAGTTGTTGGTTGTTGGAAGCGAAATTAAAAAAGACAGCACCAATATCATTTATATGAAAGACATGAAGTGTATACCCTGCCAGTACCAGGATGCGCGAACTGTTTTTAAGGCTACTAAGGCAAAGATAATTCCGGATGATAAGATAGTTACAGGCCCTATGTATCTTGAGGTAGGTGGGGTGCCAACGCCTTTGGGTTTGCCGTTTGGCTATTTTCCAAACTCTAAAAAACAACACAACGGTGTTTTATTGCCAACATTTGGTAACTCTGCCACACAAGGTTTTAACCTTCGCAATGGTGGTTTTTACTGGGCTATAAGTGATAAAACAGATATGATCATTCGTGGTGATATTTATGGCAATGGCAGCTGGGGATTGAACGCTACCAATAATTATAATATTTTGTATAAAGCGCTTGGAAATACTTATTTAGGCTATAGCGAGTTTAATATTGGCGATAAGGATATACCCAAAACCTATAGTAAGCAAAAGGCTTATGAGGTAAGGTGGACGCACACACAGGATAATAAAAGTAACCCATCAATACGTTTTGGCGCCAATGTAAATTATGTAAAAAACCAAAGCTACAATCGTATTAACGCCATTAACACAGGCGAATTTCTTCAAAACTCATTTCAATCAAATGTAAATTTTACAAAAACATTTAAACTAAGTTCTTTAAGTTTAAATGCAACGCATAGTCAAAACTCTATTTCAAAAAGAATAGAAATGACATTTCCCTCATTAACATTTAACATTAACCGTTTTTATCCGTTCCGCAAAGAAGGAAAAGTAAAACAAAATGTGTTTGATAAAATTGGAGTTAATTATTTGTTGGAAGCAAGAAACACCTTAAGTTGGAAAGATACCGTTGGCGGATTGGGAAATAATTTTTTAGATAGTTTAAAGTACGGCATTAAACACTCTTTACCAATTTCAACCAACTTTAACATTGCTAAATACATTACGGTAACACCCGCCGTTAATTTAACTTCGGTAATGTATACAAAAAGCATTAACAAATATTTTTCTACTGCAGATACAAATATTGGAAAAGTATATACCCAAAACGTAAACGATTTTGTTACAGGTTACGATGCTAATTTTTCTACCGCCTTTAATACAAAAGTGTTTTTTGATTACATGTTTAAGAAAGGGAAAATAAAACAGATACGTCACTTATTGATCCCAACCTTATCGTATTTGTATCGCCCTGATTTTGGCGAAACGCAATATGGTTTCTGGAAAAAAGTGCAGGTTGATACTACCGGTACAAGATTTCAAAATTACTCTGTATTTGAAAGAAGTATTTTTGGAGGGCCTGCAATTGGCGAGCAAAACGCACTCTCACTTAATTTAAGTAATAATATCGAAGCAAAGCTGAAACAGAAGACGGATACCGGTGTTACATATTCAAAACGAACTTTGATACAAAATATAAGTTTAAGCGGTGCTTATAATTTTGCGGCAGATAGTTTTAACATGAGTCCTATTACACTTTCTGCGCGTACTAAACTGTTTAAATATTTTGATGTGGTAGCCAATTCTACTTACGATGCTTATGCCTATGATGCCGTAAACAAACGTTCGATGAACAAGTTTGCGTATAATGAAAACGGAACATTGGCGCGTTTAACTACCGCTAACTTTGCTGTTAATACAGCCTTTGGAAGCAATATGATAGAAGCGGCAAGAAAAACAAGGCAGGCGCCCGAACTTACCAATGGCGCTGAACAAGGCGCTAAAAACGATCTCAATGCAAACGAACAACTCTCGTGGAATTTAAATATTTATTATAACCTTGCTTTAGCAAACCCTGATAACCGAAAATTACAACCCACACAAACATTAAATTTTAGTGGCGATATTACACCAACAAAAAACTGGAAGATAGGTGTAACAAGCGGCTACGATTTTACAAATCAAAAAGTAAGTTATACCAGCTTTAATATTTACCGCGACCTTAAATGCTGGGAAGCTCGTATAGACTGGATTCCATTTGGTTTAAGAAAAAGCTACAACTTAACTATTAATTTAAAAGCCTCTATGTTAAGTGATTTCAAAATCCCTAAGCGTAGCCCACCGATAGATAATTTTTAATTCTGAACATTTTGCCACAGATTACACGGATGTCGCAGATTTTAGTGCTATTAAAAAAATCTGTGTAATTAGCGAAGTCTGTGGCTTCAAATTTTCTCAAATCTCTTCATCGTTTTCCCCTCAACAACAATCTCTTCAGTAAACATCCTTAAAGGCCGCACCCACAAGTTCTCGCCTTCTTTTTGATAAGTAGCTTTGTACACAATCATTTTTTCTAACGTTTCGCTGTGTGTAGCAATACCAATTACTTCATAAATTTTTCCTTTATAGTGTTTGTATAAACCTAAATCTAACATAATCTAAGATTTTAAACACATAGATACATAGAATTTAAGATAGAAAACAATACTTTATGCCTAAAAGGGAAACAGAGTGTTGAAGCGAAGCTTCAACTATGTTTTCTCTATTACCTCTTGGCGAATGAAAACCTATGTGTCTATGTGGTAAAATTAGCTAGTGTGGTCAGCCACAATAACCCATTTATTATCTATCTTTTTCCAAAGCAAAGTAAAATGCCCGCCGCTTGGTTTTTCCTTATCCAGCTCCCATTTACCAATTACATAAATACTTGTTTTAGATAATTGTTCCATTGAAAGAATGGTAAATTTTAAAATGCCCATGGCCGCTTTATCAGGATAACCCTTAATGTAATTATCCAGTGTTTTTTGCCAGCCATAGGTAAGGCCTTTGCTGCCAATAAATTTAAGGCTGTCACTTTTCCAGTAAAAACTCATAAAGCCTTGTATGTCGCCGTGGTTCCAGGCAAGTTCCTGCGCCGACATAATGTTGGATACTGTTTTAAGATCACCTTTAAGGTCTTTTTGTGCAAAAGAACAAAGGCAACAAATGGTAAAAAGTATAGTTATGGCTTTTCTCATACTTGTAAAGTTATATAATTTGTAGTATCTTTACTGCCAGTTCTTTAAAACACTTATTAAGAAAAGCAGAGGGATACGCCCAATGAAGCTTTACCAACCCTTACAAAATAAGAAGTAAGAATTTAGAAGGTAGATTTATCAAATCTCACTTCTTAAATCTTAGATCTTAAATTAGTAAAGAAGGTGGGAATTCGTCTCGTAAAAACGGGAAAAATAAGTCGGAAATATTAGTTAAGCATTTTATAAAACAACATAAAAACTAATCCCTTCCGGTAAACCAGGAGGGATTTTTTATTTTTTAAAGTATATGAGTACAATTGAACAAGAACTTGAGAAACGGATCTTAATTATTGATGGCGCTATGGGCACCATGATCCAGCAATATAAACTGGAAGAAAAAGACTATCGCGGTAAACGCTTTGCAGATTGGCACAAAGATCTTAAAGGCAATAACGATCTTTTATCTATTACTCAACCTAATGTTATAAAAGCTATTCATAAAGAATATTTAAAAGCCGGCGCTGATATTTTAGAGACCAACACCTTTAGCGGAACTTCAATTGCCATGGCCGACTATGAAATGGAAGAATTGGTTTATGAGCTTAACTATGAATCAGCAAAAATTGCTAAGGAAGCAATTGCCGAATTTAAAAAAGAAAACCCTGAATTTGCGCATATAGAAAAATTTGTTGCCGGTGCTATGGGTCCTACAACCAAACTTGCGTCAATGTCACCAAACGTTAACGATCCCGGATTCAGGGCCGTAAGTTTTGATGATCTTGTTGTTGCTTATACTGAACAAATTCGGGGATTAATTGACGGTGGAGCCGATGTTTTATTATTTGAAACTATTACCGATACTTTAAATGTAAAAGCAGCTTTATTTGCCACGCAAAATTACTGTGAGAAGATAAATAAAAAAATGCCCGTTATGGTGTCGGGTACAATTACCGATGCCAGCGGCAGAACTTTATCAGGCCAAACTACCGAAGCGTTTTTAACTTCAGTTTCACACGTCAAGCTGCTAAGCGTTGGCTTAAATTGTGCTATGGGGGCAAAAGACCTTCGCCCGTATTTAGAAGAGTTAGCTAACAAAGCTCCATTCTATGTAAGCGCCTATCCAAACGCCGGTTTACCAAATCAGTTTGGTGAGTATGATCAGGATGCTCACGAAATGGGCCACCAGATAGAAGACTTTTTAAAAGCAGGTTTTATTAATATTGTTGGCGGCTGCTGTGGCACAACGCCATCGCACATTAAACGTATTGCCGAATTAGCGAAAGATTTTAAACCGCGAAAAAAACCGCAGCCTGATACCTTAATGCACTTAAGCGGCTTAGAACCTTATACATTAACGCCCGAAAGTAATTTTTTAAATGTTGGTGAAAGAACGAATGTAACAGGTTCAAAAAAATTCCTGCGCTTAATTAAAGAAGGAAATTATGAAGAAGCATTGTCTATTGCAAAAGAACAGGTAGACGGAGGCGCACAGGTAATTGACGTTAATATGGATGAAGGGATGTTGGATAGCGAACAGGCCATGACAACCTTCTTAAATTTAATTGCCTCAGAGCCCGATATTTCTCGTGTGCCAATTATGATCGATTCTTCTAAGTGGAGTGTAATAGAAGCAGGCTTAAAATGCGTTCAGGGAAAAGCCATCGTTAACTCTATCTCTTTAAAAGAAGGTGAAGAAAAATTTATTGAACAGGCACATAAAATAAAACAATATGGCGCAGCTGTTATTGTAATGGCCTTTGATGAGGTTGGTCAGGCAGATACTCTGCAAAGAAGAATTGATATTTGTAAGCGCGCATATGATGTGCTAGTTAAAAAAGTTAATTTTCCTCCACAGGATATTATTTTCGATCCCAATATTTTTCCGGTGGCAACCGGTATGGAAGAGCACCGCTTAAATGCTTTAGATTTTTTTAATGCTACCAAATGGATAAAAGAAAATTTACCGCATGCAAAAGTGAGCGGCGGTGTAAGTAACGTCTCTTTTTCTTTTAGAGGAAATGATCATGTGCGCGAAGCCATTCACTCAGCTTTTTTATTTCATGCTGTAAAAAACGGAATGGATATGGGAATTGTAAATCCTGCGCAGCTTGTAATTTATGATGATATAGATAAAAAATTATTAGAATTAGTAGAAGATGTTTTATTGAATAGGCGAGATGATGCTACAGAAAGATTAGTAGAGCATGCCGATTCATTAAAAGGAATTACAAAAGAAAAAAACGAGAAGGACGAAGAGTGGCGCAAAGCTACAGTGGAAGAGCGCTTGAGTTATTCGTTGGTAAAAGGATTAGTAGAGTACATTGATGCGGATACCGAAGAAGCGCGCCAAAAATTAGGAAGGCCATTACACGTTATCGAAGGCCCTTTAATGGATGGTATGAACGTAGTTGGTGATCTGTTTGGTAGCGGAAAAATGTTCTTGCCACAGGTTGTAAAAAGCGCGCGCGTAATGAAAAAAGCGGTTGCTTATTTAGAACCTTATTTACAGGCAGAAAAAGAAGAAAATAAAAAGAAAGGTGTTGTAGGTGACGGAAGGCAAAACGCTGGAAAAATTTTAATGGCAACCGTTAAAGGCGATGTGCATGATATTGGAAAGAACATTGTTGGTGTTGTATTGGCCTGTAACAATTACGAGATCGTTGACCTGGGCGTAATGGTAAGCTGTGATAAAATTTTAGAAGAAGCAAAAAAACACAATGTAGATGTGATTGGCTTAAGCGGCTTGATAACGCCATCATTGGACGAAATGGTACATGTTGCCAAAGAAATGGAACGCTTGAATTTTAAAACACCTTTATTAATTGGTGGCGCCACAACTTCTAAAGTGCATACTGCTGTTAAGATCGCGCAAAATTATTCGGGCCCTGTTGTACATGTAAACGATGCCAGTAAATCGGTACCGGTTGCAAGCAGTTTAATTTCTAATGAATTGCGCGATGCATTTATGCTCGAAGTAACAAAGGATTATGATCGCGTGCGCGAACAAAATAAAAATGCACAAAGTCAGAATAAATTCATCTCGTTAAAAGAAGCGCGTGAAAATAAATTCCCAATTGATTGGAGTAAAACTGAAATAGCTAAACCTGCTTTTATTGGCAATAAAGTGTTTAGTAATTACGATCTAAAAGAAATTGCGGAATATATTGATTGGACGCCCTTCTTTCATAGCTGGGAAATGAAAGGCTCGTACCCGAAAATTTTAAAAGATCCTGAGCGCGGTGCCGAAGCAACTAAATTATTTAACGATGCGCAAAGCATGTTAAAAAAGATAATCGATGAAAAATGGTTACAGGCAAATGCAGTAATTGGCATCTATCCTGCAAGTACAGTAAATGATGATGATACAGATGTGTATGATGAAAAGGGAAATAAAAAAGCAACCTTTCATTCTATCCGTCAACAAACAAAAAAACCCGCAGGGCAATACAATGTTGCACTGGCAGATTTTGTAAAGCCAAAAAACGGTGTAGCTACACCTCAGGATTATATTGCTTCGTTTGCCTTAACAACCGGTATAGGTATTGATGAACATGTAAAACGTTTTGAAGCAGATCATGACGATTATAGCGCTATAATGCTAAAAGCATTAGCTGATCGTTTGGCAGAGGCTTTTGCAGAACTCATGCATAAAAAAGTACGTAAAGAGTTTTGGGGCTATGCAAAAAACGAAACGTTAAGTAATGAAGATTTAATTAAAGAAGAATATGCGGGTATCCGTCCGGCACCTGGTTATCCGGCGCAGCCCGATCATACTGAAAAATTAACCATCTGGAAGTTGTTGGATGTTGAGAAGAACACAGGTATTGTTCTAACAGAGAGTTTAGCAATGGTGCCAACAGCTGCTGTAAGCGGTCTTTATTTTTCACACCCGCAATCGCATTACTTTGGTATTGGTAAAATTAATAAAGAGCAGGTAGAAGATTATGCCAAACGAAAAGGCATAACGGTTGAGGTTGCCGAGCGTTGGTTGGGCCCAAACCTTGCTTATTAATATTTACTGAGGTTTTTATTATTAAATTAGCCCGATGAAAAGGGCTTTTTTTAATTCCTGGTTTTTTTTTCTAAATAGCGCCGGAAGATCTATTGTATTTACAAGCCTGTTCTATGCTTTATGGCTTATTATAAGTCTTGTAAGCTCTTCCAACTTTACCCTTCATTCATTTTCAGGCCGCATGATTGGCACAGCCACCATGCAAAATATAGATGTTGAAGCTCGCGTAGGCCTTTTTTATAAATGTATCTTTTTATTTTTGGCATCTTTTCTTGTTTTTACACTGCTTGCCAATTTTATTTTTAAAAAATGGCCTGCTATTTTAAAGAGTATAGAAGTAAGGATCATTAATTATACTTCTATTGCCGGTATTTTCTTTTTTCTGTTCAAACTCTTTAATGTTGAAATGTATGAAACCATCGAAGTTGTTTATTTCCTTCAAAAATTAATGTTTGCGGCACTTTTAATAAGATCGCTGATACAAAAAGAAAACAAAATAGCACTTCAGCATTTCTCAATTATTTTATCCCTCTCTTTTGCCCTTTATTTTTTTATTGCCGATGTAAATAATTTTTTAGGCTATACAAATAACCCCGACTTCTATATTATTACATTTATAATTGCCGTTTTATTATTAATTGCTCTCAATGTTTTTTTAAGAAGAGCTGTTACAGTAAATAGTTCAAAAAGCCTTACTCTTTTAACCTATTCTCTTTTACCAATAATATTGCTGCCTTTTTTAAGTGTATTAAAAGACGAGATCTTTTTAATATGCAAAAGCAACAAAATTATTTTAGGCAGTCAGTTACCGATCTATTTAATACTATTTATTATTATTTTAATATGGACTTTTTTACGCTATAAGCTTGGGAAGAAAAAAGAACTACGGTCACAAAAAGAAATAGTAGCACGAAATTATTTTCCTTTACTTATTTTTTCACTCACTGCCTATTTAAGTTATAGTTATTTTACTGAATATTACGACGAGATATTTGAATCCGGCAATGTGTATTTACCAATAATGGAGCATCAACTTTTTGGTACACTTTCTCCGGTAGAAAAATTAAATACACATTTATTATCAGATTATTTTTTCAGTTACATCTATGCTTTCTTTAATGGCTTAAACATAAACGAAATTACACTTTATGACTTTTTACTTGCTCCCTTATCTTATACGCTCTATTATTTTTTGGTTAAATATTTAACGCGCAACGAATATATTGCGCTTTTATGTGTATTGTTGTTTCCTTTTGCCGAAGCTATTTTACCAGAAGGTTTTTGCTTTGCTGTTTTAGGCATCTTTGCTTTAATTAAATTAATAAACCAGCAACAATCATTAAAAAATTACCTTATCTATTTGGGTACGCTTGTTTTTTTATTGTGTTGGCGTATTGATTTGGGCTATAACTGCCTATTAACAATGCCTGTAGTATTGCTATACTATCACTTTTTTGATGAGAGACATAAAATACAATGGAAGCTCTTGTTTAAAGCTATTACTATAGTTGGATGTTTTGTGATTTTTTTATTAGCCCTGTTTTCTTTAATAAGGCAAACAAACTTGTTCTCTAAAGCGGCTTATCTTTTTAATTATTGTGTTTCAGCCCAATCTTACGGCTATCATGCTGTTGGCGACACTACGCTTACAAATGTAAAAATTCATTATTTTATTTTTCCTGTTGCAATAATAATGCTTTTGATCTTAGCTGGCATTAAATACAAACAACTCAATAAAACAAAAAGTCAGCGAGACGCGCAACTCAATTTTCTATTTATAAGTTTATTCTATCTTATTAATTTTAACCGCGGCCTTATCCGTCATAGTTTATTTGAAGGCATGGATGCCTTTGTTTCGTCTTTTGCGTACATTATTTTATCCTCGTCTGTATTTATTTTATTTAGAAAGAACAGTTACTTTGTAAAATGCCTGCTGTTTTTTAGCGTTGCGTTTTTTCTTGTAAATACATATAGGGTTCCGGAACCAAAGGGAATGAAAAACATTTTTGAAAGACTGGTAGTTAAAATAAAAAACAATAAGAATCTTTCTTTAACAACTATAAACAATAGAGTTAGCAATGCGTCGGAACAAAAGGCCGTACGTTATAGCCAATTCGTTGATTTTATAAACAAGAATACAAACAAGGATGAAACCTTCCTTGATTTTTCAAACAGACCAATGTTGTATTTTTTTACAAAGAAAGTAACGCCATCTTATTTTTACCAAACGCCTTTGTGTATTCAGAACGATTTTTTACAGGAAAGATACATTGAAGACCTAAGCCAATACAAAACGCCTTATTTGTTGTTTCAGGGTGTAAGTGATGTTGGTTATGATAATATGGATGGAGTGCCAAATTCGTTACGACATTACCGTATGGCCGAATACTTTTATAATAATTATAGTCCGTATGTAATAGTAGATAATTTTTGTGTTTGGAGGAATAACAAAACAAAAGACAGCAATAAAAGGGATACAATTTGTATATACATTGCCGGAGCAGATTCTAACCATGTTGATTTTGTAGAAACCACTTTTGAAATAAAGCCCGGTAAGAGTTATAGTGTTAAGCTATCCTATTCAAGAAAAATAGAGACGAAAGTATTTCTTATGACTAACAAAAAGATGGTCGATTTAAAGCTTCAAGATCTGAGCGATACAGAATCTTATGCGATCATTGAGGCAAAAGAAGGAAAATACAAATTCGCAGCAAGTTCTGTGGGACACGGATTAAAAAGTTGTTTTATAATAGAGTCAGATTATCATCCCGATTATTTTTCAGAAAGAACCCTGGTATATGATTTTCAAAAGCTCCCTTACGTTTGGGGCACATATGATAAAAAACTTCCTGAAGAAAAAACTTTGTTTGAAGCGAATGTCGGTGCAGAAAAACCAATCTTAATTCCTATAGCAATAGACAGAACCACCGGCAATACGGTAATAATATCTTGTAAAAACGAAACAAAAAAAGCACAAAAGGCAATTTTGTTGTTTGGCAATTCTAATGATAAAACCAAAACCTGTGTTTGGTTTGATGTTTTACCTTCTGATAAAGAAGAAAAATATGCCATAAGAATTAGCAGTATTTACAAATGGTATTCGGGTAAAGTTAATGAGCTAAGTATACAAGCGCCCGATGGCGGATTAACCGTTTCAAAAATTCAAATTACAAAGGGTAACTAATGCTATTATTTTTATATTTGTATAAATGAAGACCTTCGAAACAGACGCTTATATCATGAATGTGCATGATGATCTTTTAATAGAATTTAAGGTAAAAAAGAACGTTAAGCTGCTGGATAAAGATATTTGGGAATCGCGTGAGCAGTCGATGAACTATATGCCCGGTAAAAAATTCTTTGTTTTATTTGAAGTAGAAGAGGGCTTTGATGTATCGGCAGATGCCCGTAGAGCGGGGGCCTCAGAAGAATATTCAAAACATGTAGCTGCCGTTGCATTATGCAGTAACCGTCTTCACGAAAAGATCATTGGAAATCTCTTTTTAAAAGTAAATAACCCAATTGTACCTACCCGCTTTTTCGACGACAGGGCCAAAGCAATTGAGTGGCTGAAAGAAAAGCAAAAGGCTTTATAAGCTTTTCAACCTTTTTAAACAATCTATCCTATTTTCAATTCTTAACTTATCTTTGCTCTTTATTTTTTAAAAATGAGCAATTCAAAAACTATTAAAAGCGCCCTTGTTTCGGTTTATTATAAAGATAATTTAGAACCGATCATTAAAAAACTGCATAGTCTTAATGTAAAACTTTACAGCACCGGCGGCACGCTTTCTTTCATAGAAAAATTAAATATTCCTGTAACCGCGGTTGATTCTGTTACAACTTATCCTGAAATTTTTGGCGGTCGCGTAAAAACATTACACCCTGCTATTTTTGGCGGAATTTTAAATCGCAGAGATAACGAATCGGATAAAAAAGAAAAAGCTAAGCATAACATCCCCGATATAGACCTTGTAATTGTTGATCTGTATCCCTTCGAAGAAACCGTTGCCGCAAAAGCTTCGGAAGAAGATACTATCGAGAAAATTGATATCGGCGGCATCTCATTAATTCGCGCCGCAGCTAAAAACTTTAACGATGTGGTTATTGTTTCTTCAAGAAATGATTATGCAGAATTATTAAATTTATTAGAAACAAAGAAAGGAAGTTCTGATCTTGCTGACAGAAAAAAATTCGCGGCAAAAGCATTCGCTACTTCATCACATTACGATTCTGCTATTTTTAATTATTTTAATCAAACAGAAGAAATTACGCAATTCAAACAAAGTCTTCAAAAAGGACAAGTGTTGCGTTACGGCGAAAACCCCCATCAAAAAGGTGTTTTTTATGGCGACTTAGATGCCATGTTCACTAAACTGAACGGAAAAGAATTGTCTTATAATAATTTATTGGATGTTGATGCAGCCGTAAACTTAATTGCCGATTTTGAAGAACCAACATTTGCAATTTTAAAACACAATAATGCTTGCGGCGTTGCTTCGCGTAACACAATTGCAGCGGCTTACAGAGATGCATTGGCAGCAGATCCCGTTTCTGCCTTTGGCGGAATTTTAATTGCCAATCGTGCTATTGATATGGCTACAGCTACCGAAGTAAATAAATTATTTTGCGAAGTAGTAATTGCACCGGCATATAATGATGATGCTTTGGCGCTATTAAAATCAAAACCAAACCGTATTATTTTAATTCAAAATAAAGTAGAACTTGGAAGATCATCTTTCCGTAATTTATTAAATGGGGTTATTGAGCAAGACAAAGATCTTAAAACTGAAACAGAAGCTGATCTTAAAGTGGTAACTACAAAAGCACCAACAGCGGCAGAAATTAAAGATCTTTTATTTGCCAACAAATTAGTTAAACATACAAAATCAAATACCATTGTATTTGCAAAGAATGGTCAGTTGCTGGCTAGCGGCACGGGGCAAACCTCTCGCGTAGATGCATTAAAGCAAGCTATTGTAAAAGCAGAAAGCTTTGGCTTTGATCTGAAAGGTGCCGTAATGGCAAGTGATGCATTTTTTCCGTTTCCTGATTGTGTGGAGTTAGCTCACAAAGCAGGTATTACAGCTGTGATACAACCGGGCGGATCAATAAAAGACAAAGAAAGTATTGATTATTGTAACGCGAATGGCTTAAGCATGGTTAACACAGGCGTAAGACATTTTAAACACTAAAAATTTTATTGAATACGTTTTAAGAAAATTTCTTTTGGTGGATTAATTACCATCGGAAATTTCTCGATCTTAACAGAGCTGCTGTCTAATCCAAAGGCTTTAGCCTCACTTAAACTAAAGCGTTTAAGCAGGAAGTAAGTATTTAGAATAAGCTTTTCAAAGAATGGAAGATCATTTTCGTAAGAGAGGAATTTCTCTAATACCACAAATTTAAAATCGCCGATCACATTATTTTTATTTAACGATTCGTAACGGCTGGTAATATCCACTTCTTTATTTTTCACCAAATCGGCCACAACTTTTCTAAACATTAAATTAATGCGAGGCGCAATCCTGAAACCGATCCTAAAGTCAACACGAATAATATCTTCATTGGCAATATGTGTTACCTTGTATTCCATGCGATAAGGCTCATCCATTACATCTACATGCACAAACCAGTAAATATCTGCCTTCTTTGGACGTTTTTGTAGGATAGAATAAATAACTTTTGATTCGATCATGGACGGATTATTAGCACTGGTCATATACACCAAATGCGTGGCATATTTTTGAATAGAATTATCGCCGCTAAGATCAACCAGCATTTGCTTGTAATTATCTAACGGCACAAGGTCAACATAACGCTGGCGTATTAATTTGGCAAGGTACCAGGAAGCCATTACTGCTGCTAAAATAAGCGCAATAATTAAAGTAATGTAACCGCCTTTAGGGAATTTTTCTAAGTTGGCAATTAAAAAAGCACCTTCAATAATTATATAGGTAACAGCAAAAATATTTAAGAACCAATGCGGGTATTTTTTTAATCGCATAAAAAAAGCGAGCAGGCGAGACGACATGATCATTCCTAAAATAATGGTTAAGCCGTAAGCGGCCTCCATATTTTTTGATTCTTTAAAGAACAACACAATGCCAACACAACCAATGTATAATAACCAGTTAATGGATGGAATATACATTTGTCCTTTTAAGTCGGTAGGATATTTAATTTTTACTTTAGGCCAGAAGTTTAAGCGCATGGCCTCGTTTATTAAAGTGAACGAACCGCTTATTAAAGCCTGTGAAGCAACAACTGTAGCAACTGTAGCAATACCAATTCCAAAAGGTAAGAACCATGCCGGCATGATCGAATAAAAAGGATTGGCACCATTCAAAGCTTTACCATCCATAGAAACCAGCCAGGCTGTTTGCCCCATGTAGTTAAGCACAAGCATACTTTTTACAAAGATCCAGCTAATGCGAATGTTCTTTCGGCCGCAATGGCCCATATCGGAATACAAAGCCTCGGCCCCGGTTGTACATAAGAACACGGCGCCCAATAACCAAAACGCGCCCGGATGATTGATCAATAAATTTATACCGTAATAGGGATTTAAAGATTTTAAAACAGTAAAATTATGCGAAAGTCCAAGTATGCCCATTACACCTAAGGTTAAGAACCAGGTTAACATTACAGGGCCAAAAAATTTACCAATAAACTTTGTACCAAATTGCTGGATAAAAAATAAACCTGTAATAATTGCAATTACAATTGGGATAGTAGGAATATTGCTAAAGCGTGGAATAAGCTGCAAACCCTCAATGGCCGAAGCAACCGAGATGGGTGGAGTAATAATGCCTTCCCCCAAAATACAGCAACCGCCAATAATTGCAGGAAAAATAAGCCACTTGCGTTTTGCTTTTTTTATTAAAGCGTATAATGAAAAGATTCCCCCTTCACCTTTGTTATCGGCCCTTAAGGTAAAGATCACATATTTGATGGTGGTTTGTAAAGTGATGGTCCAGAACACTAAAGACATGCCACCAATAATTACAGAAGAATTGATTGGTTTATCGCCAACAATGGCTTTCATTACGTACAGGGGCGATGTTCCAATATCACCGTAAATGATACCGAGAGTTAAAAGTAAGCCCGCAAGCGTTATTTTGCTTACGTGGCCATTCTGGTGATTTCCCATGAGGGTTGTTGGATAAAGAGATCAAAATTAATACAAAAAGAAGTATCAAAATCATAATTGCGACTAATTATTTATTTAGACTCACGGTTAAAAAAAAAAGACGCATAAACAATAAAAAACAGAAGATTAACGTTAGATTATGGGAAATAACTTTTTTTAAGAAAAAGCGCTCAAACAAAAGGCCCTGCCTGACGTTTTTAACGAATTAGCGTTGCGTATTCAAATAAAATGGTTTAATTTTATATAATAGATTTTGAGATGTGAAAAGGCTTTTAGTACTAATTTTAATATGTTTTTCAGTTTATGGTTTTGCCACTCACAACCGTGCCGGCGAGATCACATATAAGCGTATAGCCCCATTTACGCAAAACATTCCAGGTGTTGGTACTTTTCCGGTTTATACTTACTCCATTACACTTACAAA
Source organism: Bacteroidota bacterium (assembly GCA_032229505.1). Taxonomy (GTDB): domain Bacteria; phylum Bacteroidota; class Bacteroidia; order B-17B0; family Aurantibacillaceae; genus Aurantibacillus. The sequence continues at coordinate 95,048 of JAVTWD010000088.1, forward strand.
ATATACTGATGACGGACCGGGTGTTGCCGACAGGTGTGTAGATACCATCTATTTTGGCGATGGTCAAAGGGGCGAAGCATACAGGATAAATGGCTCTTCTTCTTTTTGCGACTGTAACGGACCTTGTGGCACGATCATCATAAGCGATGGAACGTATAAAGTAAAGATGAACATTTATACCATTGTTCACACTTATCCAAGCTCAGGTTCGTATCTTATCCATTCTTTCGATCCAAACAGAAATGCAGGTGTTATAAATATTCCAAACTCTGTTAACCAATCGTTTTATCTTGAAACATTATTGGTAATAAATAATTTTACGGGAGCCAACTCATCTCCCGAATTTAAGTATGCGCCAATAGACAGGGCCTGTATTGATAAATGTTTTTATCATAATCCCGGAGCATACGACTCTGATGGAGATAGTTTGAGTTATGAAATTTCAACATCAAGAGGAGAGAACGGACAAACCGTGCCTGGCTATTCTACACCTGATGCGGGACCCGGAGGAATTTATGGCATAAATCCAATTACGGGTCTTTTAACCTGGTGCAAACCGCAAAGCTCAGGGGAGTATAATCTTGCGTTTATTGTAAAAGAATGGAGAAAGAACACAAGCGGTATTTATGTTTTAATAGGGTATGTATTGCGCGATATGCAGGTAGTGGTTGGAACCTGTCCTAATAACGATCCGCCTTTCATAACCCCTCCAATTGATACTTGTGTAGTTGCGGGAGCCACTATACTAAAAAATATTAATTACGGTGATCCTAATATTCCGGGATCATTCACAAACATGGTTGTTTTATATGGTAATGGCGGCGCTTTTTCTGCACCAAGTCCGGTTGCCACATTAGGCAACACGGCTCTTACTATAACAAGTTCTTCACCAACCAATACAGCAAATGCTGTTTTTACCTGGAGCACAAGCTGCAACCACATTCGCTTGCAACCTTACCAAACCATTTTTAAAGCCGAAGATAATGGCCAGCCAAATGTGCCTAACATGCCGATAATAAAGCTCGTTAATTTTGCCACATATAACATTCGTGTAGTTCCACCAGCTGTACAAAATGTTACTGCTGTACCAATGGGTTCTTCTATCAACATTAGTTGGTCTTTTTCAAGCTGTAACCCCTCAAACAACCCAATTACTTTTTACAAAATTTACAGGAAAAATGACTGCACGCCATTCATTCACGACCCTTGCGAAACAGGCGCCCCAACAAGTTCAGGCTTTTCTTTTATAGGGCAAACAACACCAACAGTAAATACTTTTGTAGATAACAATGGCGGCAATGGTTTAACTGTTGGACAGGATTATAGTTATTTGGTAATTGCAGTTTATAAAGATGGCTCACAAAGTTATGGCAGCTCACAAGTGTGTGCAAAATTAAAACGTGATATACCGGTATTGTTAAATGCAGATATACTTTCTACATCTACAACAACAGGTTCTGTTTTTGTGCGCTGGGAAAAACCATTGACCAATACAGGAAATCTGGATACCCTTGTGTTTACAGGCCCATATCAATTCAACTTAAAATACCGTCAGAGTGGTTCGGGCACATTTACAAATGTGTTTAATAGTACCAGTCCATACTTTTTAAATCTTGCCACACAATTTACGCACACAGCAGTAAATACGGTTGATACAGATGCCGAATATATTGTAGATTTTATTTCAGGAACTGTTACAGTTGGTTCGTCACAACGCGCCACCTCTATTTTTTTAACACCAACACCGGCCGATAGGCAGATAGATCTTTCCTGGGTTTCTTCAACACCATGGAACAATTATAAATATACCGTTTACCGCAAAGATCCTTCATCTGCAACCTTTACAGCTATTGCAACAACAACGCTAACAACTTATTCAGATACAACTAACATTGTAAACAGTAATAGCACACGTAACTATGTTTATTGTTATAAAATTTTAGGCGAAGGTCAGTATTCAGATCCGTCAATCACCAAACCGTTATTGAATAATTCACAAGAGGTTTGTGCAACCGCAACAGATCTAACACTTCCTTGTACACCAACAATAACCATTAATGCCGATTGTCCTACAGGATTAGTTGAGGTAAGCTGGACAAATGTAAAAGCTACTTGTAGTGATGATGTAGTTAAATATTATTTGTTTTACAAAGCAACAGTTGACGAGCCCTATCAACAAATAAGCACATTAGCACCAGCCACATCAACTACTTTTGCTTACGACGGTTTGGAATTGATCTCGGGTTGCTATGCCATTCAATCGGTTGATTCAAGTAATAATGTTAGCCCGTTAAGTCCTGATTTTTGTATTGATAATTGCCCAGAATTTGAATTGCCAAACATTGTTACTTTAAATGGTGATGGCGTAAATGATTTTTTCAAAGCCATTAAAGTGCGCCAGATAAAAGAAATTGACCTTATAATTTTTGATCGCTGGGGTAATGTGGTTTACAAAACAAAAGATCCATATTTTAAATGGGATGGTACCAGCCTGCAAAGCAAACAACAGGTAAGCGAAGGCACCTTCTTTTATATATGTGATGTATTTGAGCCCCGCCTAAAGGGTACAGTTAAGCGCACGCTTAAAGGCTATATGCAGGTAGTAAAATAATTCTCATTACCTTTGCTTCATTAAATTATGAAGCTTTATAAAAACCTTGTTAATTCAGTTGCAGAAACCCTCCAGGAAATTTTTGTAAAAAACCGTTACGCCGATAAGGCCATTGAAAAAGTGTTTAAATCACATCCGCAATGGGGTAGCAGAGACAGGCGTTTTGTGGCCGAAGCCGTTTACGATATTGTAAGAAACTTTAGATTGTATGCTGAGCTCGCACAATCGCAAAAGAATTTTTGGTTCATTACAGCGGTTTGGCTTGTTGTAAAGGAAATTGAATTCCCCGATTGGCCCGAGTTTAAAGATCTTGATAGAGAAGCAATAAAAAAACATAAAGAACATTTAAAGAATAACCTGCCTGTTTACGAATCATACCCGGATTGGCTTTGGAAATTAGCTGTTGATGAGCTTGGAGAAGAGACCTGGAAAAAAGAAGCGCTTGCAATGAATCAACAAGCTGCAGTTGTATTGCGCGTTAATACATTAAAAACTTCCGCAAAAAAATTGGCAGAAGAATTCAGCAAAGAAAATATTGCTTTAAATGAAGTAGAAGGAAACATTGATGCTTTACAATTAGCAAAACGCGAAAATGTTTTTCAGAACAAATTTTTTAAAGAAGGCTGGTTCGAGGTTCAGGATGCGGGCTCGCAGGAAATAACAACCTTTCTTGATCCTAAACCCAACCAGTTTGTGGTTGATGCATGTGCAGGGGCTGGTGGTAAAAGCCTGCACATTGCTGCACTTATGAATAACAAGGGCAAGCTGATAAGTATGGATGTAGAAGGCTTTAAGCTGGATGAATTAAAAAAACGCGCCAAGCGTGCAGGTGTTTTTAATGTTGAGACGCGGGTGATAGAAGATAATAAAACGATAAAGCGCTTAGAAAGCAAAGCCGATAAAGTTTTGCTAGATGTGCCATGCAGCGGTCTGGGTGTTATAAAAAGAAATCCTGACGCAAAATGGAAACTATCTGCTGAGGTAATAGAACGCACAAAAGAGTTACAGCAAAAGATCATTTCAGAATATTCAATAATGGTAAAACCGGGCGGCGAACTAGTTTATAGTACCTGCAGTATTTTACCAAGCGAGAATAAAAAACAGGTAGAGATATTTTTAGCAAACAATGTTAATTTTGAATTTGTAAAAGAGCGTACTATCCTTCCCAGCCAGGGCTTTGATGGTTTTTACATGGCTTTGCTTAAGCGTGTTTCTTAACTATATTTGGTTTAATTCTTTTTACAGGCTCTTTTAATTATTTGTTACCTTTGATAGTAAAATTTATTGACCTTAACCGAAAAATATTTAATACTCGAAACGCATCGTGGCCGAGCTTCTGTTACTGAGTACTGGGATAATGGCATTATTTTTATAAAGCTCGACGATAATTCGGAAGTTACCCTTACCGATGCTAAATATCACCACGAATTTTTAAAATCCAAGTTTGATGGAAAAAATAAAATGCGTGTATTAACCGAGTCCGGTCGTTATACAAGTATCACAAAAGAAGCAAGAGAGTTTTCTACTTTGCCCGACACAAACAAAATGACTTTGGCAAGTGCGGTTATTATAAAATCATTGGCACATCGTATCGTTATAAATTTTATTATCAGCTTTGCAAGGCAACAAAACATGCACATGCGTATGTTCGAAAATAAAAATAAAGCTGTTGAATGGCTGCTAGCCCTTGAAAATAAATAAACAAAATATGAAAACAACAATTACACTTCTCGCTTTCTTTTTTTCTTTTTCACTTTTTTCTCAAAAAATTAAAAATGTTGATGCAGTTGAATTTAAAAAACTCATTGATGAAAAAAAATATGTTCTGATAGATCTTCGCACAAACGATGAGATCAAAAGTAAAGGCATGATAAAAGGAGCCACCCAAATTGATTTTTTAGACAAGAATGCAGAAACAACTATTGAAAAATTAGATAAAAATAAAAGCTATCTTATTTATTGTGCCGGCGGCGGCCGAAGTGCCGATTGCGCTGAGTTAATGCAAAAACAAGGCTTTAAAGAAGTTGTTAACCTCGAAAAAGGCTTTAGCGATTGGAAGAACAAAGGTTTTGAAATCGAAACCAAATAACAGAGGTGCATTTGGAGTTTTTAAAAAAATACAAACCTTTTCTGCTATTACTCATCCTTTTATTTTTAGTTGAATTATTTATCTATCCAATTGGCGATTTTGCCTTGAATGACGATTGGGCCTATGGCAAATCTGTTTATCATTTTAATAAGTATAACGAATTTGTAATTGGTTTATGGCCGGCCATGAGCCTTTATTCACACGCCTTGCTTGGCCTTGTGTTTGTGAAGTTGTTTGGTTTTTCATTTACTGTTTTGCGCTTTGCAAACATGTTTCTTTGTATCTTTACTTTGTTTCATTTATATAAGTTCTTTTGTAAAAAAAACACTGGCATTATCTCTGCCCTTGTTTGTGCTTTTATTGTTTTTAATCCGTTTTACATGAATGTATTTAATTCATTTATGACGGATCTTACTTTCTTTAACTTCTCTTTTCTTGCATTTTATTACCTGAACGAATACACTTTAACAAAAAAATGGTGGCACATTTTTCTGTTTTTTTCTTTTGCGGTTTTGGCCACACTAACAAGGCAATTGGGCCTCGCTTTATTTTTAGCCTATGTATTGGTTGAAATAATTAAAAATTATAAAGCGCCTAAACATTGGTTAATACCTTTATTTTTATTTGCGGGTGGACTTACCATCCTTTATTTATTTGAACTTTTTGAATCGTCAAGATTCAGGTGGGACTGGAGTTACCAGGGGGTGTTTTTATCTCCTACAAAAATACCTTTAAACATGGACGCAATACCAAGAATGTATCATAAAACATTTTTGATCATTAAAACAAGTGGCCTTTGGCTGTTATTGCTCTTTACATTAACGTTTCCTTTGTTACTCGAAAGGATTAAAAAAGGAAACAAAATTGCATTGATAATTATTCTAATACCATTCATTGTTTATTTAATTACCCGTTTTAACGAACACGCTTTGGGCGATGTGTTTATTAATTTGGGCGTAGGCATAGAATCAACCGTTGATATGCTCATGATCTATGCAACCGACCTTCATGCAACAAATACTTTCTTTTATGTTTTTCTTTTGATTCTTTTTTGCGCCGGTTATTTTTTGTTCTCTTTTTTTGTTGCCACTTCTAAATGGGAAAGGATAAAACAACTACCTACTTCGCAAGCTTTTATTATTAGCATTATTTTTCTTTACCTGGTTTTAATTGGCATAGCCGATTCTTCTTTCGACAGGTATTGCATCTTTTTTGGTTTGTTTGTTATTGTTTATTTGATGAGCAACACACTCGTTTATTCACAACGATCTCTTAAACTATCTGTTTTTATTTTTGCAATAATTTTTTTCTTTTCGGTTTTTGCAACAAAAGATTATTTTACAGCAGCAAGATTAAAAAAGCAAATGCTGCATGAATTGGCCGTTAACGATAAAATTATACCCGAACGTGTAAGCGCAGGATTTGAATACCAGTTATGGGATAGAAGCGATAACCAGGTTAACTGGATAAACTGGGATCATTTAAATGATAAGATCTGTTTAATTACCCGACGACCCGTAAAAGAATATGATATATTTAAAACATACACCTATCAACGTTTTGTACCACTAAGAACAGATACTTTTTTTGTATTAAAAAAATAAAATAATTGGAAACAATTTATGCCATACCGGGATTAGGAACAACCAAAGAATTATACCGCGGCATTGCTATTCCAAATTATGAGATCAAAGTGTTGGATTGGCCCGAACCAAAAGCAAATTATACTTTAAAAGAATATGCTACAAAATTTATAGAACAAATTGATACCACAGAGCCTGTAAACCTTATGGGTGTTTCGTTTGGCGGTATGTTGTGTTCAGAGTTGGCTGAACAAATAAAAACAAAACATGTAATTTTGATCTCGTCCTGCAAAGATATTTCAGAATTCCCTTTTTTAATTAAAGTGTTGAAAGTACTGTCGTTTCATAAATTGGTTTCAGATAAACTGGTTCGATTTTTAGCCGGAACAAAAAGAAGGTTTTTAGGCTTTGAAAGATCATTTGATAAAATATTTTTTGAAATGATCCAACAAATGCCTCCCGGATATTTTTCGAATGCCATTAATTACATTATTAAGTGGGATAAGAAAGAAAGCAGTACAAATTTTATTCGCATTCACGGCACCTCTGATAAGCTATTGCCAAACCGTAATAGAAAATTTAACTTGGTTAAAGGTGGTTCGCACGCCATGGTTTTAACAAAAGCAAACGAAATTAACACTATATTGAACAAAGAACTAAATGGACTATAATGCACTTTTAAAATTAGCAATTACTGCAGCACTACAAGCGGGAGACGAGATCTTAAAGATCTACGATACCGATTTTTTTGTGCAGACAAAAAGTGATGATACGCCGGTAACCCTTGCAGATAAAAGAGCAAGCGATTCAATCATTAAAACACTTTCTTCTGCAAATATTCCTGTTATTAGTGAAGAGGAAGATGTATTGGATTATGATACCCGTAAAACATGGCCGCAGGTTTGGCTCGTTGATCCTTTAGACGGAACAAAAGAATTTGTAAAACGCAATGGCGAATTTACAGTCAACATTGCCTTGATAGAAGATAAAAAACCTGTTATTGGCGTTATTTATTCGCCGGTAAGTAAGGAAATTTATTTTGCCTCTAAAAATATCGGAAGTTTTAAAATTCAACAGCACGATGTAATTGCAGAAATCAATAAGAATGAAAAGCTCTTAATAGATAATTTAATGCTTGCTGCAAAAAAACTGCCCTTGCAACAACTACCGCAAAAATATACCGTTGTTGCCAGTCGTTCACATTTAAGTAAAGAGATCAATCAACATATTAATAAGCTAAAAAATATTTATGGTGATGTAGATACCATTAATGTTGGCAGCAGTATAAAACAATGTTGGGTGGCCGAAGGAAAAGCACATGAATATTTGCGCCTGGGCATAACTATGGAATGGGATACCGCTGCAGGGCAATGTATATTAGAGCAAGCGGGTTGTAGCCTAATTGACCTGGAAACTAATTTACCTATGCGCTACAATAAAGAAAATTTAAAGAATAATTATTTTATTGCTAAGCACTAGATCTTGTCATGCTGAGGGGAATCGAAGCGTGCAAAACCGATCTTTGTATTCTGGATTAACTTTGTTGATTCATTGTAAACGAAAGCTGTAAATGCAAAAAGTATTTTTCCCTTCATCACGTGTGTCATGCTGAGCGGAGTCGAAGCATTGATTATTGGATTAACTACCGTTGATCCATTGTGAACGAAAGCTGCAAATGCAAAAAGCATTTTCCCTTCGGGAAAACCATTTTTTAGTTCATATCCACTCGCTGAAAACAAAAGTTTTCGCTCGCAGATATAAACTAAAAAAGCCACTCTTGCGAGTAGCCTTTTTACATTTGCTGTGATCCCAGCTGGATTCGAACCAGCGGCCGCAGGTTTAGAAAACCTGTGCTCTATCCAGCTGAGCTATGGGACCAAATTCCTTTAAAAATAGCGGATAGTACTATTTTTTGAGAATGCAAATGTAAAAAAAAAAATTATTTAAACAATTATAATTATTTTAGTGCATTAACGTTTTCAAGGTCTGCAGCTATCCATAATCATAGTTAATTACAATGTTAAGCACTTTTTAGAACAGTGCCTTTTTTCGGTTTTTAAAGCATTAAAGAACATAAATGCCGAAGTTATTGTGGTTGATAATAACTCTGTAGACGGCTCTGTTGCCCTGATCCGGGAGAAATTCCCCAATGTTAATTTAATTGCAAATAACACCAATACCGGCTTTTCGGTTGCCAATAACCAAGGCATAAACATTGCCAAAGGCAAATATGTGCTTTTGCTTAACCCCGATACGGTGGTGCAGGAGGATACTTTTGAGAAAACCCTTGCTTTTATGGAAAGTCATCCCGATGCGGGTGGCCTGGGCATTAAAATGCTGGATGGAAAGGGCAATTTTTTGCCTGAAAGTAAGCGTGGCCTCCCAACTCCGGCCGTGGCGTTTTATAAAATCTTTGGCCTTGCAAAATTATTCCCGGGTTCAAAAAAATTCGGACAATATCATTTAACTTTTCTCGATAAAAATAAGAACCACGAAGTGGATATTTTAAGCGGTGCTTTTATGCTCATGCGTAAAGAAGCGTTAGATAAAGTTGGTTTGCTGGATGAGACCTTTTTTATGTATGGAGAAGATATTGATCTTTCGTACCGTATTACACAAGGAGGCTATAAGAATTATTATTTTGCAGATAGCAGTATTATTCATTACAAAGGTGAGAGTACTAAAAAAAGCAGCGTTAACTACGTAATTGTTTTTTATAAGGCAATGGCCATTTTTGCGCAAAAACATTTTTCACAAAATCACGCGCGTACTTTTAGCTTTTTAATTCATTTGGCTATTTACCTTCGTGCCGCTGCTGCTATTACTGCACGTTTCATAAAGCAATGGTTCTTTCCGGCAATTGATTTTACCTTGATCTTATTGGGTTTATACCTCTGCAAGAACATTTACGAAACACATTTTAAGTTATATCCTAATTTTTATTCTAAAGACATTATCGATTTTTTCTTTCCGGTTTATACGCTGGTTTGGATGTTCTTTGTTTACCTGAGTGGTGGTTATGATGTGCCTTTACGTTTAACAAAGGTTATCAGGGGTGTATTGGCGGGTACGGCCTTTATCTTAATTGTGTATTCATTATTACCTGAGTATTATCGTTTTTCGAGAGCCTTAATTCTAATTGGCTCTGCTTCTACTTTGGTAATTTATTTAGTAACGCGGTTTATTTACCATCTTGCAAAGATCAAACGCTTTAAAATTGGCGGCCATAAAACAAACGCACGTATTGCTATTATTGGCAGTGAGCTAGAGTTTAACCGCGTAAACGATATTCTTAATAAAACAAACATACAATCAGAATTTATTGGTTTTATAAGCAATGAAAATAACGGTATAAAAAACAAAGCATACATTGGCCATTTTCATCAAATAAACGAAGCGATTGATGTGCACCAATTAAACGAAATTATTTTTTGCGCACGCGATATTTCATCACAAGAGATCATTGATAAAATGATAACATTGGTTACAAAAGGTGTTGAGTTTAAAATTGCACCTCCTGAAAGCCTTTCTATTATTGGCAGTAACAGCATTGATACTGCAGGCGATCTTTATGTTATAGATGTAAACAATGTTGGTAGACCTGAGAACAGGAGAAAAAAACGATTACTGGATCTGATAGTAAGTTCGGTTGCATTATTGTTCTTTTGGATATTGATCTGGCTTCAAAAAAACAAACTAAATTTTATTGCCAATTCCTTTAAGGTGTTGTTTGGTATTTATTCATGGGTAGGTTACGGTAAAAATCCAAGAAAAGATCTGCCCTCCATCCGCCCTTCTGTATTAACCCCCTCAGATGTGCTTAGCGGAGAGATAAATGAAGAGCGCATTAACAAGTCTTTCTTAAATTATTCTAAAGATTATAAAGTAGAGAATGATCTTAAAATTATTTTCGCAAAACTGGGTGAATTGGGCAGATAGAATAGGACAAATGTTAAAGTTTGTTTAGGAAATTGTGCAACTAAAAAAATAGAACCAACTTTAATTAAACGTCGTATATAAACAACACCATGAAAAAACTCATTTTACTTTTTGTTACTGTATTTACTTTTTTTGGAGCCAGCGCGCAACAACAAAATCCTATTACCTGGGTAGCAAGTTATAAAACTATTTCTGCAACCGAAGGCGAAATTATCATTACACCAAAAGTAGAAAAAGGCTGGCACAGCTATTCTCAAAAAGTAACAGCCGACGGACCTGTTCCAACAACGTTTACATTTCCCGCATCAAAACAATATACTTTAATTGGAAAAGTAGAGGAGACCAATGTGCACGAAGAGTTTGATAAAGCCTTTGATGCAAAGATCTTTGTAGTAACTGAGAAATCGGAATTCAAACAAAAAATAAAATTCGCTAAAGGAGGCTTTAATGTTGCTTTTAAAATAGAGTTTATGTGCTGTAACGATCAAATGTGCCTGCCCCCGAAAACTTACGACCTTAGCGTTAAGGTGCAATAAAAAAATAATAGTATTTTTAAGCCTTTAAAACGATTTAAACATTATCCCATGAAGAAGATCTTTCTGCTGTTTTTAGTTTCTGTATTTTATCTTTCGGGTGTTGCTCAAAAGCAATATGTAACATGGACCTATTCTCAAAAGAAAATAAGTGCAGATGAATTTGAATTGATCTTTAAAGCAACTATTGAACCAACCTGGCATTTATACTCCCAGATAGAAACACCCGATGGCCCGCTTCCAACCCTTTTTGATTTTGAGAAATCGAAAGATTATAAACTAATTGGTAAAACCAGCGAGCCTAAACCACATGAAGAAGCTGAGCCAGTTTGGGACGGAAAAATCGTTCGCTCGTTTTCAAATAGCGCAACATTCAAACAAAAAATAAAAGCTTTAACAAATAAGCCTTTTGTTGTAAAAGGATATATTGACGGAATGGCCTGCAACGAAAGCCAATGCCAAAAATTTTCTCCATCGCCGGAATTTAAATTTAAAATTGAAGGTGCTGAAGTGGCAGCAACTACTGCAACAGAAACAAGTGTTACAGCAACTGAAACCGCAATAATAGATACAACACAACAAACTGCAATAGTTGAAAACACGGTTGCAACAACTACAACAACTGTTGAAGCAAAGATCTCTGAAACACCAAAAGAAAAGAAAGCAGATAGAACCTATTTAGGATTATTTTTAGCAGGCTTTATTGGTGGATTAGCTGCGTTGTTGACGCCATGCGTGTTCCCGATGATACCAATGACGGTAAGCTTTTTTACAAAACAAAGCAAAACAAAAGCTGCAGGTATTCGTAACGCATTTATTTATGCGATCTCTATTATTTTAATTTACATTGCCCTTGGTCTTGGTGTTACTTTGATTTTTGGTGCCGATGCCATGAATAATCTCGCTACGAACGTCTGGTTCAACCTGGCGTTCTTTGTATTGTTGGTTGTATTTGCCATTTCTTTCTTAGGTGCTTTTGAAATAACCTTGCCATCAGGTTTTGTAAATAAAATGGATGCAAAATCTGATAAAGGAGGTTTGATCGGAATTTTCTTTATGGCATTTACTTTAGGTTTGGTTTCTTTTTCTTGTACAGGCCCAATCATTGGAACATTGCTTGTAGAAGCTGCGTCAACAGGAGCTTTGGCCGGACCCTTCTTTGGCATGTTTGGTTTTTCATTAGCATTGGCTTTACCATTTGGTTTATTTGCTGCATTCCCGGGTTGGTTAAATACCTTACCAAAATCGGGTGGCTGGTTAAACTCTGTAAAAGTTGTTTTAGGCTTTTTAGAATTAGCATTGGCCATGAAGTTTTTATCAAATGCAGATCTGGTTGTACAAGCAGGAGTTGTTACACGTGAAATTTTCTTAGTGATCTGGATCGTGATCTTTGCATTATTAGGCGCTTATTTAATGGGTTGGTTCAAGCTTTCGCATGATAGCGAAATGAAATATGTTTCAACGGGGCGTTTACTATTTGCGGTAATTGTTTTTTCATTTACCGTGTATTTAATTCCGGGCTTGTGGGGCGCGCCATTAAAATTAATAAGCGGTTTTCCTCCTCCTGATTTTTATAGCGAATCGCCCGAAGGTTTTGGTGGAAGAAAAATTGATGTTTCTTCCAATAATACAACACAAACAAATTTAGCAGAACACATGCACAAAGGCCCAAACGGAATTCCTGCATTTGATGATTATTATCACGCGTTGGAATATTCTAAAAAAGTTGGAAAGCCTTTGATGATAGATTTCACAGGCTGGGCTTGTGTGAATTGCCGCAAGATGGAAGGCCAGGTGTGGAGCGACCCAAAAGTAAAACAAAAATTAAGCGAAGAATTTGTTTTGGTTTCTCTTTATGTAGATGATAAAAAAGATCTTCCTGCAGAATTGCAAAAAGAAGTAGACTGGAGTGGATCAAAACGCACATTATCTTCGGTAGGCGATCGTTGGAGTCATTTACAAAACACCAAATACCAATCGAGTACGCAACCTCAATACTGGATCATTGATCATGAGGAAAAACACTATAGCGATTCTACAAGCTACGATCCGGATATCAACAAATACATTGATTGGTTGGATAAAGGATTAGCAAAGTATAAGGCAAGGAAGTAGTTTCAAAACAAAGACTATAAATGAAAAGGCTTATTACGATTACTTTATTTTTTGTCTCTTTTGCTTTTTTCGGACAGATAAATAAGAAGGAGTACAAAAAATTTTCAGATTCTTTATTTAAAGTTGGTGATGTTATTCTTACACCAACGATTTTATTTCATTTAGGCAGTTGTGAAATTTTGCCACAGTCAAAAGATTCAGTTAATATTATTGCTTCTTTTATAAAAAATCATCCAAAATTTCAAATTGAAGTTGGAGTTCATACTGATAGTAGAGGTGATAAGAAAATGAACGTTATCTTATCTGAGTGTCGTGCAAAATCGATAGTATCATATTTGACAAATGAGATACATCTTCCCTCAAGTAATTTTGTAATAAAAGGTTATGGTAGCTCGCAACCGTTGATTGATGAAGCAACAATTAATAAAAAAGTAAGGCAATGCAAAGAGGTTATGAGTCCGCAAGAAAAGGAAATATTATATGCTACTAATAGAAGGGTTGAAATTAAAATTTTAAAAGTAGAATAAACTACTTCCCAAGCAACTTCGACAAAACATAATTCCCATCAATTACCAATTGCTTAAAATTCTTTCCTGCTTTTATAATTAGTTGATTGGTATTGTATTTGGTAATAGCATAATCGTATTCAATGGCTTCTTTGCCTTTTTTCTCGATCGCAACCAAGTACTTCAGATCTTTTTCACTAAGTGTAAATTCTTTTTCCTTTTTAAAACCCCAATAAGGTTTCTCTCTTATTTTTAATGCAGAAAATTTTCTGTTTGGAAAAACCGCCAATGTTGCCGCATAGTATTTTGCAGAATATCCGTCTGCATTTTTTTGCACTACATATTTTTCGGTAATGGTATATTTTTGTTGTTTACCTGTTAATGTTTGTCCTGATGCTGTTGTCAGCTGCTGTGTAGCTTCTTCTACATGGCATTGATAATAAGTAAGTGAATCGCCCACTTTCAGATTTTTTAAAATGCTGTTATTCGGAATTGTAAGTGAATCATTCTGGGCTTGAAACAAGGAACCAGAAACAAGAAACAATAGTATAAACAGTTTTCTCATTTATGAATGATCTCAATTTGTTTTGAAAGTGCAATTGCTTTTTCTTTTACAGCGTTTACATCTCCGTTTGGTACATCATTACAAACCACAACAGCCATTCTTCTGTACGGACGTGTTGTTGGCTTTCCAAATACTTTTACATCTGTATTTTTATTCTCCAATACTTTTTCTATGCCTTTAAAGTCAGGTCTTGCGCCTTCTTTGCTCGCCAGTACAACTGCAGAAGCGCCGCATTTTACCAATTCAACATTTGGTATTGGTAAACCTAAAATAGCGCGGGCATGCAATTCAAACTCATTATAATTTTGGGTGTTGGCTAAAGTTACCATGCCTGTATCGTGTGGACGAGGAGACAGCTCCGAAAAATAAACGCCTTTTTGTGTTAGAAAAAATTCAATACCCCAAATGCCATAACCAGTTAATGCTTTGGTAACCTTCTCAGCCATATCCTGCGCTTCTTTCAGGTCGGTATCACTAATGGCGCACGGCTGCCAGCTTTCCTGGTAATCGCCGCGCTCTTGCCTGTGGCCAATCGGTGGACAAAATAAAGTTTTGCCATTCTTTTGCGTCACAGTTAAAAGCGTTATCTCCGAATCAAATTTTACAAATTCTTCAATAATAGCCTCTTTATAATCTCCGCGCGATCCGTCCATGGCATAGTTCCATGCTTTCTCAACATCGGCTTCTGTTTTAATAACGCTTTGCCCTTTGCCGCTGCTACTCATTAATGGTTTTACCACGCAGGGAATTCCAATTTTAGAAACGGCATCCTTAAATGCCTCTAATGTAGTTGCGTATAAATAATTGGCAGTTCTTAATCCTAATTCTTTTGAAGCAAGATCACGAATGGCCTTTCTATTCATGGTAAAATTAGCAGCCTTTGCGCTTGGCACAACGGTTATTCCCTGTTTTTCGTAATCGTAAAAACGCTCTGTTCTTATCGCCTCAATTTCAGGAACAATAAGATCAGGTTTGTGTTTGGCAACAATTTTATCCAATGCTTCACCATCCAACATGTTTATTACTTCAAACTCATGTGCTACCTGCATGGCCGGCGCATTCTCATAACAGTCAACCGCAATAACGTGCTGACCTAATCTTTGTAAAGCAATAACAACTTCTTTACCTAACTCACCGCTGCCAAGCAGCATTACTTTTTTTTGCATAAAATTTTAAGAACCTTGTTTAATAAATTTAGAAGAATAAATAACCGCGCCGTTTTGTTTCATACGGATAAAATAAACACCGTTAGTTAAGTTGGATGTATTGAAAGTTGTTTTATTTTCTCCTTCGTTTATGTTGTCTATACTTTGTGAAGAATGAATTTTTCCCAATACGTCTATAATTTCTAAACGAACAGAATTTTTATTTTTTAAAGCAAAATTCAAATTCAAAATATCGTTTGCAGGATTTGGAAATAATTTAATAGAAGCAAGAGCTGAGTTTTCTTTAATACCAACAGTGCTGATGCCATTAATGTTTATGTCATCAATAAATATATTATTGCCACCACCGCTCGTAAACGAAAATCTGAAACGCGTTTTTGCGGAAAGGTGGGTATCATCAATATTTATTTTTTCTTCACGCCATTCGGTTGAAGCAGGAGTTGGAACATTAGCGCCATTAATATTTGTGGTAACCGTTCTTAAAGTTGTTCCACTTTTGCTATAAATAGAAAACCAGGTAAGCCCGCAATTGTTAGATACAGAAACGTCCAGTTTATCTGAATTGGTTGTTGCGCGCGTTGCAAAATGTAATCTAAAAGTTAAAGTATTACTTGCTGTTGCACTAAGGTCAAATGCAGGCGAAATAAGATCGTCTGTTGATGGCGCCATAGAGTTGTGGTTAGCAATACTTACACAATTTGCACCTGTATAAAAGGTTGAACTCACATTTTGCCAATCGGGCACATCGTAATTTTTATTTATAGCTGTCCATTCGTTTACAAATGTGGCTGCATTCTCAAAGCTTTCGCTATATGGCATGGTGTGGGTAGACGTTGCGCTATCCAAAACATACACTTTATTTGTAAAAGTTGTTGTTTTACTTGATGATAAATATGTTTTGGTTAAAGCAATATTATAAACTCCCGGAAAATTATATTTCACTTTTACAATGCTATCGGTTAAGCTCGATGAAGGGCTTCCGAAAAAATTCCAGGTGCGAGATGATGAATTTCCGCCATAAGAATAATCGGTGAATTTTATTGAATCGCCAGCACAAGCAACAATAGGCCCAAACGGCAATACATCCGGCACCGCCGTACATAAAACAGGATATACATAAGGATCTGCAGTACCCGTTGCAATTAAATTGGCATTGCTCCATAGATTATTTCTTCCTGAAGCTGCACCATTAATACAGGCAGTCATACGCGCTACTTGCCCTGCAGTAAACATATTTAAACAAGGCCCGTTGGTGTAATCCATATAATCGGTATACATTTCTCCGTTTGGTCCGCCGCCGCAAGAATTGTTTGGGTTGCGCGGAAAGTTAGGACAACCGCTGTTACTGTTTACATGCGGAGGCGTATCTGCAACAAGATCGTTACCGCAATTGGCATCGCCCCAAATATGACGAAGGTTAAACCAATGACCTAATTCATGAATTAAATAACGGCCTTTAAAATTTCCCCAACCGCTGTTGGTTGCAGCAGTACCAATATTACTAATAAGGTCGCCGCGAATGTTGATGCCGTCTAAAACTGCCGACCCTCCCGGAAACGTTGCATAACCACCACCGGCGCAACCTGTTTGGCCTGCATAATGCATAGATTGTACCAACCAGATATTTAAATATTTATTGCTTGGCCAGTACGATAAAGATTTTGGATCATCCTCATCCACCGAGCAATTGGCAAGGCTATTGTAAATGCGGTTAATGCCATTGGTACAATTGCCATTAGGATCTTTTGTAGCTAAACGAAATTCAACGCTAAACGATGCGGCAGCAGATTTAAAAGCTGCAGGTGTTAAAACAGTATCCGCTTGCTGACGTGGAAACTCTTTATTTAAGATCTGGATCTGATCAATTATTTGTGCGTCAGAAATATTTCCTGAACCACCTGTATGAATTACATGAAATACAACAGGAATAATATAGGGCGCAGCAGCAGATGATTTTGCGGCAGAACCATTTTTAATAAATTCTTGCGTGAATATTTCTAATGCTTCCTGGTTCTTTTTAAACTCAGGATTGTTTTGCATTTGCTTTTTATAATATTCATCGGCAATACAACCGTGTTGGGTTTGTGCATTTATTTTTATCAGAAATAAATTACAAGCGATCAATAGAATTATTTTTTTCATGCGTTTAAATTTTATTTATTAAAACCTACATCTATATTTTCGGGATATGAAGAATGAAAAAGAGCATAAATACCATAGCCAATCGCTAAGCCAATAGTTCCACCTATTACAGACTTAATTTTTCGCCTTTGTCGCGCCACGCGTTCATAACCTAAAATGTAGGCATCGCTTTCTACATAGGCAGGATTACTAATTGTATTGTGCCGTATGCGAACTTTCGGAATGCCGCTTAGGGCCATATAGCCGTAAGGCGCAATGGGGCCCCAAAACGTGCCACTCATGCCACCAATAATTCCTGCAATGCCGGCACCAATTAAAGAACCACGGGCTTTAAAACCTCTGCGGGCATCATTCTCGCCTTTCATATACATCCACATTTCGTCGCGTGTAAACCAATTACTGATGGTTGTATCCTGCCTGTAATAATAGCGCTTATCGCCATTGGCAAAGCGCACCATATAAAGCTGATCCCACTCGTAATGAATTTTTTTACTCGGTTTTTTTGGATTGAAAATAGTAACAGCGCCTAAAAGTGTATCAATTACTTTTTCGCCAACAACCTGCCCGTTCATTAAATAAATAGTGTCCTGCACTGTAGTTTGTGAAGAAATTGTCTGGAATAAAAAACAAGAAACAAGAAGCAGGAAACTTTTCTTAAGCATGAACCAAAGATAAATTATTAATTATAAACTTACCTTATTTTGGTATGAGAGGATGTAAAAAGTTTAATAATTAACAACTTGTTCCTCTATATTTTCGGGAATTTCGCGGAATTCGTATTGCTGGTTGCGTAATTGAGGCTCAAAACCCGCTTCGCGAATAGCATCTTGTATAGTTTTGTAAGTAAAACGATGCGGGGCGCCTGCAGCACTCACTACATTTTCTTCTATCATAATACTTCCAAAATCGTTGGCACCTGCCTGTAAACAAATTTGTGCCGTTGCTTTACCAACCGTTAACCAGCTGGCCTGTATGTTTATGATGTTTGGAAGCATGATGCGGCTGAGCGCTATCATACGAATGTATTCATCAGAGGTAACATTGTTTTTTACACCTTTTACGCGCTTCAATAAAGTACCGTCATCTTGAAAAGGCCATGGAATAAAAGCTAAAAAACCTTTTGCATCTTTAGGCTTTTGCGCTTGAACTTCGCGTATCCACACCAAATGTTCAAAACGCTCGTAAATAGTTTCAACATGGCCAAACATCATAGTAGCACTTGTGGTGATGTTTAACTGGTGACAAGCTTTCATTACTTCTAACCATTCGCGGCCTGTACATTTGCCTTTGCTAATTAAACGGCGAACACGGTCGTTCAAAATTTCGGCACCGGCACCCGGAAGACTGTCTAAACCTGCTTCTACCAAAGCTTTTAATATTTCAGTATGCGTGCTTTTTTCTAATTTGGTAATGTGTGCTATCTCGGGCGGACCAAGAGAGTGCAATTTTATTTGAGGAAAATGTTTTTTTATTTCTTTGAACAGATTCACATAAAAAGAAAGGCCAAGATCGGGATGGTGCCCGCCTTGCAGCAAGAGCTGATCGCCGCCGTATTTAATGGTCTCTTCAATTTTTTTCTTGTAAGTAGCAATATCGGTAATGTATGATTCTTTATGACCGGGAATGCGGTAAAAATTACAGAATTTACAGTTAGCAATACAAACGTTGGTGGTGTTAAGGTTACGATCTATTTGCCAGGTAACTTTGTTCGAATTTTTTTTCTGAATTTTTTTAAGTTCGTTGGCAACAAACATCAGTTCGGCAGTGGGTGCATTTTCGTAAAGAAAAACACCCTCTTCAATACTTAAGAACTCAAATTTTAAAGCGCGTTCTAACAACTCGTTTACATTCATCTGCATGTGGAAATTGTGTTACAAATATACGCAGGCTTTTGTTGAGATTAACGTTAAAAGAAAAGAAAAATAAAAGGGATAAAGGATGAAAGACACAGGACGCAAGACAGAACTTAAACATAAGCTGTCATGCTGTCCCGATAGCTATCGGGATGATTCAGCATCTCAGCACTAGACTACTGATGAGTGCTGAGATTCCGGCTCAAGGCCGGAATGACCAAGAGTTTATTTTGATTTCAAAAGCTCTTCTCTCTGCTTCTTTGGCAAAGAGTGTACAATAAGATCGTAAGAATGATCTATCCATTCAAAAATTTGTTTTTTAGTAGCACGGCCATCGCAGGTAATGGTGTTCCAATGCTGTTTATTCATATGATAACCGGGTTGAACAAAATCGTATTTTTCGCGTAATTCAACAGCTTTTTGCGGCTCGCATTTAGCATTAAAAGCAAGTGGGTTTGAATCTAAACTCATGAGTAAAAACATTTTACCGCCGGCTTTAAAAACAAGAGTTTCTTCATCAAAGGGAAACCCTTCTGTAACGGCTTTTTTTAAAAGGCAATACTCTCTAATCTCTTCTGCGCTCATGCTTAACAATTTCTTAATATCTTCACCAAATATGCTAAAAAATATGCCAGATGTAAAGAGCAGCTTTATTTATCGCCAAAACATGCCAATATTTGCATTCAAATGCCGTTTAATCCTAAAAATAGTTTGTGAATAGATTCTATTTTATTAAGTTTGGCATTCATTTTAATTTAAGAAAACTAATTAACATAATAAATAACAACAACTATGAGCACAAAAAAAACATCGGGAGGTTTCCCACTAATTGTTTCAGCATTAGCAATTGTAATTTGCCTTGGTATCGGGGTCTTTATTTTTAAAAGCATCCTTGGAGCAGCGTCAAATTTTGAAGGAGGAGATGCAGAAAAAGGGCATCCACACAACATCTTAGGAACTATGTACAAAGGCGGTTTCATTGTGCCTATCTTAATTGGTTTCTTATTAACCGTAATTACTTTTGCTATTGAGCGTTTCATTACTATTATGAAAGCAGGCGGAAGCGGTGCAACTGATAAATTTGTTGCTAAAATTAAAACTTTGATCTCTAATCACGATTTTGCAGGCGCTGTTGCAGAGTGCGATCGTCAAAAAGGTTCGTTAGCTAACGTTGTGCGCGAAGGCATTAAAAAATATGAATTCGTACAGGGCGATACACACATGGATAAAGAAGCAAAAGTTCACGCTATCCAAAAAGCATTGGAAGAAGCTACAGCTTTAGAATTGCCAATGTTATCAAAAAACATGGTGGTTATCTCTACAATGGCCTCTATTGGTACATTAGCGGGTCTTATTGGTACGGTTGTGGGTATGATCCGTGCGTTCGCGGCCTTATCTGCTGCGGGTGCCCCTGATACTTCTGCTCTTGCAACAGGTATCTCTGAAGCTCTTGTAAATACCTTGGTAGGTATCTTAACTTCGGCATTAGCGATCATTTTCTATAACTATTTCAGCAATAGAATTGACCAGATCACTTATGCTATGGACGAGGCAGGATTCTCAATTATCCAGGAATTTCAAGCTACAGGAAAATAATTTCTGATTTTTTTCAGAATTATTTATGGAATTTAAATAAAGTATTCATCTTAATTAAAAACAGTAAGCAATGTCAAAAAAACCATCAAAAGGAGGAGCCCCGGCGTTAGATATGACGCCCATGGTGGATCTTGCCTTCTTATTGGTAACATTCTTTATGTTAACGGCGTCTTTCCGTATGGCAGAGCCGGTGGTGGTAGATCCTCCATCGTCTATTGGCCAGGTAGACTTACCCGATAATCATATTTTGGTTACTATTGATAATCAGGGCCGTGCTTTTTTCGGGATCAGCAATTCAACTGCTAAAATGAACGCATTGCGTCAGATGGCAGCAAAATATAAAGTAGGATTTACAGAAGAACAGATCGTTAAATTCAGCGGTTTACCAAGCTTTGGTGTAGATATCAAAGATCTTCCTGCCTATATTGATGCAAAAGAAGAAGCACGCAAAAACTTTCAACCTCAAAAAGGTGTGCCTTTGGATACCATTACACCAAACAACCAGTTAAAAGACTGGATCAGTATTGGCGGTACCGAAGCAGTTAAAATGTATGAAGAAGCAAAATTAAAAGCAGCAGATGCTGGTGGCGAATTTAAAGCCGAAAAACCGCGCTATGCTATTAAATGCGACGGCAAAACAAAATACATTTTTGTGAAAGACGTAATTAAAACATTTACAGATTTAAAGTTGTACCAGTTTAACCTTATTACTTCGCTGGAAGGCGGAGGTACGGTAATTGATCCAACAAAATAACATTTAAAAAAATTAAACAATGGCAGAAATAGCAGAAGGCGGTGGCGGAGGCCACAAAGGCGGCAAGAAAAGGGCCAAGAAGCAAAGTACGCGTATTGATATGACGCCCATGGTGGATTTGGCGTTTTTGTTATTAACGTTCTTCGTTTTAACAGCCACATTCAGCAAGCCAAAATCAATGGAGTTGACTTTCCCTGCACCACCCGATAATCCAAAAGATCAGCCTGCATTAAAAAACGGTATCACTTTTTTATTATCAAAAGATAACCGTATTTTTTATTACGAAGGTGAGTTCAGACCGGCAGATGACGAAAAAGGTTTAAAAACAACTTTATCAGAATTAAGCTTTTCTCAGGATGGGTCTACCAGCTTGCACAAATATTTGCTTAAGAAAAATAAAGACATGCAGGACCAGATAAAAGCCCTGGATGTAAAACACAAGAACAAGCAATTAGAAGATACAACGTTTAAACGTTTGGTTAAAAAAGTAAAAGCAGATCCAGCATCATTTACTTACTTAATTAAAACAGACGATAAAGCCACTTACAAAAATGTAATTGATGTAATTGACGAGTTGAATGTAAACGTAGTAGGTAAATATGTAATGGTGGATATTTTGAAACCGGAGCTTGACCTTGTTAACGAAAAAGTTGGAACAAATTAAAAATAGGAGGTAAACATGTTAGTAATACTAATAGGAATATTCGCAGCCATATCCATAACCATGCTGGTATTGGATTTAAAAACCGGCTGGAATGTTGAAAGTTATGAATCCCGTAATGCCGTTGTTTTTGAAGGGCGTGGACAAAATTACGGAGCGTATGAGCTAAGAAGAAATTATAATAAACGCATTATGTTTATTCTTGGTGGTATGCTTGTATTTTCTTTGGCCTTAATGGGCGTGAAGAAATTTATGGACAGGCCGGTAGAAGAAGAGGTTGTAGAAAAGATCGTGAACACACAGATCGATCTAACACCACCGCCACCAATTGAAGAAGTGCCGCCACCGCCACCGCCACCACCGCCACCACCAATGGTTGAGATGGTGAAGTTCGTACCGCCGGTAATTAAAGATGATGCTGTTGAAGAAGAGCCTCAAAAATTACAGGAAGAGGTAAAAGAAACCAACGTGGGTGTTAAAGACCAGGAAGGTGAGAAAGATATCGTAGCTCCACCAACAGAGATAAAAGGCCCAACAGAAGCTGCTGCGCCGGAGATCTTTACCATTGTGGAAGAGCAAGCAGAATTTCCGGGTGGAATTGCTGAAATGAGCAAATTCATCAGAGAAAAATTACAATATCCCGCAATGGCCCGTGAAGCAGGAATTAGCGGAAAATGTTTCTTAAAATTCGTTGTTAACGAAACAGGTGAGATCAGCAACGTTGAGGTATTAAAAGGCGTTCCGGGTTGTTCAGATTGCGATAAAGAAGCTATGCGCGTTGTAAAATCAATGCCTAAGTGGAAAGCAGCAAAAATGACAGGACGTGCGGTAAAATGCTACTTCAACTTACCTATCAGCTTTAAAATTCAATAATTAAATTTTAATATTTAAAAAGCCATAACACATTACGCGTTGTGGCTTTTTTTGTTCCTTAAAGAATCATGAAACCACTATTAAATTCATTCACCATTTATACCGGCGCGTTTATGATAGTGTTGGTTTTAGCAGGCGCTATTGCCTTTGCTACAACCGATATTATGAGCGACAGGCTTTACGGCAACAAACGCACAGGGTTTATTGTTATGCTATTTGCCTACGCTGTTTACAGGGGCTTTAGAATTTACCAAACACTTAAACAACAAAAAAGAAATGAAGAATAAAGTACGTTCCGGGTTTTTTGTTTCTGGTTTCTTGACAATTGCGTCTTGCGTCCTGTGTTTTGCGTCCTTAGTCCTGCTTAATGGCTGCGATAATTATTTCAAGAATGATTACGAAGACAATTCACCAACATCGGGAAAATTAAAAGTGTATTACGATGAAGGCTTAACACCGCACGTAAAAAATCAGGTATATACTTTTGAAGCGTTGTATGGCAACGCGGAGTTGGAAACTTTTCCTGTAAACGATAATGATGCTGTGCAAGCCTTGTATAGCGATAGCTGCGAAGCCATTGTTATTTCGCGCCCTTTAAGCGAAAAAGAAAAACAAGCCTTTGCTTCGAAACAATATACACTCGTGCCAACGGCTGTTGCAAAAAGTGGTGTAGCATTAATTACAAATATAAATACACCTATAAAAAACCTTACATATAACCAGGTAATGGATCTGGTAAGCAGCGAACTTAAAGTAAAAGACAGTTTAAATAACGAAGTAAAATTAAACGTGCTGTTTGACAAGAACAACTCATCTGTTATGTTTTACTTAAGCGATTCGCTTTTACGCGGCCAAAAATTCTCGCCCGGCGCTGCGGTTTTGGGCTCCGGCCTCGAAGCAATTAATTTTGTAGCCAACAATAAAAACACAGTGGCATTTGTTGATTTTGCATTGCTAAGCGATGTAGATGATTCGGTTTACAAAGCCAATACAAGTAAAATAAAATTTATTGCGGTTGGCAAAAAAAATAACGATAAAGAATTTGAACTTCCAAGCCAAAGCAGCTTCAAATTAAACACTTATCCTTTTACAAGAACCATTTACGTAATTAAAAAAACCGGTGAGTTTAGCCTGGCAAAAGGCTTTGAGACCTTCGTGGCAGGACCAAAAGGACAAACCACTTTCTTAAAACAAGGCTTATTGCCAACCAAACAACAGGAAAGAAGTATTGAAGTAAAACTACAATAAATGAAAAAAATAGTTTTCATATTATTTATTTTGAAAGCATGTTTTTGTTTTTCGCAAATAAAAACCATACATGTTGCTAAAGAAAAAGAACCCGAAGTTTTTACTTTGGTAGAAGAACAGGCAGAATACCCGGGAGGCATAGCAGAAATGTCGAATTTTATAAGGAAAAACCTTGTATTTCCGTCTCGCGCAAAAACGGACTCAACATTTATAGGGTGTAAAGTATTTATTAAATTTATTGTGAACGAAGACGGTCTAATAAGCGATGCGATGGTTTTAAAAGGTTGCGACCGTTTTCCGGAATGTGATGAGGAAAGTATACGCGTTGTAAAATCCATGCCAAAGTGGAAACCGGCAAAATTAGGAGGCAGAACTGTAAAATGTTATTATAATTTACCACTTACTTTTAAGATCAAATAATCCCTTAAAAAATGCTAAAAACAGCCCTTAATAATTAATTGGTATTTAACTTGCAATATAAAATATAGTGTTATTTTTACGAACCATTTATAATACAATGAAAAAAACGATCATACTTAGCGCAATTGCCTTTACAGGTGTTTTAAATGCGCAAACATTACAGGATGCTGTTGCTAAAACAGAGAACGAACGTTTTGCAGCGGCCGCCACAGAATTTCGTTCTTTAATTGCAAAAGAAGCTACTAAAGGCGAAAATTATTTTTACTACGGTGAGAATTTTTTTAAGAACGACATGGTAGATAGCGCCAGCATCTTTTATAACAAAGGTGCAGAGGCTAATGCTACTTATCCTTTAAATTATGTTGGAATTGGTAAAGTGTTATTGGCAAAAGGCAATGTGGCCGAAGCAAAAACACAATTTTACAAAGCCATTGCATTAGGCGCTAATAAAAATGCCGAGTTGTTACGCAAAGTTGCAGAGGCCTGGTTAGCAACTGATACAAAAAACGCCGATGAAGCTTTATTGCAAATTAACGCAGCTATTAAATTAGAGCCAAAAAACCCTGAGAACTATATTATTTTGGGCGATGCGCAGTTAGAAAAAAATCCAACAGACGGCAATGGCCCTATTAAAAGCTATAAGCAAGCAACAACCTTAAACTCAAAAAGTGTAAAAGGTATTTTACGCGAAGGTAAATTATACCAACGTGGCCGTAACTACCAATTAGCAATTGATAAATACAAAGAAGCTATTGCTATTGATGCTACGTTTGCGCCTGCTTACAGAGAATTGGCTGAGGTGTATTCACTTTATCAAAAACACACATTGGCTATTGAGAACTGGAAAAAATATTTAGAATTAAATAACAGCGATGAAGCACGTTACCGTTTTATGAGCGCGTTATTCTCTAACAAACAATATGCTGATGCGATCACTGAATACGAAGGACTAAAAAAATCGGGCTTTAAAAACTTGTATTTAGAGCGCCTTGCAGGTTATAGCTATTATGAAATAGGAAACAAAACTGATGCTGAGGCGTATAACAAAGGTTTAAATTCTATTGAGAATTTCTTTCAAATGGCAGGTCCTAACTTTAAATATTTGTATAACGATTATAAATACAAAGGTTTATTGTTAGCGCGCACAGGTAAAGATTCTTTAGGTGTGTTGGAAATGGAAAAAGCCATTGTGCTTGATCCTGCTGCATCGGGAGAATTAAATACTGCCATTGCTGATATTTACATGAAGGCGAAAAAATACGACAAAGTAATTAAAGCCTTTGAGCGTAAAATGAATGGTGATGTTAAGAACCTAACCAACAACGATTATTTTACAATGGGTCGCGCTTATTATTACCAGGGCGGAAACGTTCAACGTGATGCCGCTTTAATTAAAGACGCAAAAGCTAAAACTGCAAGAGAAGCAGAAGCAAAACCATTATTTATCAGCGCCGATTCTTCTTTCTCTAAACTAACACAACTTAGCCCAACATGGCCTGTTGGTTATTTCTGGAGAGGAAAAGCCAATGTGCAATTAGATCCAACCAACGAAAAAGCTTTAGCAAAACCACATTACGAAAAAGCAATTTCTTTAGTTAAACCTGAAGAGCGCGCAACGCCAACATATAAAAACAATATGATTGAAGCGCTTGAGTATTTAGCAGGGTACTACACCGGTATAAAAGATAAAGCAAAGGCAGATGAATTGTGGAAACAGGTTCAGGAATTAGATCCTAATAATCCTAAAGCAAAAATTTATTTCAATCCGCCTAAGCAAGGCACTAAGCCTGCAGGCAAACAATAAGAATAAAAACACACACTAAAAAAGCCCGCTCTTCGTTATAACGATAGCGGGCTTTTTGTTGCTAAAAAATTAAACACATAGACACATAGGAAAAGTTAAACCCTTTGTGCATAAAGTAACACAAAGGGTTGAAGCGAAGCTTCAACTATGTTCTCTTTGTTTTTTCTATTAAGTATTTTAAGAAAAAACTATGTGCCTATGTGGTTAAATTGTTTCAGTTTACCTGTTAAAATAAGCAAAACAAAACAAATTAATTAACTCATTTTGACTATTTTGCTATCTTTGCCTACCCCTGTAACACATGGATCTTAAGCAATCGATCGATAAGAATAACATCCCGCAACACGTTGCCATTATTATGGATGGAAATGGCCGTTGGGCCAAACAACAAGGCGAAGACCGTATTTTTGGTCATCATGAAGGTGTAAACTCTGTTCGCGAAATTGTGGAAGCCTGTGGAGAAATTGGTGTGAAGTATTTAACGCTTTACGCCTTTAGTACCGAGAACTGGAACCGCCCTAAGGATGAAGTAGATGCTTTAATGGAATTGCTGGTTGCAACCATTAGTATGGAAACGCCAAACCTCAACAAAAAAGGTGTGCGCTTACAAGCCATAGGTGATATTAAAAGTTTGCCGGAATCTTGCCAGGCAGAGTTACAAGAGTCTATCGATATTACAGCAAACAACAGCACAGTGACTTTAATTCTCGCTTTAAGCTATTCAAGCAAATGGGAGATCACACACTCAGTAAAAGAAATTGCAAAGCAAATTGAAGAAGGAAAATTAAAAGCTTCTGAAATTACTTCAAAACATATCGAAAAACATTTAAACACCAATAAATATCCTGATCCGGAATTAATGATCCGCACCAGTGGAGAACACCGCATCAGTAACTTTTTATTGTGGCAATTAGCTTACGCCGAATTTTATTTTACCGATACTTTATGGCCTGATTTTAGAAAAGACGATTTCTTTAAAGCCATTTTATCTTATCAAAATCGTGAACGTCGTTTCGGACAAACAAGCGAACAAATCTCAAAAAATTAAAATGGGAAAACATATTATAAAAATAGTTTTTCTATTGGCAATAAGCCTAAACAGTTTTGCGCAAAACGATTCTACATTTTTAGAATCGGTTAAAAATCCTAAAAAATATAAGATCGGTGGTATTACAATTGAAGGTGCTGATAATACAGATAAAAATGTATTAACCTTATTGTCTGGCTTAAGCGTTGGCGACGAGATCACCATTCCGGGAGAAAAAATTACAGATGCTGTAAAAGCGTTATGGAAGCAATATATTTTTGAAGACATTCAAATTTTGCAAGATAAAATTATTGGTAATGATATCTTCTTAACAATAAAAGTGGTTGAACGTCCGCGCTTATCAAAATTTGCTTTTAAAGGCGATGTTAAAAAAAGCGATGCCGATGATATTCGCGGCAAGATACGTTTGTTGCAAGGCCGCGTGGTTACCGATTACATGATAGGCACCATTAAAAACACTGTGCGTGATTTTTATTTAGACAAAGGTTATTATTTTAACGAGGTTGAGATCATTCAAAAACGAGATACTTCAAAAAAATTACCGCACACAATTATTACCATTAAAGTTACAAAAAATAAAAAAGTACGCATACAGGATGTAAACATTTATGGCAATACGGTTATTAAAGACTGGAAACTTCGCCGTAAGTTAGAGGATAGCAAGCCCCGCCGTTGGTGGAATCCATTCAACTCCGGAAAATACTTAGAAGATAATTTAAAGAAAGATCTTCCTGCTATTGCCGCAAAATATAACTCAAAAGGTTATCGTGATGCGCGCGTTGTAAAAGATACTGTTTACTTTGTAGCGCCTAATCGCGTAGCAATTGATATTACGGTAGATGAAGGACATAAATATTATTTCGGAACATTTAAATGGTTTGGTAACGCTAAATACCGTAGCGGACAATTGGATACTATTTTAAACATTGCACCCGGTACAGTTTACGATCAAAGTAAACTGGAACAAAAATTATTTATGAATCCTAACGGTTTCGACATTTCCAGCTTGTATATGGATGATGGTTATTTATTCTTCCAGGTAAACCCGCAGGAAAGTAATATTCATAATGATACGATTGATTTTGATGTATTGATGTATGAAGGCAAGCAGGCAACCATTAATAAAGTTACCGTTAAAGGCAATGATAAAACAAACGATCACGTAATTTATCGCG
Source organism: Bacteroidota bacterium (assembly GCA_032229505.1). Taxonomy (GTDB): domain Bacteria; phylum Bacteroidota; class Bacteroidia; order B-17B0; family Aurantibacillaceae; genus Aurantibacillus. The sequence goes on from JAVTWD010000088.1 coordinate 123,729, forward strand.
AGATCTTTACCAAGCCTGGCCAGTTGTTCAGACGTTCGGATATTATCCGTACACAACGTCAGCTAGCGCAATTAGGTTATTTTGATCCTGAAAAACTGGATGTAAAACCACAGCCAAATCCTGCAGATGGAACAGTGGATATTGAATATGTTGTAGAAGAAAAACCAAGTGATCAGATTGAATTAAGTGGCGGTTGGGGTGGTCGTAACTCGTTAAACAATCAAAGCGGTGTTGGTGGTATTGGCATTATCGGTACATTGGGTGTAACATTCAACAACTTCTCGGCAAAAAATTTATTTAAAGGCTCATCTTGGAAACCTTTGCCAAGCGGCGATGGTCAGCGTTTAAGTTTGCGTGCGCAGACAAACGGTATTTATTACCAATCATATAACTTTTCGTTTACAGAGCCATGGTTAGGTGGCAAAAAACCAAACTCACTAACGGTTTCGGCATTTCACTCTTTATTTAGTAACGGACAAAAAAAATATGTTGATAGCGAAGTTGGAAAGATCTACAATCCAAAACGCCAAAGCATGAGTATTATTGGTGGTTCACTTGGTTTGGGCAGAAGATTAAAATGGCCTGATAATTATTTTAATATGTTCACTAACATCAATTATAATTATTACGATCTAAAAAATTACGGTGCATTTATTTTTACCAATGGTTTTGCAAACGATCTTAACTTTCAGTTAAATATTTCGCGTAACTCTGTAGATGCGCCTATCTATCCTAAAACGGGCTCTAATTTTACATTTTTAGGTCAGTTTACGCCGCCATATTCACTTTACAATAACAAAGATTACAGCAAGTTGGCTGACGCTGAAAAATACCGTTACATCGAATATCAAAAATATAAGATCACTGCAGAATGGTTCACACAACTAACCAATAAAAAAGCCGCAGAAGGTAAAGAGGCACGTAACCTGGTATTGCGTACAAAAATTGGTTACGGCTTTTTGGCGCGTTATAATAAATCGGTTGGTTATTCTCCTTTCGAACGTTTTTACCTTGGTGGTAGCGGTATTAGCGGCTTTCAAAACTTTGTGGCAAGAGAGATCATTGGTTTAAGAGGTTATCCGGATAATTCATTGGTGCAAACCTATGTGAACGGAAATCCGGTGGGTGACCCTATTGTAGGGCGTTACACCATGGAGTTGCGTTATCCTATCAGTTTAAATCCACAAGCAACCATATTTGTTTTAGGCTTTGCCGAAGCGGGTAATGCCTGGACCGATTATAAAAAATTCAACCCTTTTCAGGTTAAGCGTAGCGCAGGTTTTGGCTTACGTGTGTTCTTACCAATGTTTGGTTTATTGGGTATAGATTATGGCTGGGGCTTTGATAATGTTCCGGGTCAGCCGGGCATTGGCAATGGCGTAGGCCAGTTCCACTTTACCATTGGCGGGGCTCTTGGCGAATTATAGCAAAAATGTGTTAATTGAACGATATTTTTTAAATTGGCACGTTTTATGATTAAATTTAAAAACTTAAATAGTATGAAATTAAGAAGTAAAATAGTTTGTGTATTGTTTGTGATCTTATCAGGTTTTGGCTTTGCACAAAGTGGTGCAGCAAAATTTGGTTATGTAGATACTGATTATATTTTATCGCAAATACCCGAATATAAAGCAGCGCAAAGCGAATTAGATAAAACAAGCGTGCAATGGCAAAAAGAAATTGAAGGAAAATATGCTGAAGTAGATAAATTATATAAAGCGTATCAAGCGGATGCTATTTTGTTGACTGACGAAATGAAAAAGAAACGTGAGAACGAGATCGTGAACAAAGAAAAAGAAGTAAAAGACCTTCAAAAATCACGCTTTGGTGTTGATGGCGAATTATTTAAAAAACGCCAGGAATTGGTAAAACCCATACAGGATAAGGTTTACAACGCCATTAAAACCGTTGCTGAAAAAGCAGGACTTGGTTTTATTATGGATAAAAGCGGCCAGGTTTCTATTTTGTACGCCAATAGTAAATACGATAAAAGCGATGATGTTTTAGTATATCTCGGTTACAAAAAGTAATTTCACACCCTAAAATAAAAACACCAATAAAATCAATGCTGTAAAAGCATACAAAACAAACACTATGAACAAACAAACATTTACAAGAGTAGCCCTTATCATTGCAGCGATTGGATTATTCTCTTTTGCAAAAGCCCAAAAAATTGCGCACTTAAGCCTTGACTCTTTGATCAGCTTAATGCCTGAAACCAAAATAGCTAAAGAAACAGCACAAAATTATTTAAAAGGAATTGATGCAGAATCTATCAGCATGCAATCTGAGCTGGAAGCTAAATACCAAAAGTATTTACAAGACCAGGCTACAATGAGCGATCTTGTTAGAAAAACTAAAGAAGACGAGCTAAACCAATTACAACGTCGTATTGAAGAGTTTAAACAACAAGCCCAACAAGATTACCAACGTAAAACAGCTGAGTTAACTTCACCTATTATGGATAAAGCTAAAAAAGGAATTGAAGCAGTTGCAAAAGAAGGTGGTTACAAGTATATTTTAGATACAAGTGCAGGCAGCGTATTGTACAGTGAGCCATCAGACGATGTTTTAATGGCAGTAAAAAAGAAATTAGACAGCATGCCGGCAGCAGTAATTCCGGGTGCAACTAATACAACCGGTGGTATTAAAACTCCTCCGCAAGGTGGTGGCACTGGAAAAACTCCTCCAAAAAAACCATAATTAATTTATAGATCTTTCAAAAAACCCTCTGTGTCTTGATACAGAGGGTTTTTTATTTGTGATTTTAGAGGCTAAAAGAATGAATAATTCGTCGGCAAATAGCCTCAACTCGTCTAAATTTTGCCGTTTTCCCTTATAATTGTTAATAACTACACGTTACGCCAGGGGTAATTAGCCATACGAATTTCTTAACTTCAATATATACAAAAAATTGTTAGCATGAGAATCACATTATTCTTCGCATTAAGTTTGGGCTGCTTAAACACCCACTTTGCGCAAACATATGAAGTGATCCCAAACACCAAAGATACTATTAACTTTATTGATGAGCTTGGCAAGAAGCAAGGCAAGTGGGTTCTTTTCGGAAAACACAAACCAAATACCTGCTACGCTCCTACTCAAAAAGCGGAAGAAGGGTCGTACAAAGAGAACCGTAAAACCGGTATCTGGATGGAATATTTTTGCAACGGCAATACAAAAAACAAAATAACATTTGTTAATGGCCGCCCTGATGGCTATGCTATTGTTTACCACGAAAACGGAAAGATAGAAGAAGAAGGACAATGGAAAAACAACCGTTGGGTAGGTGCGTTTAAACAATACTACGATAACGGACAAGTACAACACGAATTTACTTTCAACAACAGCGGTAAACGCGAAGGTGTTCAAACCTACAAATACGAAAATGGTCAATTAGCTGTACAAGGTAATTTTGTGGATGGAAAAGAGACCGGTACAGTAAAAGAATTTTACGAGAACGGGCAATTAAAAGCCGAGAAAAAATACGATAATGGTAATGTAGATGTTGCTTCGATAAAAACATACGAATCAACAGAGAAGATCGTAAAGAAAGTAGAAACGCCTGATAACGCTCCAAAAATTGCTATTAAACCTGATGAAAAACCAGCAAATGGTCCGTTGGTATTAAACGGCAAGCAAACACTTTACAACAAAAACAAACAGGTAACTAAAGACGGCATTTTTAAAGACAACCGTTTTATGGAAGGCAAAGCCTACATCTATAATGAGAACGGTATCTTACAACAAGTAGCCGTTTACAAAAATGGTATTTACGTTGGTGATGCGCCAATAGAAAACTAATAAATAATTTATTTAATATAAGGCGGAGTTTTACTCCGCCTTTTTTGTATCAATGAAATTTTATAATTACATATTTTATTTCATGTTTTTGTCTTTTGCGAGCATTAGTCAGACTTTTGAAATATATAAGGCAGATACAATAAATAAAACAGATTATTATAATTGCAAACAAGGCAAATGGCTGTTAATGGGCAAACACAAACCTCAAGCGTGCTATAAAAAGGATCAGCTTGTTGAAGAAGGAAAGTATTTTAATAACAGAAAAGAAGGACTTTGGGTAGAATATTATTGTTTGGGGAATATTAAAAGTAAAATACCCTTTGAAGATGGAAAGCCTAAAGGTCACTGTATTGTTTATCATCAAAACGGTAAAGTAAGTGAGGAAGGGGATTATAAGAACAATCGGTATATCGGCATATATCAAAAATTTGACACCATGGGAATGTTAATTCATGAGATGGAATGTGATTCTGTTGGAAAAAGGATCAGGTCATTATTTTGGCTTCAGGATGAAAAAAGATACATGATAGATTCAGCTATAAACTCAAAAAAACATTGGTCAAACGGAAACTACTTGATACCCCAAGCGTTGAACGGTAAACAAACGCTTTACAACAAATATAGGCAAATCACCAAGGATGGTATTTTTCAAGATAATATTTTAATGGATGGCAAAGCGTATGTTTATGATGAAAACCATATTCTTACAAGAATAGCTATTTACAAAGATGGAAAATACATATCCGACGAACCCCCTAAAAAAATCAAGGAAATAAAAAAGAATGTTGACGAGAATGGAAGCCCAAAAAAACTTTAAAATAATTTAAGGTTTAATTTCCTATCCTTCCTCTTTATTTTCTTATTTTTACTTCTCCTTATGCAACCATTATTTTTATACAACACATTAACAAGAAAAAAAGAAGAATTTAAAGCCATTAAACCACCCTTTGTTGGTTTGTATGTTTGCGGCCCAACGGTTTACAGTGATGTGCATTTAGGCAATTGCCGCACCTTTATTTCTTTTGATATGATCTACCGTTACCTTGTGCATATTGGGTATAAAGTACGTTATGTGCGTAACATTACCGATGCCGGGCATTTAGAAGGCGATCGTGATGAAGGAGATGATAAATTCGCCAAAAAAGCAAAGTTAGAACAAGTTGATCCAATGGAAATTGTACAAAAGTACACCGTTGGTTTTCATGATGTGATGCAGGCATTTAACAACCTGCCGCCAAGCATTGAGCCTACTGCCACAGGCCATATCTGCGAGCAGATAGAAATGGTAAAAGAAATTATTGAAAAAGGTTTTGCATACGAAGTAAATGGTACGGTTTATTTTGATGTAGAAAAATACAATAAAGATTTTTCTTACGGACAATTAACCAATCGCAAATTAGAAGAGCTTTTAGAAGGCACACGCGAATTAAGCGGACAAGATGAAAAGAAAGGCCGTTTGGATTTTGCATTATGGATAAAAGCAAAACCCGAAACCTTAATGCGCTGGCCATCGCCCTGGGGCTGGGGCTTCCCGGGTTGGCACATCGAATGCTCTGCTATGAGCAGCAAATATTTAGGAGATGTGTTTGATATACATGGAGGCGGTATGGACTTACAGGCCACACATCATACAAACGAAATTGCGCAATCACAAGCATGCAATCATAAATCTCCTGTAAATTATTGGATGCACACCAACATGCTAACGGTTAACGGTGTGCGCATGTCTAAATCTGCAGGCAATGGGTTTTTACCGGGAGAATTATTTACAGGCTCGCATCCCTTATTAGAAAAAGGCTACAGCCCAATGGCGGTGCGCTTTTTTATGATGCAAACGCATTACCACAGCACGCTCGATTTTTCTAACGAGGCTTTGCAGGCAAGTGAAAAGGGATTTGAGCGTTTAATGGAAGCGCACACAACATTACAAAATATAAAAGCAGCGGCAACATCAACTGAAGATATAAAAGCATTGCAACAAAAATGTTACGATGCCATGAACGATGATTTTAATACGCCTGTTCTTATTGCGCATTTGTTTGAAACCGTTCGTATCATTAACTCTGCCAACGATGGTAAATTAAGTTTAACGCAGGCAGACATTGATCTTTTAAAGACCATGTATCAGCATTTTATTTTTGATATTATGGGATTGAAAAAAGAAGCCGAGAATTCAAAAACCACAGCGGTGTTGGATAAAGTAATACACATGGTATTGGATATTCGCAACAAAGCAAAAGTAGAAAAGAACTTTCCGCTAAGCGATGAGATCCGCAATAAATTAACTGATGCCGGCGTTCAGATAAAAGACACTAAAGAAGGTTCTTCGTGGAAAATATAAAAATGAAAAGCGCTAAAAAAATAATTTCTCTTTCTGTAATTGTATGTTCAATTGTGTCTTGCAGTTCGTGTGAAACTAAAGTAGAAAAAGATCCTAAAACAATTCCTCCTGTTGTAGAAGAAAAACCCGTTATTCCTGTTTTAGAATATACTATTGCAAACACGCTACCTCACGATACTACTGCATTTACAGAAGGCCTTTTAATTCACGATAATAAATTATTCGAAAGCACCGGCTCGCCGGATAATATGCCGGAATTAAAATCTGTTTTGGGTATTGTAGATATGAAAACGGGTAAACTCGACGCTAAAGTTGAGCTGGATAAAAAAGCATATCCTTTTGGCGAAGGCATGGTTATTTTAAACGGAAAAATTTACCAGGTAACTTATAAAGAACAAACAGGTTTTATTTACGATGTAAAAACATTTAAAAAAATTGGTCAGTTCAATTATTCCAATAAAGAAGGATGGGGATTAACTACTGATGGCACACACATCATCATGAGCGATGGCACTAATAACTTAACGTATTTTGATGCGGAGATGAAACCGGTAAAAACCCTGGCGGTTAACGAAAACGGTTATGCTGCCGATGCTTTAAACGAATTAGAATATATTAAAGGCTTTATCTACGCCAATATTTATACTACCGGTTATGTTGTTAAAATAGATCCAAAAACAGGAAACGTAGTTGCAAAAATTAACTTTACGCCTATGAATTACGACATGCGTAACCTAAACCCGAATGCCTTGGAAATGAACGGTATTGCATACGATTCTATTACAGATAAGATCTACGTTACCGGAAAGCTTTGGCCAAAGCTATTCGAAGTTAAATTTCCGCACTAACTTATTCACACAGTTCCAACAACGCTTTTTTAAAAGCCAAAATTTAATTTTCTTTGGTATATGAAGAATATACTGTTGGCTTTGTTTGCATGCCTTATCTCATTCTCTGCAAACGCACAAATCACTTTTGTAAAAGGATACATCGTTAACGAAAAAGGAGACACGCTTAAAGGCGAAGTAAAAATAAATCCAAAAAAAGAACAGGATAATTACAATAAAGTTTTTTTTAAAGGTGATGATGGTACGCAAAAAAATTACAAGGCCAATAAAGTAAAAGCGTATGGCTTTGATAAACAAAACTACATTGCTATGGAATATGAAGGCGAACAAAAATTTTACCGTGTACTTGTTCGCGGCGAGATCTCTCTTTACAAAATGATGTTTGAAATAACTAACATGAACGCTGTAAGCTGGGATGGAGAATATTATCTTACAAGAAAAGATGATAAAAAAATGACCACCGTTAAAGAAGGAAAATTTAAAAAGCAGTTGCAGGAAATGATGAGCGGTGCTGCAGGTTATGCGAATGAATACGATGGCGATAAAAAACTGGATGAAGAAAAGGCCGTTGATGTTATTACAAAATATAATAACAGGAGTTAATTTTTACCCTGCTATTTCACTTTCAAAAAATTAAACAATGATCACAAAAGATACTGACAAGAAATTATTTTTATTAGATGCCTACGCGCTTATTTACCGTGCATTTTTTGCATTTAGCAATGCCCCGCGTATTAACTCAAAAGGCTTTAACACTTCAGCCATTTTTGGTTTTACAAATACTTTACTAGAGATCTTGAATAAAGAAAAACCAACGCACATTGCCGTGGTGTTTGATATGGAAGGCCCTACGCAGCGCCACGTAGAGTTTGAAGCCTACAAAGCCAACCGCGAAGAAATGCCGGAAGATCTTCAAAAATCTATTCCATTGATCATGGATCTTATTAAAGGATTCAATATTCAAATTCTTGGCACTCCCGGTTACGAGGCCGATGATATTATTGGTACACTTGCGGTTAAAGCAGAAAAGGCAGGTTATACCACTTACATGATGACGCCGGACAAGGATTACGGTCAGTTGGTTGACGCAAATACTTTTATTTACAAACCCGCGCGTTTTGGTAACGCCGCTGAAGTTTTGGGGCCGGAACAAATTTGCAAGAAGTGGGAAATAAATAATGTATTGCAATTGATCGATATTTTAGGTTTGATGGGCGATAAGGTCGATAATATTCCCGGCATACCAGGCGTGGGCGAGAAAACAGCTATTCAATTAATAAAAGATTTTGGAAGCGTTGAAAATTTACTGGAGAATACTGATAAATTAAAAGGCAAATTAAAAGAAAAGGTTGAAAATAATAGAGAAATGGCATTGCAATCAAAACGCCTTGCCACCATTTGTTTGGATTGCCCTGTTGAATTGGATGATGCCGAGCTTGTAATTAAACCTGTAAATAAAGAAGCCTTGTTAGAGCTTTTTAAAGAATTAGAATTTCGCGCTATTGCACAAAAAGTTTTGGGCGAAGATATTGGCGGCAAAGAAAAATTACCGGAAGCAAAACCTAAAGCAGAAAAAAAACCTGATCTTTTTAGTGATGGCGATCTATTTTCGTCTTCAAACGAAGCGGTTGAAACAGCAGCGCCTGTTACGAATTTTAAAACAATTAATGATGTTGAACACAACTACGAATTAGTTGATTCAATAGAAAAAATTAACGCGCTTGTTTCTGTTCTTGAAAAAGAAAAAGAATTTTGTTTTGACAGCGAAACAACAGGATTGGATACGATCACTGCCGAATTAGTTGGTTTATCTTTCTCGGTGAAGTCGCATCATGCGTATTACGTTCCAATATCTGCAAACAAAGAAGACGCTTTAAAACAATTAGAACCTTTCCGTAAGCTATTTGCTGATGAATCAAAAACATTAATTGGACAAAATATAAAATACGATTATCAGATTTTATTGAACTATGATATCGAAATAAAAAATAAATTTTTTGATACCATGGTGGCGCATTTTTTAATTAAGCCTGAAATGCGCCACGGTATGGACATTCTGGCACAAACCTATTTGAATTACACACCTGTTAGCATTACCGAATTAATTGGTAAAAAAGGCAAAGAACAATTAAACATGCGCGATGTGGCAGTTGATCTTATTAAAGATTACGCTGCCGAAGATGCGGATGTGACGATTCAATTACAAAAAAAATTCGCACCGCTTTTAAAAGAAAACGATGTAGAGAATTTATTTAACGATGTAGAAGTGCCATTAATAAAAGTGTTAGCTAACATTGAACGTGAAGGCATTAATTTAGATGTTCCCGTTTTAAAAGAATTCTCTGCTCAATTGCAAATTGATATTGCCAATGTTGAGAAAGAGATCCAGGAATTGGCAGGAACAAAATTCAACGTATCTTCTCCAAAACAGGTTGGTGAGATTTTATTTGAGTATTTAAAAATTACCGATAAAGCCAAGAAAACAAAAACAGGGCAGTATGCTACAGGTGAAGAAGTGTTGAGCAAATTAGAGAATGCGCATCCTATCGTTTCAAAAATATTAGATTACCGCGAGTTGGTAAAACTAAAATCTACCTATGTTGATACGCTCCCGGAGTTGGTGAATGTAAAAACAAAACGAATTCATACTTCCTTCAATCAGGTGGTAGCTGTTACGGGCCGTTTAAGCAGTGATAATCCTAACTTGCAAAATATTCCTATTCGTACAGAACGCGGCAGACAAATTCGTAAAGCGTTTATTGCGCGTGATAACGATCATATTTTATTAAGCGCCGATTATTCACAAATAGAATTACGAATAGTAGCAAGCATCAGTGGCGATAAAAATATGTGTGAGGCTTTTCAATCGGGAAAAGATATTCATACCGCTACAGCAGCAAAAGTATTTGGTGTGGCCGAAGAAGCAGTTACTAAAGAAATGCGTTACAAAGCAAAGAGCGTGAACTTTGGTATCATTTATGGCCAGGGCGCTTTTGGTTTGGCAGATAACCTTGGTATTAGCCGCACCGAAGCAAAAGAGATCATTGATAACTACAAAAAAGAATTCTCCGCTATTGATAAATACATGAGTGATTCTATCAATTTTGCTAGGGAGAACGGTTATGTAAAAACCTTATTGGGCCGTAAACGCTGGTTGCGCGATATAACCTCGAACAATGCTACGGTTCGCAGCTTTGCAGAACGTAATGCCATTAACGCGCCAATACAAGGCAGCGCGGCGGATATGATAAAGGTTGCCATGATAAATATTTACAACGATCTTAAAGCACAAAACTTTAAAACCAAAATGTTATTGCAGGTGCATGATGAGTTAATTTTTGATGTTTACAAACCTGAATTGGAAATTGTAAAACCAATTATTGAAAAGCACATGCGAAATGCTTTACCACTAAACGTACCGGTTGAAGTTGGCATGGGTACTGGTGAGAACTGGCTTGCGGCGCATTAATAGTGTTTTAGTTTTTTTGCCACTAATTTCACTAAACAACACTAATTACTTTTTTTTGCAATCATGATTTGTGAAATTATTGTTTAGCAACGTTGTTGCCAAAACAATGTAAATTGCACTAAATGGTAAAAAGCAGCTTATTATTTGTGAAATTAGTGTAATCAGTGGCTTTATTTTTCGAACCAACCGCATTAACTCATTATAAGCATAAATTCATCGTCTCTAAATCAATTTAAACTTATTGTTAGTTGCATTTCATCTATTCATTATTATATTTATCAATCCAAAATATAATTATGAAAAAACATCTACTTGCTGCATTTTCTCTTTTCTCTTTTTTTAATATTAATGCGCAAACTCCAAGTCCAAAAGACTGCTCGGTAGAGCTTTGGGCAAACGTACAGGTTAGTCCACCGCAAATAACAATTAACTGGGTACCAAATGTGGGTACAAGTAATTATTCTATCGACAGAAAACCAAAGAACAGTTCTACATGGACATCTTTGTCTGCAACCAATCCAAGTACAACAACACAATATATAGATAATACCGTTTCTGTTGGTGTGCATTACGAATACCGCGTTACACGCACTGCGCAAACAGGCACACTAACCTATCCGGGTTATGGTTATATTAATTCAGGCATTCAAATTCCTGTTGTAGAGAACCGCGGTAAATTAATTTTATTAGTAGATGTTACACACAGCGTTACCTTAGCGCCAGAAATTAAACGTTTGCAGGATGATCTGGAAGGCGACGGCTGGGAAGTATTAACAAGCTACATCAGTCCTACGTTAGCGGTAACAGCTGTTAAATCACAAATTGTAAGCACGTATAATTCTGATCCCGCAAATGTAAAAGCAGTTTTTTTGTTAGGCCATATACCTGTTGCATATAGTGGAAACCTTGGTCCTGATGGACATCCTGATCATCAAGGCGCATGGCCAACTGATGTGTATTATGGCGAGATGAATGGCAGCTGGACAGACGTTTCAGTTACCTCAACAACAGCATCGCCGGCACGTACACAAAACATTCCCGGTGACGGAAAGTTTGATCAGTCTTTCATTCCAACTGCTGTTGAGTTACAGGTTGGCCGTGTTGATTTGAGCGGTATGACAAGCTTTACCGCAAGCGAAACGCAGCTCTTAAAAAACTATTTAGATAAAGATCATGATTACCGAAAAAAAATATATGCGCCAATAAAACGTGCCGTATTAGAAGATAACTTTGGCTATTTTACACCGGGAGAAACTTTTGCATCAAGCGGCTTTAAGAATTTTGGTCCTTTGGTATCTCCTACCAACGTTGCAGTAAGTGATTATACAGCAACGTTAAGTGGCAATAGTTATCAATGGTCGTATGGCTGTGGTGGCGGTGATTTTTACAGTGCACAAAACATTGCCAGCACATCGTATTTTGCATCCTCTAATTTACAAACCACATTTACCATGTTATTTGGAAGTTATTTTGGAGATTGGGATGTAAATAATAATTTTTTACGCGCTGTTCTATGTCAGGGCAAAACATTAACCAACGCATGGGCAGGCCGTCCTAACTGGATGTTTAATCACATGGCCATGGGCGAAAATATTGGTTATAGCACTATGTTAACACAAAACAATACAACGGTTTATTTTCCATCGCCTTATCCAAGTAATTATGGTTTGTTTAATGTGATCACAATTAATTTAATGGGCGATCCTACTTTACGTAATGATATTGTTGCACCTGTTTCAAATGTGGTAGCTACAAAAGCAGGAAATAATTGTAATATTTCGTGGAGTGCTTCTACTGAAACAGCAATTGCGGGATATAACATTTACATGAAGAATGCAACAAATACAAGCTACACAAAAATAAATCCAACATTAATTTCCGGTACAACTTACACCGATAATTGCTTGATCTACCCGGGCATTTATAAATACATGGTGCGAACTGTAAAATTAGAAACAACACCAAGTGGTACGTATTATAACATGAGCGAAGGTATTGCAGATACAGCAAACAATACAAGCAATTTTGTTTCTATTGCATCGTTTACAAATTCGGTTGCGGGGCCAACGGTAAATGTTACAAATACGTCTACTAACGCCACAACCTATTCTTGGAATTTTGGTAACACGCAAACAAGTACTTCTGCTAACCCGGGACCAATAACATACACGGCTACCGGACAATATACTATCACATTAGTTGCTTCTAATGCTTGTCACAGCTCAACATCAACAGCTGTTGTAAATATTTTAATTACAGGTTTGGATGAGAAGCACTTTGATAATTCTGTTTTGGTTTGGCCAAATCCTTCAAACGGTAAAATTAAAATAGACAATGCAACAAATGAATTAATGGAAGTGAGCGTTTATAGTCTGGAAGGAAAATTAATTTACTCTAAGAACAACGTTTCTAAAAATGAAGAATTAAATATTTTGAAACTAAGCAAAGGGCTTTATGAAATAAAAATTAAAGCGGGAGAAAAAACTGTGAATAGAAAATTAGTAATAGAGTAATACTTCGTCATTGCGACGAAGGAAGCAATCTCACATTTAGTTTATATTTCTGTGTTTGAGATTACTTCGTCATTCTTCCTCGTAATGACGAATCTGATAAAAGCCGCTGTAGTCAATGATTGCAGCGCTTTTTTATTTCAGTTAATAAAAGGTTGTCATGTCGAGCGGAGTCGAGACACGTTACACCTAATGGAAATCAGATTTCCTTACGCATCCGTCCAACAGGTATCTCTAACTGTTCGCGGTATTTGGCAACGGTACGGCGGGCAATGTTATAACCTTTTTCTTTTAAGATGTTGCACAACTCATCATCTGTGTAAGGATGTTTTTTATCTTCGGCACTAATACAATCCTGTAATATTTTTTTGATCTCGCGGCTGCTTACTTCTTCACCGCTTTCGGTACTCATGCTTTCGCTAAAGAATGTTTTTAATAAGAATGTACCATAAGGTGTTTGTACATATTTACTGTTAGCCACACGCGAAACAGTTGACAGATCTAAATTTACCCGCGTAGAAATATCTTTTAAGATCATGGGTTTTAATTTACTCTCATCGCCGGTAACAAAATACTCGTGCTGGTAATCCATTATGGTATGCATACATAATGCAAGCGTAGCGTGACGTTGCTGTAAAGCTTCAATGAACCACTCTGCACTTTCTATTTTACTTTTTATAAAACCGGTTGCTTCTTTGGCACTTTTATCTTTATTTTTTGAATACTCTTTCAGCATTTCAAAATAATCGCGGCTAACTTTAAGGTCAGGTAAATTTCTTCCGTTAATACTTAATTCAGGCACGCCATCGTTTACCGCAATAATAAAATCAGGAATAACGGCAGTAAAATTACTTTCTTTTGTTTCGCTGTTACCAGGACGAGGATTTAAATGTTTAATAACATCAATAATATCTTTTAGCTCTTCATTTTCTATGTGAAGGCGCTTTAAAATTTTATCGTAATGTTTTTTAGAGAACTCTTCCATTTGATGTTTAATAACATCCATGGCTTGCACAACTTCCTTCGTTTTTTCGGGCTTTCTTTCAAGCTGTATTAACAAACACTCCTGTAAATTGCGTGCACCAACACCGGCGGGATCAAAACTTTGAATAAGCTTTAATACTTTTTCCAACTCTGTTACATTAGTGGTGATGTTATAATTAAACGCAAGATCATCTACAATAAGATCAAGCTCTCTTCTTAAATAACCGTCTTCATCCAAACAGCCAATTAAATAAACACCAATAGTATATTCATTCTCTGAAGTATCTTTTAAGCCTAGTTGCTGCTCTAATTGTTCCTGAAAACCAATTCCCTCCACAACAACAAATTCGCGCGTTTCGTCATCGGCACCTTTATTCGAGATCTCGTATTTGTATGAATCCAGTTCTTCTGCGTCCATATAATCTTCCATCACTACATCATTCTCAATGGTTTTGCTTTCATCTTCTTTAGCTTCGCCAAACTCATCAAACTCAACATCCTCGCCTAATTCAGGTTCTTCGTTACTGTATAATTCTTCGTCGGTTGAGGTATCCAGATCTTCTTCTAAAGCAGGATTTGCTTCTAACTCTTCTTTTATTCTTTCTTCTAAAGCAAGCGTTGGCAACTGCAACAATTTCATTAATAAAATTTGTTGCGGCAATAACTTTTGTGAAAGTTTAAGCTGTTGCGAATGCTTGAGTGCCATAATCAGTTAACGTTACAGAGGTAATAATTGTTCTTACCTTTTTGTATCAAAATATATTTGTTCTTTATTAATTGTGATGAATTAACGATAAGCTCATGGCTTTCTACTTTTTCTTTGTTGATACGAATGCCACCGCCCTGGATCATTTTACGCGCTTCGCCTTTGCTTGGAAAGATCTTTGTTTTATCAGATAAAAGATCAACAATAGATGTTCCGGCTTCTATGTCAGCTTTTAAAACGTCATGTTGAGGTACGCCATCAAAAAGATCTAAGAATAATTCATCGTTTAAATTAGAAAGATCGTTGATGGTGCCGCTAAATAAAATAGCACTTGCATCAACAGCCGCTTTATAATCTTCTTCACCGTGAATAAGTGTTGTTAATTCTTTTGCCAGTGTTTTTTGTAAAACACGTTTACCGGGATCTTTATCGTGTTCTGCGGTTAAAGCTTCTATTTCTGCTTTAGGTAAAAATGTAAATACTTTTATCCAGTTCTTTGCATCAGCATCAGACGTGTTTATCCAGAATTGATAAAATTTGTAAGGCGATGTTTTTGTTCTGTCTAACCAAACAGCACCGCTTTCTGTTTTTCCGAATTTTGTTCCGTCAGATTTTTTTATGAGTGTGGTTGTAACTGCATATGCTTCTCCACTTACTTTGCGACGAATTAATTCTGTACCACTGGTAATATTACCCCATTGATCAGAGCCGCCCATTTGCAGTTTACAGTTTTTTGTTTTGTACAATTGGTAAAAATCAAAAGCCTGTAAAAGCTGGTAACTGAATTCTGTAAAACTCATTCCGGTTTCCAAACGGTTCTTAACAGAATCTTTGGCCATCATGTAACTAACGGTTAGGTGCTTGCCAATATCGCGAATGAAAGTAAGAAAAGAATAATCTTTCATCCAATCGTAATTATTTACCAATTCAGCACCATTTTCGGCACTATTAAAATCAAGCAATTTCTCTAATTGCTTTTTCATGCCGGCAACATTTTTATTAAGCGCTTCTTCATCTAATAAATTACGCTCTGCCGATTTACCGCTGGGGTCGCCCACCATACCTGTAGCTCCACCAATTAAAGCAATGGGTTTGTGGCCGGCTTTTTGTAAACGCAATAATGTAAAAACCTGTGTCAGGTGGCCAATATGTAACGAATCTGCAGTAGGATCAAAGCCAATATAACCGGTTACGGTTTCTTTTTTTAATAGTTCTTCGGTGCCGGGCATCATATCTTGCAGCAGCCCACGCCAGCGTAATTCTTCAATAAAATCGGTCTTCGTTTCCATAAAATTTAATATTCAACCAGAGTGAATTAAGGTAAAATTACAAATATTATACCAAGGATTTAGAGTTTGGCACGATGTTATTTTCGCTTAATTTTAGTTATATTTAGAGCTGCTATGTTCCTGTATAATGTTACTGTAAATATTGCTGATGAGGCCCACAACGAGTGGTTAAAATGGATGAAAGAGATCCACATTCCGGATGTAATGAAAACCGGTTGTTTTATAGATAGCCAAATTTTGAAAGTTTTATATGTTGAAGACGAAGGGCATACCTATTCTATACAATATAAATTTTTAGAAATGATTGATATTGAAAAATATCAAAAAGAATTCGCGCCCAAATTACAGGAGGAACATAAAAAGAAATTTGACGGCAAATACGCGGCTTTTAGAACGCTTTTGCAAATAGTGGATTGATGATAAGATCTGTTGCCAGGCATACACCTTTTTTTAAGGCGCTAACAGTATTTTGCCTGATACTTCTTTTCAGGGCGCATACTGTTGTTGAAAAAACAAGAATTTTTGATGGCCCCAGATATTTATTTAAAGTAGACGCTTTTTTGTGGACAGTGTTGCTTTGTACATTAATCCCATTGTGTGTGTTTTTGTTTTTTAAAGCTAAAACAAAAATCTTTTGGATAGATAATGATAACATTGATATTAAGTTTTATTTAAAGAAAAGAATTTGTTTCTCTTTGAGTGAAATAGCGTTAATTTCATGGGGAAGTAATGATAAAACATTTACAAGCTGGAGCCCGAGGAACAGATCAGCATCTGCAAGAAATGATTCAGTTACTATAACTTTTAAAGATGGTTTTGTTTTGAGTTTTGATGTGAGCGAATATACAAACTTTGATGAACTTAGGGCATGGCTGCTTAATTACGGTAAAGACAAGGGAATTGTTAAAGTTAAACCCGTAAAAGAAAGGGGTAGTAATAAAAAACAAAAAAGTCGGTAACCAACCGACTTTTTCGAACCAAAGTAACTAATTGTTTAACCCTTAATTATGACAATTGTGCTACTTACTCTCTTAAAACAAAAGAACAACGCTAATTCATTTTAAATGGTGGAATTTTTCCTTCCTCCATTAATTGTATGCTTTTCTTTTTATGTGCTTCAAAATTTCCGAATGCTAAAGCGTCTAACATTTCTGTACGGCTCATTTCCGGGTTGCCAAATTGCTTGCGAATTTCTTCAGAGCAACGGTCAACATATTTTTCAAATTTATTTGGCGCCCAAACGTATTCTTTTTTTACGGCGTCTTTATTAATTGCAAATTCTTTTGGCAAACCACCTTCAATTTTTGCTTTGATATCCAAACCTTCGTAGGTTTTTGGTAATAAACGGTTATCAAACATAAATGGCTTACTAACCATGATCACATGTTTTTTACGTTTTGGGTCTATCATCGATAAACCTTCAATACGCAAGCCCTTTTTCTTAAGAGTTCCGTATTTGCTTTCAAAGTGTTTTAGTATCTCAAACATGATTCAATAGTATTGGGACTTCAAATTTAACCATATAATTGTTAATAACTTTATTTATTAGACGAAAATAATTTGTTAAATTGCAATTGGGAATCAAAACCTGTTTATTTTAGGTTTAAAAGCTGTTTATCCATTATTAATAACCCTGTAATTTATTAGTTTATAACAACTTACAACTTTAACGGAATTAACACTCTTTAGCAGGGCTTTTATGCTAAAAACCCCAAAAAACCGACGAATTTAGAATTTACAAAATTTACGGATTTTATACGTCTTTTTTGTACACCAATACGTTAAACACGTATGGATTGATGCGTTTGATCTGCTCGGTGCGTTTTAAGCCTTTAAGCACCTGTTTTTTAGGCTGGCTTAATAGCTCTGTTCTAACACTATCAACGCTTATAGAAGAGATCGACTTTAAGATCTCGTTAGATTTGATGGCAAAACCGGTAGCTTCGGCGCCTGTAATTTTACCACGAATAACACCAATAACATTGCCCTGATCGTTCAATAACGGACCACCGCTATTACCCGGGTTTACAGGAATAGAGATCTGGTACATGGTAGTATCATTATAGTAACCACTTAAAGAGCTTAACGAGCCTTCGCCATAAACAACATCTTTGCGAGGATACCCTAAAGTATAAACGGTTTCGCCAATATCAGTTGTTTTTTGATGAAATGTAAAAGGCACCTCCCATTTTTTGGTAACATCTGTATTAATGATCTTTAAAATAGCAATATCCAATTTAGGATCAATTAAAATTACTTCAGTTAATGTTCTTTCTAAAGAACCGTTTTGTACAAATACGCTATCAGCACCATTAACCATGTGAGAGCTGGTAATGATATAACCTTTGTTGTTTAATGCAAAGGCACTACCCTCAAGATTTGCAGGGGCGGGTAAGGGTTTTTGACGGTTACCTTCTTTAATACCTTCAACAACAGCATCGCTCGATGCTTTTAATTTCAAGCCTAATTCGGTTATTTCGTTATTGGTTTGTTTAACACCCGGACTAATAGCCGCAACCGTGCTTAATACAACAATTGCAGCTGTACTTGCGGCAACTAATACAGTTTTGCCATAACGTTTTACAAAGCCTTCTTCTGTTTTAATAGAAATAATTTTAGCATCGTTTCCAAAAGCAGAAGTATGTATTGCTTTTAATTTATTTTTAAACGCATTACGTTTTTCGTTACGGTTTAAAGTATCAATTAATGTTTTGTGTTGCTCAAAAGCAGTAGCAAAAGTAGAATCGGAATTTAATTTCGCCTCAAATTCAGCAGCGTCGCTTGCACTAAGCTCTCCATTTAAATAATCATCAAATAAATCTATCGGTCTCATTTTCTTTCTATTTGTTCAACTGGTAATAATTCAAAAAAACTTTTCTTTAATCGTTGTAAACATTTGTATTTCTGATTTTTTGCATTGTCGGCATTGGTGTAACCAAATTTTTCGGCTATTTCATCCATGCTCAGTTTTTGAATGTAAAAATCTTTTATCAATGTGGCGCAAGGCTCTCCAAGCTCTGCAAGACTTTGGTTCATTTTTTCCAGCTCTGCTTCTTTTGTTTCGTGCGCGGTAACATCTTCTGTTACGTCTACCACTTCATTCTCATCATCGTCTTTAAATAAAAAAGTTTTGCTGTTCTTTTTCAATTGCTTTAGCCATAAGCGTTTTGCAATTGAATAAATATAGGTTTGCAGCTGGCAATTTAATTCAAAGCCGGGCTTTTGTACATTTTCATATAAAACAATTATTGTTTCCTGGTAAATGTCTTGGGCCGCTTCCTGTGAGCCACTATTGTTTACAATAAATTTAAGAACGATGCTATAGTACTTTTTATACAAAGCATTTAATATCTCGTTATTTCCGGTGCGCAACCCATCAATAAATTGATCTTCGGTATACTGCACTTTATTTTTG
Organism: Bacteroidota bacterium; assembly: GCA_032229505.1. Taxonomy (GTDB): domain Bacteria; phylum Bacteroidota; class Bacteroidia; order B-17B0; family Aurantibacillaceae; genus Aurantibacillus. The sequence continues at coordinate 143,095 of JAVTWD010000088.1, forward strand.
GACATAGATGCCTTGTTTAGATTAATACAATTATTTGATAAAGGTAACCTTTAGCCATTTAAGATTTATGATTTTAGATTGAAAAATTTGGGTAACCTTCTTAAATATTAAATTTATTAAATTGATTTTCAATAAGTTATAAAAATAAATCAAAAATCTTAGATTTTGTTGGGTTACTATTTTTAAAAAAAGGGATAAATGTAAAATTAACCAACAATTTAAAAAAAACTAAAATGAAAAAAGTATTCTCAATCGTAATGGTAGCTGCTTTAGCTACAGCTTTCGTAGCATGTGGTCCTTCAGCTGAAGAAAAAGCTAAAATGGAAGAAAGAGCTAAACAAGTAGCTGATTCAATCGCTGCTGCTATTAGCGCTTCTATGAACGAAGTTCCTACTGAAACTGCTCCAGTTGATTCAACTGCTGCTGCAACTACTGAAACTGCTGCTGCAACTACAGAAGCAAAACATTAATATTTGTGTTTAGTTAGTTAGCTGATTGGCCTCAAAGCATTGCTTTGGGGCCTTTCTGTTTTTTACACCATTACTTTTGCAGCAGATTTTTTTATTAAGATTAAAGTTAATATTGAGCACAACGCTTTATCCATCAGTGTAATCTGTGCAATCTGTGGCTTTTTATTTCCTATCTTTGTAAACCAAATAATTATTTATGAAAAAAACATTTTTAGTTCTTAGTTCAATACTTGTAATTGTATTTGTAGCTTGCGGCCCGGCTGCCGAAAATAAAGATACTATGCACAAACGCGCTAAAGAAGTTCAGGATTCAATTGCCAATTCTATTAAAACAGCTATTGATGAGGTGACTGCAACGCCTAACGCTATTGTAGTGCCCGATACAACTAAAAAACCTAAATAACATTTCTTATTGAAATATAATAGAATGAAACACTTCATTCTGCAATAAATTTTATACATGGAAATTACAGTTCAAAAAGTTTTAGATGCTTTAAAATATGTTGATGATCCGGATCTTAAAAAAGACCTGGTTACACTTAACATGGTTAAAGATGTAGAAGTGGATGGAAAGAACATTGCTTTTACAGTAGTACTTACAACGCCCGCCTGTCCTATGAAGGACATGATACACAACGCCTGCATGAATGCTATTTTACATTACGTTGATAAAGACGCTAAAGTAAAAATAAACATGACGGCAACCGTTACCTCTAAAAAAGAAAAAGACGAAACTACATTACGTGATGTAAAAAATATTATTGCTGTTGCCAGTGGTAAAGGTGGTGTTGGCAAAAGCACTGTTGCCGCTAATTTAGCTTTAGGCCTTGCGCGCATGGGCGCTAAAGTTGGGCTGGTAGATGCCGATATTTATGGTCCATCGCAGCACATTATGTTTGGCGTTGAGCGCGATGCGCCAGGCCCGGCTGAGTTTAACGGCCAAAAGAAAATGGCGCCAGTAGAAAGTTACGGTGTAAAAATAAATTCAATTGGTTTTTTAGCAGGCCCCGGGCAGGTAATTGCTTTACGCGGACCAATGGCCACAAAAGCATTATCACAACTATTTTATGATACTGTTTGGGGCGAGCTGGACTATTTAATTGTTGACCTTCCTCCCGGTACCGGCGATATTCAAATTAGCTTATGCAGCCAGGTTCCTGTAACGGCGTCTGTGGTTGTATGTACACCACAACCTGTAGCAATTGCCGATGCAAGAAAAGGTATTGGCCTTTTTCAATTGCCACAAACCAATATTCCTATTATAGGTTTAATAGAGAACATGGCCTGGTTCACTCCGGCAGAATTACCAAACAATAAGTATTACATATTCGGAAAAGATGGTGTTAAAGATCTTTCTGAAGAATTAAATATTCCTTTATTAGCTCAATTACCTTTAGTACAAAGCGTACGCGAAGCTGCAGATGCAGGCCGCCCGGCAGTGTTACAAGATAATACACCACAGGCCATTGCATTTATGGAATTAGCACAAAACGTAGCACAACAAGTTGCTATACACAACGCTTCACTTTTAGAAACAGTTTAAATTTATAAAATGAAAAAATTATTTATTTCCGCATTAGCACTAGTTAGCATTACAATTAATGCACAAGAAAAAAGTTTCAGAAAAACATTTGTACCCTATACTGCAAAAAGTAGTGCGGTAGCGCCTCCCCCAAGCACCTATTATTCATTTTCAACCTTTACAGCCGCGTATACAAATATTACAGGTGTTAGTGTTACTAATAGTTTAATGTGGGATGAAGATATTGATACTATTCCTATTGGATTTAATTTTAAGTTGTACAATATGCAAAACGATAGTATTTCATTTGCCGGCGGATCTTATGCCTCATTTAATGATATAATAAACGATCCTTTACTAACTGCGGCAGCACCAATGTTTGAAGATCTTTGCGATAAAGCATTTGATCCGAATGTAAATGTAGAAGGCGATCCGGGTGGGATCTCAAATATATCATACACCACAACCGGAACCGTTGGCAGCCGTATTTGTAAAATTGAAGTTAATAATGGCGGTTTTTATGGTGAAAATTCAAATGGCCCATCTGCCAGTACTGTTAATTACCAGCTATGGTTATATGAAACAAGTAATGTAATTGAATTTAGATTTGGTGCCTGCACACTTTTAAATCCGGGAGATAATTTTTTAAATGCCGGCGGTTTTATTAGTGGATTGATAGATGACCTGGATTATAATACGGTTACAGCAACCAACTCTAATTTATTAAATGGTGCCAACGCCAACCCAACAATGGTAGGCTTAAGTCCAACCGCTACAGATTATATTACCGGTACGCCTCAAAACGGACGTGTTTACAGGTTTGCAAACAATACGGTTACTTCTGTAAAAAACAATTCAATAGCAACTGATATTAAATTGTATCCAAATCCGGCAAAAGATAAATTGTATATTGCGAATATTTCTTCCGAATTAAATGCTGCAATAATCGAATTTTATGATGTTGCAGGAAAACAAATTCATGCAGAAAAATTAAATTCACAAATAGATCTTTCTTCTTTTGCTAAAGGAATTTATTTAGTAAAAATAAAAACAGAAAATAACGAAAGCATTTTTCTTAACAAACTTGTTATTACAGAATAAGCATTAATGCAACTCTAACAAAAAAGCCGCTAACAATTTTAGCGGCTTTTTTTATTTAAAATCAATTTTTTGCTTTTCGCGAATTTCTTTTTTTGGATTGAACCTGAATACAAGGCCTCCTTGTATAATGGCGCCTTTCTCATAGCCCAACTCAATATTAAAACCAAAAGCGGGAACAAAATAATGCCTGTAACCTATACTCGGCGCAAAATACATTCCTCCGGGTAATGAAAGATCAACTTCTAAATTCCTCCGGAATACAGATGTAAAGCGGCCCGCATCGGTACTGCTAAAATTTATGTTTAGGTTATTTTTGGTAATGCCTAAACCCAAACCAAGATAAATATCATTTTTAGACTTCTCTAAAGGAAAATGAAAAACAGGACGAATACCATAAGAGGTGCTGGTGATACTGATCTTGTAAATATCTACACTATCCTCATAAATAGGGCCAAAGCTTACATTTTGCGCATTGTAATGGTCTTCAACATCAAAACTTAAATTCCAGGTAGAGTAATTTAAACCCAGCGTAAACATTTTATCAAAAGCATACTCACCTTTAACAGCAATGGGGTTAATGCCTTTAATGGATGAGATCTCAACAATGCCATCAAAATTTGATTTAAAGAGCTCGCTGTTTGCGGCAAGTTTGGTTATGCCTTTAAATAAATGCGGCGCACCTATATTTACGTTTAAAGCAATATCGCCTTTGTTAACGGATTGCGACTTGCCGCAAAATGTAAATAGTAACAAGATGGTTATTGCATAAACAGTTTTCATTAAACTGTTTTTAAGCTTTTTAAATTAACAAGCATGTTCTCTACCAATTTTGGCAGATCGTAATGTTCTTTCCAACCCCAGTCTTTACGGGCCTCGGCATCGTTAATACTTTTTGGCCAGCTGTCTGCAATAGCTTGCCTAAAGTCGGGTTTATAGGTAATTGTAAAATCAGGAATATGTTTTTTTATTTCGGCGGCAATTTCTTTTGGGCTAAAACTAATGCCCGATAAATTATAAGCGCCACGAATTTTTATCTGTTCTGCCGGCGCATGCATGATCTCAATTGTGGCGCGGATAGCATCTTCCATGTGCATCATAGGTAAAGCAGTGTTCTCACTTAAAAAACTTTCGTAAGTCCCTTTTTTTAATGCCTCATGAAAAATGTGAACTGCATAATCTGTAGTTCCACCACCGGGCGCGCTTTTCCAGCCAATTAAACCAGGGTAACGAATGCTGCGTGTATCAACGCCATGTTTTTGAAAATACCATTCGCACCAGCGCTCACCGGCTTGTTTGCTAATACCATAAATGGTACTTGGCTCCATAACCGTGTATTGGGGCGTATTTTCACGAGGTGTGGTGGGGCCAAAAACGGCAATAGAACTTGGCCAGTAAATTTGTTTAATGTGTTTTTCTTTACCAAGATCCAAAACATGAAACAAACTTTCCATATTTAATTTCCAGGCAAACATGGGGTTTTTTTCACCTGTGGCAGATAACATTGCTGCCAAATGGTAAATGTGTGTAATGCCGTGTTTTTTTACAATATCGTACAAAGCTTTGCCATCAAGGGCATCCAGCACTTCAAAAGTATTTTCGGTTTTTGCGGCCGGGGCTTTAAGATCAGATGGAACCACATTTTGATGCCCGTATATTTTAGATAATTCGGCTGTAAGCTCAAGGCCAATTTGCCCGCCCGCGCCAATAATTAATACTTTTTCGTTTTTGGTTGACATGATAAAGATCAGTTTAAATTAGCAAACAATTTTGTACCTTTACAAACGTAATTATAATTTTTGAAATTAGGCACAATGTACGGTGTACTTGCCAAACAACAAAATTATGATACAATGATAATATAAATTGCAATTATTTTTATCAAATGGCATTATTAGTAAACCGAGAGAACAAAGACGTTTTAAAACAACGTTTAAAAGAAGAGAACATTGAGCGTAAAACAATTTCATTTTACCGCTATGTTTCAATTACCGATCCACAACAACTTAGAGACGAGTTATTTAAAACCTGGAGCAACTGGAAATGCTTTGGCCGTATTTATATTGCCAAGGAAGGCATAAACGCACAAATGAGCGTACCTGTTGAACATTGGGAAGAGTTTGTAAATTACCTTAACAACATTTCTTACTTTAAAGATGTGCCTTTTAAACACGCGGTAGATGGCAACGGAAAATCATTTTATAAACTGGTTATTAAAGTAAAAGAAAAAGTTGTTGCCGATGGCATTAACGATCCGGACTTTGATCCCTCAAAAACCGGCAAATATTTAAATGCACTTGAGTTTAATAAAGCGTTAGATGACCCAAACACCATTGTGGTTGACATGCGCAACCATTACGAAAGTGAAGTAGGTAAGTTTGATGGTGCTTTTACGCCTGACGCGGATACTTTTCGCGAAGAATTGCCTTTGGTAATTGATCATTTAAAAGGCCAGGAAGATAAAAAGATATTGATGTATTGCACCGGCGGTATTCGCTGCGAAAAAGCAAGCGCTTACTTTAAACATAAGGGCTTTAAAGATGTTAACCATTTGCATGGCGGCATTATTCAATATGCAAAAGAGGTAAAGGAACAGTGTCTTGAAAGCAAATTTAAAGGCATTAACTTTGTTTTTGACGAACGAATAGGTGAGCGCATTACAGATGATATTTTAAGCGAATGTCATCAATGTGGCGCCCCTTGCGATACGCACGTAAACTGTAAGAACGACGATTGCCATTTATTATTTATACAATGTGCTGCCTGCGCAGAAAAAATGCATGGTTGCTGTACGCCGGAGTGTTTAACAATTGCAGCTTTACCCATAGAAGAACAGCGCGCTTTGCGTAAAGGAAGGGTAAAGAATGGCCCTGAATGCCTGGCTGTATATAAAAGCCGTTTAAGGCCAAACCTTAAAGAGATCATTAAAAATAGCCTTCATTTAAAATAAAATACCCACATGAGGGTAGCTTTATTATTCACTGATTTTTTTATCTTTACGTTCAAATAAATTTTATGAAAAAAGCAATCAGTATAATAACAATTCTAACATTAATAATAGGTTTAAACGTTTCATGTAAAAAGAAGCCTGTTGAATTTGACATTGACTATACCAATACGGTAACCATTCCTTCAACAGCAGTAAGCATTAATGTACCGGCAGATTTTGACAGTCCTGAAATATCAACAGAGTCCAAAAGTAAATTCGCTTCAAATAATACAGCAAAAGAACTGATCGATGAGATCAGGATGACAAAATTCGATCTTTCTGTTGCTAATGGAAACCTTGATTTTTTAAAATCATTAAAAATTTATTTAAAAACATCTGATCTGGGAGATATTTTAGTGGCCAGCAAAACAAGCATCCCGCAAGGTGTTTCATCTTTGTCAATGGACCTGCAAGACCTGAACATTAAAGAATATATTTTTAAAGATAAAATACAATTCAGAGTAAATGTTACTATCCAAACAGGTATGACAGATACTCAACAATTAAAAATGGACCAAACTGTGCATGTAAAAGCCAGTGTTATGCGTTAATTAAAACAGAATACCATGCCTATCTATCACAAACTAGGAAAGATTCCACCCAAAAGACACACCATTTTTAAAAGCGAAAAAGGTGCGCACTATTACGAACAGCTTTTTGGTACCGAAGGGTTTAGCGGCATGGATTCTTTGCTGTATCATACACACCGCCCTACACAAGTAAAAGAAATTTTGAAAAGCTATTCGGTTGAACCAAAAATTGCTATTGGTAAAAACATTAAAGCGTTATTATTAAAAGGGTTTGAAATTAAACCGGTGGCAGATTATTTAGAAAGCCGTAAAACACTTTTAATAAACAGCGATTGCGCTATTGGCCTTGCTGCGCCCACAAAAAGCCAGGCAGGATATTTTTATAAGAATGCAGATGCCGATGAAATGTTATTCATTCATAAAGGAAAAGGCACATTAAAAACCTTTATGGGCAATATTAATTTTGAGTATGGCGATTATTTGATCATTCCCCGCGGCATGATCTACCAAATACATTTTGAAACAAGCGATAATCGTTTGTTATTTTGCGAAAGCCATTCACCTTATTATACTCCAAAAAGATACAAAAATTCACAAGGACAGTTGTTAGAACACTCACCATTTTGCGAACGTGATTATAAATTGCCAACTGAATTGGAAACGCACGATGAAAAAGGTGATTTTATTGTGAAGATAAAAAAAGAAGGAATGATGCATGAAATGGTTTATGCAACACACCCTTTTGATGTTGTGGGTTGGGATGGGTACAATTTTCCATGGGGCTTTTCTATTCATAATTTTGAACCTATCACGGGCCGCGTACACCAACCGCCACCGGTACACCAAACATTTGAAACAAACAGTTTTGTAGTATGCAGTTTTTGCCCGCGCGTTTATGATTATCATCCGCTTGCTATTCCCGCACCTTACAACCATAGTAATATTGATAGCGATGAGGTATTGTATTATGTGGATGGCGATTTTATGAGCCGCAACAATATTGAACAAGGGCATATTACTTTACACCCTAAAGGCATTCCGCACGGTCCGGCTCCCGGAGCAATGGAGCGTAGTATAGGCCAAAAAGATACGCAGGAATTAGCTGTAATGATAGACACTTTTCGCCCATTAATGGTAACTGAAGATGCGATGGGAATTGATGATGGAAAATATTATAAAAGCTGGGTAGAATAATTTTACCGCGTATTGTTTTTATTTTTTCGGTTAAGCTTTAAGATTAATTATGATGAGGAAATTAATTGCCTTTATTTTTATAATAGCAACAGTATGTTGTTTTGCTCAAAAAAGCGATTCGTTGTTTCGCGTTTTTAAGAACAGTGCCCTTCATGATACTGTAAGATTAAATGCACTAAACGATGGTGGTGTTTTGTTAGCTGGTAACGATCCTGATTCTGCTCTTACAATTGCAAAAGAATATTACACACTTGCTAAAAACAAAAAGCTTAGTAAACACATGGCTAAAGCCTTAATGCTGCAAGGCATGGCCAATATTTATATAGGCAATAATAAAACCGCTGAAACTATTTACAAACAGGCGTTTGCGCTGTCAAAAGAAATAAACGATCAAAAGATCTGTGCTTCTGCATTAAGCAATATTGGTGTTATACATTACAATATTTCAGATTATGACAGCGCGGTGATCTATGCCAACAAAGCATTAGATATACGTATAAAAATAAACGATGTTAACGGCATTGCAGCCAGCTACAATAATATTGCAAACGCCTACTTAAATCTTTCAAATTATAACCAGGCGCTTGTTTATTATTTAATGTCGCTAAAATTATATGAGGCTCATAAAAACGAAGCCGAAATAGCTAAAGCGTATAACAATATTGGCAATTTGTATAATATGCAAAAGCGATATAAAACCGCAGAAGAACATTACTTAAAAGCAATTTCTATCCGAAAAAAATTAAACGATCTTCCGGGCCTGTCTTCTTGCTATAGTAATTTAGGCATTATCGCTTCATCGCTTAATGAAATGCCAAAAGCTATTGACTACTTTAAACGATCGTTAGAGATCTCAGAAAAAATAAACGATTATAATGGAATGGTAATTGCTTATGGCTCTTTGGGAGATGTATATAAAGATCTGGGACAATATAATATTGCACATGATTACATTGAAAGATCTATGGCACTAAGTATTAAAGTAAATGATAATTATGCCATTGCTTCAAATTATAATAGCCTTGCAGATATATCAATACGCGAAGGAAAATACGCTTTGGCAATTGAGCTTTCTAAAAAAGCATTAAAGATAAATACAGAAGAAAATATTGTGGATGGCATTCGCCTTAACTATCAAAGCCTTGCAAACGCCAGCTCGGCGCTTCACGATTATAAGAATGCTTTTGAATATTATGTGAAGTATAAAGAGTTAACAGATAGTATTTTTAATCTGGATAACAGTAAAATGTTAAGTGAGGCAAAAACACAATATGAAGTAGATAAAAAGGCAACTGAGCTTAAGATAAAAGCGGAGGCTGAAAAGGAAAAAATGAAGGTTATTGCAAAAGAAGAAAAAAGACGAAATGCGATCATCATTTTTTCTGTTACAGGCATATTATTAGTTGTAGTTATATTTTCTGTTTTTTTATATAAGCGATTTAAAGTAACACAAAAGCAAAAGCGCATCATTGAAATACAAAAAGTTGTTGTTGAAGAAAAAAACAGGGAAATCACGGATAGCATTAACTATGCGAAGCGATTGCAGGAAGCTATTTTACCATCCTTAGCCTTTATAAATAAAAACATTGCAAATAATTTTGTCTTATATAAACCCAAAGATATTGTTGCCGGTGATTTTTATTGGGCAACTGAACATAACAATAAATTTTACCTTGCCGTTTGTGATAGCACGGGTCATGGTGTTCCCGGAGCTTTTATGAGTATATTGAATAGTAATTTTTTAAACGAGGCTATTAAAGAAAAGAACATTCAAAGCCCTGATAAAATATTTAATCACGTGCGCGAATGCCTTATAAACTCAATTGGTACAGAAGGGCAGCAGGATGGGATGGATGGTATTTTAATTTGTATAGAAAAACAAAATAGTATAGGCAAAGAAGTTACGATAAGCTATGCTGCCGCTAACAATGAGCCAATACTGATAAGCGACGGCAATATCATAATCCTTCAAAAAGATAAAATGCCAATTGGCAAAGGAGAAAAGCGCGACGACTTTAAATTGTTCACCAGCAATTTAAAGGCTAACGATTGTTTATATTTATACACTGACGGATATGCCGACCAGTTTGGCGGGCCTGATGGTAAGAAGTTTAAATACAAACCACTTAATGAATTGCTGAGATCTATAAGTAATCTACCAATGGAAGAACAGCGAAAACGTTTGGAAGAAAAATTAAATGAATGGCAGGGTAATCTTGAACAGGTAGACGATATTTGTATAGTTGGGATAAAGATCTAGTTATAGCCAAGCACTTCTCTTACCTGTCTTAATTTTTCGTTAGCCATTTTCATGGCTTTTGCTTCGCCAATAGCCAATTCTTTTTCAAGTAAAGCCGTATTCGACATTAAATGATCAAATGTTTTACGTTGCTCTTTAAATTTATCTAAGATCAATTCCAGCAAAGCTGTTTTTGCATGCCCATAACCAAAATTACCGGCAATATATTTACTGCGCAGGTCTTCTGTTTGTTCTTTACTGCCTAAAAGTTTGTAGAGTTTAAATGTGTTATCTGTATCAGGGTCTTTAGGTTCTTCTAATGATTTACTATCGCTTACAATACTCATCACTACTTTTTTTAATTCCTTCTCAGGTAAAAAAACATTAATAAAGTTATTGTACGATTTGCTCATTTTTTGTCCGTCAATGCCCGGCACTATCATCACCCGTTCATCTACTTTTCCTTCGGGTACCACCAAAACTTCTTGGCCAAGTTTATTATTAAATGCTTTTGCAATATCAGCGGCAATTTCTAAATGTTGCATCTGATCTTTGCCAACCGGTACATATTTAGCATCATACAATAAAATATCTGCTGCCATTAAAACAGGGTAAGTAAATAAGCCGGCATTTACATCGCTTAGGCGATCACTTTTATCTTTAAACGAATGTGCGTTAGCAAGCATGGGATATGGCGTAAAACAATTTAAATACCAGGTAAGCTCGGTAACTTGCGGCACGCGGCTTTGGCGGTAAAAAAGCGTTTTATTAGGATCTAAACCAAACGCTAACCAGGTTGCCGCAACTGCATTAGTACTTTGTTTTATAAAATCAGCATCTTTTTTACTGGTTAAGGTGTGAAGATCTGCTATAAAAAAAAGACTGTCATTCTTTTCATCACGGCTTAATTCAATAGCCGGTAATATTGCACCCAAAATATTGCCAAGGTGCGGAACGTTTGTGCTTTGTATGCCTGTTAAAATGCGTGCCATAATTGTATTGCAAATGTAATGTTTTAATTGTTTGAAAAGCGAGCTTTATTTTTTACGATAAGCGTACAGAGATGAAGGTAACATCATCTGTTTGTTCTACCAAACTTTTCCAGGATTCAAAAACGGCTTTAAACTTTTGTTCCTGCTCGTTTACAGGGAGAGCGGCTGTTTCTGTTATAAATTCCTGCAGCTGTTTACTCATAAATTTTTTACCCTTTGGCCCGCCAAACTGATCGGGTACCCCATCTGTGAACATATAAAATTGCGTTGGAGCATCTATTTTAAGTTGGTGTAATGCATAAGAAACTTCCTGTGTATCGTAAATACCACCAATGGAATATTTATCGGCCTTATAAATTTCGAGCGCATTGTGTTTTATTACATACAAGGGCCTTCCGGCACCGGCGTAAGCAACTTCTTTATTTTTAAGATCAATGCGTATTAAAGCAATATCCATCCCGTCTTTAGAAGCACGTTGCTGCATATTTTCATTCAATGTTTTTACAACATGAAAATGCAGCTCTTTTAAAATAACATCCGGCGAATCTATTTTAGAATTTAATACGATCTGGTTCAATAAACTATTGCCCAACATGCTCATCATAGCCCCCGGAACACCATGACCCGTGCAATCTGCCACGGCATAATAAATAAAATTGTTGTTTTGAGCTATCCAGTAAAAATCACCACTTACAATATCTTTAGGCTGAAAATAAATAAAAGAAGATGGAAATAATGTTTTTACCAGATTAGCCGATGGAAGCACTGAGCCTTGAATCCGCTTCGCGTAATTAATACTATCGGTAATTTCTTTATTCTTATGCTGCAGTTCTTCTTTTTGTTCTTCTATTTCACGCTTTTGAGAGGCTAATAAATTATTATCTTTTTTCTTTTCCCTGAAACGGTAAATAAAAATAATACTCAATAATAAAAGTAACCCTGCAACAATGCCAATAAAAATCTTTGCATAACGGTCTTTTTCAATTTTATTTTCTTTTAGTTGTTTATCCTGAGTTAAGAACTGAATTTCCTGTTGTTTTTTTTCGGTTTCATATTGCGCGGACAGTTCATTGATAGCTTTTGTGTTTTCCTGGTCAAAAAGCTGCTGTGTAACATTTACTACAACACCAAAATAGTAAGTTGCTTTTTTATATTCGCCAAGCGTATCGTATACATCGGTAAGGCTTAAGGCTGCTTCTTTAATTTGTGAAGGAATTTTTAATTTAGAGGCAATGGCATAAGACTTTTCCATATAAGGCAATGCTTGCCTGAATTTACCTGTATTAAGCAATACACGGCCCATATATAAATTAGAAAGCTGCATGGCGTAATCATCTCCTAATTTTTCGTTGATGTCATACGCTTTTTTAAAATACAGTTCGGCCTCTTTAAATTTTTTAAGATTCAATAAGGTAGATCCAATATTAATGTAGCTTTCTGCAAGAAAAGAAGAATCGTTAAGCTGCTCAATTATCGTTACAGCTCTTTGCTGATAATAAAGAGCGGAATCATATTTTTTTAAATTTGAGAAACCAAGACCAACATTATCTAAAGTAGAAACGTAACGCCTCATGGCTTTTTGGGGAGATATAAAGTTTAAAGCTTTTTTATAATTTACAATAGCTGTTTTATAATCGTGACGGTAAAAACTAACTGTGCCTAAGTGGTCAAAGCCATCACAAATACCAGCAGAATCTTTTTCTCTTTCTGATGCCGCAATGCCCTTATAAAATAATTCGGTTGCAGTTTCGTAATCGCCCATGCGCAATTGAATAAGGCCCTGCAGATCATAAATGGACGCATATTCCTGGTGTAAGTTATTGGCAAAAGCAATTGAGGCGGCACTATCAGCTATTACAAGAGCAGAGTCGAATAACGCTTTTGCCCTGAAGGTTTTGCTCATAGTTAAAAGGATCTTTACACGGTTTACTGGTTTTTCTACCCCGGCTAAATACATACAATACCTTGAAAGGACAACTGACAATTCAAAATCATCGTTACGGTATTTTTTTGCCAACGAATCTAAGACCTGTAATTGTATTTTTTGTGACTTGCCGGTAATCAGCGTTTGTATATTTTTTGGAATAGACTGCGCCCTCACAAAAATTGTGACAGATAAAAATGCTATGAATAAAATGCGCGCCATTTTTTGTAATACAAACTTAAGAAATTATGTAAGTGGCTAAAATATTTTAGCTAACAGAAAACTAAACAAATGCTTATGCAAAAAGTTTATCGGCACAGCGTTCGCCATCCATAGCAGCACTTACAATACCGCCGGCATAGCCGGCTCCTTCACCACAAGGAAAAAGGTTTTTTAATTGCGGATGATGTAAAAGATCTTTATCCCTCGGAATACGAACCGGGGTTGAGGTGCGCGATTCTACACCAACAATCACTGCTTCGTTGGTTAAATAACCCCGCATTTTGCCGCCAAAGGCTTTAAAGCCTTCTTTTAAAGCCGGGCCAATCAACTTGCCAAGTACTTGTTGCATATCTACACTTTTTAGCCCGGGTTGGTAACTGCAATCGGGTAAAGACGAGCTAAATTTTGCATTTGTAAAATCAACCAGGCGTTGTGCCGGTGCAGTTTGTGTTTTGCCGGCAAAGCTCCATGCTTTTTTTTCCAGTTCTTTTTGAAATTCTAATCCCGCTAAAGGGCCAAAGTTTTTGTAAGCCTCAAAATCACTTAACTCTAAGCCAACTACAATACCGCTGTTGGCATAGGGGTTGTTACGTTTGCTGGGGCTCCAGCCATTTGTAACCACTTCTTGCTGAGCTGTAGCACAGGGTGCAATAATGCCACCCGGACACATACAAAACGAATAAACGCCACGGCCTTTTACCTGGTTAACCAAACTGTAGCTTGCCGCTGGTAAAAAATCTCTTTTTTCAACAACCTCTTGCAGATTGCCGCAATGGTATTGAATTTTGTCAATTAATGCCTGTGGATGTTCGGCCCTTACGCCTAAAGCGAATGGCTTTGCTTCAATTAAAATATTTTTGCTGTTTAAAAGCTCGTAAATATCCCTTGCAGAGTGGCCTGTGGCCAGTATCAATTTTTGAACCGGGATTTCCTGTTCACCGGTTTCATTTAAAATACGAATAGATTTTACAGAATCTTTTTCAGTTTTAAGATCAATTAATTTTGTATTGAAATGGATCTCGCCACCAAATTTTAAAATACTTTCTCTTATTTTTTCAATAAGCTGCGGTAATTTATTGGTGCCAATGTGCGGATGCGCATCCACTAAAATTTCATCACTTGCCCCATGATACACAAATGTTCTTAAGATCTTATCAATATCACCGCGTTTGTTAGATCGCGTGTAAAGCTTACCATCACTGTAAGTTCCGGCACCGCCTTCACCAAAACAATAATTACTTTCGGGGTTTACAATGTGTTCTTTATTTATGGCAGCAAGATCTCTCCGCCTGTCTTTTATATTTTTGCCGCGTTCAATAACAATTGGTTTTATGCCCAACTCTAAACAACGTAAGGCTGCAAATAAACCTGCCGGGCCGCTGCCAATAATGTGGCAGTTTTTTGCGGAAGAAGAAACATCAAGATAATTTACTTCAATATTTTCAATCGGCAAGGCTTCGTTAACAGCAGCTAAAACCGTTAAATTAATTTCTATTTTTCGCGAACGCGCATCAATGCTGCGTTTTAAGATCTTAATAAATAATGTGGAGTTTTCTTTAAGCTGAAGTTGTTGTTTTACTTCTTCTTTTAACAGTTGTTCGTTAACTGCGGTTTGCGGACTAACCTTAAGGTGTACTTTTGTTTGCATATTTTATGGAAGGATTTTATCCTTCAAATTTTAATTCTTAACCTTCAAACGTAATGGTAAATACCACCATGCGCGAACGTACCTTATCTAAACTGTTGGTAAAGATACTATTTTCGGGTCGCAATAAATTGCGCGTACCTATCAATAATTTTAATTCAAGCCCAAGCTTAAAATATTCCAAATAAAAATCGGTACCGGCGCCTGCGCTGTAATAAATATCATCGCGCTTTAATTTCACATTATCATCTAACTGGTTAGGCCCACCGGTACTAACACCCGCGGCTTTTTTACGAGAGGCAAGATCTAATGAGTAGCCGCCACCGCCAATAACATAAGCACTAAAATTTCCTAAACGTTTTGATTGGATCTTGGCTTCTAAAGGCGCAAAAATAAAAGCAGATTCTACTAACTTTTGAAACACTTTAGAGCTATCGCGCGTTGCGTTTGACAAGTAGTATTCTATTTTTCGTGAAGCAAAACTAATGCTTGGCGTAAAACGCAAACGCACATATTCGTGTATGCGCGCATCGCTCACAATACCAATGGCAAAGCCGGGAGCGGGGCGCGAGTAAATGGCTTTTATACGGTAACGTGTTGTACCAATAATTGTATCAGGAAATTGCGAATTAGGTTTTGGGTTCAATCTAAAATCGGTGGAGTTGCCGGCAATGGTAAAACCAAAATGCAATCTTTGTTTGTAGAATTTAGGCAAGTGTACACCGTAACCATCATTTTCCTGCGAAAAAGAGCTAAAGGCAATTAAAAGAGAGATGGCTATGAAGATGATTCTTTTCAGAATTTATATAACGAATGTTAAGTATTATAAATTGTGTAAAGTTATTGATTTTGTTGAGTTTAATAATGGGTCAAACGAATAAAAAATCCTAAATTTGCCCCGTTATGGAAATTCAGGTTTTAAAATCCAAATTGCATTGTGTTACAGTTACACAAGCTGAGTTGGATTATATTGGCAGCGTTACGATCGATGAGGATCTGATGGAAGCCGCAAATTTAATAGAGAATGAGCAGGTTCACATTTTAAATAAAAATAATGGTGAGCGTTTTATTACTTATGTAATTAAAGGTGAAAGAGGAAGCGGTGTTATTTGTTTAAACGGCCCTGCAGCTTTAAGGGTAAAATTGGGCGACGTTGTAATTATTATTTCTTACGCCAACATGGATTTTGAAAAAGCAAAAAGCTTTCGTCCATGGGTTGTTTTTCCCGATACAAAAACCAATAAATTAAAATAAAGTGGCCACAGCAAAAAGCACCAAATCCATAATACAATTTATTGTTTTACTTGGTATAGGTGTTTTGTTTATTTGGCTTTCGGTAAGAGCAATTACACCCGAGCAACAGGTTAAAATTATTGATGCTTTTAAACAGGCCGATTATTTTTGGATCATCGTTTCATTGCTTATTTCGTGGTTCAGTCATTTTTTAAGAGCTTACCGTTGGAATTATTTATTAAAACCAACCGGCCATAAAATTAATTTACTGAACGCCAATTGCCATGTAATGGTTGGCTATCTTGCAAATTATGGCATTCCCCGTATGGGTGAGATCTCGCGTTGTACGCTGGCTGCAAAGTATGATAATACACCTTTTGAGGTGGCGCTTGGCACTGTTATTACTGAAAGGATAATTGATTTTATTTTATTTCTTGCCATATTTGCGTTAACACTTTTTACTCAGTTTAGTGAGTTAATTGGCCTTGCAAACAAATACATTTTTGATCCTTTTACATCAAAGCTTTCAGGTATTAGTCAAAGTCCAACAAAAATTATTATTGTAGCAGCAGTTGTTTTAATACTTGTAATTGCTTTTTTTGTATTAAGAAAAAAATTCTCATCACTGTTAAAAGGAAAGTTGGGAGGCATTGTAAAAGGAATGGGGCAGGGCTTAAGCTCAATTGCTAAGATGGATAAGCCCTTTCAATTTGTTGTTTTAAGTTTGTTAATATGGGCTTGTTATTTTTACTCGTTATACGTTTGTTTTTTTGCTTTAAGCGGCACATCGCACTTGGGGCAATCAGAATGCTTAACTTTATTATTATTTGGAACCTTTGGGGTTATTTTTGCGCCGGGTGGCTTAGGCGCTTATCCTGCCATTATTAGTTGGATTTTGCTTAATACTTATCATGTAGATGAGGTATCATCATTTGCGCTGCCATGGTTAGCATGGACCAGCCAGTTTGCTTTGATCTTATTTTTGGGATTAGTAAGTTTAATTATTTTACCGCTTTACAATAAAGATAAAAATGTCGTTTCACCAACAGCTGAAAAATAAAATTGTATCAAAAGAAGACGCGCTGCAAAAAATAAAAGCGCAAAAGCTTAACGGTAAAAAAATTGTTTTTACTAATGGTTGTTTTGATATTATTCATCCAGGCCATGTTGATTATTTAAGCCAGGCAAGAGACCTGGGAGACTTTTTGATTTTAGGATTGAACACAGATAATTCTGTAAAGCGTTTGAACAAAGCACCTAATCGTCCAATAAATAATGAACAGGCACGCGCCTCTGTTTTAGCGGCCTTGGCAAGTATCGATCTTATTGTTTTGTTTGACGAAGGAACACCTTACGAATTAATAAGCTTTTTAAAACCCGATGTTTTAGTTAAAGGAAACGATTACGAAGTAGAAAAAATTGTTGGCTACGATGTTGTAACAGCCAATGGCGGCAAGGTCATCACTATTCCTTTTTTAGAAGGTTTTTCTACTACAAATTTGATCAAAAAAATCCTCTCGTAATTTACCTTATCGTTTGTTTTAACGGAATGTACGTTTTCCCATTCTCAATTACAATGTGATTGGATGCAGAGAGTACTTCTATTGCTTCCATAAATATTTTTTTAAGCAATACCCTGTCTTGCTCCCAAAACTGGTCCATTACGGCTTTTAGCGAGTCTTCTATCTTTTCTATCTTGCAGGCAGCAATTCTTCCTAAATAAAAAATAACAATTTCTGATTTTAATTTTAATTGCCCGTTATCTGTATTAATTTCTTCAGAATTTATTTTTGATTCAACAACAATTTCTTTTTCTTTTTGAATTTTTGGCGCTGTAATAATTTTAGCGTTGCTCTGCGCGCCAATATCTATGCGCTTTACAGCCCATCCTTGTCCGTTCACTAAAGCGCCGCAGGTAAATTTTAAGCCGCATGTTTTTTCAATATATTTTACTAACGTACTCGGGCTTGCCTTACGGTTCCAGTCTTTTTTCTCAATAAGAATGGCCTCTCCAACATTTAGATTGACAATTGAATTAAAAATTGGCGAACTACGGCCTTTGCCTTTAAGTGCAAGGTTGTTAAACTCATCTTCTTTAAGAATTCTCATAATTTTAGTGCAAAAATGTTGTGTATAATGGATTTAAACGTCGCTTTAGTAAAAAAGGTTACGAAATGTCTATCATTAACCCTTCTACAAATGCTGTATAAATGTTGTTTAACTATTTAATAAAATAGATTTCACTACGGAAATTGATTGTTAATGTTTTGATAATCAATAAATTAACAAATACGAAAATTTGTTTATAAGCCTGTTTTAGTAAATGGCTTTATTAACAAAAAAATGTGGTTATAAACAAAATAAGAGCGTTTTAAAGTGCTTAAAATGATAAATAGGGTTAGCCTTAGTTACGATTTTTTAAGCTTTTAAAAAGCCTGTAATGCAGCCAAAATATTGAGAAAATAAAAAAGTCCGCTGGTTTAGCGGACTTTTTACATATAAATGGAACTAAATTTTAAAGTTTTGCTTTTACTTCGATCATATCGTAGCCTTCAATAATGTCTCCAACCTTAATATCATCAAAGCCTTCAATGTTCAAGCCGCATTCGTAACCTGATGCAACTTCTTTTACATCATCTTTAAAGCGCTTTAATGAACCCAGGGCACCTGTGTGAACAACAATGCCCTCGCGGATCACACGCACTTTTGTATTACGTGTAACTTTTCCATCCAACACATAGCAACCTGCAATTGTACCAACACGTGTAATTTTAAATACATCGCGTATCTCAATATTGCAAACGATCTTCTCTTCAAACTCAGGCGCTAACATACCTTCCATTGCCGCTTTAATTTCGTTGATAGCGTCGTAAATAATAGAATATAAACGAATATCAATTTCTTCTACCTCAGCTAATTTTCGGGCACTTGTACTAGGGCGTACCTGGAAACCAATGATAATGGCATTAGAAGCAGATGCTAATAATACATCGCTCTCACTAATAGCGCCAACTGATTTATGAATAATGTTTACCGCAACTTTTTCGGTAGATAATTTTAATAATGAATCTGATAAAGCTTCAATAGAACCATCCACGTCACCTTTAACGATCACATTTAATTCTTTAAAATCACCTATCGCTAAACGACGGCCAATTTCATCTAATGTAATATGTTTGTGTGTACGGATACCTTGCTCACGTTGTAATTGTAAACGTTTGTTTGCTATCTCGCGAGCTTCACGCTCATCTGTCATCACATTAAATTTATCACCGGCTGTTGGTGCACCACTTAAGCCTAATACTTTAACAGGATGCGAAGGACCGGCGTGATCAACTTTTTGTCCGCGCTCATTAAACATGGCACGTACACGGCCGCTGTAAGAACCTGCTAACATCACATCACCCACTTTTAAAGTTCCGTTCTGAACTAAAATTGTAGCAACGTAACCGCGGCCTTCTTCCATACTTGCTTCAATTACCGAACCAATTGCATTTCTATCAGGATTTGCTTTAAGGTCCATCATATCCGATTCAAGAATTACTTTTTCTAAAAGCAGATCTATGTTCTTGCCCATTTTAGCAGATACTTCCTGGCATTGGTATTTACCACCCCATTCTTCCACTAAAATATTCATAACCGATAATGCTTCGCGGATCTTATCAGGATTAGCTCCCGGCTTATCAATTTTATTGATAGCAAAGATCATTGAAACACCTGCAGCTTGTGCGTGGTTAATAGCTTCTTTTGTTTGAGGCATGATGCTGTCGTCGGCCGCAATTACGATAATTGCGATGTCCGTTAACTTGGCACCACGCGCACGCATAGCGGTAAAGGCTTCGTGACCCGGTGTATCCAGGAAGGTCATACTTTTACCGTTTGCCATTTTTACATTGTACGCACCAATATGTTGTGTGATACCTCCGGCCTCACCGGCAACCACGTTGGCTTTACGAATAAAGTCAAGTAAAGATGTTTTACCATGATCTACGTGACCCATAACGGTAACAACCGGTGGGCGCGAGATCAGATCTTCAGGCGCATCTTTTTCATCTTCTTTAATGGTTTCAATATCTTCGGCGCTTGCAAATTCTACTTTATAACCAAATTCTTCGGCAACAATTGAAATTGTCTCAGCATCTAAACGTTGGTTAATAGAAACAAATAAGCCCAAAGACATACAGGTAGAAATAATTTGCGTTACCTGAACATCCATCATTTGCGCTAATTGATTTGCACTTACGAACTCGGCAACTTTTAAAATTTTTCTATCTGCTTCATCAATAACCGCTTTTTCAGCCATTTTTTCGCGAATATCTTCACGTTTTTCACGACGGTATTTTGAGGTTTTTGATTTTGTTCCCTTATTACTTAAACGCGCAAGCGTTTCTTTAATTTGTGCCTGAATTTCTTCTTCAGTTAATTCGTGACGGGGTTTGCCCGGCGTATTAACAGGTTTTTTTGCACGGGGATCGCCATATTTTTCTTTGGCTTTTTCACGGGCAATAGCAGATTGTTCTTTACCTACTTTTTTAATTTCTTCCTGAGAAAGACCGCCTTTACGAATACGTTTACGTTTTTTCTTATCGGCATTTGGATCAACTGTAGTTTTTTTGGCAGTTTCTTTAACAACCGGTAATTCAATACTTCTTAAGATCTTAGGACCTTCTAATTTTTCGTATTTTGTTTCTAAGAATTCTTCCTTAGGCTCTTCTTTTGTAATTTCGGTTTCAGTAACATCATTGGTTTCAACAGGGGTTTCAATCTCATCTTTCGTATTTTTTTTACCCTTTGTTTCTGTTTCTTTTTTCTCAGCTTCCTTTTTGGTTTTTTTATCAGGCTTGGTTTTCAAATTCATTGAATCCAGGTCAAGCTTGCCTAAAACCTTAGGTCCATCAGTAGTTACAGGATCTTTTTTTACAACTTCAGTTTCTTTTGTTTTTGAAACCTCTTTCGTTTCTGTTTTTTCGGTAACAACTTTATTTTTAAGACTAAGATCCTTGATCATTAACTCATCAGCATCTTCTTCTTTTTGGCGTTTTGTTTTAACGTCAGATAATACGATCGTTTCGCGCTTAACTTTTGTAATGTTTTGCGCCACGTTTTCCGCCTCTTCTCTAGCGGATTTATCGCTCGAAAATTCTTTCAGCAACAGATTGTATTCACCATCGCCGATCTTGGCGTTAGGATTACTCTCTATCTGGTGGCCTTTGGAGGCAAGAAATTCAACTATCTTTCCTAAAGACAGGTTAAATTCTTTGGCCACTTTACTTAATCGAAGTGTTTTAGCTCCTTCTGACATATTTTATCTATCCTTTTTAATTTTTAAATTCCATCGAAGTTTAAGGTACTTCGGATATTGCTGCGTAAAGCAGCAAACCGTTAGTCTTCAAACTCAGAAGCTAATACATCACGCACGCTTTGAATTGTATCTTCTGCAATTCCTGTACGACGTACTAATTCTTCATTGCTTAATTCTAACACTGATTTTGCAGTATCGCAACCAATTGCTTTTAACTGATCAATAATATCTGCTTCAATTTCGTCTGAGAATTCTTCCAGGTCAACGTCTTCTGTTTCTACATCTACATCTGTATCGCGGAACACATCAATTTCGTAACCGGTTAATTTACCTGCCAGTTTAATATTAAAACCACCTTTACCAATAGCTAAGCTAATTTGATCAGGTTTTAAGAACACTTCTGCACGTTTAGATTCTTCATCTATTTTAATAGAAGTAATTTTTGCAGGAGATAATGTACGTTGAATTAATAATTGAGCATTGTTAGTGAAATTGATCACATCAATATTCTCGTTTTTTAATTCGCGAACAATACCGTGAATACGAGAACCTTTCATACCAACACAAGCACCAACCGGATCAATTCTGTCATCATAAGATTCAACCGCAACTTTAGCTCTTTCACCCGGCTCACGAACGATCTTTTTAATAGTAATTAAACCGTCAAAAATTTCAGGAACTTCGTTCTCAAATAAACGTTCTAAGAAAACAGGTGATGTTCTTGAAACAACAATAGAAGGTGTTCCGTTCTTAAGATCAACTTTAGAAACCACCGCTTTTACAGTATCTCCTTTTTTAAAGAAATCAGAAGGAATTTGTTCTGTTTTTGGTAATAAAAGCTCATTGCCTTCATCATCCATTAACATGATCTCTTTTTTCCAAACCTGGTAAACTTCGGCAGTAATAATATCGCCAACTTTTTCTTTATATTTATTATAAATTTCGCTTTTCTCTAATTCAAGAATTTTTTGAACTAAGTTTTGACGTACTGATAATACAGCACGACGGCCAAAATCCTCTAATTTTACTTTTTCTGAAAGATCTTCGCCTATTTCAAAATCCGGCTCAATTTTTTGAGCGGCCGAAAAACTAATGTGTTTGTTCTCATCGTAATCAAAAGAATCTTCGGCAAATTCATCATCCACGATCTTACGGTTTTTATATATCTCTACGTCGCCTTTATCAGGGTTAACGATGATGTCAAAATTTTTGTCGCTTCCGTATCTCTTGATCAGCATGCTTCTAAAAACATCTTCAATAATCGTCATTAATGTTGCGCGATCGATGTTCTTATTGTCTTTAAATTCTGAAAACGATTCAATTAGGTTAACAGCTTCCATTGTTTTTGTTTTTTAAAATTTGAGTTTAACTTTTGATTCTTTTATTTGATTATATTTTATTTTTTGTTGTTTAGTAACTGTAATTTTTCCTTTGCCTAGTGGTTTATTCTCTCTCACAGTATTTTCCAATACCAATTCGTCATCATTAAATTCAACCAGGTTTCCTTCTGTTTTTGTTCCGTCTTCTAATTTAATTTCAAGCTCTCGGCCAATATGCTTTTTATATTGTCTTGGCATAATAAGCGGCGTAGTTGCTCCGTGCGAGCTTACATCCAAAGCAAAATCAGCACCTTCTTCCAACAAACTTTTTTCTAAATGGCGACTAAGGTCAACGCAATTTTTTATTGTTACACCTTCATCACCATCTAAAAAAACAGTGATCTGATTATCGGCACTTATTCTTAAACCTGTAACAAAAATAGGCCCATTGCCCAAATGCTCTGCTATCAGCCCTGAAATATGTTCTTTTGTTATCAATTTTTTAACAATAAAAGAGGGGACTGCTGTCCCCTCTCTTTTTCTTAGTTATTTTTTCGGATACAAATATAAGTATATATTTTTTAATAAAAAAACAAAAAAACAGTTAAATAGGCACATAGTTTGCCAACTATAGAGGTATGAGATACGTTTATATAAGTAGAAACAAGCTATTAAAAACAATAATAACTTAAAAACCGAACCATATGAAAACAACTAAATTTAAAGCATTTATGATCCTGGTAGGATTAGTGCTTGTTAACATTCAAACACTTAGTGCAGGAGTTATTGATGATATGAAGAAAACCGTTGGCAACGAAGTATCTAACTTTAACATGCAGGGGATTCTTATTATTGGCGGAATTATTGCTGCCGGATTGCTGATCTACATCGTTTCTAATTACATTGTAAAAGATAAAGAGGAACAGATAGATCCCAAACAAAGCAGCCAAATTGCCAAGCATAATCACGAAAGATACCAGCAAAGGCACTACCCAAACCGTCATATCGTTAAAAAAACATCTTAATTTGACGGATTTGTTTAATGCTAATTTTCAGCCACTTAACGTGTTTTTAACGTTGGTTGCTAATAAATTATGAAAAAAACAGGCTTATTTTCGCGTTTAAATTTTGTTTTAGCTGCGATATAATTATTTTTGTGCCAAAATTTAAAAAGAATTATAATGTCAGACATTGCAAACAAAGTAAAATCGATCATCGTTGACAAATTAGGCGTTGATGAGAAAGAAGTAACTCCAACAGCTAGCTTTACTAATGATTTAGGTGCAGACTCTTTGGATACTGTAGAATTGATCATGGAATTTGAAAAAGAATTTAATATCGCTATTCCTGATGAACAAGCAGAAAAAATAGGTACTGTAGGTGATGCAATTGCTTACATTGAAGCAAACGCAAAAAACTAATTTAATTTTATGCAATTAAAACGTGTAGTTGTTACTGGTCTTGGGGGCATTACGCCTTTAGGCAATAACGTTAACGATTATTGGAATAACCTAATAAACGGTGTAAGCGGCGCTGCGCCAATTACACGTTTTGATGCATCAAAGTTTAAGACCCGTTTTGCCTGCGAGGTAAAAGGATTTAATCCGGAAGATTATTTTGATAAAAAAGAAGCCCGCAAACTAGATGCTTTTTCATGGTATGGAATTGCTGCCAGTGTACAGGCAATGGCCGATAGCGGACTTGATACAGCTAATGTTGATAAAAATGAGATTGGCGTTATTTGGGGAAGCGGTATTGGTGGATTAGACACGTTTCAAACCGAAACCTTTGCTTTTGCAAAAGGCGACGGTACACCGCGTTTTAATCCATTTTTTATTCCAAAAATGATCTCTGACATTTGCAGCGGCCATATTTCTATGCGCTTTGGCTTACGCGGACCAAACTTTACAACTGTTTCAGCCTGCGCATCATCTACCAACGCATTAATTGATGCTTTCAATTATATTCGTCTTGGTAAGGCAGTGGCTATTGTTAGTGGTGGAAGCGAAGCCGCTATTAACGAGAGTGGAATGGGTGGTTTTAATGCCTGTCAGGCTATGAGTACCCGTAATGATGAGCCTTCAAAAGCATCGCGCCCTTATGATAAAGAGCGAGACGGATTTGTTTTAGGTGAAGGTGGCGGCGCCATTATTTTGGAAGAATTAGAACATGCTTTAGCGCGTGGAGCGAAAATTTATGCCGAGGTCATTGGCGGCGGCATGAGCGCAGATGCACATCATATTACAGCTCCTCATCCCGAAGGCTTAGGAGCTACTCTGGTAATGAACCGCGCATTAAAAGATGCAGGCATATCAGCAACCGAAATAGATTACATTAATACCCACGGTACAAGTACACCGCTTGGCGATACAGCCGAATTAAAAGCCATAGTGAATGTTTTTGGGGAACATGCCTATAAAATGAACATCAGCTCTACAAAAAGTATGACTGGCCACTTATTAGGCGCAGCGGGCGCTATAGAAGGTATTGCAACCATACTTGCGGTTAAAAATGATATTATTCCTCCAACAATTAATCACACCACTGCCGATCCGGAAGTGGATCCTAAATTAAACCTTACGTTCAACAAAATGCAAAAGCGCGTTGTAAATACCGCAATTAGCAATACGTTTGGTTTTGGCGGACATAATGCCGCAGTTGTGATCAAAAAATTTAAACAATAAGATCTTGGCAATAAAAAAATTATTATCGCAATTTAATTTTAAAAAAGCCAAAAGCGATAAGGATTTTAAAGACTGGATAAAGACCACTACTGGTTTTACCCCAAAAAATATTGTTATCTATCAGCAAGCTTTCTTGCACAGCAGTGCGGCGGCTAAACGCAACAATACACCCATTAGCAACGAACGATTAGAGTTTTTGGGTGACGCGGTTTTGGGCGCAATTATTGCCGAACATTTATTTAAGATCTATCCCTATAAAGACGAAGGTTTTTTAACGCAGCTAAGAAGCAAGATCGTTAACGGGCAAAATTTAAAAGAGCTCTCTATAAAATTTGGTTTTAACGTACAGTTAAAAGCCAACTTAACCAAAGAAGAAAAAGTAAAATCAAGTGCATATGGCGATGCCTTCGAAGCCTTTATTGGAGCAGTTTATCTTGATCTTGGTTATGAGAAAACAAAAAAATTCGTTACCTCAAAGATCATTAAATTTCATATAGATATTTCAGAATTGGTAAATACAGACACCGATTTTAAAAGTCAGCTGCAGATCTATTGTCAGAAAAACAAACTTAGTTTGGAGTACAAATTATTGAGCGAAGAAAAACAAGGCGCCAATAAAATTTACACCATACAGGTTTGTATTAATGATAAACCGTACACAACATTTGAAAACTTTAGCAAACGTGTAGCCGAACAAAAAGCAGCACAGCTTACCTTAGAGGAACTGCAAAAACAAATTGGCTAAACATGTTTTAAATACCAGCGATGATGATTTTGACTTTGTGCTCATTGGACTGGTTTGCCTCGAAAACCAATACCACATTATAAACGCGGTAAACGACGTTTTAAAAACAGAGCTTAGACTTGTAGATTATTTACCTTTTAATTTAAAAGATGGTAAACTGTTTAAGTTTTCGCTTTACAATTTTTTTGATGAAGAATTAGGGCTTGAATACAATCTTATTCCCAACACCAGTAATTTTGATGAGCCTGATGGCAACGGCAACAATGCTAATGACCTTTTTGGCGCAATAGATGTAGATGAAAGCGTAAAACTGATCAAAGAACTCCCTAAAACAGATTATTTTATTTTGCTAAAAGGAGAAGATCTTCATAACTACCAATTTAAGATCATTGATAAATTAAAGACCATTCCTGAAATGATACAGGTACAATCTATCGAAGCAAAAGAGCTGGGAAGTAAACGTAATTTGATCTTTTAAACCACTAAGAAACTTAGAGCATAAAGGCACACTAAGAATTTTAAAAAGTTTCCTGGTGTTTGTCAGTGCACTTAGTGTCTTAGTGCTAAAACCTAAGCAACTTTTTTAGTAAATTTACATTATGGACGATCTGCAGAAGCATATTTCTAAATTACGCGAAGATTTTACAAGCGGAACATTGAATGAAAGCGATGTAAGTAAAGATCCTTTTTCTCAATTTGAAAAATGGCTGCAACAAGCTGTTGATTCTAAGATCCATGAAGTACAGGCCATGCATTTAAGTACGGTGTCGGCTGAAAACAAACCTTCATCCCGGATAGTTTATTTACGCGAATTCGAAAACAATCATTTTTCTTTTTACACCAATTATAATTCTAAAAAAGCGCAAGAGCTTTTAAAAAATCCAAACGCCGCTATTACTTTTTTTTGGCCTGATCTGGAAAGACAAATTCGCATTGAAGGTGTTGTAGAAAAAGCAAGTGCAGAGCAAAGCAATAATTATTATGATCAACGCCCATACGAATCTAAAATAGGCGCATGGGCCAGTGAGCAAAGTCATTTGCTTTCTTCGCGAGAAGAATTGGAACAAAAAGTAGAACAATTAAAAAAGCAATATACCCCTGAAACCATTAAACGGCCCAACTTTTGGGGCGGCCTGGT
Organism: Bacteroidota bacterium; assembly: GCA_032229505.1. GTDB lineage: Bacteria > Bacteroidota > Bacteroidia > B-17B0 > Aurantibacillaceae > Aurantibacillus. The sequence goes on from JAVTWD010000088.1 coordinate 170,341, forward strand.
TTTAAAAGCAAATTATTACGAATTCTGGCAGGGCCGTAAAAGCCGTTTGCACGATCGTATCTGTTACAAGCAAGAAGCCGGTTTATGGAAAATAAGCAGAGTTGCGCCTTAAAAGGATAATACACCTCGTATGCTTAAAAAATATCTTTTGGCCATTACCATCTTTCTAATCAACGTAACAAAATTCAACGCGCAAAATAAGCAGCCGGAAGAACGACTTACCTGCAATATGCGCATTAAATCACCACAGTGCTATCAGCCCCAAAAACCAAAAGGCACCTATTACCAGCATGTTGAACAATATTCTGATATAACAAAAAACGACAGCCTTAGCGTCAGGTATATGACCTCTGAATTATCAGTAATAATTAGTTTAAATAAGAGGAAAAAAGCTACCATGTTGGTGAGACAATGTTCACCAAACTGCACTTATCCAAATCCTTTTAAATATTTGTACGAGAAAAAAGGAAGTTGGAGTTTTCAAGACGATACAGTAACTATAATATGGAAATATCAGAGAGACACCCTATCCTCCAAATGGCTGTGCTTAATCCAAAGAGATACGTTTAAACTAAAATACGAGCGCGATTATAAAACCAATTACCCGGTTATTGATTGTAAATCTGCCCTTACCCCTAAAGATAAAAATCCTTTTATTGGTTATGGTAATTAATGCCAAAACTCTGCTTTTTTCATTGGTAAATTAAAACTATAGTGTTTAGTTCCGTATCTTTATCCTGCTAAAAAGATTATGACAAAACAAGAAAAAATAAAAAATTTTGATGCTAATGGTATCGGTCAGTTAAACGATGGCATGTTTGGTTTACCCTTTACTTTAGATGAATGCGAAACCGTTTTAATTCCAGTACCATGGGAGGTAACTGTTAGTTACGGCGGCGGTACTGCTGATGGACCCGAAGCAATTTTAAATGCAAGTTACCAGGTAGATCTTTACGATCCTGTTGTAAAAGACGCATGGCACAAAGGCATTGGAATGGATGAGATAAGTGCTGAGGTAAAAGAAAAGAGCCACGGCTTAAGAGAGAAAGCAGAAAAATACATTAATGCGTTGGCAGAAGGTGCCAGCGAAAATAACGCAGACTTAAAAAAAGTTTCTGAAGAAATTAAAAAAGAATGTTTGTGGTTGAACGATTGGGTAAAGAACCGTGTTTTACATTTTTTAAACCAAAACAAATACGTTGGCTTAATTGGCGGCGATCATTCTACACCATTAGGTATGATGCAGGCTTTGGCAATCAAGTACGATAATTATTGCGTATTGCAGATTGATGCGCATGCCGATCTTCGCAATGCTTACGAAGGTTTTGAATTCTCACACGCCTCCATCATGTACAATGCTTTAAAAATAAAGCAAGTTGAAAAATTAGTGCAAGTAGGCATTCGTGATTATTGTGAAGAAGAATTAAATTTAATTAATAGCATCCAAGGCCGTGTAAAAACTTTTTTTGACCGCGATATTAAATACGCGCAATACAATGGCGATAGCTGGAATAGAATTTGTGACCGCATCATCAACGAATTGCCACAAAATATTTATTTAAGTTTTGATATTGATGGTTTGGATCCAAAATTATGTCCACATACCGGAACGCCTGTAGCAGGAGGTTTTGAGACTGAACAAATTTTATTTTTATTAGAGAAAGTAGTAAAAAGCGGACGTAAAATTATTGCCTTTGATATTAACGAAGTAACACCGGGTCCTGAAGGCGACGAGTGGGATGCAAACGTAGCGGCGCGTTTATTGTACCGCATAGCAAACATGGCTAAAATGAGTATGAGCTAATGCTTAAGAGAAAAATTAAATATGTATTTCTTTTTTTATTATTGAGCTCTTTCGCGTTTTCAAAAAAACTGAAAGAAGGAACATATCGCGCGGTCTTGATCTTAAATGAAAAAGATAATATTGAATTGCCTTTTAATTTTGATGTAAAGTATAAAGGTAAAAAACCAAGCATTATTATTAAAAATGCTGATGAGAGAATTCTGGTTGATGAGATAAGTATTATGGGCGATTCTGTATTTTTTAAAATGCCGGTGTTTGATACCGAATTCAGAACTGTTTTTGTTGGCGATAATTTACAAGGTGTTTGGATCAATCATTATAAACCCACAAATAACATCTTAAAATTTAAAGCCACCTTTGGCGAAACAAACCGCTTTGCACTTGTGCCCGGTAAAGCTAATCCTTATTTTGAAGGCAGGTGGGAAACTATATTTTCACCAAATACAAAAGACAGCTCAAAAGCTATTGGCGTATTTCATCATATCGAGCAAACCGATTATATGACGGGCACTTTTTTAACCGAAACAGGCGATTACCGTTATTTGGAAGGCATGAAGCATGGCAACAAATTATATTTAAGCTGCTTTGATGGCGGCCATGCGTTTTTATTTATTGCAGAATACGGCAATGAGAAATTAAATGGAAATTTTTACGCCGGTGCAAATTATGTTGAGCCATGGACAGCAAAATTAAATCCTGATTTTAAATTAAAGGATGCCGAAGAAATTACGTTTATTAAAAATAAAGATGAGAAAATAAATTTTTCATTTCCAAATCTTGATAAAAAGATCACTTCATTGAATGATAAAAAGTTTGAAAACAAACCTGTCATCATACAAATTATGGGAAGTTGGTGTCCTAATTGTATGGATGAAAGCGCTTACCTGGCGCAGGTTTACAAGCAATATCAAAAAGAAGGATTAGAAATTATTGCTTTGGCATTTGAAAAAACAAGCGATCTCGAAAAAGCAAAAAATAATTTGCTGCGCTTAAAAAATAAATTTGGAATGGATTACGAAATTTTAATTACACAGCAAACCGGTAAAGATAAAGCCAGCGAAGTTTTATCGGCGTTAAATAAGATCACCGCTTTTCCAACCACCATTTTTTTAAATAAACAACATAAAGTGGTAAAAGTGCATACAGGTTTTAGTGGGCCTGCAACTGGTAACGATTATGAAATATTTAAACAGCGCACCGAAAGCTTAATTAAACAATTGCTAAAAGAATAGCTTTGACTGGCTCAGCTAACAATATAAACAGTAATTTTAATTTATGTTTACAGGAATTATAGAAACGCTTGCAAAAGTAGAAAAGATAGAGAAAGAAAATACCAATGTGCATTTTACTTTTTCTTCTTCTATAACAAGCGAATTAAAGATTGATCAGAGTGTTGCACACAATGGCGTTTGCCTAACAGTTGTAAAGATCAATGGAAGTAATTATGTTGTTACCGCTATTGATGAAACATTAAAGCGCACCAATTTGGGTGAATTAAAAACAGGAGACAATGTTAACTTAGAACGCTGTATGCCTGCCAATGGCCGTTTTGACGGGCATATTGTACAAGGCCATGTAGATGCAACTGCAAAATGTATTGAAGTAAAAGATCTTAACGGTAGTTGGGAATTTTTATTTGAACACGAAAAACATAAAAATAACATTACAGTAGAAAAAGGAAGCATAACCATTAATGGTGTAAGCTTAACAGTTGTAAAAAGCACCGACACAACTTTTTCTGTACACATTATCCCGTATACGTTCGAGCATACGAATTTTAAGAATATAAAAGCAGGAAGTTCTGTAAACTTAGAGTTTGATGTTGTAGGAAAATACGTTGCTAAAATTCTTTCTCAAAAATAATTAGCCTCTTCTTCTTTCTAAAAGTATCATCATCATTAAGCCAAGAACAATACGTTCTTCTTCGCCGGCTTTAAACTCACCCAATTGTGTTACGCTGAATTGTCTTCCAAAAAACGAAGATTCTTTTTTAATGCGCACCAACTGAGTTCCATCTAAACGCGAAACAATATAGGAAGGATGAAATAAATAACCTGTAAAGATCCCTAATACAGGTATCTCGCTAAAAAGTGCATCGCCCACTTTTACCCAGGGCTTTTCTTCGCGCACAACCATATCATTTTGTTGGTTCTTATCAAAGATCTCGTAATGCGCTTTCCAGATAGAAGCCCAGCCTTTCCGTGCAATTTTTCCAAGCTCTAGCCCTGAAGAAGCATTCACAAAATTATATGCCGCCGAAAAATCTATCCACTTATTAGCTTTAATGGTATATAATGTTTCAGATTTTGATTCGTTATTAAACACAACAATTTCATCAATCAGCTTCAACATTTTTTGTCTTACATAGGCAATGGTATTTCCGCCGGCATCTTTAGCCACAAAATCATTTGAAAGCGTTGAAATTTTAAAACTGAAGTTTAATGGAAATTGATTTTTTTGCATGATAGTTGTGTTTGAAGTATAAATATACAATGTTTTATTATATTTATGCTTATGAAATACATTTATCTGATTGTTATCTGCATTCTATTCAATTCGTGTTTTGTTATGCAAACAGGAAGTACAAGCAGCGGACCATTGTTAAGCATTGCCGATAAAAAAACAGACAAAGCATTTGGTAAGGCCAGAACGGTTTTTGTTTTAGGCATTGGCCGCCACAAGCGCGACTTTTTGGTGGATGAAGCACAAACCAACATGTATGCTAAAAGGCCGGTAAAAAGTAATGAATACTATTCAAACTTTACAACAAACGTTGCACACAAATTATTTTTGTTTGGAATTATTTTTGTTACAAAAGCTACTGTAACAGCCGATGTTCTAAAATCAGCCACTGCTCCTGAGCCAAGGCAATTGCCTTTTGTTACAGATAACTATTTTATTAATGATGTTGATTCGTTTGGCATTGGAGAAGAGCTCTATTACAAAGTTGGAGATGGCCCTGTAAAAAAATACAAGATAGCTTCTATCGGTACTTCATCCATAAAATTAAAATCTGAAATAGAAAAAACAGAACTTGAAGTAAAACCAATGGATGTTTTTTATTCAACTAAAAAAAATGTAAATGGATTTAAACCCGGAGAAAATGTGCGGATAAGGGTTTTTCTTTTTTATGATACTGTTAAGTTACTTGCAATAAATAATACAGAGGCGATATTGGATGTTGACGGAGAATATTACGTAAGACCAATATCTAAAGTCAGAAAAAATTAAAGTACTACTGCCATCTTATGCCCGCTATTGGATATATAAATACCGAGCAAACCTTTTGGCCATTTATAATTCCGGGTTTCCATCCCTGCATCTGCAATAATTCAACAGTTAATTTTGTTCTACAATATTCAGATAGAACCGGCTCTGTTATTTCAACCGCATTTACTTTTCCCATTGCGTCAATTGTAAATTTAATGGTCATACTGTGCACTACATCCAGCTTTTGCTTAATGCAATCACCCAAAATGAGGATTATCTTTTCCTGAATATAAGTGCGAAGATCTTTTTTGCCGCTTTTATATTGGGCTAACGAATCAGGTGTATCGTAAATTTTGTCGCAGGGCTTTGTTTGTGAAATGCAAAACGTGTTTAACAAAGTAAAAAAGAAGATGATTTTAAAAAGTTTCATTATTCTGCTGTATGTAATAAAAGATCGCCCCTGTTATTTTTTAATAAGATCATATTAAAGAATTTTAATTCATTGTCTTTTAAAATGGCAACAACATCATCCAGTTGCATCCTTACTTTTATTTTTTCAAATTCATGTAAGCTAAGTTCATGGCGGCTTGCCAGCCCTTCAAAGTATTGATTTGCGCGTATTACCGAGGCCTGCATGTTTTCAACATCTTTTGAAAGTAGGATGAGTGTATTTACAATACTATCTACTTCGTTTGGGTTTACTTTTAACTCATTGGTTTGTATGGTATCGTTGTTCAATAATTTTATGCGACTGCCAATTTCTTTTTCATAAGAGGCTGTCATTTTTCTTTTGCTTTTATGGTCATCGCTTTCAGAACAGCTTATAAAAAACAAAAAACAAAAGAGTATATAAAGCGCTTTCATAGTAATAAAGGTAAAAAAGTAAAACTATACATCCAGTTTTTTCTTAATATCTTCAGTAATTTGCAAAACAGCGGGGCAAACCAGAGTGTTTCTATAGGTAAGTGTAAGTATCTGCTGCATTTTTTTGCGGTTGGTGTGGGGGTACTCTCTGCAAGCTGTGGGTCTGTCTTCGTAAATGCCGCAATAATTATCGTTATCTAAAAAAGGGCAGGGTGCCTTTTTTAAAACAAAATCCCCATCCTCATCCATTTCTAAATATTTTTGCAGAAAGTCGCCGGGTTTTAATTTAAGCGCTTTTGCGGCGCGCTCAATATCGCGTTGGTAAAATATAGGAGAGGTTGTTTTGCAGCAGTTGGCGCAGCTTAAACAGTTAATTTTTTCAAATACTTTATCGTGAGTAGTATGAAAAAGCTCATCCAGATTTTTTGGAGGGCGTTTGGCAAGACCTTTATAAAAAGTTTGATTTTCTTTTTTTTGTGCCTGCGCTTTTTTATTGAATTCAGAAAGATCCATTAAAATAAAAAAGCTGCCTTTTGGGGGCAGCTTTAATAATTTTTTATTCAGCTTTTTTAGCGGCTTTTTTTGGAGCTGCCTTTTTTGCTGCTTTTTTCGGCGCTGCTTTAGCTGTAGCTTTTTTAGCAGATTTTTTCTTTTTTTGACGAGTTACGCCAGATGATCCGATATGTATTTTACCACGTTTAGATCTTTTATCACCTTTTCCCATAGTTAGTTTATTTTGTTTATGTGTGTAAAAGTAAAAAATTATCTTTACCAATCAAACTATTGCAACAAAGTGCAGGCTAAATTTACAAAGGAAGAACGCTTATGCAGCAAAAAACAGATAGACCTGTTGTTTCTGAAAGGAAGCTCTGCTACTGCTTTTCCTTTAAAGCTTATGTATATGGAAAGCGATATGGAATACGTTGATCCCTGCCAGGCCATGTTTGTTGTGCCAAAACGAAACTTTAAACGCGCGCACGATCGTAACAAACTAAAGCGCCGTATGCGCGAAGCGTATCGTTTAAACAAAGCGCCATTTTACGAAATGGTAAAGTCTAAAAATAAAAAAATGATATTGTGCTTTTTGTTTGTTAGTAAAAAAGCAGAGGAATACAAAGTGATTGAAACAGCAATACTTCAACACCTAAAAAAAATAGAAACTTTTTTGAATAAATGAATTTAACGCTTGTTAGATTCTTTTAAATAAGCATCAATAGCACCCGACATGCTCGGATTTTGCGGATTTGGAGCAAATATATCCAAACGGTAACCCAGGTCTTTTACAGTTTGCGCAGCCACATGACCAAATGCAGCAATACGTGTATTGCCTTGTTTAAAGTTAGGGAAATTTTGTTTTAACGATTTAATACCTGCGGGGGTAAAGAACACCAACAGATCATAATCGTTTAAAGATTTTATATCGCTCAAGTTAGCGCTTACCGTTCTGTAAAAAGTTGCTTTGGTATAAGTGATCTTTAATTCATCTAAAAAATCAACTATCTGCTCTTTGGTAACATCACTTGCAGGCAATAAAAACTTCTCATCTTTATTTTTGCGGATCACATCAACAAGATCTAAAATAGTACCGTGACCAAAAAATATTTTACGCTTACGATACTGAATATATTTTTGCAGGTAATAAGCTGTTTGTTCGTTAATGCAAAAATACTTCATGCTTTCCGGCACTGTAATACGCATTTCGTTACATAGCCTAAAGTAATGATCAACCGATAAACGGCTGGTTAAAATCACTGCACCATGCTCTAAAATATCAACACGTTGTGTTCTAAAATCCTGGGAGTTTAAACCTTCAATTTTAATGAACTGACGGAATGTAGGATTTAAATTATATTTTCTTGCAAGATCTATGTATGGATTCTTATCTCCCTCACCCGGTTTTGGTTGCGAGATAACAAAGTTTTTGATCTTATTTTTAGGATAATTACTTACCTCAATAACCGGAGGCGGAGGTAAAGTAATAATTGGTTTTTTTGATGATTTACGCGGACGTTTTACTGTAACCGCTTTTTCAATATTCTCTTTATCGTTGCTTACTAAAACTTTTTTTTCTTTAACAGGTTTTACTTTTGCAACTTCAACAGGTTTAACAACGTGTTTAGAAACAGGTTTTGCCTGCTTTTTAACTGCTTTTTTAGCAGGTGTATTTTTAACGACTTTTTTTATGGGCGCTTTAGCTTTTTTAGCAACCGGTTTTGGTTTGCTTTTTTGTTTAGTTGAAGAAGCTTTTTTAGAAGATGCTTTAGATTTTTTAATGAGCTTTTTAACTAACTTTTTTTTAACTAATTTTTTTTTCGCTGACATTAATTAAGCCTTAAAATGTTTCAATTATATATTTTACAAGCACAACTACCGGTAAAATTTCTAAGCCGCAAAAGTAGGTAAAAGTTTGCAATAATCCTACTCTTTCCTCTACAAGACCAATTATTACACCACGATACCACCTGTAAATTAACGAGGCGGCAAGCACAACAAAAGCGCCTGAAACAAAAATAAGCGCATTAAACTTGGTAAGCTCGGCTAAAATAAGCCACGGAAACAGGAAAATGCCAAAGGTTTGATTGATCTTTACAGAATTATAAGAATATTCTGAGATCGTTTTTTTATCGTTGGATAAAAACGATATAAATTGATTTAGGAAAGTTTTAATACCAATAAAGATCACCAGGATAAAAAAGATAATTACAAACTGCATGAACAATGAATTATCTGTAAAAACAAGATTATAAAAGCTGTTTACTTTGTAAAGCAGGAAAGCAACATTCAATAAAAAGAATAACGAAAGTAAAACAGAATGTAATTTAAAGCTTTTACCTTCTTCTCTTTCCAACTCGTGCAGGGCATTTGAGCTAAAGGTGGATTGTATGATCTTAAGAACTTTAGAAGAGGCTGTTACCTTAACAAATACAATTAATGCAAGGCAAAACAATAAAAAAACCGATGTCCATATCACCTCACTTTGAGTCCTTAAAAGAGGCGTTAAATGTTGTTTTTGTAAAAGATGATCGTAGAAAATGTGAGTATTGATCACGCGGTTAAATTTTTACAGTGCAAAGGTACGCGAAATGCAGAAGCCAAATTTAACCTGTCCTTTATTCCATGTTTCGTTAGTATACGGAATAAAATTATTCTCAATTAAACCGCCCGCATTTGTAAAGAAAAGGCTAAATACGTGTCCGCCGGTCTCAATCTCAAAACCTAATGATAAAGGATTAAAAGCCTTATCGTTGTTGGTGTAGAATGGACTTAGATTATAAAAATAATCGCCAATAAAGCTGGTACGTTTATTTAATTTTATCCTTCCGCCAAAACCAATACTGGCAAAACCATTTACATCGGCCTCGCCTTTGTTATTATACCTTTCTTTAATAAAATTACGGTGCATGTAGCTTGGTAATAACTCTAACGATAGCCAGTTGTTGATCTTGCTGGCAATAATTATCTGGTTAAAATAATTAAAACGGTGTAATTCGTTCGTCTCAAAATCTTTAACAATGCCGCTGTAAATAGTAGATGGCAGATCGTGCGTATAACCCGTGCTTGAAAAGAAAGACACAGATACCGGAATACTAAAATTAGAATTTTGTCTTAAGAAGGTCCATTTAATACTTCCGTCAACAATGTGGTTCATTCTGCTTCTGCCAATACCAATGGTAATATCATCGGTTAAGCCGTAATCAAAACTAAAACGAATATCGCTTGCGCCCTCAAAACCTACAAAGGTTTGGCCGGTATTATTAATTGGGTTAGGAAGATCTGTATTGTAAATGTTTCCAAAACGGTGGCTTGTTCTAAAATCAAGATGTTTTTTCTTTACCGTTTCAATGGTTTGCGCATTGCCAATACGCACAGTTTTAAAAGTAGCATAAACCCTTTGTGGTTTTTCGTCTTTCTTATCGGTTACAAGATCTAAAAGATCATCTTGTGAAAAAGCAGTGTTTGCAGATAATGCAAGGGCAATAATAAAAAGAGATTTTTTTAAAACGGTCATAATAAAAAATGCTTATTTTTTTACGAAAGGCTCAAGTGTACTCACTAGTGTTACATCAACAACCTCTGCTATATTTTTTACGTAAAGCGAAGGTACCTGGATGTTATAATCAGCAACTTTTATTTTAAATTTAGTATCTAATAAAATATCTGCTCCTTTTTTAGTAAGCGTTCCATCTATAGTTACATCTTTGGTAACACCGTGTAATTCCATTTTACCGGTAACAGTAACTTTATGTTCCCCATCAACGGTATAATCTACTTTTTCGTTGATCTTGCCTTTAAAAACACAATTTGGGTATTTTGTAGATTCCATGTAATTCTCATTAAAATGCTCTTCCATTAAGGCATTTTTAAATTTAAAATTCTGGATGGTAACACGTACTTGCAGATCGTTGCTTGTAGTATTTAAAACGATCACCGCACCTTTGTTGGCGGCATCAATGTCCTCAAGTGGCGATTTAGAATAAAAATGAATTAATGTGGTACCGTCTTTTGCTTTATAAATTTGAGAAAATCCGGATAAACTAAAAAACAATACTGCAACAAGTAATAATTTTTTCATATGAAATAATTTTAATCAAATTTAAACTATTTCTTTCAAATCGCAATCATTTATGAATTTTTCACTCAGGCGCGCAAAGGCAAAATCTGTTAAATTGTTTAAAGTGGTTTTTGTTTGTGTTTTTGAGAAGGAAATGCTTGTTTTTACAACATAAAATCTGGCATATAAATGTTGATGGCTTAGAATGTGTTTGTACAATTTTGACGTATGAAGAAGTTTAATTTTTGCGCCGGCAATTTCTTTAATTTTTTTATGTTTTAAAAGCTGTTGTGTCCCGATAGCTATCGGGATTTCTTTATCACTTTCAATTAATAAAAACTCGTACAAACCTTGCCAAATGTCGCCTGCAACTCGTTTATTTAAAAATATATGATTGTTTTTATCTATTAACACCACATAATTTAAAAAACGGTCTTTTACTTTTATTTTTTTTGATTTAACCGGCAATTCACTTACCCTGGCGTTTTTAAAAGCAAAACACTTGGCATTAAAAATGCAGTTCTGGCAATCGGGATTTGCAGGTTTGCAATACTGCGAGCCAAATTCCATTATGGCCTGATTGTGTTGGCCAGGATCTTTTTTATCCAGTAACTCGGTTGCCAGTTGCTGAAATTGCTTTTTTCCGGCGCCACTATCTATAGGCGTTTCTATGCCAAATAAACGGCTCAACACCCTGTAAACGTTACCATCTACTACGGCATATGGTAAATTAAAGGCAAAACTACTAATAGCCGCCGCTGTATAGTCGCCAACGCCTTTTAAGGCCTTAATGTCTTCATAGTTTGAAGGAAATATACCTTTATACTGATCATTTACCACTTTTGCCGCTGCATGCAGGTTACGCGCCCTTGAATAATAACCCAGGCCTTGCCATAATTTTAACACTTCGTCTTCTTTGGCAGCTGCCAATTGCCCTATTTTAGGGTACTTTTGAGTGAATTTTAAATAGTAGTTCATGCCCTGAACCACCTGTGTTTGCTGCAAAATGATCTCCGAGAGCCAGATCTTGTAAGCATCTTTATGGTTACGCCAGGGCAAATCGCGCTTGTTTGTTTTATACCATGTAATAAGCCCCCGGCTAAACCAGTTTTCCATAATTTGGTAAAATTAAGGCTAAAACCCTTATTAAGCCTTAAAAACAGAAATTCTTAAAAAAATTTTCAATTAATAATAATAATACTATCTTTGCTGCCCGTTTTAAAATACAATTAATTGATTTTAAATAGTTTGTAAAAATTACCAAGGCAGATATTGTTAATGAAATTTCAGAAAAAACAGGCATCGAAAAAATGGCTGTGCAGGCTACAGTTGAAGCGTTTATGAAGACCATACGCAACTCAATGGTAGAAGGTAAAAATGTTTATTTAAGAGGTTTTGGAACCTTTGTAGTAAAAAAACGCGCCGAAAAAATTGGCCGTAACATTTCAAAAAATACAACTGTAGTAATTCCAGCGCATTATATTCCGGCATTTAAAGCTTCAAAAACTTTTGCCGATAGAGTAAAACGCAATGTAAAAACTGCTGAACCCATACAAAAAAATATGGATTAATAAATAAAACATGAGCGTTAAGAGAACACAGTTACTTTTGGTTGTCGGCGCCCTGATTTTATTCGTTCTTTTATTTATTGCACCTAAAGTTGCTCCACCTCATACAGATGATGACGGGCACGATCACTCAACGGGTAAAAGTAATTTAGCGCTTAGTACTGCTAATTTAGAAGTGTATCTGAACATTGCTGTTAAAGGCCTTGATCTTTCTAAAAAAGCACAATACGATAAATTGCTTGCTGCGCAACAGTTAGATAGCGTGGTTGTTTTTTGGGACAAAGAAAAACGTCCTGACCTTGCTTCACATTTTACCGAAGCGATTGCAAAAAAACAAAACACTGCTGCTGCCTGGGCAAAAGCCGGCAACCGTTATTACTATGCCATTCAGTTCATAAACGATAAATCGGCAATACCTGCCTTGTATCAATCTGCAAGCCGTTGTTTTGCTAAAAGTTTAGAGTTGGATCCTAATAATGTAGATACTAAAATTATGTTAGCATCTTGTTATGTTGAAGGTTCTGAAGATCCGATGGAAGGTATTAAGCGTTTGAGGGAAGTTGAAAAGACCGATAGCAACAATGTAAAACTGCAATTAACCTTTGCTTTTTTCTCTGTTAAAAGCGGCCAGTTAGATAAAGCCATTGCAAGGTTTAATAATGTAATTCGAATAGATAGTAATTATATTGAAGCCTATTTGCATTTAGCGGATGCTTACGAGCAACAGGGTGAAACTGAGAAAACAATAAAAATGTTGGAAAAGTACTCGGCAAAAGCTACCGATCCAACAGCAAAAATTGAGATAAATAAATACATTGATCAGTTAAAGCAAAAATAAGCCTTGCTTTAATTATAGAACAAGAAATAATAAACACGAAATATTAATAATTAAAAAGTAAAATTATGCCAAGCGGAAAGAAAAGAAAAAGACATAAAATGGCGACACACAAACGCAAAAAACGTTTGAGAAAAAATCGTCATAAGAAAAAATAATTAGCATTTAGCTAATTGTTTTTTAGTAAAGAAATTCCCAAAACGGACCCATCGCTATCCCGATAGCTATCGGGACCGTTTTGGTTATTTAGTTAAGTATAATAAATAACACTTTGTTGTGTGCAGATCTTTAATAATTACAAATGATCTGTTTGGTGCTATCCAATATTTATTAGACCCTCATACTATTAATAATTTAAAATATTACGCGCGTGAACCAAGAATTAATAATTAATTCCACGCCTAACGAAGTTGTTATAGCCCTGCTGCACGATAAACGTTTAGTAGAGCTACACCGCGAAAAAAGTAACTCAAAATTTTCGGTAGGCGATATTTACTTAGGCAAAGCTAAAAAGGTTATGACAGGCCTTAACGCTGCTTTTGTGGATGTTGGATATGAAAAAGATGCATTTTTGCATTACCTCGACCTGGGGCCACAGGCAAACTCTCTTATAAAATACGTTAACCAAACACAGGGCGGCAAACAAAATGTTAGCAACCTTATGTATTTTAAAAATGAGCCCGAAATTAAAAAAGACGGAAAAATTAATGAGGTTATTAAATCAGGCCAAAATGTTTTGGTACAAGTTGCCAAAGAACCTATTAGTGCCAAAGGACCAAGAATTACAACCGAAATAAGTTTAGCGGGACGTTACCTTGTACTTATTCCTTTTTCAGATAAAATTTCTGTTTCTTCAAAAATCAGAAATTTTGATGAGAAAAAACGTTTAAAAGAATTAATGCAAACCATCAAACCAAAGAATTTTGGTGTGATCGTTCGTACTGTTGCAGAAAACAAATCGGTTGCCGATCTGGAAGGCGATTTAAATGATCTTGTAAAACGTTGGGACGAATGTTATAACAGTTTAAAAACCGGTCAGCCGCCATTACGTGTGTTGGGCGAAGTGGATAGAACAAATGCCATTCTTCGCGATTTTTTAAATGCATCTTTTAATGCTATTCATGTTAACGATGCAAAAGTTTATGAAGATCTAAAACAATACATTAAAACAATTTCTCCTGATAAAGTAGATATTTTAAAACATTACAACGGCAAGTTGCCAATTTTTGATGCTTACGGAATTGAAAAACAAATAAAAAGTTTATTTGGTAAAACCGTGCACATGAAAAGCGGCGCTTATTTAGTTGTTGAGCACACTGAAGCTTTGCACGTATTTGATGTAAACAGCGGTAACCGTGCAAAAAGCGATAGCAGCCAGGAAGAGAACGCGTTAGAAGTGAATTTGGAATCTGCAGTTGAGGTTGCAAGACAATTACGCTTGCGCGATATGGGCGGTATTATTGTGGTTGATTTTATTGACATGCACAATGCCGATAACCGTAAGTTGCTTTACGACAAATTAAAAGAGGAGATGAAAGGTGATCGTGCAAAGCACAACATTTTACCTCCAAGTAAATTTGGGTTAATTCAAATTACACGTCAGCGTTTGCGTCCTGAAGTTAACGTTGAGGTTTTAGAAACCTGCCCTAGCTGCGGTGGCACAGGCAAAGTACAACCAAGTATTTTATTTGTTGACCAAATTGAGAACACGTTGCGCTTTATTATTAAAGAGCAAAATCAAAAAAATATTACATTAAATGTTCACCCATACATTGAAGCTTTTATTAAAAAAGGAAGCTGGTTTAAAAGCAAACAATGGAAATGGTACTTTGAGCACAAGCAGTGGATAAAAGTACAAAGTATGGCCAGCCAGGGCTTTATGGAATTTAAATTCTTTAATAAAGAAGGAGATGAGATAGTAGTTTAGAATAAATTCTTTCACAAACACATTAAAAGCCCTGGCAACAGGGCTTTTTTATTGCAGTACAAATTTGTTTGTACATTTATCAATATTTCAATCTCAGAGCATTAAAAATTTTAGACCAATAAAAACTGTAAAATTCCAATCTCAATTAGTAAAAATAATTGTATTGATTTTTTATTTCTTTTTGCACGATAGCTTGTGCGCTCAGCAACCCGCCTATTTTATTTTGGGAGATGAACAGTTCAGAGGTATCCAGGTATATGATGTTATACAAGACAAAGAACAAAATTATTGGTTTGCTACTAACGAAGGTATTTACAAGTACAATTTTTATAACTACCAAAAGATCAGTTGCGATAAAGCTAAAAGCAATTCGATGTTTAATTTTGTTATAAATAATGACGGCGTTATTTATTGTCACAATTTAAACAACCAGGTTTTTCAGATAAATGAAAACCGGTGCACTTTGTTTTATGAATTAAAAAAAGATGAGATAAGCGCGGATGTTAGCTTGGCCATTGCGGATGATGATAACCTTGTGGTTGGGGCAAAAAAAATCATCATAATAAATAAAAGTGGTGTCAGAGTAAAAGAGCATCATTTAAATAATAGATATCTGGGTCCGGCATATAAAACAAAGAACAGTGGGATATTATTTCATATTAGCAATGCCGGTTTTTTAGTGACCTATTCCAAAGGTGTGTTCTCTGAACGTAAGATCACCTACTCAATTAACGAGTGGAATAACAGGGGAGTGCTGAAGTTTTTTTCAATTGGGAATTCTATGTATGCCGCCGACCTAAAAAATAAAACAACCTTTAAATATGATCCACTAAAAATTACATTGACGGCCCTGCCTCAAAATCCAATTTTTAAACGAACCGGTTCTGTGAGAATTTATGAAACAGGAAATGAATTGTGGATAGCGGGTTCTTTGCCAGGCGTTACCCTTATTAAAGATACAGTGTTGTTATCGGATACAACAATTTATTATAAGGATTATTTTATATCAGATGTATTTAAGGATAAAGAAGGCAATTTAATTCTCAGTACATTTGATAAAGGCGTTTTAGTTATTCGTGATATAAAAAAGCCGGATGTTATCAATTCTTTTCGGGATGACCCAATTACCTCATTATACTCAGATGATGAACTTGGGCTATTGCTTGGTTCAACAAAGGGCGTGCTGCTAAATTATAATAAAAAATTTAGTGTTATTAATAAAAAAGGTAAACGACCCATAGAAGGAATTTATGGAGATGCAGCAAGCAAAATGATACTATTTGATGATGGAGTTATCAGAGCTTATAATAAAGAAACAAAAGAAACAATAATTTTAGCGGAGTCGTCTTTAAAAGACGCTGTAATAGTTTCTGAAGATCAGTTTTATCTGGGAACAAATAACGGTATTATAAAAATCACGCTTCAAAAAAACAATAAAGTTAATACAGAATGGCTAAAAGAGTGTAATGTAAGGGTTTATTCTTTAGAGTACGATCACGAAAAAAAAGTGCTATACGCCGCAACAGTAAATGGCCTTTTGTCTATTGATTCGCTCAGGATTTTAAAGAACTTAAAATACCACAATGAAGATATCTTTTCAAAGAGCCTATATATTTACAATGGCAAATTATATGTTACTACTTCTAAAACAGGCATTTTGGTTATTGAAAACAACAATGTTACAGATGTTATTCTGCCAAAGGTTTCGGGAATAACAGAAGATGTAAGCAAACTGATGATCTATAACAATAGCATCTTCGCAAGATCCTCTAACGGCTTTTTTCAGTTTAACTTTAGTGGCAAGTTACAAAAATCACTTCAGCCTGCTTTTGGTTTTTCTTCGCATCGTGTAATTGATTTTGTTTTTCAAAAAGATCAGCTTTGGGTCAGCCATTCAGGCGGCGTTCAGCAGATAGACCTTGAATATAAAGAGTTGCAGAAAGTAACACCGACCATACAATTAAGCAAAATTTATGTGAACGATCAAGCGGTAAGCATAAAAAATAATGCGGTTTTTATCAGCGATCAACGTAAGATCCAATTCAGTGTTTCTGCTCCAACTTTGCGCAACCGCGAAACACTTCACTATTATTATAAGCTGGTTGGTTATGAAACAAAATGGAACATTAATAATTATACAGATAATCAAATAACATATAATGCTTTGGCACCGGGTAATTATAACTTTTTAATAAAATTAGAAGACCAGAATAATTTTAGCAAAGAAATATCTTATTCTTTTACTATTTCCGAACCGTTCTACAACCGTTGGTGGTTCATTATTTGTGTATTTTCATTATTTGTTGTATTGGTTTTATTTATTTACCGTTGGCAGTTAAATATTCAGCGTAAAAGATCAGAACAGATAAATGAACTAAATGCTTCAAAGCTTATTGCCATTCAATCACAAATGAATCCACATTTTATTTTCAATGCACTTAACTCTATCCAGGATCTTGTTTTAAAAGGCGATGTAGAACATTCTTATTCATACATTACCACTTTTTCAAACCTGGTAAGGCGCACGTTAAACTATTCAGAAAAAGACCTGATAGATTTTGAGCAGGAAATTAAATTGTTGGAATTGTACTTATCATTAGAAAAATTGCGCTTTAAGAAAGAATTAAACTTTACAATAAATAAAAATGACATTGAAGACATAATGCTTCCGCCTCTTTTAATACAGCCCTTCATAGAAAATGCTTTGATCCATGGTTTGCTTCATAAAGAAGGGGAAAAGAATTTAAAAATAACATTTGAGTTAAAAGATAAATTGATCTGTACAATAGAGGACAATGGAATAGGACGTGAAAAGGCTAAGGCTATTAAAGTGAGACAGCGTTCAGAGCATGAATCTTTTTCAGGTAAAGCCATTCATAAACGTTTTGAAATTTTAAGCAAAGTGTTTGAAGGAAACTTTGGCTATACTTACGAAGATCTTTACAAGGATAATGAGGCTATTGGAACAAAAGTTATTTTAACAATTCCAATAAGACGTAAATTCTAACCCGTTGCTAAAGTAAATAGTATGATTGCTGAATTAAAAAACAAATGAAGTACAGGTTAAATTAAGTTTACAACATTGAATAAGTTAAGAGCCATACTGGTAGATGATGAAGAAGGAGCACGCGATGTGCTTCAAAATTTACTCTTGCGTTTTTGTCCCGAAGTTGAACTTATTGCCAAATGCGAAAATGTAACAAAAGCAGTGGAGGTAATCAATAAAGAAAAACCCGATCTTGTTTTTCTAGATATTGAAATGCCTAACTACGCGGGCTACGAAATAGTAAATTTTTTTAAGGAAATAAATTTCGAGATCATCTTTGTAACAGCTTACGATCAATATGCTATTAGGGCGTTTGAAGTTGCCGCTATTGATTACTTGCTTAAACCTATTGATATTGAACGTTTAAAAATGGCTGTTGCAAGGGTAATTCAGCAACGTAATTTACAGCAACAATCTCAACGTTTAAATTTGCTAAGCACTACCTTAGAAAGTAAGCAACTTAAAAACATTGTTATAAGTGATAAAGGCGAACAGCACATAATAGCTATAGAAAAAATTATTGCTATTGAAGCTCAGGAATCGTATTGCATTATTTATACAGGTGATAAACAAATTGTAGCCAGTAAAAATTTAAAACACTTTGAAACAATGTTACAAAGCTTGCCTCAATTTTTTAGAGTGCATAAATCATGGCTTGTAAATAAAGACTGTATAAAACATTATTCCAGATCAAATCTCACTATTCAGCTTACCAATGGCTTAATAACCAAGCTTTCCAAATACAAAAAGGCAGAGTTTGAGGCATCGGTTTCTTCCTAAAATTGTCCATTCATGAACTTAGTTGTTCTGTTGCTGAATTATGTCCGTTTAAATTTTTAGCATACTATATGTTTGCATATCAATTAACAGATATGTTGAGTATAAAGTATTGCATCTTTTTTATAACAAGTTTCTTATGCTTTATAACAAAAGCACAAGAAAGCCAAAATACCGAGCTGGCAAAATTAACCATGGGTAGTTTTCCTGTATACAAAGTGGTAGAAAACGGCAGTAGCTTTAAATTTGAATCCACCTCAAAACCATGGCCGCTTAGTTTTATTAAAGAAGGCGAAAACTTTACCGAGATAATAGTAAATAGATCAGGTATTATTGAAGAAAAATATCAAGCTGACCTTTTAGGATATCCCGCCTATTATAAATCAGCCGCAAGCGAAATAGTAGTAAGCGCTATTGATAAAAAGATCTATTATTATTCGTGGAGTGTAAAAACAGGCGCTTCTATAAAGTATATATTTTCTGACGCAAGAATCAAGAATTATGCAGATGAAAAAGCAATATTGGATAATTACAGAAATAGCATAAAAGACCTTCAAGCCAACACACGCACGCAGCGTATAAACGAAAACAATCTTATAGCTGAAAAGCTGGCAGAAGAAAACACTTTAAAAGGAAAAACAATAAAAAACATTAAGATAATTGCAATAGATAAGCCAACGGAAATAGGCTTGTTAAGCATTCTTGCAATTGGAGCAGAGTTCGAATTAGCAGATGGTAAGATTCTTAAAACCAAAAACCTGGGTGGTCATACGCCTTATACTGATTTTGAATCGGAAGTTAGCGGCGGAGATTTTTCCGGCGGAGATTTCAAAGTGGCAGATGATAGTCGCAAAATACCAAACGATAAAATTGAAATTTCGATCTGGTCAAAATTCGATGACAAAAAATTGAAAACAAAATTTACCTGTGATGTCAACTATAAAAAAGACATCAATTATAATTTTTCAGGAAACGCAGGCGCCTGGGGAAGTGCATATACACAGGGCTATACGATCAATGGGTCAAATGGCAATGATGGCAAGAGTGTAAATATTTCTGTTACAAGTATGCAAATAAACGGAGAGAAAGTAAATAAGCTGGTCATTACCGAAGCTTATTCTGGTAGAATTATGGCTGAAGCTAAATTACACACCAATAATACAATTAATATAAATGCCAACGGTGGTGTTGGAGGTAATGGCAGCGAAGAAAAAACCGGTAATGGTGGCAGTGGCGGTAATGGTGGCAATGGCGGTAACATTAGTTTGTCGGGCAACGGAGTGTCTTCTTTAAAAATAGCAGTAAGTAATAGTGGAGGAAAAGGAGGCATTGGTGGTAAAGCAAAAACAGCGGCCTACTTTAATGGTGCAAATGGCACAGCGGGTACGAACGGAACTTTAATTAAATAGAAATAGAGTCAAAAAATAAAAAACAAATAAAATGAAAAAAATGAAAATTATTTTAACAGCAGCATTAATTGGCCTGCTTGGAGTTAGTGCTAATGCACAATTTGGGAAACTGAAAGATAAGATGAGTGGCGGTGGTGGTTCAGGAAATTTTGAAGCCTTTAACCAGGAAAAAGATGAAATGGGAGTAACAGGACAGTATTTTGGTTTGAGTGATAAAAAATCATACGGTTTTAGATTTGTAAAAGAAGCAAATGGCAAGATCGTAAACGAAATGCATTACTTCGAAAAAAAGAAAAGTGATGAGCCCCAGCTTAAACTTTCGCTAAAAGAAAATTATTATAGCAAGAATAAAGTAAAACTTTTTTATGTATGGCTAACAGCAAACGCAACAGGTTATGTAGAACTTATTGAACTTGAACCCGGCGTTTTTGCGCAAATAGCTCAAACTTCAGAAAGTGCAAATGGCGGTCCTGCAACGTTGGATGCCAAGAGAACAGTAAAAGATGTATACGCAAAAGATCAGGCAAAATTTGCAACCTATGATCTTGAAACAGCAAAAGCAAAAGTAGATATGATCATTGCATCATTAAATACTGAGAAAATGGAAAAAGAAACTGCTGAATGGATGAAAAATGAAGTGTATGCGAAAAACGTACAAAAAGTAGTTTTCGCTTCGCAATTTTATCATTTGCAAAAGCAAGGATATCCGGATAAGATCGCTGTTAACGGTGCTGATTTTAAAACAGAATTGGATATGGCTGGCAATATGATGTTTATGGCATTTTTTAAAGCACCACCAAAGGTTGCTTATCCCGGACAGCAAATAAATATTGAATATGAAATGAACGGGCAAAAAGTAAACAGAGAAACACAACGAAAAAAATCTGCGGCTTGGAGCAACATGGTAAAGATCATTGAAACAAAAGATGTTGAATACCGTCAATCATCAACAAGATCTATTCGCGAATACAATGCATACCAACGCGCTTATGTGCAGGATTATGCATGCATTCAATTGCTATACGATAATAAAGATAAATTTAAAGTTGATCAAACATATCAGGTTACAGTAAGATTTTATGCGCACAGAGATGGAGAGAATGGCGACCTGCTTGCTGAAGGTACAGTAAAATTAAAATACACTAAAGAAGCAAAAATAGTGTTTGAAGGCGATTCTAATAAACCTGAACTAAAAGGTGTTTGGGCTCAATTTGAAGCATTCTTAAATGAATAAAAGTAAATGTATTTGAAGAATAAGAAAGAGCCTCTTTTCGGAGGCTCTTTTGTTTTACGTTCTTCTTGGTAATGCCAACTGTTTTACAAATAATTTTTTCATTAATGGTAAGCAAATAATAAAAATAATTATTGGAGCAATTTTACAGATCAAAAACCAAATATCATATTGCTCTTGCCAGTAAGTGTATAAATACTGGTCTAAATAGTGCCGGTAATCATAAATATAAACAGACTGGCCTTTTACCTGCGCAATTGTTGTAGCGCTGGGCGATTCGTAGTCGTAAGAATACCTGTAATATTCAAAAACAGCACTGTGTCGCCTTAAATAATAAATAATTATCATTGGCATATAAACTACAATGAGAAAGAAAATTTGATTTAAAATATTAAAGAAGGGTTTGAAAGATCTTTTTTCGACGGCAGTAACAACAATACTTATAATTGTTACCAGGAACAGTAAAAAAACAAACCACTGAAAAGCCGCTTCCGAGTCAGAATAACTAAATAGTATTTGTGTAAATATAAAAGCCACCAATGGGTATAAACTCATTACAATGGCCATTATTAAAAATTGTTTCCAGTTATTTAGTTTAAATAATATAAGCAATAGTGAAAGTGAAAAAGTAACATAGAACATGCCCCACAAAAAATCTTTATCCCAAATAAACAGTGTACCAAATTTTGCATCGAATACATTATTAAAGGCAGTTTTTATCTGCTCTTTGTAATAATCATTATTCAGAGGAATATCCGAAATGTCTATCCAACCCGCTTTTTGCGCTTTAATATAATTAGCGGTCATTTCATCTGCAGTATATTGCGGAAACACACCATACTTATTACAAACAGCAATGTGTTTTTCTACTTTTGCTTTAACGGTGTTATAATCTGCACTGGGTGTATAACTTAAACGCAATTGGTAATTACTTTTTATTTGTGGGTAATTAATACTATCGTTCAAAAAGCGCCATGGCGTATAATTATTAAAGCCATTTATTTTATTAACGTTAAAGTAAGTTTGTTTTTTTACCGTGTCGTAAGTATTTTCATATGAATAATAATTGGTAGGAA
This sequence comes from Bacteroidota bacterium, assembly GCA_032229505.1. Classification (GTDB taxonomy): domain Bacteria; phylum Bacteroidota; class Bacteroidia; order B-17B0; family Aurantibacillaceae; genus Aurantibacillus. The sequence continues at coordinate 192,640 of JAVTWD010000088.1, forward strand.
TAAAAGGTTCTATTTCGTTCAACGTATTTACATCGGCAATAATTTCTTTATCGGTAAATAGATTGGCCACTTTTGTATTATAACTCACAACAAATGGCGACCCAAACCAGGCAAACATGCTAATGCATAAAAAAACCAAAAAGAAATTTTTGTATTCATCACTCCCTTTTAAATTACCAAAATTCTTTTCTTTATTAAAAATTAAATAGCGGTAACCCCAAAACCATGATAAGATAAATGATAATACACTTAGTAATAAGAACCATAAGCCGGAGTCGATCCTGCTTGTAAGATCTATCGGAACAAAAAATCCAATAAGTGCAGATATAATATACAGCAAAAGGCCATACCATAAAATGTAATGGATCTTACTTATCCAGGTAATTGGATATTTTGTAAGCAAATGTGTATCTAAATGGTTTAAAAAACCAGGCGCTATTTTTTTGAACATATTAAATATCTTTATGAAATAATTGACGGGTACTTTGACTGATATCTCTGTAATAATTTAATTCCAATCCGTTTTTTTGAATAACAGATAATACGTCAAACCATTTTACATTAATACTACAGCTAATAATAAAAGCGGTTCCTGCATCTTCAATTTTATAACCATTGGCTTCTGTTAAACAATTTTGTAATTGTTGCAGGGTAAAATTACCAGCCACTTCGTAATTATTCACATTACGATCAACACCAAAATTAATTTGTTTGCCGTTATAAATTGTTTTGCCTTGTCGAATAAAAATAATGTTATCGGCAATACGCTCTATTTCGTGAAGCTGTTGCGAGCTTAGGATAATAGAAATAGGATTGCTTTGCGATTGCGCGAAGAATTTAAGATCCTGCAAAAATAATTGCTGAGCATTGATATCTAAATTGGCTAAGGGCTCATCCAATATCAATAAATGCGGCCGCCACAATAACATCTTCGCTAATTCGAAACGCATGCGGTAACCGCTTGATATTTGATTCCAGGTAAGATCACGGAATTTATCCAAACCCAAACGAAATAAAATATAATCTATCTGCTTTAAATTTTGTTCGCCCGTAATGCCATGTATGGTTGCAAAAAATAATAAATTCTCTAACAAGGTACCATGCCATTTTGGAATGCGTTGCGGAATAAAAGCGAATTTATTTTTTGCCTGGTACCAGTTGTTAGAAAAAGTACCCAATGCCGGAAACTCAATACTACCGCTATCGGTAGAGAGTTGCCCTGAAACAATTCTTAATAAGGTTGTTTTACCGTTTCCATTCTCACCAACTACGCCTGTAATTTCTCCTAATTTTAATTCGAATGAGATAGCGTGTAATTTAAATGGATTGCGACCGCTGTGAAATTGTTTGGTGATATCCTGAGCCTTAAAAACAACATCAGATGTCACCGCTTCTTTTGTTGCCAAAGCAGCATCCTGCAATTTTATTTTTTGAAGCAGTTGCGAAGCCACACCATTGATTCCTTCCTGCTCGGCAGGATTAACATCAATAATGCTTAAATAATTTTTTCTTAGCTCAAAGATCTCAGTTACCAAACTTTCAGGCAATTGATAATCGTTGGTAAGATCGAGGCTGCGCCGCGTAAACAAGCTGTAATCTTTTGAGTTAAAAGATTCTTCGAGCTGTTGAATGAATTTATTTTCGACCATAATTTAGTTAATTAGATACGGTCATGCTGAACTTGATTCAGCATCTCAGCACTCAACATTTTTTAGTACTGAGATTCCGGCTCAAGGCCGGAATGACAATTTATTATTAGAGTTTACTTTTCTTTCTCAAATAATAATATTAAATTTAATCAAAGGTTTTTGATAAACAAAAATTATATACTGCCCAAACTTTAAACTTTCTAAACCTTTAACTTTAAACTTAAAGCCCATGAAAAATAAATTTTACTTACTAACGTTTGTCCTGCTTTTAAGCACGGTCATTAAAGCCTCACCAACAGTTACGGTTCAGTTCATTAAAACCGACCAGTTTGGCTACAAACCTAACGCACAAAAAATTGCGGTGATCTCTAATCCCATTACCGGCTTTAATAATGGCACGCCCTTTAGTCCCGGCGCTACTTACCAGGTGCGCGATTGGGTAACCGATGCTGTAGTTTATACTTCCTCTATTACAGCATGGGGCGGCGGTACAACACAAGTACAAAGTGGTGATAAGGTTTGGTGGTTCGATTTTTCTTCGTTCAATACAATCGGCTCGTATTATATTTTTGATGTTACCAATAACGTAGGCTCTTACCGTTTTGAAATTAATAATTGTGTTTATAATGATGTATTAACACAGGCTGTGCGCATGTTTTATTTTGCGCGCTGCGGCGCGGCAAAAACAGCAAGCAATGCAACCGTTGCCTGGGCCGATGCAGCTTGCCATGCAGGCACACAGCAGGATACAGATTGCCGTTTATATAACAACTCTAATGTTTCTACATCAAAAAATTTAAGTGGCGGCTGGCACGACGCCGGCGATTATAATAAGTACGTGAATTTTACATGGAGTACATTAACAGATCTTTTACTGGCCTATGAAGAAAATCCAACCGTGTGGATGGACAATTATAACATTCCCGAAAGCGGAAATGGAATTCCTGATATTTTGGATGAGATAAAATACGAATTAGACTGGCTTTTAAAAATGCAGCAACCTAACGGTTCGGTGCTTTCCGTAGTTGGGGGCGGGGCATTGAGTCCGCCTAGTACCGATGTAGCTTTTAGAAAATATGGTCCCGCAAATACTTCTGCCGCTTTAACATGTGCTGCTATGTTTGCTTTGGCCGCTATGCAATACACTGCAGCCAGTCAAATGGCATACCATAACACCTTGCAAACTGCCGCTGTTAATGCATACACATGGGCGGTTGCTAATCCCAACGTAACATTTAATAATACAGGTTTACTTGCTGCGGGTGAACAGGAGATTGCTGCATATGATCTGGCTGCAAGAAAAGTATGCGCGGCTATTTATTTATATGCTTTAACAGGAACGGCTTCTTACAAAACGTTTGTAGATGCTAATTATACCAACATTCACTTATTGCAATGGACATTTGCTTATCCTTTTGAAGGGCCGGAACAAGATGCTTTATTATATTACACAAAAACACCGGGCGCAACCGCTAGTGTAAAAACAGCCATTTTAAACGCTTACACAGGATCAATGCAAAGTAACAATGCCGATAACCTGCCTGCTTACACCAATAAAACAGATGCTTACAGGGCATGGCTCTCTAATAATAATTATACCTGGAATAGCAACCAGACAAAATCAAAACAAGGCAATATGTTCTTAGCTATGAATCAATATTCATTGAATGCTGCTAATGCAACTAATTATACAAACGCTGCTTCGGGTTTTGTGCATTATTTCCATGGCGTAAATCCGCTTTCAAAAACGTATTTAAGTAATATGGCTAATTATGGTGCGGAAAATTCGGTAACACAATTTTACCACGGTTGGTTTAAAGATGGCAGCGCTTTATGGGATGAAGTAGGCGTATCTACTTACGGCCCACCTCCGGGTTATATACCCGGCGGACCAAACCCCGGTTATGCTTTGGATGCTTGCTGCCCGAATGGCTGTGGCAGCCCATCCAACAACGCATTATGTACAACTAATGTAACACCACCAATGGGACAGCCCATTCAAAAATCGTATAAAGATTTTAATAACGACTGGCCGGTAAACTCATGGACCATCAGCGAAGCAGGTATTTATACCAATGCAGCTTATGTGCGTTTGCTTTCTAAGTTTTGCACCAATGTAATTTGTACGAGTACAATAACTACAGGCATAAATACTAACGAGGCAACGCTTGGCGGTTTGGTGCAAACTATTTACCCACAACCTGCAGAAAATAAACTAACCGTTAAATTTTACAATAGTGAAAATATGGTTGACTTATTTTTATACGATGTAAGCGGCAAACAACTGATCTCTAAAACCGAAACCATCACTAACGGTTTAGCAGAAGTTGACTTAAACAACATTGCACCCGGCGTTTACTTTTTAAAAGTGAACTCGAAAACTAAGACAGAGGTGAGGAAGGTTGTGAAGGAGTGATATGACTATATCTGATTTACTTACTCTTGTTGGAATTCTTTTAGCAATATTCGCATTTATATCAGAAAAGAGTCGCGAATATGTTTTTCTAAAATTCTCGAATCTAAATAAAGCAATTTTATTTTTTTTATTCATTTACATACATTTTTTAATTTCTTATGCATGGTGGAAAGAAAAATGCGATTTTTTACAAATATTTGAATGCGTCGGTTGGCCAGTTGCTTCAACTTGGGCTTATATTTTTTCAGTTTTGACATTAACGGCGTCAATATGGAAAATTTTCTATGGAGAATTTCCGATTGAAAATCTTGAAAAGGTTATGAGATTTTACAATAAACTTATTCTTAAAAGGGATTTTGCGTTTCTTGCTGGGCTAATAGAAGAGTATCACTTAAACGATATTAGTGATTTTATTAGAAAAAAGAGTCAAATATTGGTTTCTTCTGCAGACCCGCAATATTCTACAGAGCATAAAAGATTAATAAATACACCACGGTTAATTTACGGGAATAATGTTTTTTACGAAATCATTTTAAATGAAACTTTCATTGACGAAGTTGCAGACATGAACCCTTATTTATTTGCCCATATAATTAAGGAATTAAAATTCCAAAAGGTAAAGGAATCAGAACTTGTTAATAGGTTTCTTAAAATTCTTTGTTTAAAAAAGAACCCAGCATTCTTCCGAGAAATAAGAGACAATCAAAATTATGACGACACTGGAGATTATCGAATTGAAGAAAATAGGCCAATATTATATTCGTTATTGAATGACATTAATGTAGCTTTTGTCAATGAAGCTTATCGAGGAATAGGCGAACAGGCTATTACTGAAATGGAGGAAGAAGTAAAAAAAGAATTTAGTCATCTGCGAGAATCGTATTTCGAACAAGATGAAGATACTTTTTGGAATTATAGAATAAAAGTCTCGATTTTATACTTTGATATTATGGTGAGACGCGCCATTGTTAAAAAAATTGGGCAACATATGTGGATGTTTTATTACCCGTTCTTTATTCAAAGTATACTAAAAAACACAAAGTCCCACGGGCAAATAGTGGTGTTTTCTTCACGAAATTATGCGTTACTTGAGGAGATTATTTCAAACATTTATGAATGGAAAAGAGTTTCGCTTAAAGCAAAAGATTACCAATTAATAGAAAGCATATACAACTGTTTAGGGATGTGTATTTATGAAGTAGCAATTTCAAATGAACTGCATATGAAAGATAAATATTTACTTATTAACCTAGCATGGGAAGATCTAATGAATACAACGCCGATGCATGATGAGCAAATGGAAAATGTAGATTTAATTATTTCTAAAGGCATATCCGTTTTTAAGAATCCATCAACAGTATTTTCCCTTGAAAATAGAAATGATGATGCGAGAAAATACTTGAATGTTATAAAAGAAATTTGGGAAAGTCGAGATAGATTTCTTGATTCTGGAAGGATAACAAAGTTTAGAACTGAAGTTATTGATTTTTACAATTTGAATTCTTGAAACAAAAAACCCTCACCATTCAGGCGAGGGTTTTTTGTTATTTAGTTTGTCATGCTGACGAAGGAAGCATCTGTGTATTGAGATCCCTCCTTCGTCGGGATGACAGAAAGGGCTACTCTGGCCTCCGTTCCCTTTCATTCTTCTTCCTATTAAGGCGGTAGGTGAATGTTGCAAAAAAACGCGGACCAATATTTTGCGAATAGTAATTTAAAGTATAATCCTGTCCTGTCACTTTTCCTCGTGAGATGATGGTATTGAAAACATTGTCTGCTTTAAATGTAATGGTCGCTTTTTCTTTCCAGATATCTTTGCCTATGCCTGTGTGGAGCCAGTATTCTGCTTTGGCATCTACCTGCCCGCTTTTTCGCGGACCTATATAATTAAAGTTAGCCTGCAAATTCCAGGTTGCAAATTTTACGCGCGCGTTTAAACGTGAGGTAATGGCATCGCCTGAAACAGTGAAGATGCCTTTTTGATCGAAGTTAAAATAATTGGCTTCGCCTGAAAGCGTGAGCCATTTAAATAACGAATACGTAATGTTAAGCTCTGCACCCATACGGTTTTCTGTTCCCGCGTTAATGGATTTGTCAATTAAAAATCCGCTTGTGGTCGCAATTCTCATGCTTTCAAAAATATTGGTTGATTGCTGGTAGTAAATACCCGGATTAACGGTCAATTTTTTCCATTTAAATAAAGTGCCCAGCTCGTATGAATAGGTGTACATGGGATTAAGGTCAGGATTACCAATGCGCATGTTGCGCCTGTCGGCAATACCTCCAAAAGGATTCAGTTGCCAGAAACTAGGGCGGTTAATGCGCCTGCTATAACTTAATTGTACATCAAACGATTTAAAAAAAGCATAAGTAAAATGAGCCGTAGGAAAAAAATTAAAATACTTTTTTTGAATAGCAAACTGGCCTAGTCTGTCTGTACTTCCCGTTCTTGAATCTTCTACCCGTAAACCTAACTGGTATTGTAGTTTTTTTAGCTCGCTTCCAAATTGAAGGTAAGCGCCGGTAATTTGCTCGTTGTAGCGTAGCAAATTGTTTAAGCTGTCAATGAGCATACTGTTATCAATGACGTTGTAATCGCTGTTAATATTTCTTATCTCGCTTTGTAAACCCATATCGATCTTCGACTTTTCTTTTATAGGAATAGTATGATCAGCTTTTAATATAAAATCCTTGCTGCTTTCAATATCATGGCTTGTAAGAGTTTTTACAGGCAGCTCTACAGGATGTTTTTCCTGCTCGGTTATCAATTCATTCTCGTCATCGTTCCAGAAATCGTACTGCATATTTAAGCTGAATTTTTTTCCTTCTTTATTAAATGTTTTAATATAGTTCAATTCTATCTGGTTTGACTTTTGCGGTTCCCTGTACCTCTCTGTTGCTATTAAAAACCGCGACGTGTTTAAAGTTGAATCCAGGTAATTAAAAGAGTAATCTGCTTTATTATTACTGGTATTGTTGCGGTGGTAATAGCTAAGCGTTACAGTATTCTTATCATTAAAATAATAATCACCGCCAAAATATAAATTAAAGGTTTTGTTATTTCTTACACGGTCAATATTTCCTTCCAGGTAAGAATTGGCTTCGCCATTAATATAGTTTGTTCTTAAGCTTCTTTCTCTTGAAAAATGATCCCTGTAACTGTAACGCAGGTCAGAAAAAAGATTGAATTTTTTATTTTTATAATTCATGTTATAACCTAGTGCATGATTGGCGGGTATGCCGCCGGTGAGCTGCACAGAGCTGCCAAAGCCGTTTACTTTGTTTTTTTTAAGAACAATATTAATAATGCCCGCTGTGCCCTGCGAAGCATATTGTGAAGAAGGATTGGTGATCACTTCTATTTTTTCAATATTCTCTGAAGGAATTTGCTCCAGGCCATTGTTGCTTGTTAATACAGAAGGTTTGCCGTTAATTAAAATGCGCACACCGCTGTTACCCCTCAGGCTCACAACGCCCCCGGAGTTGACGCTTACCGAAGGTACATTATTTAAAATATCATTAGCAGTGCCGCCTTTGGTGATCATATCGTTGCCAACCACAAATACTTTTTTATCGAGGCGGTGCTCAATAATTGTTTTTTCGGTTTGTACTTCTACTGTTTCAAGCTGCGTTGCGTCTTCTTGCATGTAAACGGTTGCCAACGTTTGATCGCTTTGCAATTCTTTACTTTCTAAAATTTGTGTCTTTAATCCAATAAATTCAATTTTTATGGTATAAATTCCAGGCACTGTTTTTATGGTATAAATTCCTTTGTCGTTACTTATGCCACCGGTAACCAGCGAATTGGTAACACTATTAATAAATGTAACGGTAGCAAACTCCAGCGGCAGATCTGTTTTTTTGTCTGTTATCTTTCCGCTAACGGTAATAGTTTTTGAATTATCCTGCGAAAACAGGTTTAAGAAAGAGAGCGCACAAAGTAGAAGTAAAAATTTTCTCATGGATAAGTTTTGTAATTATAAGGCAAATATTGTTTGTTATAAAATGTATTATAACAAAGGCATACAGAAAGACCGTTTTTACAGATAAAAAACGGAAAATAGCGTACAGGAAAAATATTAAAGTGCATAAACTGCTTTTTCGGGCGCAAAAGTAAAGTATTTGTCGACTGTGTTTAAAGTTGCGGTGTGGATGTTATCTTTACAGTTTGTTACATGAGTTACTTTAAAAGAATAACGGAATTTATCCAGAAGAACAGGCTGGCCCGCCATCTGCTGTTCTGGCTGGTCATTTTTTTGATCTATATTCCGGCAGGCAGGGTAGGCTTAGAGCACGATCCGCTTAAAAGTATCATTATCCTAAATTTGTGTATCCAGGTTCCACAGGTATTGGCGGCTTATTTCCTATCTTATTTTTTGGTGCCGAAGCTTGTTTTAAAAAAGCGCTATGTTCATGCTGTTATCTGGTTTATAGTTTCAGTGTATGTTTTTTCTGCATTAGGACGGATTTTAACCGTACACGTTGGTGAAGAAATGGTAAGGGCCAGGCCTTTTGAACAGGAATCTTTCCGCGAGATTTTAAGCGATGTATATAAGCTGTTTGCGCACTATTTTCCGGTTATTTATTCTGTTTCCTTTCAGTTCTTATTTGTAAAATTCTTTTTAGATTATAAAAAAACAAAAGACGAACAATTACTTTTAAGTAAAGAAAAAGCCGAAGCAGAATTAAAAACATTAAAGGCGCAATTGAATCCTCATTTTTTATTCAACACATTAAACAACCTGTATTCACTGTCGCTCGATAATTCGCCCAAAACACCTTTGGCCATCAGTAAGCTGTCTGATATGCTGGACCATGTTTTATATAAATGTGATAAACAACTTGTACCATTATCAAGCGAGATAGAGCTTTTAAAAAATTATATCGAGCTGGAAAAGCTGCGCTACGACGAAAGATTGATCGTTAATTTTAAAACAAAGATCGAAAAGGATATTGAGATTCCACCATTAATATTATTATCGTTACTTGAGAATGCTTTTAAACATGGTGCCGGCGAAGACAGGGGATCTCCTGAGATCTCGGTTAGTATTGATCAAAAAGATAAACTCTTTGTGTTTGAAATTTCAAATACGGTTGCAAAAGATTATGTAAGTAATAGTAAAGCCGCCATTGGGCTCATAAATATCCGCAAACAGCTAGATCTTATTTACAATACTAATTATTCTTTGAACATTCAGCCTTCTCCAGGTTTTTTTAAAGTAACTTTGGAAATACATTCCCATGAAAATTAAATGCCTGATAGTGGATGATGAGCCGCTTGCCATTCGCCTGATAGAAAAGCACATTGCAAAAATAGATACACTGGAAGTGGCAGGTACTTGCGATAATGCTTTAAAGGCCTACGAAATTTTAAACACAAAAAAAATTGACCTGCTTTTTTTGGATGTAAAAATGCCAACTATAACGGGAATTGAATTTCTGAGGAGTCTTAAAAATCCACCCAAAACAATATTAACAACAGCCTATCGCGATTACGCGATCGAAAGTTATGATCTTGGCGTGGTAGATTATCTTTTAAAACCAATAACCTTTGAGCGTTTTTTTAAAGCCATAAATAAATTTATTTCTCAATCGGGTAAAAAAGAAAACAAAGAAAGTGTGAATAACGAATTTATTTTGATTAGGTCAGGCATTAAAAATCACAGGATAAATGTAAACGATATTCTTTACATAGAAAGTTTGAAAGATTATATTAAAATTAACTTAAGAGATAAAACAGCGCTCACTTCAAAATATAAGATCAGCGATATTGAGCAGGAATTAAAACCCGATTTGTTTTTACGAATTCACCGCTCTTTTATAATTAATAGCTCTAAAATAAACGCGTTTACCAGCAATGAGATAGAAGTGAATGGAATAGAGATCCCTATTGGCGCGAGTTACAAAGAAAACGTTATTGCTTATTTGGAAGCATTGAAGAATGTAAAATAAAAAACCCTCACCTGAATAGTGAGGATTTTTTTGTTCATGTTATTGTCACGTCAAGCGGAGTCGAGACGCGCGGATGTTTCTCGCACACGCACACGCACTAGCTCAAAGCTTAATCGCTTTGCCGTGCTCGAAATGACACGCTCTATGAAGTATTATTTCTTACTCTCCGCAGCTTTTGCAGCAGCCTTTGCTTGCGCATCTGCAATAGTTTGCTGGCATTTCGCATCAGCATCGTTTATTATTTTCTGCACTTTTTCATCTACTTTTTTCTTAGCAGCTTCAGCTGCTTTTTTAGCTGCAATTTTTGCAATTGGGTTGCTGGCTTGCTCTACTAACTTATCAGCTTCTGCATAACCGTCTTGTTTTTGCTTATCAGCATTGGCTTGTGCTTCTGCTTTTTGTTTTTCGCATTGCGCTTTAGCATCTTCTAATATTTTTTGTGCTTCTTCGGCAGCTTTATCAATAGCGTTGTTCACCGCTTGTGTTGTTACAGTAGCAACGGTACTTTTTGCATCATCTTTTAAACTTGTTTTTACTTCCGGCTTCATAACCGTACCACCAAATAAAGCAGTTACTTTTATTTTATCGCCAACCGCAACATTTGTTCCTGCAGCCGCATTACCTTGTGCCAATAAACTATTTAAAGCAGAGTTCGCCGCACCGCCAAACATGGCTTTAGGTATTTCCATTTTCCATTTGTAATCAATGGTTTGATCAAAACCTGTGCTACCGCTAATGTTGGTTGGTACATTAGCAACCTTGGTATCAAACGGTGCCATTACAACTCGTCCGTTTAAAATCTGGTAATTCACTAAAAGGTTATCTACATCCATACTTTTTAGCTGCTCAATTTTTAAAGCTTCGCCTAATTTTACGAATGGAGGGAAACCACCTACATTTACTTTAGCGGTTTTAAATGTACCGTTTGCTTTCACCGCGTTAAGATCCGGTTCCATTTTATCATTTAAAGAAGTATTAAAGTTCTCTAAAGTGGCGGTAAATTTACCTTTGGCGTACTGACCAACCGGCGCTAATTTCTGAACGGTGTTAAACGCTTTAAATGTTTCCTGGATATCAAAATTATCTACTTTTAAATTTAAACCTGTTGTTGGTTTTTTAGCATTGGTTGTTTCGTAAAAACCATTAATAGTTAAGGCACCACCCATAGTGTTCATGTGCAGGTTGGTCATATCTACTTTTTGTTTGCGGATAACAATGTTACCAACCATATTATCCAATACTAAATTGGTATAAATTACTTTACCAATTTTTGCGTCTAAATTAAAATCAATGTTAGCAGGCACTTCTGCAACGCCGGTAGCAGCGGTTGATGTAGGCGCTGTTGTAGCAGCTGGTGTAGCGGCAGTGCTTGGTGTTTCAGGGCCCATTAATTCGTTAATATCCATTAAAGCAGAATTAATGGCGAATGAGCCTTTAATTAAACTGTCTTTAAACATGTATTGAATTAAATTATCAATTCTACCTTTTGCCTGCACATCACTTTTGCCCATCTTGGCATCAAAACTTGCTAACTCAACATATTGTGTTGAGAAATTCAACAACATGGTATTTAACTGAACAACATAAGGCAATGTTGTCGATTTATAATTCATTTTATCAATACCTAAAGAGCCCTGCGCTTTAAATTTATCGTATTCTTTTTTATCAATAGAGCTCATGTGGCCGGCAATGCTGATGTCTGTTTTAATGATCCCGCTTAGCTCATCACCTTTTTCAGTTGGGATAAATTCTTTTACAGAAGAAAGGTCAATAGTACCTTTTAAATCTGCAGTTATACCAGGATCAGAAATTGGTGTTTTAACATGTGCGGCAATGTCGATTGGGTTACCTGCCAATTCCATGTGGAATCTGTTTACATCAACAGTAGTGGCATCTAACACACCGGTTGGGTTCAACACTTTTACGTCAATATTAATGTTGTTAACCGATTTTGGTAAGCTCGGGTATTTGAACATGGCATCTTTAATACCAAGGTTAATACCGAAGGCAGGCATTTGCGCAGCGTTATATGTTCCTTTAGCATAACCATCCAATGTTAATTTACCCGCAGTTTTTACCGAAGCAAAATCTTTAGAATAAACGCTCGGAATTAAAGAGAGAATAGATTTAAATTCGGTTTGTTTGGTATTGAATTTAAGATCCATTTTAATGTTAGTATCAGGCATTTCAACAAAACCGTCAAAACCCAAAGTAAGATCGTTCAAACTAAATTCATTTTCTTTAAATGTGAATTTCATTTTTGGCATATCCATATCCACATCTGCTTTTAATTTTGTATGCACTTCGTTTAAATAAGCAACGCCACTCATTTTAAAGGTAGTTTTTGCAATATCTAAAATGTTGCTCATTACAAAATTATCCTGCGTAAAATCGCCATTCAATTCATAATTAAAATTCTCAAGCTTGGCATACATACCACCTTGCTGATCATCATACACAATGTATGTTTCTTTTATTTTAAATTCTTTCAGCTTTACATTAAATTGTGTAGCCGCTGTATCAGTTGGTGTTGTAGCAGTTGTATCGGTGCTTGGTTTTGCAATGTCCCAATTGGCTTTACCGCTTTTTAAAACTTTTCCTAAAATGCGCGCTTTGTCAATAACAATAGAGTTAACGCCATAAGGTCCGCCACTGATAACAGATTTTAAATTAATATCAGTACTTAATTGGTTAATGTAAGCAAGTGTATCTCCAGCAAAATCATCAACACCAATAACGCTTACTTTATTTATTTTAAACCTGAAATCAGGAAAAGAAGAAAAGATGGAAAGATCAAAATCACCAAAATCTACTTTAGCATTTAAGTTATTATTGGCTTGCTCTTTTACAATAGCAACAATTTTATCTTTAAAAAGAAAAGGCGCTGCAATTAACAGAACAATTATCAGTAACAAAGTAATGCCGCTCCATTTCATAATGCGGCGGAAAAGCGATTTTTTTGGTTTTGTAGTGGCCATACGTTTTTAATTTATGAATGATAAAAATAAGAAGAATTCAATTAACAATATCTACTTTAATTTTATTTGATTATTGAACAATTTGGAATAATTTTTGTATATTTAGTATTATTATATTGTTAAACTAAAAAATCCAAACATGAAAAAAATCTTTACTTTTTTAGGATCTATAATGATCGCAACAGCTGTTAACGGCCAAACATTGCTGGTAAACACAGCTTCTTTAGTTACACACCCGGGCCAGGGTCCTGGTGGTGCAGACGTTAGTGCTACACAAACAGGCTTAGGCGCTACACTTTATGGCTCCGGTCAAAACCGCGCTACGGGTTACTGGATGTCGTCAAAAATTGTTGTTCCGGCTTCGGGATGGAATGTTGACTCATTAATTACTTACGGTTACCAAACCGGCTCATCAACAGCCTCTACCTTTACAGGTTTGTATTGCTACATTGGCGCAGATAGTTCGAGCAAACCAAGCTCTACTGTAGTAATTGGCAGCAAAACTACCAATGCAATGGTTAGCTCTACGTTTTCAAATATTTATCGTTTACCTAACGCTACAGCACCTTTTACTGATGCCACACGTCCTATTATGAAAATGAAATCTACTTTAACAGGTACGCTTGCAGCAGGTACTTATTGGGTAACCTGGAATGCAACAGGTTCATTAGCTTCAGGTCCATGGAATCCACCTGCAACTGTATTAGGTAATCTGGTTACAGGTACCGGTACTTCTGATTTTCAATTTGTGCCAACAGCTACTCCGGTTCCGGCATGGAACCCGGTTATGGACGGAACATCAGCACAAGGCTTACCATTTAAATTATACGGAAGTATACCAACTGTTACAGGTGTAAAAGAACAAGCAAACACTATTTCTATCAGCGTTGGTCCAAACCCAATGAGCAACGAAGCTACAGTTACTATTGAAGGTACTACAAATGTTAGCGACCTTAGCTTTATGGTTTACGATCAGTTAGGAAGAGAAGTAATGAATAATACTTCGCTTACATCTAACAGCTTTAAGATCGAAAAAGGAAACCTTGCCACAGGTAATTACATTTATAAGCTGAGTAATAAAAAAGATAACAGTACTATTAAAGCCGGTAAACTGATTATACAATAAGCCTCAACCCCAGCCCTTCTCCAAAGGAGAAGGGGGGTTGGCAACACTGAAGTCCTTCTCCTTTGGAGAAGGATTTAGGATGAGGCTTAAAGCCAAAAAGCCCGCATCAATTTTGATGCGGGCTTTTTTGTCTTCTTGAAATTAAAAAACCCTCCTGACCTGGCAAATCAGAAGGGTTTTTTGTGGGACTCTAACTATGAAATTAAAGATCACAAAAGGTTAATGTAAGAGTTGGGGCCTTGAGTTTAAAACATTTTCCCCTCGTCTTACATTTCCCTTTACTATAACTATCCTAAATACGCTTTTAATAAACGGCTTCTGCTACCGTGTTTTAAGCGACGTACTGCTTTTTCTTTTATCTGGCGTACACGCTCGCGGGTAAGATCAAATTTTTCACCTATCTCTTCTAACGAGTGTGGATGTTTTCCACCTAAGCCAAAAAATAATTTTACAACATCAGCTTCACGCTCCGTTAAAGTTGATAAAGCACGAGTGATCTCTAATTGTAAACTTTCGCCTATCAATTCTTTATCCGGTGCCTGCGAACTTTCATTCTGCATCAGGTCGTACATGCTTCCACCGTCTTCACCCAAAGTTAAAGGCGCATCCATACTTAAATGGCGGTTGTTGTTACGCATCGTATCTTGTATATCCTGCGGCGCCATTTCTAAAACCTCTCCAATTTCGTCGTAACTTGGTTCTCTTTCAAGATCCTGCTCCATTTTAGAAAGTGTTTTATTTATTTTATTAATGGCTCCAATTTTATTTAATGGCAAACGCACAATACGGCTTTGTTCTGCCAATGCCTGTAAAATGCTTTGACGGATCCACCAAACGGCATAAGAGATAAATTTAAAACCACGCGTTTCATCAAAACGTTGAGCGGCTTTTATTAAACCTAAATTTCCTTCGTTAATTAAGTCGGGTAAACTTAAACCCTGGTTTTGATATTGTTTACTAACAGATACCACAAAGCGTAAATTGGCACGAACCAATTTATCAAGCGCGCGTTGATCGCCTGCTTTTATTTTTTGCGCAAGAATAACTTCTTCTTCAGCAGTAATTAATTCTACACGACCAATATCGTGCAAATACATATCCAAAGAAGCCGTTTCGCGGTTGGTGATCTGTTTGGTTATTTTAAGCTGTCTCATAAATGTGTGTGTTTATATACCAATACGTTTATATAGACTATTACGTTGGGTAAAAGTTTAGATACCTTAAAAAAATGTAAAAAAAGAGGTGAAATATTGAGTTAATACGGTAAAACGCTGAGTAAAGCCCAATTATTTTGTTGAAAATAAAACCCCATTTTTGTTAAAAAACGTTTTTTTAACTGTTTAAATAGTGCGAAATTGGCACTATGCTTAAACGATTGTACATAAGCAATTTTGCTCTTATTAACGAGATGGATGTTTCGTTTCCTGGTAAATTATCAGTAATAACGGGAGAAACAGGGGCGGGGAAGTCTATTTTTTTAGAAGCACTTGGCCTGGTTCTCGGCAACAGGGCCGATCTGGCGGCTTTACAAAACAAAAATAAAAAATGCATTATTGAGGCAGAATTTGATACAAAAGGCCTGGATCTTAAATCGTTTTTTGAAGAAAATGACCTTGATTTTGATACCACTGTTTTGTTAAGAAGAGAGATAAGTACAGAAGGAAAATCGCGCAGTTTTTTAAACGATACACCTGTTGGTTTAAATAGCTTAAAATTACTTTCAGAAAAATTAATTGATATTCATTCGCAACATCAAACCTTGTTGTTGAATCAAACCAATTTTCAGTTAGAAGTTTTGGATGCTTTTGCCGGAAGCTTAAACGATTTTAAAGAATACAAAACAGAATTTGGAAAATTAAACAAACTGAATACCGTTTTAAAAACATTGTTAGACCAGGAAGCGCAGGCAAAAAAAGAACTGGATTATTTTCAGTTTTTATTTAATGAGTTAGAAGAAACAGAAATTAAACCCGGCGCATTAAAAACATTAGAGGATGAAAGTGCGGCACTGGAAAATGCCGAGACTATTAAAAGTACTTTATTAAATTCATCCAACACTATTAATGGTGGCGAAGCCAATGTTATTAGTGCTTTGGCGCAGGTAAAGCAAAATTTGCAATCGCTTTCAAAATACGGAAAGAATTATAACGAATTTTTTGAGCGCGTTAATTCTGCTTATATCGAATTAAAAGATCTGGCGTCTGAACTGGAAGATGCAGAAACAAATGTGAATTTTGATCCTGTAAAATTAGATGAAGTAAACAGTAAATTAGATAAGTTAAACCGTTTACTTAAAAAACATAATGTAAGTACCGAAGAAGAATTGCTGGCTGTTAAAACGGACATCGAGAATAAATTAACGCAATTCGAATCAATAGAAAAAGACATTCACGAAACTCAAAAACAAATTGATAAACTAAATGCTGCTTGCATTAAGATCGCTAAGAAATTAAGCGATACCAGAACCAAAGCTATTACAGATATTGAAAAACAGGTTAAAGATTCATTGGCCGAGCTCTCAATGCAAAACGCGCAATTTAAAATCGAATTAACGCAAACAAAAGAGTTAAGCACAAATGGTTTTGACCAGGTTAAATTTTTATTCTCTGCCAACAAAGGCATGTCGTTAAATGAGTTGCATAAGGTTGCCAGCGGTGGCGAACTCTCGCGTTTAATGTTATGCTTAAAAGCATTACTGGCCTCTAAAAAACAATTGCCAACTATTATTTTTGACGAGATAGATACAGGTGTTAGCGGCGATGTGGCAGATAAAATAGGCAATATTTTATTAAAAATGGGTAACAGCATGCAGGTGGTAACCATTACGCACTTGCCGCAAATGGCCAGTAAAGGCGCCCACCATTTATTTGTTTATAAAAATGATGATGCCGATAAAACGGTTTCGCACATTAAACAATTAAATAAAGAAGAGCGCATAAACGAGATCGCTAAAATGTTAAGCACCGGTAATCCAACACAATCTGCTTTAAAAAATGCAAAAGAGCTTTTAAATGCTTAACAGGGTAGTTCAAAAAATTCCGGCACACATTCTATTTCTTTTTAAGCTTTACGCCCTCAATTTAATTTTATTTTTTTGCATTCGTCTTGTTTTTTATTTCGCTAATAAGGCAGCAGATGTTGGCAACGTTGTTTTTTTTGAAAAACTCATGGCCTTTAGAATGGGCCTGGAGTTTGATACGGCCGTGTTTTGCTGGATAGCTTTTTTGCCTGTTCTTGTTTTTTCGATCAGCCATTTTTTAAAACATAAATACAAAAAAGTATATGCTTTTGGTTTTTATACTTTTTTGGTTTTAGAATTAATTTATCTTTTTGTTGGCATTGCCAACATTCCCTACTTCGCGCAATTTGGCACACACTTAAACAAAAATGCCTTGTTGTGGAACGAAGATCCCGGTTTTATTGTAGGAATGATCTTTGGTAATTTTTCTTACTGGGGATTTTTACTGTTATATATTTTTATTGCTTTTGTATTTGTAAAGATCATGCAACGTTTTTACAAAACATTTAAATTTCAAATTCAGAACGAAAGGAAAATGAAATTGATCTACTCTTTAATTTCATTTGTTATTTTTGCGGCACTGGTTACTATTGGGGCAAGAGGCCGTACATCCGACAGGTCTGGCCTTCACGAGGGGCTTTCAATTGTATCGCAAAATGGTTTTATTAACCAGGTAGCAATTAATCCAAATTTTACTTTTTGGAAAACAGTTGCATATAACGAAGATAAAAAGCCATATGAAGTCCCTGATAATATAAATGAGCAATTAGCATTTACAAGAAATTATCTTGGTATAAACACAGCCTTTGCAGCAAATATTGATAGGGTAATAAATGATACTTTACATAAAAAATTCAATTTTGTAATTGTTGTGATGGAAAGCATGTCAGTCTTTAAAATGGGATATTACAATGGAAAAAAATTAACACCACATTTAGATAAGCTCATAAAAGAATCTGTTTTTTTTGATAATTTTTTCTCCTCGGGTATTCATACATTCAACGGGCTCTTCTCAACAACCACAGGCTTTCCGAGCATTCTGGCAGAAAAATCAATGAAGAGTTATGTGAAAAATCCTTTTCATGGCGTTGGTCCATTACTAAGTGATCAAGGTTACGAAAACTATTTTTACACCACCCACGATCCGCATTTTGACAACATGGAAGGCTTCTTTAAAATAAATAAATTTCAGCATTTTATTAGTCAGTACGATTTTGATTTTTCACAGGCCGAAAGTTCTTTGGGGGTTCCGGATCATGTGTTGTTTGATAAATTTATTGAAATTACCAATTCACGAAAAAACGATAAACCTTTTTTAGCTGTAATGATGACCGCCTCTGACCATGGGCCATGGAAGGTGCCACAGGATATTCCGTTTAAACCAAACAGTGGTAACGAACAGGATAATTGCACACTTTATGCCGATTGGAGTATTGGACGCTTTATGAGCTACGCAAAAAAAATGCCCTGGTATAAAAACACGGTGTTCCTATTTTTAGGAGATCATGGTCTATCATTAGGTCACACTTACGAAATGCCTTTGGCGTATAATCACGTTCCTTTTGTAATTCATCAACCGGCTATTTTAAAAGCAGATACAATTTCTTCACCTGCTTATCAACCTGATATACCTGCAACTGTAATGGGTATTATTGGCGCAACTTATACCAACAGTACCTTTGGTATAAATGTTTTAAAAGAAAAACATCCCTTTGTTATTTTTTCAGCAGATGATAAAATCGGTTGCGTAGATGATAAGGGATTTTACTATTATAAAACACTGGCAAATGATCAGCGTTATTTAAGGAAATATAAAAATTTAGATCCTGTAAATTATGTAGAGCAATTCAGTTCAAAAAGCGATAGCATGGAAAAAAGCATGATGATGATCTATAATTCGGCTAATTATTTTATAAGAAAAGAGCATTTTTTATACGAATGATCGCTTAAAGTTTAAACCACATAGGCACATAGAAAAAGAAATAAACTAAGCTGCCTAAAAGGCACACATAATTTTCTTCGCTTGCGAAGAAAATCCTATGTTTTACTATTAAAATTTAGTATCCTCCTTTTCCTAAAAAAGTCTTGCAAAGTAAATAAACTATGTGTCTATGTGGTTAAATTTTTTATTTGTCTACTTATAGTCTTAGTGGTAAAAAATACCGTGATTAAAGCAATAATCGTATATTTACGCAACTAAAAACACACAATTATGGCTTACAACTTATTAAAAGGAAAACGTGGTATCATTACCGGTGCATTAGATGAAAATTCAATTGCATGGCAGGTAGCGCTTAAAGCGCACGAAGAAGGAGCAACTTTTGTACTTACCAATGCGCCAATTGCAATGCGTATGGGCGAGATAAATAAATTAGCAGCAGCAACTAATTCAAAAATTATTCCTGCAGATGCAACCAGTGTTGAGGAAATTGAGAAATTGTATACTGAATCAATGGCACACTTAGGCGGTAAAATTGATTTTGTATTGCATTCAATAGGTATGAGTGTTAATATGCGTAAGGATATTCCGTATACAGAGTTAAATTATGATTATTATCAAAAGGGTGCTGATATTTCTGCACTTTCATTTCATAAAATGTTGGCGGTTGCTTATAAATTAGATGCAATCAACGATTGGGGTTCAGTGGTAGCACTTACTTATATGGGCGCTCAACGTGCATTTCCTTTTTATACAGATATGTCTGATATTAAAGCAATGTTAGAAAGTATTGCACGTAGTTTTGGTTATCACTACGGTAATAAGAAAAAAGTAAGGATCAATACTGTTTCGCAATCTCCTACAAAAACAAAAGCGGGCACAAGTATTAAAGGATTTTTAGATTTTTACGATTTTGCAGATATGCAGGCACCACTTGGCAATGCAAGTGCCGAAGATTGTGCTAATTATTGCATTACGCTTTTTAGTGATATGACAAAAATGGTAACGATGCAAAACCTGTTTCATGATGGAGGCTATTCAACAACCGGTGTTACGCAGGAACAATTAAATGCAATGACAAAATAAAGACAATTCACATTAAATAATTGAAAAAGGCAGATATAATTTCTGCCTTTTTCTTTTTTTATAAAGGTTTGAACATTACTTTTACAAAAAATCTCAATCATGTCATTATTAGCAACCGCTAAAGAAAAAAATGTTAAGTTGACTATTTATATAACTACCGTAGCTGTTTGTGCTTTAGTAGTTATCTTAAATCAAAAATGGATACCGCATCCTGATACATTTCCAAATTTAATTTATAAGCTGCCAATGGTAAATGCTTTTTTAAATGGAAGTTGCACTATCCTTCTTTTATTTTCTTTATGGGCCATTAAAAAAAGAAACATTGAGTTGCATAAAAAATTAAACATCACTGCTTTTATTTTTAGTTCTGTTTTTTTGTTGTGTTATGTTACCGCGCATTATTTTATTCCTGATACAAAGTATGGTGATGTTGATCACGATGGCATTATGAGTGCTGCCGAAAGTGCTGCGGTTAGCGGTATTAAACCCGTTTACATTATTATTTTATTAACGCATATTTTTTTAGCAGTTGCAGTATTGCCAATGATCTTGTTATCTTTTTATTATGGCTTAACTGATCAGCGTGAAAAACATAAAAAGCTAACCCGCTTTTCTTATCCTGTTTGGCTATATGTAACAATTACGGGAGTAGTTGTTTATATTATGATCTCGCCATATTATAATTATTAGTATTGGTAAGTAGTATTCAAAAATATTATAGCTTTTTTTTTCTTCTTTTAATTTCTTCATGCGCAACAAATTCTCAAAAAGAAGAAGGTGTAATTACCGATAAAGAAATTACATGGAGCAAACACATTGCAACTATAGTTTTTAAGAATTGCACACCTTGTCACCGCCCGGGCGAAAGCGGTCCTTTTAATTTACTGAGTTATGCCGATGCTGTAAAAAAAGCAAAACTCATAAAATTTGTTACGCAAACGGGCTACATGCCACCGTGGCCGGCCGATGCCAATTACTCACATTTTATTGGCGAAAAAGTATTAAGCAAAACAGAAATAGAATTATTAAAATTGTGGGTAGATAATAACTGTTTGCGTGGCGATAGTTTAGCAGAACCACAAACGCCGATGTTTTATACCGGTTCTTATTTTGGAAAACCCGATCTTGTTATAAAAGCACAAAAGCCTTATTCTATAAAAGGAAATGGAACGGATGCTTTTTTAATTATGAAATTTCCTTACCAGATTGAAAAAGACACCTTGATCGATTTTGTAGAATTTGTTCCGGGTCAACGAAAATTAATTCATCATGTTAACGGACATTTAATTTCTTATGATAGCGAACGCGCGTTTAATTATATGAGTGGCGAATCTATTCATGAAGATACTAAAGCACAATTACTGGATGTGTATTCACAAATGCACATACCTTATACTGATAAGCTGCAGCCGCAGTTTCCAACACTTACACCAAATGTAGTTTATTATTTGCCGGGTTATATTCCGCCTTCTTATCCGAAAGAAATGGGAGGCTATAAATTAAAAAAGAACGGCGCTTTCTTGTTAAATAATGTTCATTATGGGCCTAGTAATAAAGATCTTTTAGATAGCAGTTATATAAATGTGTTTTACAGAAAAAGTGCGATTGAACGCTCTGTAACAGAAACACAACTAGGAACTTTTGGCATTTCTAAAATTGAACCAGAATTTATTATTCCGCCAAACGAAGTAAAAACATTTCATACACAAACTACTTTATCGCAACCCATTTCTATGCTATCGGTTAATCCACACATGCATTTAATTGGTAAAACCTTTTGGGCCTTTGCGGTAAAAGCAAATGGAGATACTATTCCGCTGATCAAAATAAATAAATGGGATTTCAGATGGCAGTATTATTATACGTTTAAGTACCCAGTAAAATTGGAAAAAGGCTGTACCATTTTTGTTTATGGTACTTTTGATAATACAAAAGCTAATCCCAACAACCCTTTCTCACCACCACAAAGCATTACGCAAGGTAATGGTGTAGAAAGTATGAAAACCACCGAAGAAATGTTTCAGTTTATTTTTACTTACCTGCCATATAAAACCGGCGATGAAAATATTGACCTGGAGCGAAAATCCCCTTAAAATTTTGCTTTTTCCTTTAAAAATTCATTATCTTTAGCCTATATTAAAAATCTAAAAGGATTTAAATTTATAAAACATGAAACGAATAATTTTACTGACTGTACTTTTTTTATCTCTTGCATCGGTTAATGCACAGGTGCCTGGCGATACTATTGTTGTAAAAGCTTTTAAATATGGCAGCACAACACGCGATACATTACTTCAATTTCCCAATGGAACATTGACGTTTGAAAAAATAATCTTAAAATATAACATGCGTTGTAAGAACGCTTTAATATCTACACAAGCAGCGCCAAATCAAGGTTGTGGCGAGTGGGATTATTCATGCAACACCTACATTGTTGATTCCACAAGAACAGAAAGCGATCTTAATCTACAACCAAATTATGTTGTATCTAATTCAACAGGCACAACGTTTCCCTATGTGACGCAACCGGTTTACGATTACTACAATTATGTTCAAACAAACGTTGTATTAAATAACATTGTTTCCGAAAATCAATATACGGTTGGTACCGGTTCAACTTCACTTCCAAATTTTTTAAAGGCAGACGAAAGATCAGGTCGCACACAAATTTTATACACTGCTGCTGAACTTACAAGCGCAGGTTTTACAGCGGGTAATATAGATGGTATCTTATTAAATGTTACAAATGCAGGAGGTAACGTTCATTTCTTTAAAGTAGGTATTCAGCACAGCAGCGCTGCAACATTAAATTCAAACACGGTTACGTTAAACGGGTTTACAAATGTATTCAATCAAAATTACACTTTTACAACCGGTAATAACAGGTTGCAGTTTCATACACCTTTTGTATGGAATGGTACTAGCAATGTATTAATAGATCTTGCATTTACCAATACAACACCAAGCACAGCTATTGTATTTAGTGGCGCAAGTAATGCAGCTATAATGTCGCTTTACGCCAAAAACAATTATGCGCTCGACCTTTCTGCGCAAGGACATGTAGCTTTAAATCCTTCCATGTTCTCAAGTATAAGTAATGAGCTTACAGTTTCATTTTGGGCATATGGTAATGCTGCTCAAATGCCATCATCTAATAATTTTATTTACGGTTATGATAATAATCCAAACAATCGCCAATTAAGTTTACAATTGCCATGGGGAGATAATAACTTATATTATGATTGCGGATATACAGTTGGCGGTTATGACAGGATAAATAAGGTTATGACAGCTGCTGAACAGGGTGGCCAATGGCAGCATTGGGCCTTCACTAAAAATGCAACAACCGGTGATATGAAAATTTATCTGAACGGTGTATTGTGGCATTCGGGTACAGGCAAACTAAAACCTATTACATTATTAAATTTAATTTTAGGAAAAGACCAGGACCTTTTAAATAATTATAAAGGCAAAGTAAATGAGTTAACGATCTGGAATAAAGAATTGTCTCTTACTGATATTCAATCGTGGATGAACAAGCCAATAGATGCGACACACCCTTTCTATACAAATTTAAAAGCCTACTATAAAATGAATGAGGGAACTGGTTTATTAATTAATGATTCAAAGAACAGTTTGACGTCAACCGGTGTTAATCTGCAATGGACGTTTGACTTTGGCCATAATTTAAAAAGAATGTTTACCGAAACAAACTTACGTCCGAATGTAATTTTTGTAAGAGGCACTTATGCAACAACCGCAACAACAGTTACAACAAAAGATTCGGTAGCACACAATCCAAACATTGTAATGCAATATTCTATTACATCTAATGCAACTGTTACGCCGGTAGTTAATGATGCAGTGGTTTTGGTAGCAACCACAAATTCTTATGCAGCAACACCGTCAAAAATTTATGATGGCGATACAGGTGCGCTAACCGGCACGGTGGCTACAACACCTACAGGTACTTTAGTTATTACAAATTTAAATTATTACAAGCGTTATCCGTTTTATAATGAGATCATGTCGTTTGTTACACCTTATGGCAAAGGCCTTGATCTTGGTGTGAAAGGAAAAACATGGTACTACGACATAACAGATTATACACCACTTTTAAAAGGCCCAAAACGTTTATTAATGACATTGGGCGGTGAGTACCAGGAGCAAATGGATGTTGATTTTATATTTATTGTTGGTACGCCACCAAGAAATATTGTAGAATACAAGCAGTTATGGCAAGGCGGAGCCCGTTATGGCGGTGTTCCAATTCAAAACATTACAAGCAACACACGTTTTGAACCTTTAACAATACCAATGCATGCAAGCGGTCAGGCGTTTAAAATACGCTCAACTATTACAGGCCACGGTGCACAAGGTGAATTTCAGCAAAATGGCGGACAGGTAAATCATCTATTTAACCTTAATGGTGGCCCGTATGAACTTAGCTGGATCATTTCACAGGAATGTTCAACAAACCCTATTATAGCACAGGGCGGTACATGGGTATATGACAGGCAAGGCTGGTGCCCTGGCCAAACATCTTTAACAAAAGAATTTAATATTACAGCTTCTGTAACACCGGGCTCAACAGTAACAATGGATTATCATACGTCTAACCCGCCCGTTTCAACAGGAGACTACCGTTACATTGTAGCCAACCAGTTAATTACTTATGGCGCGCCAAATCACAGCAATGATGCTGCCATTATAGATGTATTGGCGCCAACAGACAAAGTACTGTATTCTAAAACAAACCCAATGTGCGACAATCCAAGAATATTGGTAAGAAATACAGGTTCAACTGCTTTAACAAGTTTGGAAATTGATTACTGGGTAAATAATGCAACCGCAAAACAAACCTATACATGGACAGGCAATTTAGCGTTTATGGATACTGTGAGTATTTCCCTGCCTGTTGGTACACTTTGGCAAACAGGCATTACACCAACTAACAACAGGTTTAATGTTGAACTAAAAAAAGCAAATAATGTTATTGATGATTATTCGTTCAACAACATTTATAGTTCTCCGTTTGTTGTGCCAGGTTGGGTACCAACTTATTTTTCAATAGAATTTAAAACAAATAATTTATTGGACGATACGTATACACTTATTGATGATAACGGAAACGTGGTTGGCACAAGTAATTTTACGGCTGTAAATACTGTTTATGAAGATTTCTTTATTTTAAACGGCTGCTTTAAATTAATTGTTAATGATGGTGGCGGCGATGGTCTTACTTGGTGGGCAAATCCATCTCAAGGATCTGGATATGTGAGATTAAAAGATAATTTTAATAATGTAATTAAAACGTTTACATCCGACTTTGGAAGCAAGTTTGAGTATAGTTTCACAACCAACGGCCCTTTATCACTTAACGAAAATAAATTAGCTGCATCTTTAAACTTATATCCAAATCCCGCACAGGATAAATTTATGTTAGACGGATCAGAATTAGAAGGCGCACAAATTAATGCTACTAATATAATCGGACAATCAATTTTGATTCCTTCAGTTAAGAAGAGCAGTAGTCAAATTGAGTTCAATACGTCTTCTTTAACAAGAGGTATTTATTTTATAACAATAAGTAAGGATGGAAATACAGCAACTAAAAAAGTTGTAGTGAACTAAAGACTAGTTAGCCACGAATTTCACTAAAAGCACTAAACTTTATCTTGTTTATTGATTTGTGAAATTATTCTTCAAGCGATACTATTGCTTGAAGAATAAAAATTACACAAAACTGTATTTAAAATTTAATCATTTGTGAAATTAGTGTAATCTGTGGCTTATTTTAAAAAAACTAATCAGTATAGATCACTTTTTTAAACAGGGATATACCATTGGTTTGCGTTAAACCAATAAAGTATAACCCTTTTTTAATGTTTAAAGTCTTAAGATCTAATATGCCTTTGTCTTCAAGAATAATTTCTTTGCTGAGAATTAACTTTCCCTGCACGTCAAATAATTGAAGTGAACTTATTTTTTCAGTATTTAAAAATATTTTCCCATCAGTAGGGTTTGGATAAATTATAACTTCATTTTCATCTTCGTTACTTGCAATACCGGTAACAATAGTTTGCGGTGTACAACTTTTAACTGCTTTAAAACCAAACGCAACAGTAGCACCATCGCTTTTAAAACGCAGCGTTAGGTTTTGTCCGCTTGATGTAATTGTTCCGGGTGAGTTGGTACCTGTATAACTTCCAATTAAAGGTGCGGCAACCGACGAACCGTTATACAGGAACAAAGAATCATATCCTTGCTCTGTGCCAAAGCTTTTAAATTGCAATTTTACAACGCTGCCTGTTGGCGCAGAAAGCGTGTAAGCATAACTTTCGCTATCATAATAATTGCGCACAGGGCCGCCCATATCAAAAATACTATCATTACAAACTATGGGTGCGCAGCTGCTGAATTTATTTTGTATCAATGTCCAGTAGCTTGTCATACCTGCATCATAGCCAAGCGCCCAAATAGCAATACCACCAAGGCCTCGTTGGTTTACCATGTCATATCTTCTGCCTAAGCTATAAACATCGTTAATAAAACACTGGCGCCATATACTTGTGTTTTGATATGCGTAATAAGGTGTATAGCTTGTGCCATCCCAGTGTTTATTTACTAGGCTATAGGTACTACCATTATTATTTACGTAACTTAAAGTACGCGATGAGGAAAAATTTCCGGTGGTAGAAGCGGGTAAAGTATTAGCTGCAACTTCCCACTCCTGCCCATAATAAGGCAAACCAAGCAATAGTTTTGAAGGTGATGCGCCTGCTTTTAAATAATAGGTAACTGTTTTTGAAAGCGTATAATTATAACTTGTTTGAAAATTGTATAAGGGGTCCGATGGCCCTGCCTGTGTGCTCCCCGCGTAATAATAAGCATAGCCCATAATTGTAAAATCATCCACAATGCTATTTAATGCAGGCATATTAAAGGCCGTGCTCCAATCAACTGCATATAAACAAACAGATAATTTGTAGTTGGGATTAGCAGTATTTAGAGCATTGTTAAGGTTAGTCATAAATGTTACAAAAGGTACTTTGTCAGACGAGCCCATGCCTTCAAAATCAATGTTCACGCCATCTCCGCCTCTTGCATTTAATAACGAAACAATGTTATTAATGAATGTAGTTTGAGCTGTTGTACTGGCCCAGAATGTAGAGTGATTACTAAACATGGTGGCACAGATGTGAATTTTTGCACCGTTGTTTTTTGCCACAGTAACTACGCTGGCTGTCGTCCACGCAAAAGAGCTGTTAGTATTATTACCTGTTGAAGGAGAAACATCGTAACTGAAATAGCAAAGATCGCTCAATAAATTCCATTGGTAAGCTGTATAAGTACTGCCCACCCAGTAAGGGTGCCAGCCATACACTTTTTTATTTAAGGTGCAGGTGGGGCTTGTAGCCGTTCCTGGTTTCAAGCTTAAAATTTCGCCTTCATTGTTCTCAATTTTTCTTAAGCTATCAAATTGTGCATCTGTATGCAGGTTTAATGAGCCATAATACTCGCTTTGCTGTTGCATAATAGATTTAAAAGAGGCGTTCTGAGAAAAAAACGGGCCGCATAAAACCAGTAAACAAGAGATAAGTAGAGTCTTCATATCCTCCTAAAGTAGAGCCAAAATCTCATAATACCAATAAAAATGAGCCATAAAAGGCGACTTTTTAGTATATTTGCGGCTAAATTAATTTAGAGAGAGATCAGTATTTTAAAATGAAGAACATTCGTAACTTTTGTATTATTGCGCATATTGACCATGGCAAAAGCACTTTAGCAGACCGCTTATTGGAATACACCGGAACCGTTAGCAAACGCGACATGCAGGCGCAGGTGCTGGATGATATGGACCTTGAAAAAGAACGTGGTATTACCATTAAAAGTCATGCAATACAAATGGATTACCCTTACAAAGGCGAAAAATTTGTTTTAAATTTAATTGATACTCCGGGTCACGTTGATTTTAGTTACGAGGTATCGCGCTCTATTGCTGCCTGCGAAGGCGCATTGTTAATTGTTGACGCCGCACAAGGTATACAGGCACAAACTATTTCTAATTTATATTTAGCATTAGAACATGATCTTACCATTATTCCTATTTTAAATAAAATGGATCTGCCAAGCGCAGAACCTGAAGTGGTGAAAGATCAAATTGTTGACCTGATCGGGTGCGATAGAGACGATATTATTCCAGCCAGCGGAAAAACAGGAATGGGTATCGAACAAATCCTGTCAGCTATTATTGAAAGAATAAAACCACCGGTTGGCGATCCGCAAGCGCCATTACAGGCATTGATCTTTGATAGCGTATTTAATTCTTTCCGTGGGATTATCGCTTATTTTAAAATTGAGAATGGAAGTATTAAAAAAGGCGATAAAGTTAAATTCGTAAACACCGGGTCGGTATATAATGCAGATGAGGTAGGCGTTTTACGTTTAAAGCCGGAGCCTCGCCCTGAGTTAAGTACAGGTGATGTAGGCTATATTATATCAGGAATTAAAAGCGCAAAGGAAGTAAAGGTAGGCGATACTATTACGCATTTTGATCGTCCGTGTGCAGAAGGTATTAAAGGGTTTGAAGAAGTAAAGCCAATGGTATTTGCGGGAATTTATCCTGTAGATACTGAAGATTTTGAAGAGCTGCGTTACAGCATGGAGAAGCTTCAGCTGAACGATGCGTCTTTAACCTGGGAGCCTGAATCATCGCTGGCATTAGGCTTTGGATTCCGTTGCGGCTTTTTAGGAATGTTGCACATGGAAATTGTACAAGAGCGTTTAGAGCGTGAATTTAACATGACGGTTATTACAACCGTTCCTAACGTTTCGTACATTGCCTATCAAACCAATGGAGATGTAAAGACAGTTAACAATCCAAGCGATCTGCCTGATCCGGGCCGTATTGAACGCATTGAAGAGCCATACATTAAAGCCAACATTATTACTAAATCAGAATTTATTGGTCCGGTAATGAGTTTATGTATCGAAAAACGCGGAAGCATTGTTACGCAAAATTATTTAACGGCCGATCGCGTTGAACTGATCTTTGAAATGCCTTTAGGGGAAGTGGTATTTGATTTCTTTGACCGTTTAAAATCAATTTCAAAAGGCTATGCATCGTTCGATTATCATGCAATAGGCATGCGCGATTCAGACCTTGTTAAATTAGACATACTTTTAAAAGGCGAACCGGTTGATGCTTTATCTTGCTTAATTCACAGAAGCAACTCTTATAATTTTGGTAAAAAGATCTGCGAAAAATTAAAAGAGTTAATACCAAAACAGCAATTCGAAATTCCTATCCAGGCAGCCATTGGCGCTAAAATTATTTCGCGCGAAACCATAAGCGCTATGCGTAAAGACGTTACCGCAAAATGTTATGGCGGTGATATTAGCCGTAAGCGTAAATTATTAGAAAAACAAAAAGAAGGTAAAAAACGTATGAAGGCTGTGGGTAATGTTGAGATCCCACAAAGCGCGTTTATGGCTGTATTAAAGCTGAACGATTAATACACTATCGGTATCATTAAATAGTTATATTAGTAAGCTATAAAATGAGAACGGCACAATTAAAAGATATTTTTACTGATATCCGGTTTTGGATAGTTGTTTTTTTTATAGTAAGGCTTTTTCACATTACTAATCCTCCCCTCGAAGTTTCTCATAACTGGCGGCAAACAACTGTTACCATGCCGGCCCGTAATTTTTTTGAAGGCGATAATAATATCCTGCTTCCTAAAGTTGATTTTGCCGGCGAAAAAACCGGCATAACCGGCATGGAATTTCCATTGCTTAACTACCTTATCTACCTGGCGTCGCTTGTATTTGGTTACGCACATTGGTACGGCCGACTTATTACCCTTGTAGTTTCATCATTTGGCCTATGGTATTTTTTTAAACTGCTGCAAAAATATTTTAATAGCTCTTTAGCATTTAACGCAACCTTTATTTTATTGTTCTCAGTTTGGTTTACTTACTCTAGAAAAATAATGCCCGACACATTTTCAATGTCGTTTGTTATTGCTGGAATTTACTACGGTAGTAATTATTTAGACAGGCAAAAAAATTTAAAAGACCTTTTATTATATTTTATTTTTGTATTGGCGGGCATTTTATCCAAACTCCCGTCAGGCTATTTATTGGCCATCATGTTTGTATTTTTAGTTGATAAGAAAATTCCGTTGTTAAATAAAAGTCTTTTTGTTTGTGCGTCGTTGCTTATTGTGTTTTTTGTTTCGGCCTACTATTTTTATTGGGTGCCGTTCATTACAAAGCAATATGGATTCGAACATTTTTTTATGGGTAAAGGAATAGTAGAAGGTGCAAAAGAAATTTTTTCGCACTTAAATAAAACATTTCAAAAATTTTATGAAGCTGCGTTGGGCTTCACCGGCTTTGTGGTTTTTATTTCCGGATTATTTGTAATGATAAAAAGAAAACAAAAAAACATGCTATTGGTTTTTTGCATTTGTTTTATGTCTTTTTTAGTAATCATTTTAAAAGGCGGTGCAACATTTTACAATCACACATATTATATTGTGCCTTTTGCGCCCGTAATGGCTTTAATATGCGGCTATGTTATTTCGCTTGTTAATAATAAAAAACTTGCAATTACTTTTCTTGCGCTTATAGCTGTTGAATGCATATTGGTTAGCAATGCCGACTTTTATATTAAAGAAAAAAACATGGCCATTCTTGATCTTGAAAAAGACCTCGATAAATTTAGCAAACCAACAGATCTGATATTGATAAATAGTGGCGAGGTACCAACACCGATTTATTTTGCCCACCGCAAAGGATGGATAGATTTTAATGAACGCATTGCAGATAATGCTTATATCATGAGCCTGAAAGAAAAAAAATTAAAATACATTATCATTCTTAAAAAGGCTTTTGGCAACGATATAACTTTACCGTATAAACAGCTGCTAACAAATGTTGATTATACGATCTATGAAATTTAAATTGCTTATACTGCTTTATTGATCCTGCTTAACAATTTTTTGCAAAGCAAACAGCAACTTTTCAACCCTGCTATTGTTCACAAATGCTGTAACCAAAAGCATTCTTCGCCCTTATACTGTTTAAATTTACGTGATGCGATTTTTAATCTTAATTTCTTTATTTGTTTCAAGCATTTCACTTTCTGCTCAATTAAAAAAAGAGTATTACGATGCTAAAGAAACACAGCTAAAATCAGAGACCGATTATTACAAAGGTGTTCCTTATGGTGCTTATACCGAGTATTATCAAAGTGGTAAAATACTTTCAAAAGGATATTATTATTCGGGCAAACTAAGCCACTTTCTTGGCAAAGAAGATAGCGTTTGGACCTTTTATTATGAAGATGGCGGCAAAAAAGCGGTTGAACGTTACAACAAAGGCCAAAAAAATGGTACCAATGTGTATTATTTTAAATCAGGCAAGATCTCACAGCTAACAAGGTTTGAAGATAATAAGGCCGATAGTACCTGGACCTCTTTTTACGAAAATGGAAAAGTAAAAAGTCGCGAGCCATTTGTAAAAGGAATTAAAGAAGGAGAATGGGTTTATTATTTTGATAACGGTCAGTTGGAAAGTAAAGGAACATTTGAAAAAGATAAACGCCAGGGCAAAGTAGAAACCTATAACAAAGCAGGAAAATTATTGGCCATACAAGAGTATTGTAATGGTAAACCTTGCAACCGTTGGGAAGAATATTATGACAACGGCCAAAAGAAATTTATAAAAGAATACAGAGACAGTACACTTTACCTGATGGATCTTTGGGACACCAAAGGCAAACACTTGGTAGCCGGTGGTAATGGAAGCATTACGGCAAATTACGATAATGGCGTCATAAAAGCCATGGGTTCTTATAAAGAAGGTTTGCAGGATGGTATTTGGCGCTTCTTTCATGCCAATGGCGAATTAGATTATGAAGCAACTTATGCGAATGGCGCTCTAAACGGTTATTACTCTTCTTACTTTGCTAACCACAAAGTAAAAAGCGAAGGTGAGTTCATTAATAACAAGAAAAATGGTGTTTGGAAATTTTATAACACCGATGGAAAGCCGGAGATGATAGGTACTTTGAAAGATGATCTGCGCGATGATAAATGGACCTATTATTACGCTAACGGAAAAGTTGAAAGTGAGGGTTATTATTTAAATGATAAACAAACCTCCACATGGAATTATTTTTACAAAGGAGGAGAAAAGTGGCGCCAAGGCAATTATGATAACGGATTAAAGACCGGAAACTGGGTAACCTGGTTCGAAAACGGTAAAAAACTGCAGGAAGGCCCTTATATTTTAGGCAAAGAGAATGGATTATGGACAAGTTGGTGGGATAATGGCGCAAAAAAAGATGAAGGTACGTTTAAAGACGTACTTTTAGTAGATACCTGGATGGGTTGGTACTCGAACGGAAAGCAAAATTACATCGGAAATTACAACAGTAAGGGAAAAAAACAGGGAAAATGGGATTATTTTTACGAAAATGGGCAACCACGTGAAACCTGTTCGTATGTAAACGGTATAAAACATGGGAACTATACCCAATGGTTTGAAAGAGGAAGCTTTATTGATGTAAAAGGAAAGTACAAAAAAGGACATCAGCATGGTGAGTGGACATATTACTACGAAACCGGAGGAATAAATCGTATACAGCACTTTAAAAATGGTAAGCTAAGTGGTAAAAGTGTTTCGTATTATACAAATGCCAAGCTGCAAAGCGAATGTAATTATAAGATCGTAAACGATAGGAGAAAAGGCAAAGTGCAAAGCGTTCCTCACGGATTGTGGGTGTTTTACGACAAAAGCGGAAAAGAAATAAATAGAATATACTACGAAAACGGCGTAAAAAAATAAGTGCAGGTTTTTTTGTTATATTTGTAACGTACAAAATTTATGATCAAAGTTAGTTTTAAAATAGTTTTATTGGGTCTAACAGTTGCCTTGGCATCGTGTGGCAATGGAGAGAAGCAGGACGACAACATTGTTGTTGATGAAAACACAAAGCAAGCCGTTCAGGAAACAAAATTAAATGCACAAAATGTATTTAATTCAATGCCCGACAGACAAATAATCTTAAAGTTGATTGATGATAATAAGATAGAGTACAACCCTGATTTTTTAAACGATCCTAATTCAGTTTCAAAATATACTATTGAGTTTTATAAAGCAGCTAACCTTGGTATTTATGGTTCAGATCTAAGTATTGCCAATTCATTCGATCAAACACAAGAGAGTATGGTGTTCTTAAAATGCGTTAACTCTTTAGCAGCAAACATTGGTGTTAATGGTGCTTTCGACCAGGCTATGTTCGATCGTATGGAAGCCAACCGTTCAAATAAAGACTCAACATTAGAAATTATTACCGCTGCGTTTAAAAAAGCAGATGAGATCTTAAAAGTAAATAACCGTCCTGCCACTTCGGCTGTAATTTTGGCCGGTTGCTGGGTTGAAGGCATGTATGTTTCTTGCCAGATCGCAAAAACACCAAGCGGTGAAAAGATCGTACCAACAATTATCCAACAAGGCGAATCGTTAAAGAATTTAATAATTATGCTTGAAGCATCTAATTTATCAGAAGCCGGTAAATTTATTGTATCTGATCTTAAAGCCATTCGCGATGCGTTTGAAGCAGCAGAAGCAAATACAGTTCAAAACCTGGAGACCATTAAGACCATTGACGAAAAAGTTTCTGCTCTGCGCAGCAGGATTACTGCCGGCGCTGTGTCATAAGTCTGTTTTTACTACATTTAACTTTTTTTCAATTACACTTCTCTTACTTTCATGCAATTATCCTTAAATTAGTGTTTGCTAATGAAACGCTTATTCGCCATAATTTTTGTTCTATTTTTTGCAGGCAGATCCTTTGCTGCTTACATCTTAATTCCGATGGATGAGGATCAGAAAAACCATTTAAAAGCGTACGGGTTGGCTTACTGGGCATTAAAAGGCGAACTGGAAATTCACTGGTTATTAAATTATCGTGGCGGTAGTTTTATGATTCCCAATGCAAAAGCAGTTTCTAACGAATGTGTAATAAGAGGCATTAGTTATGAAACAATTTCTGATGCACAAGGCAACTCTATTCTTGCCGAAATTGCAAACCCCGAAGTAAATATGGATGCAGTGAAATTAGAAAAAGCACCGCGCATTGCAGTGTATTCTCCTAAAGGAAAACAACCCTGGGACGATGCCGTGACGCTTGTTTTAAAGTATGCTGAGATTCCTTATGATGTTGTTTATGATGAAGAAATTTATTTAGAAAAATTAAAAGATTACGATTGGCTGCATTTGCATCATGAAGATTTTACCGGGCAATACGGCAAATTTTATGCGCAGTTTCAAAATGCTGCATGGTATCAAAACGATGTAAAAGAAAATGAAGCACTCGCCAAAAAATTAGGCTTTACAAAAGTTTCTTTAATGAAATTACACTCTGCAAAAAAAATAAAAGATTTTGTTTTTGGTGGCGGCTTTTTATTTGCCATGTGCAGTGCTACCGATAGTTATGATATTGCTTTAGCTGCAGAAGGTGTAGATATTTGTGAGAGCATGTTCGATCACGATGCTGCAGATAAGAACGCAACTTCTAAATTAGATTTTTCAAAAGCATTTGCATTTGAGAATTACCAGTTAAAACCAAATCCGTATGAGTATGAATACTCAACTATCGATACCTATTTCTCTCGCCGTAATTATGGTATGACACAAAAAACAGATCTTTTTACTTTATTTGAATTCTCTGCCAAGTGGGATCCTGTGCCAACCATGTTATGCCAAAATCACACCAGCACAATAAATGGTTTTTGGGGACAAACAGCTGCCTTCGACAAAAAGTACATCAAAAAAAACGTTTTAATAATGGGCGAGGCAAAAGCTTTTGGCGAAGCGCGTTATATACACGGCGATATTGGCAAAGGCACCTGGACGTTTTACAGTGGCCACGATCCCGAAGACTATGAGCACAGGGTAGAAGAACCACCAACCGATTTGTCATTACATCCAAATTCACCGGGCTACCGTTTAATATTAAATAATATTTTATTTCCGGCAGCAAAAAAGAAAAAACAAAAAACGTAACGTATCAATTTCCTTTTAAAAATAGTTGTTTCGGCCCTGGCGGTATTTATTGTTGCGCATCTTTTACCGGGCGTAAGAATAGATAATTATTTAACTGCTTTATTAGTGGCTGTTGTGTTGGCTTTTTTAAATACAATTGTAAAGCCAATATTAACAATACTTACAATACCTATAACGGTTGTCACCTTGGGGCTTTTTTTACTGGTAATAAATGCACTCATTATTATTTTTGCAGGTAAGCTGGTAGATGGTTTTTACGTGAACGGCTTTTGGTCTGCCCTTTTATTTAGTCTTATTTTATCTGTTTGCACAGGCATTTTAAACATGCTGTTTGGTGTTAACGATAAACCAAGAAGAGAAGAAGATTAATTTTTTTGATTGAATAATTCATCTACCTTTTTAAACCTGAAATCAAAAATTTCCTTCAATTTATTTTTTACAAATAAAGTATGTGCTATTTTTCCAAAAATACCGTAAGGTATTTTGTAGTGTACAATATCTGTCATTTCAACACCGCCGTTAACCGTCTTTAAAAAGTGTTTATGGTGCCACATAGCATAAGGCCCAAAGCGTTGTTCGTCTACAAAGTATTCTTTATCTTTTATGTGCGTTATTTCTGTTACCCAATGCATTTTTATGCCGGCAAAAGGAGTTACATAATATTCTATTATTTGTCCGGCATACATTTTTTCATTACCCAACTCTGTTAATGTTTCAAACTTCATTGTATCGGGTGTAATGGTATTTAAATTCTTGGGCGAGCTTATAAAATCCCAAACAGTATCAAGGTCACTTTTAATAAACTGTTTTGTTTTAATGGTATAAAGCATAAAATTATAAGAATAAAAAAGGGGCTTAAAAGCCCCTTTAAATTATTGATCAAATTTGTTATAGTTTGGTGGTACTGCTAAGCTTGCATCATCGGGCACTTTGCGGCCAATTTTTACAACCTCTAATTTAGTAAGTAATTTACCATCGCTTAATTGTTTTTCTTCGCTTAATAATGGCATGCAACCTTCAGGTAGATCTTTGATCTGGTTAAAGTAAATGCTTTGCTTGTCTTTACGATTCCATAATTTAATTACAGGTGTAAAAAACGCAAATTTATTTTCAGCTACCCAATAGGTAATGCTTGTATTTTCATCGGTATTTTTTACTGTGTACTCAGTACATTTAACACCTTGTATGGTTTTGGTATTTGTTCCTTTTGTTACGGTGCAAACACCTTTAACAACCGGTGGCGTTTCGCTTTTGTGTTCGCCCCAAACTTTGCGTTTTGGGTTTACAAATTTTATTTTGTTTGTAGTAAGATCAAAAATAAAGCTACCTTCAATAGCGCCTGATTTTTTACCATACTGGTCAAGTTTAATTAAATTATCTTTTACAAGATAAATATTAGTGGTAGTATCTTTTTGAGTAGAATATTTAAACTCAATACTTCCATTAAAGTTTTGCGCAGTAATTTGGTTCAATCCAAAACAAAGGCTAAGGGCAAATAAAATCTTTTTCATTTTATAGGGTTAAATAGACTACTAAAATATGTATTTTCGGCAATATTACTACAATGAAAGACAAAAATTCACATAATTTTGGCATAGAAGGAGAAAAAATAGCTAAAAAACATCTTTTAGAGAAGGGTTATGAGATATTGGAGCAAAATTGGCGCTTCAAAAAACTAGAAGTGGATATTATTGCCTTACATAAACAACAGATCATTTTTGTTGAGGTAAAAGCGCGAAGTACGAGCGATTTTGGAGAGCCCGAATTGTTTGTTACAAAGAAAAAGCAAGGCTTTTTGGTTGCCGCGGCGCACGAATATCTCACCTCAAACAATATAGCGCTCGAAAGCAGGTTTGATATTGTTTCGGTTTTACAACTTAATAACACCATACAGGTAAAACATTTGGAGGGCGCCTTTTATCCATCAATAAAGTAGCGTATATTTGTACATGCGTAAAATCAACAATAGCAGGTCCGGTGCGGGCGGCAAGAGCAAAAAACCTTTCAGCAAAAAATCAAACAGCGACAGGGCAAGAAATAACGAAAATTCTGATGATAAAAGATCATCTGAAAAAGGATCTTATAAAAGTAATTACGGCAGTAAAGGTAAAAAGCCTTTTAAGAAAGAATTCGGCGATTCTAATTACAACGATAAACCAAAAAGAAGTTACGGAGATTCAGACGAAAAAAAGTCCTTCAAAAAAGAGTTTGATAAAAACTCTAAATATGGCGATAAGCCAAAAAGAAATTTCGGAGAACGCGATCCCTACAAGAAAAAATTTTCAAGCGAAAAAGAATCAAAATACGATTATAAACCAAAAAGAAATTCAGACGGAGAGGAAGAAGAAAGATCGTTTAAGAAAGATTTTAAATTTAACGATAAGCCACGTAAAAGTTTCAATAATTCAAACGACAGAAAGCCATTTAAAAAAGAATTTGGCGGTGATAAAAAAGAACACGCTTTTAAAAAATTCGATAAAAAATTTGACGATTCTCCAAAGTTTGAGCGCGACGATAAAAAACCACATCGCAAAAGTAAGCGCAGTTTTGGTGAAGATACAGAGAACACCAAGCGTGTAAAGTTTGACGAATTTGAAGACGGCAAAACATTTTCAAATGCTTCTAAGAAAGATGGAGAAAAAAGGTCTTTCAAAAAGCCAAACCTTGTTAAGAAAACTGCAAATGCAGATGGTTTAACACGTTTAAACAAATACCTTTCAAATGCCGGAATTGCTTCCCGTCGTGATGCAGATGTGTTGATCTTAAGCGGCGCGGTTAAAGTAAATGGTGTGGTAATTGATCAGCTGGGCTATAAAATAAAAGAAGGTGATAAAGTAACATATGGCGACGCTCCTGTAAAAAGCGAACGCAAAGTATATTTGTTATTGAACAAACCAAAAGATTATATTACAACGGTTGACGATCCACAGGAACGTAAAACCGTAATGGAATTAATTAAAGGCGCTTGTAAAGAACGTTTATATCCTGTTGGCAGGTTAGATAGAAATACAACCGGCTTATTGTTATTTACAAACGATGGTGAGATCACTACAAAATTAACGCATCCAAAATTCGGTATAAAAAAAGTTTATCATGTAAGCCTTAACAAAGGCCTTAAAACAGAAGATTTTAAAGCCATAACTGAAGGCGTTGAGTTGGAAGATGGTATAGTGAGAGTTGATGATCTTGCTTTTGTAGGCGAAGGCAAAAAAGAAATAGGTATTGAAATTCACAGTGGCCGTAACCGTATTGTGCGTCGTTTATTTGAGCATTTGGGTTATGATGTAATTAAATTAGACAGAGTTGTTTTTGCAGGGCTTACCAAAAAAGATCTACCTCGTGGCAAACACCGTTTTTTAACTGCAAAAGAAATTGGCTTTTTGCAAATGATAGGATAAAATTTAGTATTTTTAAGGTATAGAAAACCATTTTTTAAGTAATAATTATGTGTGGAATTGTAGCATATATTGGTAACCGCGAGGCTTACCCCATCATTATTAAAGGATTACAACGTTTAGAATACCGTGGCTATGATAGCGCAGGTGTTGCTATGATCAACAAGGCCGGAACGCTAAATGTTTACAAACGTAAAGGTAAAGTAAGTGATCTGCTTTCATTTGTAAAAAATGAAGATACTACCGGTAACATTGGTATTGGTCACACACGTTGGGCTACACACGGCGAGCCAAACGATGTAAACTCACACCCGCACTATTCTCAAACAAAAGATCTGGTAATGATCCACAATGGAATTATTGAAAATTATGCTGCTATTAAAGAAGGATTAACAAAACGCGGCCACACATTTTTATCACAAACAGATACAGAAGTTTTAATTCATTTGATCGAGGAAATTAAAACACACGAAAAAATGAAATTAGGCCATGCTGTGCAGGCCGCATTAAAACAGGTTATTGGTGCCTATGCAATTGTTGTATTGGATAAAAATGATCCTGATACAATTGTTGCGGCTAAAAAAGGTAGTCCAATGGTTATTGGTATTGGCTCCGATGATTTTTTTATTGCATCCGATGCTTCGCCAATTGTTGAGTATACTAAAAACGTAGTTTACTTGGATGATGAACAGGTAGCGGTTTTAAGAAGAGGACAAGAATTAAAGATCCGTAATTTAAAAGATAAAGAAGTTACCCCGTATGTTCAGGAATTAACCTTAGAGATCGAATCGATCGAAAAAGGAGGTTACGATCATTTTATGCTAAAAGAGATCTATGAACAGCCGCGTTCTGTTTTGGATAGCATGCGCGGAAGATTAAATGCTCATGCCGGCGAAATTAAAATGGGGGGCATTGTTGATCACGAGAAAAAATTTGAAAAAGCAAAACGCATTATTTTTGTTGCCTGTGGCACCTCTTGGCACGCAGGCCTTGTAGCTGAATATTTATTTGAAGAATTTGCGCGCGTACCTGTTGAGGTAGAATACGCCTCAGAATTCAGATACCGCAATCCAATTATTTTCCAGGATGATATTGTTATTGCTATTTCTCAAAGTGGCGAAACCGCTGATACATTAGCAGCCATTGAATTGGCAAAATCAAAAGGTGCAACTGTATTAGGCGTTTGTAATGTTGTTGGTTCATCCATTGCACGCGCTACACACGGCGGCAGTTATACGCACGCCGGTCCTGAAATTGGTGTTGCCTCTACAAAAGCTTTTACGGCACAGGTTACCGTACTAACGCTTATGGCCTTGCATATGGCAAAAGTACGCGGCACTTTATCAGAAAGCCGTTACCGTCAGTTATGTTATGAGATAGAATCAATTCCTTCAAAAATAGAAGAGGTATTAAAATTAAATGATAAGCTGCGCGAGATCGCTTTTATTCATAAAGACACCAGCAATGCATTATATTTAGGAAGAGGCGTTTCTTTTCCGGTAGCTTTAGAGGGCGCATTAAAATTAAAAGAGATCTCCTACATACATGCCGAAGGTTATCCTGCAGCAGAAATGAAGCATGGTCCAATTGCTTTGATAGATGAAGAAATGCCGGTGTTTGTAATTGCAACAAAAGGCGCTAACTACGAAAAAGTAGTAAGTAACATCCAGGAAGTTAAGGCACGTAAAGGAAAAATAATAGCTGTTGTAACATCGGGTGATACAGAGGTTAAAAGTGTTGCAGATTATTGCATTGAGATACCTGAAACGGATGAGTTTTTAGTACCGCTTATTTCGGTAATTCCATTACAATTATTATCCTACCATATTGCGGTTATGCGCGGTTGTAATGTAGATCAACCTAGAAACCTTGCAAAAAGTGTTACTGTAGAATAAAATGCGGAGAGCAGGTGTAATTGCTTTTCTGATTTTTTATTGTACTTCTTTTTTTTCTCAGCCGGTTTACAGCAGAGATTTTGAAGCACGCAAAAAAAACGTGCCCTTAGCTATTATAAACAACCACGCCAGTTATTTTTTTATGCTGCGCAATAATAAAGCTGCGCACGATCTTACAATTGAACGAAGAGCAAAGCCTTCGGCAGAGATCATTTCCTTTACACCTTTAAAATTAGATAGTATTAATGCCGATTGGTTTAATTATGATAACCTGGACCATCTTTTTTTTGAGCACAACTATCACGTTTATTTTTTATTTGAAAAAGTACTGAACTCAAAAAAAGTATTATACCTTAAAATTATTGATACACTTGGCAAAGCATCGGGGTTTATAGAATTGGCAGTACTTGAGAAAGAAAAAGGTGTAACGGAGATAAATTTTGAATACAAAAGATCCTATAACAACAACATTTTAATTATTGCTTCGCAAACCTATGGCAACTTTTTAATTAAAAAAACCGCCCTGTTGTTTGATGTAGAAAAAAGAAAGATCGTGCTTGCAAAAAAATTACCCATCGAAAACGATGCAACAGGTTACTCTACAGCATTTGAAGTGAATGCGGCACACGACTTGTTTTTTGTATTAATAAAAGCACACATTGTTTCATATAAGCGAAAATATGTAGATCATGCCCAGGTTTCTGTACCGGTATTTTTTTACGATACATTAAACATGGTGGCCTTTTTAAACGACCGTGCTTTTCCTTTAAAAAGAAGCCTGGCTATAAATAATTTAACCGGTTTAAAAAATATCAGGGTGGTTGCGAAGCAAGATGTTTCGGTCATTGCACATGTATCCATGCAACAAAAAAACGGAGAGAACAACACGTATTTTCTTGATCAAAAAATGAGTAATGATCTATTAAATGATGTTTACGCAGTATTAACACCTTTGGATAGTGCAATAAAAGAAAGTCTTACTTTTTTTGACGGAACAGATTATAAAGAAGCAACGGATAAAGAGTATGGATTTTTAAAAAACTTTAGCAATGGTAAAACCGATCTGCAGCTAGTTGAAAGGGTGGAGGATTATTACTACAAAGAACTTTTGCTTTTGCAAAGCGATCTGCAAACCGGAAAAGTAATAGATCAAAAGATCATTCCTCGGAAAATATATTCCTTTAAAGGTCGAACACGATTTAAAAATATTGGCAGGGTTATGCCTTTTATGTATAAAGATAAACTGAACATTGTTGTTTTAGAATCGCCTGCTAATTTTAAGAAAGAGCCTGGAGATTTTAATTATCACCGTTTTAAAAAAGAAACAAATTTGTGGCGTTCAAATTTGGTAATGTATTCAATAAATGCTAATGGAAAACTAGATAAAAAACTAGTGTATCATAATTCTAATTTAGATGCGGTGCCACTGAATTACGAAGCTGAGAATTGCAACGACATTGTAATTTATTTAAACAATAATAAAGTAGAAAAGTTTCTTATTTTACAACCTGATCAACTTTAATACTGTCTTTTTTTACCTGCATTTTACTTAGCTCGGCCAATACATTTTCATAAACTTTTTTATACAGCTCAGGATGTTTTGAATAAAAAGTTATGGTAGAGTCGTATTGACTTTTTGAAACATTATTATCAACAAGCGGATCAAAATTATATAATGAATCCATTTTATCTGCAGGCAAACTCTTCACATTTATATTACTCACGCTTTCGGCCAAAGCAAAATCAACAATTAATTTTGTAAATTTTTCTTCATTTAAAATGTTTGCCGGAATGC
Organism: Bacteroidota bacterium; assembly: GCA_032229505.1. Lineage (GTDB taxonomy): Bacteria > Bacteroidota > Bacteroidia > B-17B0 > Aurantibacillaceae > Aurantibacillus. The sequence goes on from JAVTWD010000088.1 coordinate 234,974, forward strand.
TTTCCTCTTCATCACTTTTAGCGCAAGATATCATAACGCTTAGCGCCATGACAGAAATGAATGTTTTTATGAACGGAAAATGGGACATGCTTATTCGGTAAAAGTATAATCGCCCGTTTTAGAAACACTTACTTTTGGTATAATGTGATTATTTTCAAAATATGTGTATGGTTTTTTTAAAGTTTCCCAAAATTTATTTTTTTCTGCGTCATAATTTTTAGAAAGCATTAAGTTATTCTTCTCGTTAAAGCGGCAAGGGTAAATGGCCATTTGCGGGTTGTTTTTTTTGTTCTTTGCTTCGGTAGCTAAAATATAAACCTCTTCAACAGGATTATTTTCTAATGGAATACAGCCAATGGTCACACAATTACCATGTATCATAATATCGCCGCCCGGGTCTGTTGCCGATTTTTTAATGCGATCGCTTGCATTTGGATAATTTATTTTCATAGCTAAATGGTAACTGCTATTTGGATTAAACGTAGCTATTTCGTAAAAACCCTCGGGCACCTGATAGTCACCCTGTTTTCTTTTAGGGCCTAAGTCGCCGCTCGATGCGCAAATGGCAATCGTTTTTAAAAGTGTGTATTTTTGATCAGCTTTATTTTTTACCCAAAGCTCAAATTGTTTTTCGAGTTTAAAAATGCGAAAGTAAAGATCAAAATTATCTTTATTTATTTTCTTTTCTTCGAGCTGAGCCTGTAGGCTTACCCATTTTTTGTCGTAAGCTGTTCTTACGCGTTTATTGCTTAGTTGAGCGGTTTTAAAACCGTCGTCAAAGTGGGGGATAAACGAAAACAATGAAACAAGAATAACTAACAGGCAGGTATTGATAATCTTTTTTTTCATTTTAAAAATCGCTGAGGTTTCTTGTTTATCTTTATAATACTAATGTAATATGTTTTTAATTAAGATTATTAAGAATAAATATTTTTTAACGATAATTGGAATTATTGTTTGGCTGCTTTTTTTTGATAAGAATGATGTGTTTACGCAATTGGATCTTATAAGTAAACGTAACAAACTACAAAAAGAAAAAGAATATTACATTGCCGAAATTGAGAATAACAGAAGTAATTTAAGCGAACTGCAAACCAATACAAAAAGTTTAGAAACCTTTGCGCGCGAAAAGTACCTGATGAAAAAAGATAATGAAGACGTGTTTGTTTTTGTTACAAAGTAAAATTATTTTTCACCTGCAGGCTTTGCTGCTTCTATTTTAGCCATTGCCTCCAGATCGCGGTCAAAAAAGTACAAGCCGCTTTTATCATCACCAATTAATTTTAATTTATCAACGATCTGTCTCGCTAAAGCTTCCTCTTCAATTTGCTCGCTAACGTACCATTGTAAAAAATTGTGTGTTGTATAATCTTTTTCTTTAAGTGTGATCTCAACAAGGTTATTGATCTCGGCAGTAACTTTCATTTCATGTTTAAGTATTTCTTCAAATACAGATTTTACCGACTTAAAAGTAACAGGCGGTTGTTTTAATGCAGGTACAATTCCGTGTCCGCCGCGCTCATTCACAAATTTTAAAAGCTTTAGCATATGCATGCGTTCTTCATCGGTATGTGTGTACAGGAACGCCGAAACACCATTTAAACCTTGGGTTTCAGCCCAGCTGGCCATTGCCAGGTAGTATTGGGAAGAAGAACCTTCCATTTCAATTTGTTTATTTAAAGCGGCACTTACTTTAGCTGATAACATAAAATTATTTTTCACAAATATACCTATTTTATTTTGGAGTGTACTTTCATAAAAAACCGGTGTATTTTATGCGATTTTTGGTATAATATTTTGGAACATAAAATTGACAAATAGCCGTTATTTGATCACCCATAAAACTAAATGTTTAGTTAAATTGTTAATTCAAAAACGGGTATTTTTTTCCCTATTTTTTGTAAAAATTCCCCATTTATAAGACAACAGCAGGCTTCTGAGTGGCTATAACTCACGGGCAATTAACAGGTTTTCAACAAGTTATTCATTTTAGTCACTTATTGAAAGGTATATTTGACTGAGTGAATGATTTTAACTAAGTCAGATATGTTGTTAGCTTTAGCAAAAAATGAAGTATAATTATCGTAAATTTTAAATTTATATCCCATTCCTGTTTATTTGTGTTTTACAGGTAGTTTAAATTTTAAGATAGTTGGAGTTAAAAATAAGTTTTATGAACAAAACGTTACAGATTTTCATTTGCATTTTGCTTTTCACCTTTATTGGCTTTAAGGCAAAGGCATGCCATGGTTTACCACTGGTAAATTACAATGTTACAGTAGGGGCAACCGGTGTTACGGTCAACGGTTCTTCCGATTTGTCTACCTGTGGTTGTGGCCCTTACTGGATGCAGGTTGAGATTGCTTGTACTGCCGCAGGTTTAACAGGTTTACCATCTCCGGCAGTTCAAAACACAATTGATAACTGGGTTGGCCCCGGAACTACCTATAACGCGCATCCATGGTATTTTGGTTTGTTAAATGTACCAAACTATACAAGCGCCAATTTCTGGCCCGATCAATGTGTGACCGAACCGTATACCGCTGTTTTTATACCTTTTACAAATTTATGTCCGGGACAAACTTATTTTTTAAGATCGAGGGAATGGTTAGGAGGCAGTACGGCCGTACCACCTGCGGGCCCATGGTCTGCGGTTACCTCATTTGTAGTGCCCGGTACTTATACACCTTTAAACTTTAGTGTTACGGCAACACCAGCAAACTATTGCGCGCCCAATTCCGCCACTTTATCTATTACAAATGTGGCATCCTCGGCTTGTGGTAACACAACTTATTCATGGACTCCCGGTGGTTCAACAGCTACAAGCATTGTTGTTTCTCCTGCGGTAAGCACAACTTATTCTGTTACTGTTAATGCGCCTTGCCAAACACCTATTACAAAAACAATTACAGTAAATGTAGGAACAACACCCTCTGCAGCCTTTACAGGCGCCGGCGGATGTACAAATGCCCCGCTCAACTTTAACCATACTGGTACCGCAGGTGTAACACATACCTGGTCGGCAGCGCCCGCTACCGGTGTTAATATCGTTTCGGCAAATATTGCCAATCCCGTCATCACTTTTGCAAATGCCGGAACGTATGCGGTTACACACGTCGTCTCCAACGGAACCTGTTCGCATACCGTCACATCTAACTTTGTAATAACGGCTGGACCAAACCCTGCCTTTACGGTACCAACGCCTACCCAGTGTTTAAATGGCAACTCCTATACCTTTAATGCTGCAACACCCGGCGGCACGCACAGTTATGCCTTTAACCCAACGGCTGGCGCTCCTGCTGCCGGAGCTAGTGCCAATTACGGCCCGGGAAGCTTTACAGCACCAGGAACTTATACTGTTACACACTCAGTAAATTCCGGTGGTTGTACGGCTATTACGACATCGGTTGTTACAGTCAACCCTCATCCAAGTTTAACAATTGTTCCTAGTCCTGCTATTTGCGGCAACAATAACGGAAGCATCGTTATAAACAACACGTCGCCTGCGGGACAAACGGTTATCAGCTTCTCATTAAATGGCTCGTCAATTGCTTCGCAAACCGTTACAGGTTTAGGTTCAGGTGCGTATACTGCAGCTTTAACAAATAATTTTGGTTGTATCACATCTTCAGTAACCAATATTACCAACACACCAGGCGTTACAAATTTAGCTACTACCTTTACTAATCCTGCCTGCGGTAACTCAAACGGGTCTATTGCTTTAGGCACAGTTACGGGTGGTACCGGTCCGTTTACATACAGTGTTAATAACGGCCCGTTCTCTGCCGCACCGCCACTTACCAATTTACCGGCGGGTACTTATGTAATAACAGTAAAAGACGTTAATAACTGTGTTTTTACAAAAACAGTTACATTGGTTAATACTGCACCACCAACTAATATAACCTTTACAACTTCACCAACAGCTTGTGTAGGTAATACCGGTATTGTAGGTGTTACCGGCGTAACAGGTGGTACTGCACCATACACCTTTAGTTTAAACGGCGTAGCCACTTCATCAATAACAAACAATTTAGCTTTTGGCCCGCATGTTATTACAGTTAGCGACGCCAACGGTTGTACATTTTCTATCA
>JAVTWD010000089.1:0-53650 GCA_032229505.1 Bacteroidota bacterium
CAGAGCATTACACGGTTTATACCGTTCTTTGATCGCTAACATGGTTAAAGGTGTAAGCGAAGGTTATAAAACTGAGCAGGAATTAGTAGGTGTGGGTTACCGTGCTTCTAATAAAGGTCAGATGTTAGAGTTATCTTTAGGATACTCACACAACATCAACTTCCAGTTACCGGTTGAAATTAAAGTTACAACATCAGCAGAAAAAGGTCAAAACCCTAAAATAGTTTTAGAAAGTGCAGATAAACAATTAATAGGTTTAGTTGCCGCTAAGATCCGTAGCTTACGTAAACCAGAGCCTTACAAAGGTAAAGGTATTAAATTCGTTGGCGAAGTGTTGAGAAGAAAAGCAGGTAAATCGGCTTCTAAAAAATAATTAATATAAAAATTTAATCATCCTAAAAATTGTAGAGATGGCAGTAAATAAACAAGATAGAAGAACAAAAATTAAATTAAAACTTCGCAAGAAGATCAAAGGCACTGTAGCAGCACCGCGTTTAAGCGTGTACCGCAGCAATGCCGAAATATATGCTCAATTAGTTGATGATCTAGGTGGAAAAACTTTATTAGCTGTTGGTTCAGTTGATAAATCTATTGCTAAATCAAAAGTTAACAAAATTGAAAAAGCAAAACTGGTAGGTAAGTTAATAGCTGAAAAAGCAGTTGCAACAGGAATTACAGCAGTAGTTTTTGACCGTAACGGGTTTTTATACCATGGTCGTATTAAATCGTTGGCCGAAGGTGCTCGCGAAGGAGGTTTAAAATTCTAATTATAACAAGATGTCTAAAGAAGTAGTAAAACGCGTTAAATCAAGCGATATAGAATTAAAAGATAAATTAGTTGCCATTCAACGTGTAACTAAAGTTACAAAAGGTGGTCGCCACTTTAGCTTTTCAGCAATTGTTGTTGTTGGAAATGAAAAAGGAATTATTGGCCAGGGCTTAGGAAAAGCTAACGAGGTAACTGATGCCATTACAAAAGGTATTGAAGATGCTAAGAAAAGCTTAGTGAAGGTTTCTATCCTTCACGGTACTGTGCCTCACGCACAAGAAGGTAAATTTGGTGGAGCACGTGTGTTCTTAAAACCTGCAGCTCATGGTACCGGTGTAATTGCCGGTGGTGCGATGCGTGCTGTGTTAGAGAGCGTTGGTGTTACCGATGTATTAGCAAAATCTAAAGGTTCATCTAACCCGCACAACGTGGTTAAAGCAACTTTAGATGCGTTAATGAAAATGCGTGATGCTATCAGCGTATCGCAACAAAGAGGTATTAAATTAGATAGAGTGTTTAACGGTTAATAATTTAACAATGGGAAAAGTAAAAATAACTTTGGTTAAAAGCATCGCTAAACGTAGTCCTTCACAAAAAGCTACAGTTGCTGCTTTAGGTTTAGGAAAAACTCACAGCTCGGTGGTAAAAGAGTCTAATCCTGCTATTGAAGGCATGATCAGCAAATTAAAACATATTTTAAAAATTGAAAATATTTAATTAAAATGAAATTAAGCGGATTAAAACCAGCAAAAGGTTCTGTAAAAACTAACTACCGTCGTGGCCGTGGCCAGGGTTCTGGTGGTGGTGGAACTGCAACTCGTGGTCACAAAGGTGCTCAATCGCGTTCAGGTCACTCTAAAAAAGTAGGTTTTGAAGGTGGTCAAATGCCTTTACAACGTCGTTTACCAAAATTTGGTTTCAAAAATATTAACCGTGTTGAATACAACGGTATTAATTTAGATGTTATCCAAAAATTAGTAGATACTAAAAAAGTTTCTGAAATCAATCTTGATGTACTTATCGCAAATGGTTTAGCACACAAGAACGACCTTGTAAAAATATTAGGCCGCGGCGCTCTTAGCGCTAAAGTAACAGTAACAGCACATGCTTATACTGAGACCGCTAAAAAAGCGATCGAAGAAAAAGGTGGTACCATTAATGAGACAAAATAATATATGAAGCGTTTTATAGATACACTTCGGAACATTTGGGCGATAGACGAGCTTAAACAGCGTATTTTAGTTACGTTGGGTATGGTTCTTATCTATCGTTTAGGTTCTTTTGTAGTTCTTCCCGGAGTTAACGTAGATGCATTGGAAAGTGCAAAATCTGACGCTGGTGGAATTGTAGGTTTAATTAACATGTTTGCAGGTGGTGCGTTCTTACGTGCTTCCATTTTTGGTTTAGGTATTATGCCTTACATTACTGCATCCATCATTATCCAGTTATTGGGTATGGCGGTGCCGTATTTCCAAAAAATGCAACGCGAAGGCGAAAGCGGTCGTAAGAAAATTAACCAGTACACCAGGTTCTTAACAATTGGCGTTACTGCAGTTCAGGCTCCCGGTTATATTGCTTCTATTAAACAATCTGCTCCGGGTGCATTTACAGATCTTTCAACGTTTTGGTGGGTACAATCTATCATGATCTTAATTACAGGAACTATGTTTGTAATGTGGTTAGGTGAGCGTATTACAGATAAAGGTTTAGGTAACGGTATCTCATTGATCATTATGATTGGTATCATTTCACGTTTACCATTTGCCTTCTTATCAGAGGTAAAATCAAGAACAGCCGGTAACGGTGGTTTAATTATATTCTTAATTGAAATTGTAATTCTATTATTGGTTATTGTAGGTTCTATCTTGCTTGTTCAGGGTACACGACGAATTCCGGTGCAGTTTGCCAAAAAAATTGTTGGTAACAAGCAATACGGTGGCGTTCGTCAATACATTCCATTAAAAGTAAACGCAGCGGGTGTAATGCCGATTATCTTTGCACAGGCTATCATGTTCATCCCTGCAGCTATTTCAGGTTTCTCTGGTACAGGTGGCGGTATCTTTTCTGAAAGATATGGTTTCTGGTACAATTTGATCTTTGCTGTATTAATTATTCTTTTCACGTATTTCTATACAGCTATCATGGTTAATCCAAACCAATTGGCTGATGATATGAAGCGTAACGGTGGTTTTATTCCGGGTGTTAAGCCTGGTAAAAAAACAGCTGAATTCATTGATCAGGTAATGAGCCGTATTACTTTGCCTGGATCTATTTTCCTTGCAGCAGTTGCAGTTATGCCTGCATTTGCTCAAAAACTTGGAATTAACAGTGCCTTTGCCGATTTCTATGGTGGAACATCATTATTGATCTTGGTAGGGGTTGTATTAGATACTTTACAGCAAATTGAAACGTATTTATTGAACCGTCATTACGATGGTTTAATGAAATCGGGTAGAATTAAGGGGCGTGGCGCTAACGCCATGATGGTACAACAAGGTTAATAATATATGGCGAAACAAGCGAACATTGAAATTGACGGTACTATTGTAGAAGCATTAAGCAATGCAATGTTTAGAGTGGAGTTGGAGAATGGGCATGTAGTAACAGCGCACATCTCAGGAAAAATGAGAATGCACTACATCAAAATTTTGCCGGGAGATAAAGTGAAGTTGGAAATGAGTCCTTACGACTTAACAAAAGCGAGAATTACTTTTAGATATAAATAGAATTTACAAATAAAGAAATGAAAGTTAGAGCATCCATAAAAAAACGTAGCAACGAATGCAAGATCGTTCGTCGCAAAGGGAGATTGTACGTAATTAACAAAAAAAACCCAAAATTTAAACAAAGACAGAAGTAATTCTTATCTTTGCAAACCTTTATAAAATATTAGTCAAAAAGAATGGCACGTATAGCAGGTATTGATTTACCAAAAAACAAAAGAGGCGTAATAGGTTTAACCTATATTTACGGAATTGGCCGCAGCAGAGCAGCTAAATTATTAAGTGATGCAGGTATTTCGCCTGATAAAAAAGTAAGCGAGTGGAATGACGATGAGCAAAATGCGCTTCGTACTGCCATTAACAATACTTTTAAAGTTGAAGGTGCTTTAAGATCAGAGACTCAATTAAACATTAAACGTTTAACTGATATCAACTGTCTTCGTGGTATGCGTCACCGTAACGGTTTACCGGTTCGTGGCCAACGTACTAAAACAAATGCACGTACACGTAAAGGTAAACGTAAGACAATTGCTAACAAGAAAATGGCAGTTAAATAATAAATAACAAAAGAAATTAAGTTTTAAATAAAATGGCAAAACAACCAACAGCCGCAACCAACGCAAAAGCTAACACACGCAAGCGTACCGTAAAAGTAGAAGCTACTGGCGAGGCTCATATTAATGCAACATTTAATAACATTATTATTTCATTAACCAACATTAATGGCCAGGTAATTTCTTGGAGCAGTGCTGGTAAAATGGGGTTCAGAGGTTCTAAGAAAAATACTCCTTATGCTGCGCAAATGGCAGCTGCAGATTGCAGCAAAGTTGCTCACGATGCAGGTTTACGTAAGGTAAAAGTATATGTAAAAGGCCCGGGTGCAGGTCGTGAAAGCGCTATCCGTACAATCGCAGCTACAGGAATTGAAGTTGCTGAGATCATGGATATCACTCCAATCCCTCACAACGGTTGCCGTCCTCCTAAACGTCGTCGCGTATAAAATAAAATATAAACAAAAAGCCGGTCGCGAGTTATGCTCGCGATTTGGAGTTGTTAACCTATAGGGTTTTCAACTTAAATAATAAAAACAAAACAAACAATTATTTAAAATGGCAAGGTACACAGGTCCCAAATCAAAAATCGCGCGTAAATTCAAGGAGCCAATCTTCGGTCCTGATAAAGCGTTAGAAAAAAAGAACTACCCTCCGGGGCAACATGGCGCAGGTAAAAAACGCGCAAAACAATCAGAATACGCTATCCAGTTAATGGAAAAGCAAAAGGCAAAGTATACTTACGGTATCCTTGAAAAGCAATTTGCCCGCACATTTGATAAAGCAGCTCGTTCTCACGGTATTACAGGTGAAGTATTGTTACAATTAATTGAAAGTCGTTTAGATAACGTGGTTTACCGTTTAGGAATTGCTCCTACACGTCGTGCAGCCCGTCAATTAGTTTCGCACGCTCACATTACTGTTAACGGTGGTGTTGTAAACATCGCTTCGTTCACATTAAAACCGGGAGATGTTGTTGGTGTTCGCGAAAAATCACAATCTTTGGAAGCAATTACTAACTCTTTACAGGGTGCCGTAAATAAATTTCCTTGGTTGGATTTTGACAAAAACTCAATGACAGGTAAATTCATTAACCGTCCTGAACGTTCTCAGATCCCTGAAAACATTAAAGAACAGTTAATTGTCGAGTTGTACTCTAAATAAGAAAATAAATTAAATAACCTATATAAGTATTATAATATGGCAATATTAAACTTCGTAAAACCTGACAAGGTTATTATGATTAATTCAACCGAAACTTCAGGACAATTTGAGTTCAGACCTCTAGAACCTGGTTTTGGTATTACAATAGGTAACTCATTACGTCGTATTTTATTATCGTCGTTAGAAGGATATGCTGTAACAAGTTTACGCATTGAAGGTGTTGATCACGAATTCTCAACTATAAAAGGTGTTGTTGAAGACGTTACTGAAATAGTTTTAAATTTAAAACAAGTTCGTTTCAAAAAACAATTAGATAACCACGATACTGAAAAAATTACTGTTCATTTTGCAGGAAGCGAAAAATTCACTGCCGGAGATATTGGTAAATATGTAAATGGTTTTCAAATTTTAAACCCAGATCTTGTAATTTTTAATTGCGATTCATCGGTTCGTTTAAAAATGGAATTAACTGTTGAGCGTGGCCGTGGTTACGTTCCTGCAGAAGAGAACAAAACCAACAGCGCACCAAATGGAACAATTTTTATCGATTCTATTTATACGCCAATTAAAAACGTAAAATACAATATTGAGAACTACCGTGTTGAGCAAAAAACCGACTACGAACGTTTAATCTTAGATATCGTTACTGACGGTTCAATTCATCCGAAAGATGCATTAAAAGAAGCAGCTAAAATTTTAATATTCCATTTCATGTTATTCTCTGACGAGAAAATTACATTAGATGCTGAGGAAAAACGTAATGAAGAAGAATTTGATGAAACAAGCCTTCACATGCGTCAATTATTAAAAACTAAGTTAGTTGACATGGATCTTTCAGTTCGCGCTCTAAACTGCTTAAAAGCGGCTGATGTTGAAACTTTAGGAGAGCTTGTATCTTTCAACAAGAACGACCTTTTAAAATTCCGCAACTTTGGTAAAAAATCATTAACTGAATTAGAAGACCTTGTTCAAACTAAAGGTTTACAATTTGGAATGAATGTTGTAAAATATAAATTAGATAAAGATTAATTAATTTTAGAAATGAGAAGTTAGATTTTAGAAGTAAAATCTTAAATCTCAAATCTTAAATCTTAAATAAAATGAGACACGGAGATAAAATAAATAATTTAGGTAGAAAAACCGCACACCGTCACGCGTTGATGATGAACTTAGCTTGCGCGTTGATCGATAACAAGCGTATTTTTACAACATTGGCTAAAGCTAAAGCTTTACGTACTTATGTTGAGCCGCTTATTACAAAAAGTAAAGAAGATACAACACACAGCCGTCGTGTTGCTTTCTCTTACTTAAAAAGAAAAGAAACTGTTAGCGAATTATTCAAAGAAGTTGCTGCTAAAGTTGCAAACCGTAATGGTGGATACACTCGTATCATCAAAACCGGTAACCGTTTAGGTGATGCTGCTGAAATGGCAATGATTGAATTAGTTGATTTTAACGATATCTACAACAACGGTAAAAACGCTGCTGAAGGTACAGCTAAGAAAACTACTCGTCGTAGCAAAGGCGGTGCTAAAAAAGGTACTGCAAAAGCCAAAAAAGACGACTCGGCAACTGCTGAAGCTTAATAAGCTGATCAAATTAAATTTAAAAACCCGTTTCGAGATCCGAAACGGGTTTTTTGTTTTCCTTATTTCTAAACTATTTAGTGGCCTGTAAATGTTTTTTGGCGAGTTTAGATTATATAATAGTATTTTATTGTTTTATTCAGTATTTTAGTATTACTATAAACAAAAAAATACTGAACCATGAAAAAACTATTTACTCTTTTTTTACTGATCAATGCAACGGCAATTTTTGGTCAATGGACCGCCAGCTTAGTTATTCCTGTTAATAGGGTACAACATGGTCTTGTTGCGCACCCTAATGGTAATCTATACCTCTTTAACGGCTACACAGGTTCAGGTGGCGAAGTAAACACACTACATATTTATAATACAGCTACCAATACATGGACAACCGGAGCAAGTAGCCCATTTTCTACAAGGGGAGTTGCTTATTGCCTAGGCACAGATAATATGATCTACTGTCAGGGCGGTTCTCCAAACACCAATTCTTTTGTAAGATACGACGTAGCAACAAATACCTGGTCTGCAATGGCATCTTGCCCAACAGGTGCATGGGAAGGTTCAATGACAAGCGATGGAGGCAAAATATATTTTGCGGGTGGCGAACCTTATGAAAGTTTATTACGCATATATGATATTGCAACAGACGTATGGTCTACCGGCGCAAATTTACCAACCGGTGTAAAAGAGCATAAGTTTGTAGGCGGCAATAATGGTTATATATATGCTTTTGGTGGTGTTAACGCAGGATATACACCTGTAAATCCTGTACAGCGTTACGATATCGCAACTAATACATGGTCTGTTACAGGTACAATTCCTATTCAGAAAAACTCTTTTGGAGCTTGTCTGGCACCCGATGGCAGAATTTATCTTGTGTGCGGTAAAAATAACGGATCAAATAATGCTGGCCCTTTTTTTAACGATGTAAATATTTACAATCCTTGCAGCAATACGTGGACCGTTGGTTTTTCGCACCCTATTAATCATGCAGAGTTAGCAGTTGCAAGCACTACAAATGGAATTTTTGCAATGGGCGGAACCAGCGGCTCAGGACTTAATTTAAATTATTTTTTGCCTGTTACGCCAGGTTCTTTAACCTATCCAACTATTGCTTTTAATCCTGCTTCTTTACAGGTTTGTACAGGGTCATCTGCAACATTAAACGTCACAGGCGCTGCTACTTATACATGGAGTACAGGATCTAACAGCACCGCAATTGTAATTACGCCTACTGCTAACACAACTTATAGCGTTATTGGTACATCTACATCAGGCTGTACAAGTGCATTGCCTTCAATAAATACGGTAACGGTTAACGCCTTGCCAACACTTTCGGTGGTTAGCAGTAATAGCATAATATGCCAGGGTAATTCAGCTACCTTAACTGCTAGCGGAGCTACAACGTATACATGGAGCACGACATCCAATTCAGCAAGCGTTGTTGTTAGCCCAACGGCTTCTGCAACATATACAGTAAATGGTACCGATGCTAACGGTTGTTCTAATGTTACAACCATTATGCAAAATGTTAGTATATGCACAGGTTTAGCTTCAGCAGCGTCAACTCAAATGGCAGTGAGCCTTTATCCAAATCCTAATAATGGAATTTTAAATGTGGTTATAAGTGCTTTATCAGAGAAAGTGAATATCGAAGTTTATAACAGTATTGGTCAATTGATCTTAGTTCAAAAAGTAAGTTCTTTAAACTCTGCAGTTAATTTAGAAAATGCTGCAACCGGGATTTATACTGTAAGAATTACAGAACAGGGTAAAGCTGTTTTCAATTCAAAAATTGTAAAGAATTAAGCCTGAATTTTTCACATTAAAAACCCGTTTCAAATATTTGAAACGGGTTTTTTGTTTTGTAATATGCAAATTGTTGTATGATTTGATATTACTGCTCAAGTGTAATGGTTTCAGTTTTATTTTCAATTACTACTTTTAAGGGAAAATATTCTGCTTTAATATCTGTTGGAAACCAATTTCTTTCGGTACCTGATAATATTATTAATCCATTATCATCACCAATCGAAGAAAAGTCGTTTAACGGTATTTGCTTGCAGTAATAGGCCAGGTTGTGAACCTTAATAAAAGCTTAGCTGCCATTTCTTTGACGTTATTCGTCACAAGCGCTATTTCGCTTATTTCTAAAATTTCCGAGGCATCGAAACGTTTGTCACTTTTATTTTCAAGATCAAACCTGGCAATAAATTCCAATACGTTACCGGTGCTATCTAAAAAATACAAAGACTTGGCATTCCAGTTATCAAAATCAATAACATTCTTGTTTTTATATTTTATGAATGAAGTTTTTGAAGAAAGCCATTTTTCAGCCTCTTCTAATTTGATTTTTTGGAATATTAAATGCAAAATGATAAACAAGATCTTTAATTTCTGTTTTTATAAATTTTAAAATAGAGTTGCATTCTTTTAAAGAAATTACAGAATCGTTGCTGTTTATTATTTCTAAGCCTAAAATCTGAGAATAAAAACTTTCTATCTTTTTTAGATCATGCGATAAAGTTCTATTTGTTTAATTTTCATAACACACTATTCAATTACCAGTTTATCTGCGCTTAAAAGCTTATTATTCTCCATCAACACGCAATTGTAAATCCCTTTCGTAAGATTAGTTGTATTGACCTTGTTCTCGCCATAGATCAGATCCTGTTTATGCATTTCTTGTCCAAGCATATTATAAATTCTCAATTCTCCATTCTTTAATTTATTTTCTATTGTTAGTGTAAATTTACCGTTATTCGGATTTGGATACAGCATAAAAGCCCCTTCTGTATTTTTTAGCTCATTAAAACCCAGTGTGCTTATGCAAGGTACAAAGCCTATTGAATTATCCCAAAGATCGGTTTGTGCAGTTCTTAAACCTGTTTGGCTGCCATTTGGCGTGGCTTTTATTTCAAGATAGGGATCAACGGAAGCAGTATATTGCGGCCATGCAACAAGCCCCGTACCGTTAGGGTTACCTGTATTGGCAAAATTAACCCAGTAGCCCAGCATTGCCTTTTGTACCGAATCATCTTGAGGTTTAAATAGTGAGCCTGAGCCTGCGGTGGCATTTTCCCAGTTATTAAAAACATAAAACAATTCCATGCCATGATAACTACCATAAGGTGTAAGAGGAGCAAAGGTATGCTTGTGCGAAAAGAAATAACGCCACACAGGTTGTGTTTGATTAATGCTCACGCACTGGGCAGTTCTTCTTGACGTGGCCGTAAATTGCGCATCGGTTAAAATACCAATATACGATTGTCTCGCTTGTGTGGTATTGCTTCCCGGTGGATATAATGTATTAGCTTGGGCCTGTAAACTGGATGGTACGCTTGCGTTTATTAACGCAGCAACCATTGCCGGTACAACTGTTGGCGGTGCCGATAAACTCATCTCATCTGCATTTGAGCCCAGCATTAATGGCACTTTATTAAAATTGCCGCTTTGTATTAACTGCACCGGAAAATCTGTAAACGTTACATTGTCTTTTACCGCCTGCCAGTTCATACCTACCGCGCCACCACTTAAAGGTGGTGTTTCATCTTTAATAAGACTATCGCTTGGCAGTGTACGCATAAAAGCAATTTTTTGCACATCTGTTCCTGTAGTTGTAAAACTATCCACAAACGAAACGCCTTTATTCTTAATTGTATTATAGTCGCCAATTACCGGCGTGGCACTTTGTATACAAGCTCTGTCAAACAAACCGGCTGCAGATGGTGTTAATAATAAATTACCAACATCCACACCTCCCGCGCTCTCTCCAAATATCATTACTTTGTTTGGATCGCCTCCAAAATTGGCAATATTATTTTTTACCCAGGTAAGGGCTAATATTTGGTCCATCACCGCGTAATTGCCCGAAACGTTATTGGTATTCTCAGGTTCTAAACCCGGATGCACTAAAAAGCCCAATGGACCTAACCTGTATTGAATGGTTACTACAACCGCATTACCTCTTGCCGCCATGTTTTTGCCAAAGAACATTTGTGTGCCGCCACCATCTTCACTGGCACCACCTTGCTGGTTGCCGCCACCGTGTATAAATACCAATACCGGTCTTGTACCCGCACCGGTTTGAGGCGTCCAGATATTTAAATACAAACAATCTTCATTACCGGTAAGTGTATAGGAAGAGCTGCCTTGCGTAAATTTTTTCTGCGGACAAACAGGGGCAAAGCTATTGGTAATTAAGGCGCTTGACCATGCATTAGGATTTTGCGGTGCCTTCCAGCGTAACGAACCTACAGGCGGTTTTGCAAAGGGAATGCCCAGAAATTGAACTACAGAGCCATTTACGCTGCCCTGCACGGGACCAAATTGCGTGCTAACGGTTTGGGATTTAAATGAAGCGAATAATAAACTTAAAATAGCACAGAAGAGTATTTTTATTTTCATATTTGTTATTTTAAAATTAGACCCAAGATCTTAAGGAAGGTTTAAACCATTTAGTTTTTTATTTATCATCTTTCATTCGCTTTAATGTTTTATCAATATATTTTTCATTTGCGAGCAATGATCGTTGAATACGCCTGGCATAAGTAATGCTGTCAATAATATCTTTTTGTTTTTCCTCCACACTACGCTTTTGTTCTTCAATGATCTCGTTTTTATGGATTAGCTCTTTGTTTGATCTTTGTTTTTGCCTGTAACCTCTTAATATAAACGCAATTAAAAGTAATACCAGTATTAAACCAAAACTAATAGAATAAATAATAATATTTTGTTTTTGTTTTTCTTCTTCATTAATCGCATCCTTTTTATCCTGATCAGCTTTGTTTTTCAGTTTTTGCTCGTTTAACTCGTTTTTAAATTTTTCCTGCGACGAAACTTTTCGAATTTGTTCGGCATTCAATTTATTATTAAAGAATAAATATTTTTGAAAATGAACAAACGCTTCCCGGTAATTGCCAAGAGCAGAATCTGTTTTATAAACCAGCTTTTCGCTATTTAGCAATTCTGTTGCATATTGGCCTTCATAAGCCAGTCGCAAAGCCTCGTATGCAATTGGTTTTACACTTTTAAAATCTTTTATTTCATAATAGGTATTTGCTAAATGGGTGGCTGCAGAAAAAATGAGCTGCTCAAGCTTCTTCTCTTTACAAAAACTTAATGCATCTTTATGTAAAAGTATTGCTTCTCCGTATTTTTTTTGAGACAGAAATACATCTCCAATGCCAATATTACTGGAGGCTATAGCCAAAAGGTTATTTATTTTTTTTGCAAGGTCTTTGCAGGTATTGAAATATTTTATAGCATTTATGTGATCTGATTTAACTTTATATAGGTTTCCTAATGAATAATAAATGTCAATTAATTCATTTGTGTCGTTAACGAGTTTATACCGTCTTTCTGCTTCAAGGTAATTTGTTAAAGCCAAATCCGGCTTATTAAGGCTAAGATAAAACTGTCCTCTTAAAAAATATCCGCGGGTAATACGTGTTGTATCACCAATTTCATTTTCAAGTAATTCACTTTTCTTTGAATAATTTAGAGCAAGGTTCGTGTCACCGGTTTCTGAGTAAAAAAACGCTAACTGCAAAATAAAGCGGGCTTGACCTTTTTTATAATTCAGTGCTTTGCAAATAGAGTCTCCTTTTTTTAAGCTATTTAACTGTTTTATAAGTTCGCCAGACATATTATAATAATCAGCTATGTATGACAATGTTTTAGTCATCCCGATTACATTGTTGTTTTGTTTGCAGATTTCAAAATGCTTATTGTATTCTTCAATAATTTTTGATGAGTTTTTACTTTCTTTGGTTTTATAATAAGAGATTATTGCATTTACGGCTTTCAACCTGTCTTCCAGAATCTTAATTTTAGTAATGCTGTCTTTTTTGTTTAATAATAGTTTATCTGTTATTTTTATTGCGGGCAACGCGTATCTTAGATTCTCATTTACATCACAGGAATCTATCAATTTAAATAGGATAGTGAGTTTTGTGGTATCTTCTTTTACGCTTTTTATTAAATAATTTAAAGAGTCTATTGTTTTAGTTTGAGAATAACTAACATTTAGAAATTGTGTAAAAAATAGTATAAAAAGAAAAAACTGTCTCATTAATAATTTAAAATAAACCCTTAAAAATAAATTTTAGTACATCAATATTTTGATGTGTAACGTTGTGCCTAATAAAGTATAAAGTTTCTTTAAATGTAAGAATTCAAACGTAAACAAAAAAGTGTTTTATGGATAGTTGATAGGCCTTAATTTAGGACCAATTGCCTGGTATAAACATTACGGCAAATATAGGTAACACGGGGCGTGTACCGGTGAAATTTAGTGTCAATGGTAAAACTGTTCTTTGTTGCCGATAAAGTACCAGATGCGGAGCTGCTATTATCATAATCAGGGCTCCAATGATGAATAGTTATAGAATTGCCGCTTAAAGAGGTGATAGGTACTATTTTTTCGGCACCAATATTTAAGAACATGAGGTCAAAATAATTTTTACCCGGGTTTGGCCACACTGAGGCTGTATAATTTTGAGAGCTGCTTGTAGAAATTGGCCCCGCAATAGTTGTGCAGGTGCAGGCAACATTATAATTACCATTTAAAAATGCTGTTGGATTCTCGATCACATGAATGGTTCTTGTAACAGTTGCCAAAGTTTTTCCTTCACTGTTTTTAGCATTGTACTTTAAGTAACAGGTACCCGGAAGCTTTGTATCAACAACTCCGCTAACATCTGTCACTTTAATAAAATCACCATCGTTTACCCATCTGTCATTATTATCTTCAAAATAGTTGGCACCCGGATCGTTATAGGTTGTATAAAGGTAAGCCGTATCAATAGGATTACCCTGTATAACAATTTCAGGAAGTGGTATAACAGGATTTATTTCTTCCTGCTCGCAACTCAGGGTTGCAAAAACAATCAGTAAAAAATATATAAAAGAAATTTTCATGAATGAATTTTCTTTGTATTAGCAGCCACTGTTCTTTTTATTCAGGTAAGTTTTATATTGCTTACAAAGGTCATCTGCATATGGATCTCTTATAGGATAGATTACTTCTTCTTTTTTTGCTTTAACCGAAACAGCTTCGTTATTTTGCTCTTTTTTATTGCATACTGTTTCTTTCTTGCAACTTAACAATGCACTTATAAATGCTGTACTTAAAATAATTGTTTTCATGTGTGTATATTTTAAATGTTCTTACTTAGGTTGTGTAGCTTTTATGGAGAGAACGTATTTATAAACAGCATCTGTTTGTGATGCGTTTAGTTTTGCCATTACAGCCATTTCGTCAATTATCTTTTTCCAACGCGATTCTTCTCGTTTATAAATATTTTTTGCGCCATGGCAATTAACACAAGCGCCAACGGTATAAAGCATATGACCTTCTTTTAATTTATCAAGCGTTACATCACTGTACTGGGTTTGTATAGCAGCCAGTTCTTTTTCGCCCGGCGTGTAAATGCCATCCGAAGATCTTTCAGTATTAGAGAAAGTAGAAAAGCTTTGTTTGGTTTTTACATTATCTGTTTTAGCAGCGCTTGTAGTGTTTGTTGTGGCGGTTGTGTTTTTTTTAGATTTGCATCCTTCAGCAATTGCCACCGCGGTAAAAATCAATAAAAGTAAAGTAGTTGATCTCATAGTTTTAATGTATAAAACAAATATAGTATAGTTAATTTACAAATTTTGTTATTGACTCGTTATTACCTTGTTAACGACTTGTTAACGCTATACATTTACAGTATAAAATGGTTATTTTTGAGATACACCAATGAAACTTAACCGAACTTATTTATTCATCGCTATTTCATCTATTGCCCTTGTTATTGTTTTAATAATACAGGTTAACTGGATAATAGAAACTGCTAAAATAAAAGAAGAGCTCTTTACTGAAAAAGCAAACATTATACTTTCAAAAACCACCGAAGCACTTTCTTTGGATTCCGGCACCGTTAAAAATATTGGCGCTTACGAACAGTCTTTTGGTTGCATAGTTATTAATGCCTGTAAAACAAAAGAGGTTTGTATAAGCACGCCTGATATTAATAAGATAGATTCATTGTTTAAGCACTTTATGAGCTTTTATAATTTTCACCTCGATTATTCTTTTGTAGTTGTAAAAGATGCACCGGGTAGCGCTAAAAGTGAAAACAGTTTTACAAATAACATTTATCGTAAACGTTTGCAGGAATTGGCCAGTAAAAGTGGGCTAGAATTGGTTTTGATCATTCCTGATAAGGAACAATTTATTATGGCCGAAATGGGAACACTTTTTATTACTTCTGTTATTTTAATTTTAGTGGTACTTGTTTTATTCTGGCGAACTACTTTATCCTTAATGAAAGAAAAACAAATATCAGAGCATACCACTGATTTTTTAAATAACATGACCCACGAATTTAAAACACCTTTAACTAATATTGCTTTAGCAGGTAAAATGATCATAAAGGAGCCTGTGATTAAACAGGAAGATAAAATAAAACATTACTCAGAGATAATATTGGATGAGAACGAAAAATTAAGATTGCAGGTAGAACAGGTATTGAGCATGACAGCATTAGAGCGGGGAGAGATACCAATACAAAGGACAGAGTTAGATATGCATGCCCTTATTAACGATTGCATAAAATGTATTAATATACAGGTAGAGAATAAGCAAGGCGAAATAAAAGTAAACTTAAATGCAGAACAGTTTTTAATTTCAGGAGATAGAACACATCTTACAAATGCTTTATGTAACCTTATTGATAATGCAGTTAAATATTCAAAAGAAAAACCTGAATTATCAATTACATCATTTAATACTTACGATACTTTAAGTATTGTTTTTACAGATAATGGCATTGGCATAGAAGAAAAATACCATAAAATGGTATTTGATAAATTTTTTAGGGTACCTACCGGTAACACGCATAATATAAAAGGCTTTGGCCTTGGTCTTGCGTATGTAAAAAAGATCATTGAACTGCATAATGGAACAATAGAGTTAAAAAGCGAAAAAGGAAACGGCACTACATTTACAATTACTTTACCAAATGCATAAAGAAAAGCTGAAAATATTACTGGCCGAAGACGATCTGCATTTAGGAATGTTATTGGTGGATTATCTCGAAGCGGAAGGGTTTGAAGTAAAGTTATGCAAAGATGGTGAACTGGCTTTAAAAGCTTTTCAAAACATGCCATTCGATCTATGTCTGCTGGATGTAATGATGCCAAAGCTGGATGGTTTTTCATTGGCGAAAGAAATGAAAATAAAAGATAAAAAAATACCTGTTATTTTTATTACTGCAAGATCTTTAAAAGAAGATAAATTAAAAGGCTATGATCTGGGTGCCGATGATTATGTTACCAAACCTTTTGATGAAGAAGAACTACTCTGGAAAATTAAAGCATTGATCCGTCGCATTCCCGAAAGTAAAACGGAAACTTTGGCTGAAATTAGCTCTATTGGAAAATATACCTTCGATTTTAATAACCAATCCTTAAGCATCAACAATAAAACTAAACGCATTACCGAAAAAGAAAGCGATATTTTGAATTACTTATCAAAGCATCGTAATAAAGTAATAAAGCGCGAAGACATGCTAAAAGACCTATGGGGCCAAAATGATTATTTTTTTGGCAGAAGCCTGGATGTTTTTATTACCAAAATGCGCAAATACTTAAAAGAAGATCCTTCTATAAATATTGAAAATGTTTTTGGCGTAGGTTTTATTTTTAATGTGCCGGTAAAATAATTTTTTAAAACTGTTTAGGTTTCATTTTTTTTGCAGCTAGTTCGGCCAGTTCGTTAATTCTTCTTTGCCTTGTTTCAGGTAGCTTGGCAAATGTGATCCAGGTCAACATCATTTTTCTTACAGACTTACTCAAACTTAAAAAGTAAGCTTTAGAGCCTTTGTGCGCTTTAAATACTCTCTCAAGATCTTTTGGTATTGTTAATTCTTCCACTTCATCTAACACCGACCATGAACCATTTTGCTTGGCAATTTCAATGCATTGTAAACCTGCTTTGGTCATGCTTTTATTAGCGATCAACACGTTCACCTTTTCTTTATTTATTTTAGACCAGGTACTAACAGGTTTTCTTTTGCTGAAGAACTGAATGAATTTTTCTTCATCAATTGTTTTTCTGGTGCTGTCTATCCAGCCAAAACATAATGCTTCATCAACCGCATCACTCCATGAAATGCTTGGGATATTGGAACTCTTTTTATAACAAACCAGCCAAACGGATTGCTTTGAAACATGATTCTTTTTTAACCATTGTCGCCATTCTTTTTTATTTTCAGGATAAAAATGTTCGATCATATTTTAATTTATGAACTAATAAATAGACATGCTTAATGTAATGCCAAATCTGTCTGTTAAGCCATATTTAGATATAAAGGGTTCATTGACAATTGATGTCCATTTTAAATCGTTTATTACAGCATCCTTTAAATTAATTCTAGAGTAGAAGAAAGAAATAGTAAAGGCTTTTAAAGGGTTTTGATAGTCATCAGTGGTAAAACTTATGTATCCGTCTTTATGGAATAAGCTATATGGTTTAAAAGATATTTCAAAAGAATAAGTTCTAAAATCAAAATACAAATTATCTGCCTCGCCGTTTTTGATGTATTTATTACCGTACACTGCGCCAATACGGTGTGTTTCTGTACCCCTTTTTAATGCGATCAATATTCCACCATATCTATTTGGAAATACAGAAAGCATAACGCCAATATTTCCAAACATCCCACCATGCATTGTACCTTCATTTAATCTTGTTTGTAAAAGATAAGCTGTTGCCGAATCCTGGCTACTGGTATAAGTTGAATTGAAGTTTTTATTAAAGTCATCTGTAAATGAAGAAGAACGAGGTTGGCGATAAAAAAAGCCGTTAATTGGTTTAAAATCAAAAAAAGCTCCAATTAATAATTCTTTCGAGAAAAAGCGGGCAAGATTTAACCCAAATGTAAAATGTAGTCCATTAGATGAAAAGCCTTTCGCTACTATTGTTTGTTGATATTTTAAGCCAGTGGTACATAAATAATTTTGTCGGTTAGTATCAGAAAAAAAATCGGAGTATTTTCTATGTGATCGTTGTTTTGTAATTGTATCAGTATT
Source organism: Bacteroidota bacterium (assembly GCA_032229505.1). GTDB lineage: Bacteria > Bacteroidota > Bacteroidia > B-17B0 > Aurantibacillaceae > Aurantibacillus. The sequence goes on from JAVTWD010000089.1 coordinate 17,870, forward strand.
ATAAAGTGGCACTATTGAATAGATAAAAGTCAAATGAGCAAAAAAATAAAAAAATATGCATTTCTTGATCATATATAACTTCAACTAAATCTCACTCAGCAAAATACTTTCTTTCATTCTAATACCTTTTTCGTTTCTTTCAAGGCTTACACATTCAATTGTTGGGTCGTGTTCAAAAAATAATTTCCAGTTGTTCTCTAATGCTTTGTTTAAGATCAGTTCTTTTTCCTGTATGGTTGCCAAGGGGCGCATATCATAACCCATTACGTAAGGAATAGGGATGTGCCCTGTACTTGGAATAAGATCGGCCATATAAGCAATGGTAGTGTCTTTATAATTAATTATTGGCAGCATCATGGCTTCGGTATGCCCGTTCACTTCTAAAAATGTTAAGCCTGGTATTAATTCCGTATTACTATCAATAAAATTTAATTGCCCGCTCTCCTGTATAGGAATAATATTTTCTTTTAAAAAGCTGGCCTTTTCTCTTGCGTTGGGATGTATGGCCCAATCCCAGTGTTTTTTATTGCTGTAGTATTTTGCATTCTTAAAGGCAGGTTCCAGTTTTGTTCTATCGCTATTGTATTTTATGCTTCCGCCGCAGTGGTCAAAATGCAAATGCGTCAATACCATATCCGTTATGTCATCACTGGTAAAACCATATTTGTTTAATGATCTTTCCAACGTATCGTTACCATGTAAATAATAGTATCCAAAAAATTTAGCATCTTGTTTGGTACCCATGCCATTGTCAATCAATATCAATCGGTTGCCTTCCTGTATCAATAAACAACGCATGGCCCAGCTACACATATTGTTGTCATCTGCCGGGTTTAATTTGTTCCAGATGCTTTTTGGTACTACACCAAACATGGCACCGCCATCTAATTTAAAATGTCCTGAATTTATAGAGTAGAGTTTCATAATTTAGAGTTCTTTGATTAATTTTTGTGAAATATTTTTGCAATGTTCTGTCATTAATTGGTCGTATGAAGTTACGAAATCTTTAATGAATTTTTTTCTGCTTCTGCCTCTTTCATTTTTCAGATAAATATTGGGTACAGATTCTTCCAGATATCCTTCTTTTATTAATACTAAAGCGTCTTTGTCTCTAATACTGAATTTAAGTTTAATATTACCAATAGGGCTATACATTTCGTTCTTTACAAAAGAAACGTATACATTAACTATAAGCTGGAAAAAGAAGAAGTGGCTCGTGTATTTATGACCAAACGTACTGGGTACATTCTCAAACGATAAACTCAGTGTTCTGTTATTAAGTTTCTTAGCAATACTATCACTTTCAAGGCCAGTATTCAATTCCTTAACAATAACATTGGTGTAAATGTTTTTATTTACCCTACAGGTAATACTTTCTCTCGAAAATGTATAAAGTAAAAGCGGAACCGTATAAAAAGTATTGATCTTACTGTTGCAATAACCGTTTAATTTTTGTGCCGTATCTTGTATTATGAACCCATTTTTATTGTCGATTATTTTTGTAATGTTATTGGTTATATAATATTTTGACACTGTTTTATTCATTTTGCCTGTAAGCATGCAACTTTGAAAAACGGCAAGAATAGCTAATACTAAAATGTTTTTAAACAACATATTGATAGAATGAAAATAAAAAACCCATCCGTACAAGGGATGGGTTTAAATATAGTGTTAATTTTTTTAGTGAGCTATTACTACTTTCTTCACTACTTTTTCTGTAGCGTTTGATACTTCAATAAAATAAATACCATCAGGTCTGTTGCTCAGATCAATGTTTATCATATTATTAGTAACGTTCTCTAGTTTATTATTAGAGATCAACTGCCCAAGTGGATTGTAAATAGTTACATTAATATTCTCTTGTTTTGGCAAGGTGAAAATTAAATTAACTAAACCTGTACTAGGGTTTGGCATTAGCGTAATGTTAGAATTGAATATACTGGTGTTTTCCTGAATGCCTACAACAGGCCTGCAGGTAATTTGAGGTAAAATAGCTAACTGCACTTTTGCATTTCGGCTATATCTTAAAGTTCTCCAGTTATTACTGAATTGTAATACCCAACTGCTTGAATCGTTTGCAGAATGAGTTTTTGTATTACTAAAGATCTGGATCGAATCTAAAGGTGTACCATACGGCGTTTGTACAGAAGCAAAAAAGCCGCTTGTCGGTATTTGCAATGGAACAGCCAAATCAAATTTGTGTGGAATTATTTTTGTAGTTGTAAATGTATATGTTGGCGAACCACAATATTTAATGGTAACTGTTTTTTGTGTATTAGCCATGATCTTACCTAAGCTATCGGCTTTTTGTCCGATAAGTGAGGTTGAACCGGGCCCCGTAGATGAAGTACCACCATAAAGTTTACAAACGATCTGTGTTCCTAAAGCTCCTTTTGTTCCTAAACTATCAAACAATACAATTACACTGTTAACCTGTGGAAGAGGTGTATCACTATAGGTTGTACCCGGAAAATATTGTGCAAATTCTTTGTCCTTATAACAATTTGTTCCTGTTAAGAAACCTGCGTAACCATTTTGACAACCTAATACTAATGAACTGTTAGCTGCTGCATAAGTTTTTAATGTATCGGTGTCTGCTATCATGTTTAATGTATCTATACAAACTGCAGGTTTTGGACAAGCAGTAAGTGGCCCTACCTGAATTGAATACGTTGATACGTTTACACTGTTGGTTGCTGTTAAAAAAAGTGTATAAACGCCTGCATTACCAAAAGTAATTGCCGGCGACGCAACGTTGGCATTAGGTGCAAATGTAACTGATGTTGGTGATGCACTCCAAGCAAAAGTTGGACTTGGACCACCTGTTGAAGTATTATTTGGTGTAATTGGTAAGCCAAAACATGGATTATCAAGGAAGAAATTTGCAACTGCTGGCCCCGGAGTTGGAGGAGTAGTTGTACATAAACCATGTGTTCCCAATAAATTTCTGTAAGTACCCTGGCTCATACATGTTTGCATACGTGCTTTTTGGTCGTTTGTAAACATATACATACATGGATCATCTGAGTAATCCATAAAGTTCATTGTCATTTCCCCATTTGGGCTGGTTCCTGCACCACATTGATTAACACCATATGGATGTGTTTTACAACCAAAGTTAGATGTTTTTGCAGTGGGTGTATCATTACAAAAATCTGTTAAGCAATTTCCATCACCCCATATGTGACGTAAGCCAAGCCAGTGACCCAATTCATGTGTGGTTGTACGGCCTAAGTGATACGGTGCTGAACCCGCAGCCGAACCTATACTTCCAAAATAATTATGTCCCATTACAACACCGTCTGTTGTATTAGTGCCACCACCTGTAACACCCGGTAATGTTGTGCCTGCCGGAAATGTTGCGTAACCTAAAAGGCCACTTTGTAATTTACAAACCCACATGTTGCAATATTTTGTAGGATCCCAAATAGTAGCAGGTTTAATATTGCTGTTTATTGTTCCCGTTGGAAAACCACCTGCAGGTACAGATGTAATGCCGGTAATAGACGTTGCTAATATACGGTCAATACCTGGTTCTGCCATTGTACCACCTGTTGGATTAGTAACCGCTAAACACCATGTTATGCCAGTATTGGCAATTACAGGTTGAAAAACAGAAGGACAACTGGTAACAAATGTTCCGGTTCCTGCAAAGTCTGCATTTAAAATAGCGATCTGATCCTGCACTTGTGCTTGTGAAATATTATCACCAACACCAACCGCTCCACCTGAATGGATAACGTGAACTACCACCGGTATAACGTAGTTTGGCATTTGTAATTTATTGGCAACAAGGTGTTGTTTATATTCTTCAACTTTTTTGTTGAACCACGCATCCCATTGCTGAGAAGGAGTTTCAGTTCCGCAACGCTGCGGAGTTGAAGTGTTTTTTTCGTTTTGAGCAGTTAAACAGAAGCTGAATAACACTAAACCAGAAAGTAGTAATTTTTTGATCATGTGATTTTTTATTTAGTTCGATAAATTTATGAAAAAGCGATTGTATCACAAATTTTTTTACTCAGTCAAAAACACTTTTAACTCATTAGGTTTCTAAATATTTAGATTTTTTTAGTACGGGCAAACTTGTTGCAGAAATGTTAAAAACACCTCTTTAATTTACAATGCTTAAGCTTAAAAAATTTACGCTTTGCTTAAACGCGCAAATTTTAAAAGTAAATTTTTTGAACCTTCTTTCTCAAATTGAATGGTAGCCTTTGTTTCAGGCCATACTCCTTCTAAAAGAACCACCTGGCCTTTGCCAAATTTTTCATGCATCACCAGATCGCCTTGCTGTAATGAGCGGTTTAATTCAAGATTTACAGGACTAGAAGTAGAGCTCCCAAATTTTGCATTAATACTTATTGTTTTTTTTGCCGGAGGATTGAAATTTAATGTAGATCCTTGTTTAGAAGCTGAATTGAAATTTTTATTTTTTCCAAAGCCAATTTCTTTTTTGGTACCATCACTATAATCACTTCTGAATTTATCAAAGGTCTTATCTCCAAATGGATTAATGGTTTCCTCTTCGGGATAATCTAAATATTTACTGTCTATTTCATCAATAAATCGACTTGGTTCGCAATACAAAACATTGCCGTAACGATATCGCATGGTTGCATAGCTAAGTGTAGCCTGCTTTTCGGCGCGTGTAATAGCCACATAAAATAAACGGCGTTCTTCCTCCAGGTCACTTCTGCTATTTAAAGATAATTGTGATGGAAATAAATTCTCTTCTAAACCAACAACATAAACATATTTAAATTCTAATCCCTTAGCCGCATGTATGGTCATCATTGTTACTTTATCAGCATTCTTCTCATCTTCTTTATCCGTATCTTTATCTGTCATCAGTGTAATTTCCTGCATAAATTCATCCAGTGTTTTTACAGCATTGTCTGATGCTTCTGCAAATAAATTTGTTTCGTCTTTTTGCAAAGATGCTTTTATAACTTCGTTCAACTCATCTTCCTGCGGTGTACGCGGTTGTTCAACAAAATCTTTTATACCATTTAATAATTCCTGTATGTTCTCGTAACGGCTAACTCCTTCGGGGGTTTTATCAGTATATAATTCTTTAATGATACCACTGTTAACTGCAATTTGATTTCCTAATTCAAACGCATCTCTATACGGTAATAATAAACTGTATGATTTTATTTGTGCTACAAAATCGTTTATTTTACCGGCAATTCCGGCATTAATGCCCATACCTGCATTAAAATCCTTTAAATTGCTTATCACTGTCCACATGCTTATATCATGCTCGGCAGCGGCAACACTTATCTTATCAATAGTGCTTTGCCCTATGCCACGTGCCGGATAATTAATAACGCGTTTTAAGCTTTCATCATCGTTATTATTTATGGTCAAACGATAATAAGCGAGCGTATCTTTAATTTCTTTACGTTGGTAAAAACTTATACCTCCATAAATTTTATAAGGCACATTTAATCTTCTTAAAGCTTCCTCAAAGGCACGTGATTGCGCATTGGTACGATAAAGAATAGCAAAATCGCTATTCATCGCTTTTTCATTCATGCGCGTTTCAAATAAAGAAGTAACTATTTTTTGTCCTTCTTCATTATCTGTACCTGCTTTTATTATTTTTATTTTGGTGCCGTCTTCATTATCTGTAAAAACATTTTTTTTAAATTGTTCTTTATTATTGGCAATGATATGATTGGCCGCGCCAACAATTGTTTTTGTACTACGGTAATTTTGTTCGAGCTTAAAAGTTTTAAGATCGGGATAATCTTTTTCGAAATTTAAAATGTTTTGAATATTAGCCCCGCGAAAAGCATAAATACTCTGCGCATCATCACCTACAACGCTTATGTTCTCAAACTTTGCAGCCAGTTGCTTAATAATTACATATTGCGAAAAATTGGTATCCTGGTACTCATCTACCAGTATGTATTTAAATTTATTTTGATATTTATCCAGCACCGCAGGAAAATCGCGCAACAATACATTGGTTTGATACAAAAGATCATCAAAATCCATTGCGCCTGCCTTAAAATTTCTTTTTTGATAATTAAGGTAAACCTGTCCCAGCATGGGTTTTCGGCTTGCCTGATCTTCTGCCTGTGTAATAGGATTATTTAAATAAGCAGCCGCGGAAATTAATTTATTTTTCGCATCGCTTATCCTGTTCAATACCATAGATGGTTTATAAACTTTATCATCAAGGTTCATTTGTTTTAAAATTTCCTTGATCACACTTTTACTATCATCTGTATCGTAAATGGTAAAGTTATTTGGGTAACCTATTTTTTCTGCTTCAATACGTAATATTTTTGCAAAGATGCTGTGAAAGGTTCCCATCCAAAGATTTTTTGCTTCTTTTTCGCCAACAATTTTTGCAATACGCGCTTTCATTTCACGCGCTGCTTTATTAGTAAATGTAAGTGCCAAAATGTTAAAAGAATCTACGCCTTTTTCCATTAAATGGGCAATGCGATATGTTAAAACCCTTGTTTTTCCAGAGCCCGCACCGGCAATGATCATCACGGGGCCTTCTGTAGCTATGGTTGCGGCGCGTTGGGCAGGATTAAGTTCGTCGAGGTAATAATGGTCCATCGTGTAAAATTGATAAACTTTTTTTGTTGTTTCATGCTTGCTTTTCAGAAAGATTTAAACAATACAGTTTACTCACTAAATAGTTGCTTTCAATAAATAAATCTGCAGGTTTAAATTATATTAAAACTTTCCGGTTTAAATAGAGTTAACTTTAATAAAATTCTTGCAATGAAAAAACCTCTCTTTGTTTTAATCGCGTTATTTTTGTTTGGAAATTTTGCATTTTCTCAGGCGCCAAATTGTCCAAGCACCTCCATATTTATTCATAATTCTCCTCAAATTCAGCAACAATCCGTTAACCCTTTAGGGCCAGCGGCTACAATGGTTTTAAACAACATGCCAGCCGGTTCTGGCGGTTTAGCTGTAGGCCCGGCATTTGGTTTTCCAGCCCCAAACCCAACCTGGTGGACTACCTCAGGTGGTACTTTTTGGTATTACAATAACACCGGTACATGGTCAAACACCGGCCATAGTACATCAAACGGGGCAGCCGTTAACATTGGTGGTGGCGGTGGCGCAATTTATAACTTAGTTGGAGCAAGCGGCCAGGTTTATAAATACACAGGTGCAGGTGCAGCTACCTTATTAGTAACTATCGGAACATTTGGTGGTGGTGGCCCATATGATCTTGTTGCTGATTTTAATGATAACTGGTACATTTTAAAAACAACAACACCCCAAAGCTTACAGGTATATAATTCTTTAGGTGTATTATTGTGCAGTTACAATTTAGTGAATGCTCCTGTAACATCAGCGGGCGGCGGTTTTGCTATTGTTGGTAATACGGTTTATTATACAAATTCAGGCGCTCATGCAGGTAATATTATTCCCGGTAACTCAACTATTACATTCACAAACGTTACTTTACAAAGTGGTGGCGATTGGGCCAGCTGTGCTTTACCAGTGCCAACCAGTACTATTTTAGCGCCACAGGGTGGTACTTTAACTTGTACACTTCCTTCCGTACAATTGGTTGCACAAATTAATCCAAATGGTGCAGTTGGCATGCAAAACGTTCCACCGGCATCTACTTTAAATGTATGTACTTATACATGGTCTGGCCCCGGTATTATTGCTGGTCAATTTACTCCAACAATTACCGTAAATCAACCGGGTGTTTATAGTTATACAACCTGTACAGGAAGTTGTCCCTCTTATTCACTTAATAATTCTTATACAGTTGTTGGTCAACCATCTATTCTTAATCCAACCATTACAGCCCCAACTTGCATGTCGGGTAGTGGCGTGTTAAGTGTAATGCCAAACAACACTACAACAAATACGATTGTATGGACAGGGCCGGGTATTACATCCGGACAAGGAACTGCAACCATCAACATTAATTCAGCTGGTATTTATTCTGTTAACATAAGCAGCGCTAGTAGTGCCTGCGCAGGAAGTGCTACTGTTAACGTTTTAGCAAGCCCTACCTTAAATATTGCTTATAGTAGTTTAACAGTTTGCGCTCAAAACACAAACAACTCGCCTAATACAATAACTTTAACGCCATCAGGTGCCATGAATTATACATTATTAACCGGCCCCGGTTATTCAGCAAGCTCATCAACATTAGCGCCAATGGTGTTAACTCCTGTTGCACCATTTTCAACAAATGCTGTTGTTGCATCTAATACATTAATAGGTTCAAACGGCGTTTGTTCGGCCACAATAAACTCTAACTTCTCAATTTTACCGAATCCGGTAATAGCTGCAACGCCTGCAACTGCAAGCGTTTGCGAGGGTGGTAGTTTTACTTTTAATGCTAACGGCGCCGCATCTTATGTATGGTCTCCACCAACAGGTTTAAATACAACAGCAGGGTCTTCTGTTATTGCAAATCCAACCCTTACAACTATTTACTCTGTTATGGGATCAAGTGTAGGCTGTAATAGTGCCACACAAACAGTTACTTTAACGGTAATGCCAATTCCAACGGTTAATATTTCACCTGCTACACCAACTATTTGTTTTGGCGGATCAATAGGTTTAACTGCTAACAGCAATGCCAATACATTTAACTGGTCGCCGGGTACCGGTTTAAATACTACAACGGCCGCTAATGTTATTGCCGGCCCAGGTGCAACGCAAAATTATACAGTGCTTGTTTCTTTAAACAGTTGTACAAGTTCTGCAGTGGTGCAGGTTTCGGTTATTGTATTACCAAATTTATTGACCAACGTTTCTCAACCTGTTATTTGCAGTGGAGAAAAAACAAACATTAATGTGAATGGCGCCAACAGTTACGTATGGTCTCCTGCAACAGGATTGAATACAAGTACAGGTTCATTTGTACAGGCTTCTCCGGGAACAAGCACTACTTATACTATTACTGGTTTTAATGGTGTTTGTACCGCTTCCGCAAGTGTTTTTATTGAAATTGTACCATCTCCAGCAATTGTTTTAAGTTCTCCGGGAGAACAGATCTGCGAAGGTAAATCGGCAGCTATTACTGTTACAGGTGCATCTAATTACACCTGGATGCCTTCAACAGCGCTATCCACTACAACAGGATCATTTGTGGTAGCTACACCTTTATCAAATACTAATTATACGGTAGTGGGCTATAATCAAAGCGGTACAGTTGTTTGTACTCAAAAAATGAGTTATTCGGTTATCGTAGTACCAATGGCAGAAGCACAGGTGTCACCAAGTGTTGCTATTTGTAATGGAGATAAAACCACATTAACTGCGGGTGGAGGAAATACTATTGTATGGACACCTACAACAGGTTTAAATATTGGAACCGGTGGTGGAGTAGTGGCAAGCCCAAATGTGTCAACTGAGTATACTGTGGATGTTTCTCACTATGGTAATTGTAATGGTTATAATACAGTTTTTGTAAAGGTAAATCCTGTTCCATCGGTTACTGCAGGCCGCGATACAACTATTAATTTAGACCAGCCGATGTTCTTAACAGCTACTGGTACGGGTACTATGACCTGGACAGACGGAGAAGAGATCTCATGCCGCGTTTGCCCTAATAGCCAGGTTTTCCCACAACATAACAGCTGTTATACAATTGAAACCGTAAATGATTTTGGTTGCAAGGCCAAAGATGAGATGTGTATTGAAGTAACTAAAGATTTCGGTATATACATTCCAAATGCTTTTACGCCAAATGGCGATGGATTAAATGATGAATTCCTTGCTTCAGGATATAATATTACTGATTTTTCGATGGAGATTTTTGATCGTTGGGGCGAAAAATTATTCTCGTCTAAAGAATTAACAAGCGGCTGGAAAGGTACTTATAAAGGCGCCCTTTGCGAAGTAGCTGTGTATGTTTATAAGATCACATATAAAGGTTTAGATGGCAAAAAAATAAATAAAACCGGCCATGTAACTTTAAATAAATGAGCGTTCAATCATCTAGAAAAGGGCTAAATTTTAGCCCTCCTTTTTGTGTGTTTTTTAACAAAAAACAAGCCTATCTAAAACCATTTATAAACAAAGATTTTAACAGCTTGCTTCACTCACCAGACCAAGGGTTTTACTAAATAAAGACTCTGTTTTAAATTTTTGTGAAAGAAGGCCTTGAAATTAGCTTTACCTTTGCTATATAAATTATAATTAATGAAACTTACAAAAAGAATAGCTCTTGCACTTATTACCTTATTTGGTGCTTTAGCGGTAAATTCTCAAAACAATTGCCCTAGTTTAGGGCCTGACCAGAATTTACCTTGTGGTATTACACAAACTGTACTAACAGCAAACCTTACAACATGTAATCCATCAACTATTACAGCAAATCAAACTACAAGTTACAGCGTTACAAATATTCCATTTGCACCATATACAAACACCGGTACTTTCGTTAACCTTACTGATGACTCTCAATCCGGCGCTTTACCAATTGGTTTTACATTTTGTTTTTTTGGTAATACTTATACTCAGTTCTATATTGGTTCTAACGGTTGGATCTCGTTTACTGCCGGACAGCCGGTAACTTTCGCTTCAGTTGCAATTCCTACAACAAATGGTAGTGTACCAAAAAATTGTATCATGGGCCCATGGCAAGATTGGCATCCTGGAATTGGTGCCGGTAACTACATCCGTTATCAGACACAAGGTACGGCACCCTGCAGACGGTTAGTAGTAAGTTACTCAAACATTCCAATGTATTCTTGTACTTCTACTTTAGGAACTTTCCAGATCGTTATTTACGAAGGAACAAATCTTATCGAAAATCATATCACAACAAAAAACAATTGTGTATCATGGTCTGGTGGTACAGCAGTACAAGGTATTCATAACGCAGCAGGAACAATTGGTGTTACTGTTCCGGGAAGAAATTCAACTCAGTGGACAACTTCAAATAACTCATATCGTTGGTCACCTTCAGGTGCACCGGTAATTCCAACATTAACGTGGTTTGCAGTTGGTAATCCAACGCCGCTTGGTACCGGCCCTACATTAACTGTTACTCCTCCTGTTGGTGGTCAGTTATATACTTGTCATAATGTTTATCCTGCATGTTATGCTGGTTTTGATGGTTGTATTCCAAGTGTTGGTAATTCACCAGACACAGTTTTGGTTGTTCCGGGTTTAGCTGCTATCACTCCAACTATCACGGCCCCAACCTGTATCAACGGCCCTACACAAATTTCGGTGGCGCCAAATTCGGCTACAAATAATATTCAGTGGACAGGCCCCGGAATTGTTGGTTCTACAACAACTCCTACAATTACAGTAAACGCAACAGGGGTGTATTCAGTTCACATTAGCAATACAGTTAATATTTGTGCAGGTTCGGCAAGTGTTTTAGTATCGCAAACACCAACGCTTACAATCGCGCCTTCAACAAATACCATGTGCTCGTTTAACTTTAACGGATCGTTAAACTCAGTTAGCTTAACTGCCAATGGCGCAGCTAATTATACGTGGACCGGTATTTCAGGATTAAGCAATACAGCAGGTTCAACAAATGTTCCGGTTATTTCATTTACACCTGTTGCAGGCTTTACAACCGGCTCTGTTACATTGGTTGGTGTAAACGGTCCGTGTTCAAACACAACTTCATTTAGCATGCCAATCATTGCTAACCCAATAATATCTGTAACAAGTTCCAGTGTTTGCCAGGGTTTAGGAACCAGTTTAGTTGCCAATGGTGCAACAAGTTATAACTGGTCACCATCAACAGGGTTAAATTCAACAAGTGCGGCAACTGTTATTGCTAATCCAAATGTAACGACGGCTTATGGCGTTATTGGTTCAAGCTTAGGTTGTAACAGTCAAACTATGGGTTCTACATTAACTGTAGTGCCAAACCCTACAATAACTGTAAATCCTTTAACCAATACAATTTGTGTTGGTGGAAATATTAATTTAACTGCAAATGGCGCAACCACTTATAGCTGGTCCCCAAATACAGCTTTAAGCGCTACAACAGGGGCTAATGTAAATGCCAGTCCGGGTGTAAACACAACTTATACCATAGTTGGATCCCAAGCATCCTGCACATCCTCTGCGGTTTACCAGGTGTCTGTAATTGTAGTTCCTAACTTGATTACCAGCGTTTCGCAGCCTATTATTTGTAGTGGCGAAAAAACAAACATAAATGCAAACGGTGCAAGTGGTTATAACTGGGCCCCTTTAACAGGTTTAAACTCAGGATCCGGTTCGCTCGTTGAGGCATCGCCTGCAAGCAGCACCAGTTATACTGTTACAGGATTTAACGGCATTTGTACAGCTTCTGCCAGTGTTTTTGTTGAAGTAATTCCTGCGCCAGCACTCGTGCTAAGCGCTCCCGGAGCTCAGATCTGTTACGGAACATCAGTGCCAATTTCAGTAACAGGCGCATCTAATTTTACATGGACACCTTCTATTGGATTATCTTCTACAACCTCTTCAAACATTATTGCTTCACCACTTACTACTACAAATTATACTGTGGTTGGTTACAATCAAAGTGGTACTGTTATTTGTACTCAAAAAATGAGTTACTCGGTAATTATTGTTCCTTTGGCAGAACCTAAAATTTCACCAAACGTAGCTATTTGCCAGGGCGATAAAACCATGCTAACTGCAAGCGGTGGTAATACATTTGCATGGACGCCAACTGTTGGTTTAAATGTTGGTACAGGTAGTGGTGTAGTTGCAAGTCCTTCTGTTTCTACAGAATATACTGTAGATGTTTCATACCAAGGATCATGCGGTTCATTTACTACAGTATTTGTACAGGTAAATCCTAATCCGGTTGTAACAGCAGGTCGCGACAGTTCTTATAATTTCGAAGAAGCTAAATTCTTAAGTGCTACCGGAACAGGTACAATGACCTGGATTGCCGGCGAAGAGATATCTTGTCGTGATTGTCCAAATAGTCAGATCTTTCCTAATAACAGCGGTTGTTATGTAATTGAAACTGTAAATGAATTTGGTTGCAAGGCAAAAGATGAAATGTGTGTTGAAGTAACAAAAGAGTTTAGTATTTATGTTCCAAATGCCTTTACGCCAAATGGCGATGGTATTAATGATGAGTTCTTAGCATTTGGTTACAATATCACCGATTTTACAATGGAAATATTTGACCGTTGGGGTGAAAAATTATTCTCTTCAGGAGAATTAACAAAAGGCTGGAATGGTACATTTAAAGGCCAGCCTAGCGAATATGCAGTTTATATCTATAAAATAACGTATAAAGGTTTAGATGGTAAAAGGGTTAACAAAACCGGCCATGTAACTTTAAACAGGTAGTATTTATAATTTTCTATGTTTGTGTAAAGGTGTAGGTTTGTGTTCCTACACCTTTTTCTTTTAGCAAAATCAAAAACTGACTGTTAAAAACATTCTTTAGCATACCTAATGTGCTTTTTTTATTAAGCCTAATTTAGGGGGATGAATAAGATCTTTATATCGCTCCTTTCTTTTATACTATTTGCTGCATTTTCATTCCAGGAACCAAACAAAATAAAAAAAGACCCTGATTTTTTAACACCACAGAATAAATGGGTCGATTCTGTTTTTAATTCCTTAACTCCCGATCAACGATTGGCCCAACTTTTTATGGTGGCGGCTTATAGCAATAAAGATCTTAAACATGCAAAAGAAATTAAAGACCTTGTAGTAAATTACAATATTGGTGGCTTGATCTGGATGCAGGGCGGACCTGTTCGTCAGGGGAAACTGGCAAACTATTATCAGAGCGTTGCAAAAACACCTTTACTTTACAGTATTGATGGTGAATGGGGTTTAGCTATGCGTTTAGATAGTACAATCCGTTATCCTAAACAAATGACATTAGGTGCTATTCAAAACGATTCGCTTATTTATTTAATGGGAAAACAAATTGCAAGAGAATGCAAACGCATTGGTTTGCACGTAAATTTTGCACCTGTTGCCGATGTAAATAATAATCCGCTTAATCCTGTAATTGGTATGCGTAGCTTTGGCGAAAACAAATACAAAGTAGCGCAAAAAGCATATATGTATATGCAAGGTATGCAGGATGAAAAAGTAATGGCTAACGGGAAACATTTTCCGGGACATGGAGATACAGATAGCGATTCACACAAAACACTGCCATACATTGCACATTCAAAAGAAAGATTAGATTCTTTAGAGTTATATCCGTTTCAGTATTTGTTCGATAGAGGCCTTGCAAGTATCATGGTAGCACATTTAAATATTCCAAGTTTAGATACTACAAAAAATTTAGCGTCCACCTTATCACCAAATGTGGTAAATGATCTCTTAAAAAATAAAATGGGCTTTAAAGGTTTGATATTTACCGATGCGTTAAATATGAAAGGTGTTTCTAAATTCTATGGCCCCGGAATTGTAGATGTGAAAGCACTTTTAGCAGGTAATGATGTTTTGTTGTTTAGCGAAGATGTGCCAAAAGCAATTGCCGAAATTAATAAAGCTATTACAGACGGAAAAATTGACCGTGAAGAAATCGATGAGCGCTGCAAAAAAATATTAATGGCAAAATACTGGTGCGGACTAAATGTAAAACCCGAAGTTGTTACACGTAATTTATATAAAGAATTAAATACCAAAGCAGGAGAAGAATTAAATTACAAATTGGCCGAAGCGTCAATTACTTTATTAAAAAATGATAATGATTTTTTACCATTAAAAAAATTAGACAGCCTTAAAATTGTTGAGGTATCTTTTGGTGTTGAAGAAGAAAATTCTTTATACACAACTGTAAAAAATTACGCTTATGTTGAGCATATTGGTTTATCGCATGAAGCAAAGCCTGCTGTTGTTGCAACACTTTTTGAGAAAATAAAAAGAGCCGATGTTGTTATTTTACAAATTAATAAAGCCACTTTAAAAGCAGAGAATAATTATGGAGTAGGTAACCAGACTTTAAAATTAATGGATTCTATAGCTGTTTTAAAACCAAGTGTTTTGGTTTTGCTTACCAATCCATACATCTTAAATAAAATAACTTCTATTCAAAATTATAAGTCGGTTATTTTAGGTTACGAGTATATGCCAACTATTTTAAAAGCAAGTGCAAATGCTATTTTAGGTTTTGGAAAAGTAAATGGCAAATTACCGGTAAGCACCAACATGTTTAAAGCTGAAACAGGTTTAACTTTAGAACCCTCTTTTCTTCCCAAACAAAAATCTATTAAAGAGAACTTTAAAAAAAAAAAGTTTGGAGCGGTAGATAGTATCGCGCTTTATGGCATTGAAGAAAAAGCTTACCCCGGCTGCCAGATCGTTGCTTTTAAAGACGGCGAGCTGATCTATCAAAAATCATTCGGTAATTTCACCTATGCTCCCGATTCAAAACCGGTAGATGATGGTACTATTTATGACCTTGCAAGTGTTACAAAGATCTCAGCCTCTGCACTGGCTTTAATGAAATTAAAAACAGACGGCTTATTTGATTATAAAAAAACGCTTGGTTTTTATTTGCCCGAATTAGTTGGTACCGATAAAGAAAACTTAATTATTGAAGATGTGCTTACGCACCAGGCAGGACTACAGGCATGGATCCCTTTTTATTTAAGAACACTTAAAAAGAACGATGAATACAAACCCGGCTTTTACAATAAAAAAGCAACCGATAAATTTCCTACGCGTGTTGCAAAGAATTTATATGTTGTAAAAGGTTTTAATGATTCTATCTACAAACGCATTATCAATTCAAAGATCGAAAATCCCGGAAAATACCTGTACAGCGATCTTGGCTATTACTTTATGCAAAGAATAATTGAAAACATTACACAAAAAAAGCTGGATGAATATGTAAGCGATATGTATTTTAAAATGGGAATTGTACTTACCTATCAACCGCTCAAAAAATATTCTGTTTCACAAATTGCGCCAACCGAAAACGATTCAAAATTCAGAAAACAAATTTTGCAGGGTTTTGTGCATGACCCCGGTGCCGCTTTAGAAGGGGGCGTTGCAGGCCACGCCGGTTTATTTGGTAACGCTTTGGAGCTTGCCAAATTAATGCAAATGTATTTAAATAAAGGCGAATTAAACGGTGTAAGGATTTTGGACACTGCTGTTGTAAGGGATTTTACAAGTTGCCATTTTTGCCCGGAAAATCGTCGTGGACTTTGTTTTGAGAAACCTGAACCTGATAATAAAAAAGATAGCCCTGTAACATCGGAATGTAGCCCTGAAAGTTATGGTCACAGTGGCTTTACAGGCACTTTTACCTGGGCCGATCCAAAGAACGGTTTGGTTTATGTTTTTTTAAGCAACCGGGTTTACCCGGATGTTGATCCTAATAAATTGGCAAAGTTGGGAATACGGGGAAAGATACACAAGGCTTTTTACGATGCATTAAAGAACTGATTTGAAACTTTTAATACTAACACAATATTTTCCTCCCGAAGTAGGAGCTCCTCAAAACAGGTTGTTTGAGTTGGCGGTGCGTTTGCAAAAAGTAGGCGTAGATATAACTGTTCTTACCGCTATGCCTAATTATCCTCAAATGGAAATTTACAAAGCTTATGAGGGTAAAAAATATGTATATGAAGAAATGGATGGATTAAAAGTTCACCGCTCTTCTATTTATGTTTCAAAAAGTAAATCTATCATTAACCGCTTGCGCAATTATTTTTCGTTTGTTATTTCAAGCGCAAAAACAGGTAAAGCTAAATTGGGCAACTTTGATTTTTTGCTCTGCGAATCGCCACCTTTATTCTTAGGTTATAGTGCTATGCGTTTGGCCCGCCAAAAAAAAGCAAAATTAATTTTTAACGTGAGCGATCTTTGGCCCGAAAGTGCAGAGAAGCTGGGTGTGGTTAATAATAAGATGCTATTGAAGCTTGCTTATAATTTAGAAGCAAAATTGTATAAGCGATCAGTATTGGTTACAGGGCAAACACAAGGTATTTGCGAAAGTATAAATACTCGTTTTCCTTCTGTAAAAACTTACTGGTTACCAAATGGGGTAGATCTTAATTATTATAATCCTTCAAAGATAGATGCTGCAAACTGGCGAGAAAAAAATAATTTTTCTAAAGAAGATGTTATTTTAATGTATGCCGGTATTATTGGAATAGCTCAGGGTTTAGAGATCATATTATATTCTGCAAAAAGATTTAAAGATAAACCAAACATTAAGTTTGTATTTATTGGCAGCGGCCCCGAAAAAGAAAAATTAATAAAGCTTAAGACAGAACTTAACTTGCAAAATGTTTTTTTTATGGATGCTATTTCCAAAAAAGAAATGCCTTCCGTTTTAAAAAGTATTGATGCAGCTATTATTCCTTTAAGAAAATTAGATCTTTTTCTTGGCGCAATTCCATCTAAGATATTTGAGAACCTGGCCATGGAAGTGCCAATTTTATTAGGTGTTGATGGTGAAGCCAGACACCTATTCATCGATAAAGGAAATGCAGGCATTTATTTTGAACCGGAAAATGCAGATAGTTTAACTAAAGCGATCTTAAATTTAAGTGAAAATAAAGCCATTGCCACTCAATTTGGAAAAAATGGAAGGCGTTTTGTAAATGAATTTTTTAACCGCGAGATCATTGCAAAACATTTTTTTGAACGCTTAAAAGAATTGTAATTACCAGGTCTGTTGGTAATTTTTTATCGTAACTGTTAATGGAATATTTATATTAGTAAAGCAAAAAACTATTTTTAATGAACCTGAACTTAAAACAACGCTTATTTTATTTTTTTCCGGCATTGTTTTGCTTTTGTTTGCCTTTTGGTTCGCTTGTGTTATCAGGTTTAGTGGTTCTTTGGACCATCACTTCTTTTTTTAATATTGATAAAGCACAATTTAAAAACGGTTTTAAAAATAAAAACCTTTGGTGGTTGCTGGCTTTCTTTTTTTTTACATTTATAAGTGCTTTATTTTCTACCAATAAAACTGAAGCAAATTTTAATGTGGAAATTAAACTGAGTTTTTTGGTATTTCCTTATCTCTTTTTTTGTTTTAAATGGCCCTTGCAAATTATTGAACGTTGTTTGGTATCTTTTATTTCGGGTTGCTTTTTTGCGAGTATGATTCTTATATTAAGGTCTGCTTACTATGCGCTTACCGGCCATCCTGAATACTTTTTTTACACACAATTTTCTGTTTTTATTCATGCCTCATACTTTGCCATGTATCTTATTTTGGCTATTGCCATTATAATTTTACTTTATCCGGCCTGGTTTAAAACACAAAAAAATGTGACTTACACTTCTTATTTTTTCGTGATTACTTTTATTGTTACTATTTTTTTATGCTCATCAAAACTTGGATTGATCAGTTTTTTTATTTCAATGCCTTTGATCCTTCTTTACAAATTCAGAAAGTTTTTAAATATTAAAAAAGTAGCCATATTGTTTGTTTCTGTAATTGCATTAGGTATTGTGGCTTATAAGGTGTTTCCGAGCGCGTTTGAACGTCTCTCATCACTTGCAACTGTTTCTGCGTCAACGCTTGATAAAACCTCTTCAGAAAGCACTACTGTGCGTATATTAATATGGGAACAATGTATTCAAATAATTAAAAATAACCCCTGGCTCGGAACAACTGTAGGCGATGCCAATGATGCTTTATATAAGGCATATGCCGATAATGGTTTAACGGGAGCCCTTTCTCATAATTTTAATGCGCACAATCAATATTTTCAAACCTTTATAGGGCTTGGTATTATTGGTTTTCTTATGTTGGTTGCCTTAACTTTTGGCTATATGATAAAAGGAATTTTAAAAAAACACTTTTTACTAATGTTATTTTCTTTAGTGATTATACTTAATTTTTTAGTGGAAAGTATGCTGCAAACTGCCGCGGGAGTTTTATTCTTTGTATTTTTCTTTTGCCTTTTTAATTTAACAAGTGAGGAGGACTTAATTCATGAAGTTTAAAATTTTAGTGCTGTTTTTTTTCGGTTCATTTTTTTTATTTTCACAAAACAGCTATCGTTGGCCTATTGATTCTCCGCATGTTATCACCGGTAATTATGGTGAAATTCGTCCCAATCATTTCCACTCGGGTATCGATTTTTCAACTAATGGTTTAATGAATTTACCGGTTTATGCTATTGAAGATGGTTATGTTTCGCGTGTAAAAATTAGCTCAGGAGGCTACGGTAAAAATATCTATATCACTCATGCTAATGGTAAAGTAAGTGTGTATTGCCATTTAAATTCGCTTAATCCCGCTTTATCCGATCTCATAAAAAAAGAACAATATGCCAAACAAAGTTATGAGGTAGAGATCTTTCCAAAGAACAAAAGTGTAAAAGTGAAAAAAGGCGAACTTATTGCTTTGTCAGGCAACACAGGTAATTCAACCGGTCCGCATTTGCATTTTGAGATCCGTGATGAAAAAACAGAAATGCCATTAAACCCTTTGCAACATTTTGAAATTACAGATACAGTATTACCAACCATACAGCATGTTGCTTTTTATAATTTGGCCGATACCTGTTCGCCTAAATTTTTAAATTCATGGCCGGTAAAAAAATTAAAGAACGATAGTTTGGTTATTATTAAAGATTCTGTCATTTTAAAGAATTCGATTTTAGGCTTTGCTTTTACTGCTTTTGATCAATGTGTACCAAAAGGCAACCCAAATAATGTGTACAGCGCTAATTTATTTTTTGACGGTAAGCTTATTTATTCTCATGCCATGAATACAATAAGTTTTGATGATGCCCGATTTGTAAACGAATTCAGCGAATTGGTTGAAAAAAGTAAGACCGAAAAAATAAGATTTCAAAAATGTTTTCAGCCAACCTTATATCCAAAAGACTTTTACGATAATGTGTTTAATAAAGGAAGGATCTTTTTATTGGATACAAATTTCCATACCATTAAATTAGTAGTGTTTGATGAATACGGTAATGAGCGCGCGGTTAAATTCTCTGTTAAAACACGGAAGTTCAATTACTATTCAAAACCTTCCATTAACAGCGATGTGCAGGTTACCTGTACCAAAGATTTTATGATCAGTAAAAACAAATTACAGATCTATATTCCTGCCAATACATTGGCTTATTCAACCGGATTGATCTTTGAAAACACAATTGAAACAACTGGCAAACTTATTATTTTGCCAAGCGAAGCTAATTTAAAGTCAACCTCTATTGTTGGGTTTGAGGTGCCTCAAAAACTATTGCCTTATAAAACAAAACTGGTTTTAAAAAGTGGTTCGTCTGTTTTTAATCCGATCAATAATAAAGATTCTGTTTTTTATTCTGTGCGTAATTTTGGCTGGTTCTTAATAGATATGGATACAATTGCGCCTAAAGTAAAAACAAAACAAACAACTTCGCAAATAGCAAAGATCAAAAAGTGGGATTCTTTCTCATTTGTTATGACCGATAATTTAAGTGGTATTTACAAGTACAATTTATTTTTAAACAATAAATGGGTAATTGGTGAATACGATGCAAAAGCAGACCTTATTACTTATTATTTTGATGCAGATACACCTCCCGGAAACCTGCCATTTAGATTAGAAGTGGAAGATAGGGTAGGGAATAAAACAGTATTTGAATATATGTTGAAGCGGAAGTAATTAATTAACCACTAAGAACACCAAGAAAGCACAAAGCACACAAAAAAATAGTGAACTTAGTATAAAAACTTTGTGAACTTTGTGGTTAAAAATTTGCGCTTAAATATTTTCATCTTCCCAAACAATAGAGCTGATCTTCCATTCATTATTTATTTTGATGAACTGAAAAAATTTAGTGCCGAATTCCTTAAATTGTTTTCCGTTTAAAGTGCCTGTTTTTTGATAGCGCGAATGGCGTTGCGCTATATTGCCAACTATTTTTGTTTCTGAATTTATTTCGTATTCTTCAAAATCTATTAATGTTCCGTCACTCAATATTTTTTTTCTTGGATCAACAAATGAATTTAAATTGTAAATGATGTGCTCAGTGCCATTCTTTTTAATGACCATTGTTTCAGGTATACAAACTTTATTTATTACATTCCAGTCAGGTTGATCCTTCTTATTATTATTATTATTATTAAAAATACTGAAAAAAGTTTTAATGACAGTATCAATCGTTACTTTATCTAGAGTGATTTTATAATAAAATACTTTAACATCGCCTTCCATTTCTTCTTTTAAAGGCATAAAACCTAATTTTTCAAGAAGTTTCATAGAGCTTATGTTTCCATCAAGTGTAGAAGCGAGCAGGGTTGTATATTCGGTGATGATATCATCTAAAACTATTTTCGCTGCTTCATAAGCAAAACCCTTTCCTGAATGTTGTGGTAAAAATGCAAAACCAAGATCGGGATGTGGTAAATGTTTACGATTAATAAATGTTACTACGCCAATGGGAATATTTTGTTCTTTTGGTTTTACAACCCAATACACAATACCCGGATCATCCAGCAGCATTTGAATGTACTTAACCGCATCTTCTTGTGTTTTAATATTTCTGTTACCAATAAATTTTAACCAGCCTTCCGTATTTACGAGTTCAATAATAAACTCAGTATCGTTAAGTGTTAATTCGCTTAATGTAAGACGTTCGGTTAAATATTGCTTTTGCATCTTTCTGTAAATTTTGCAGTGATTATGCAAAGCTAAGAGATAATTTTGAGATATTATTCTATCCTGTAAAGGGTAATTAATTCTGCGCCACGTGCAAGAGTGCTTCTAAGAACCATGCGCCTGTCAACCTTGTATTTATGGGTTGTTAATGTTTCGTATTCTTTTGCTGTTACTTCGTTAACGCCTTTCATATCTGCAGTGAGCCATTCTTTTACTTTAAATTTAACATCACCCACCCACATCTTTAATTCAAACACGCTGTACCTTACTAAACCTGCATAGCGATCATCGTTGCTCGTACTTTTATACCTGCGGTAATCGGCATTGCCATCAGGCTTAACAATTAACCAATAAAAGGTACTGTCGCTGGTAGAAGATACCCAGGTGCCTACAAGATCAGGATCGTACTTTAGTGCTTTTTTCTTAATGCACGAATACAAACAAAAAACAGAAAGAATAAGGAATAATAATTTTTTCATAGTATCATTAATTTGCAAGATTGTACGCGTCAATTATACGGTTGTACATTTTTTCTTTTTTCTTTTTCAATATTTTTGCGGTAACAGGAAATGCAGCAGTACCAACAAAACTAAGGCCCATTTTTACAAACGCACCGGCATTGCCTTTTACTCTACCTCTTTGCACCAGCATATATGCATCTACTGCAGTTATAAGAGAGGTAAAGCTGCCACCAATAGTAGTGGGTATTGAAGTTATTTTAATTATTTTTTGTGCCATGGCGGTTCCTTTAGCTGCTTTTAGGGGAATTGCAACTGCCGGGTTATTTGATTTGGCAAGATACCTGTTCACATCTTTAAAACTGGCCTTTTGTCTGTTAATGTAATATTGCCCGTCCAAAAACTCTATTTTATTTTTACCGTCATTTGCCTGTTGTGTAACACTGCTACTACCTGCAACGGTGGAAGTTGATATGCTTTTTTCTGAAATATCAGTTTTGTTAAATGTTTGAATTTCACCTTTACCTACTTTAATAAAAACTATTTCAGTTTTATTATCCGTAAAGGTGGGACCCGTTGGCATACTTGTTTTTTTATAAGAAATTGATTCGGTACCGATCTCTGTTATTTTGCAACGAATAGTGTCACCACTTGTTTTTAAGATTAGATCCTGAGCTTTTAATTGAGTACAAATAAATGAAAGGAACAGCAGAAGTGCGCTAATATTGGCTTTTTTCATAAATGCTTATGAATAAATTTTTTTAAATAAATGTTTGATATGCGGGCAAATATAGATTATGCTTAATGCGCCCGCAAATTATAAGTGATAAAACGTAGAACTTTGTAAGTTTAAGGCTGCAATATCACTGTTTTCAGTTAGGCACAGATTTACAAAAACGTATTTCAGTGATATCTTTTAGTTGCCTTTGCTAAAGATCAGATCTTTGAAGCGCCTTGTAAAATTATTTTTTTAATAATAGCAATTTGCCCTAAATGATAATGTGTGTGTTCAATTATACCATGCAGATTTCGATAATAAATGCCATATTTTTTATCGGTAAAATCTTCCCATAATTTATTATCAGGTAGTTTTTCAAGAAGGTTTGCAAATTTTTCAGCGTCGCTCAGAGCTTTGTTTACCAGGTTATCCCAGTCTTGTTGCGAATTTATCGGTGGATGCGAAAAACTATTTTCATCTTTAGCATTAAGCGCTTTCCCTTCTAACACTTTTATAACAGCATCTACATAATAATTTACATGATATGTAAGTGTGGCAATGGTGTTTAAAGCATACACTTGGGTTGTAGCCTGCTGCCATGTAATGCCTTTTAAATTATCTTTTAGGTTAGAGCAGGTCCAGTTGCCGCCAAAATGTATTTCTCTAAAGTGTTTTGTTATTTGCGATGTTACAGTCATGATAATTTTACTTAATAAAAATAATCATTTGACAGAAAGCAAACAATAAAAAAAACGCCGGATAAAAATTAATTATCCGGCGTTCTTATTTAATACTATTTCCAACCACCGCCTAACGCCTGGTAAATATTAACCATGGCATTTAACTGTTGTTTCTTTGTTTCGATCAGGTCAAACTTCGATTCCATGGCGTCGCGCTGTGTTAATAATACTTCCATATAATCTGCCCTGGCATTTTTAAAAAGCCCGGTTGAGATCTCTATGGATTCGGTTAACGCTTCCACCTGTTTATTTTTTAGATCGTAACTTTTTTTAAGGTTGCCGATGTTGGAGAGTTGGTTCACCACTTCAATATGCGCTCTTAATACAGTACGTTCGTAATTATAAACAGCTTGTATTTGTTTTGAATTAGCCGAATAATAATTTGCTTTAATAGCATTTCTGTTAATTAAAGGCGCAATCAATTCTCCTGCTAATGAATAGATCAACGACTCAGGTGCTTTTAACAAATAAGCAGGATTAAAAGCCTGAAAGCCTGCACCTGCAGTAATTCTGAAAGAAGGGTAAAACTCTGCCTTCGCTGCTTTTACATCCAGTTTAGCTGCAAGCAATGATTGTTCTGCTTGTCTGATATCTGTACGGTTAGATAATAACTGTGAAGGAATACCTGCATGAATGCTATCCGTTACAAGATCAGTAAAGCCTGCAGAATTTCGTGCAACAGTTTGCGGAAACCTTCCAACCAAAAAATTTATCCTGTTCTCCGTCTCAGTAATTTGTTGCATGATATAAAACTGGCGGCTTTGATTTTTTAGTACTTCAGCTTCAAACCGTCGCACGGCAAGCTCCGTAACCTTAGCGGCAACTTTTTCCAGCTTCACAATTTCCAAAGCATTTTGTTGAACCTCGATATTCTTTTTTAATATCTCCAATTGGTTATCTAATGCCATTAATTCATAATAAGAATTAGCTATTTCAGAAACCAGTTGTGTAACCATGAAATTTTTACCTTCAACAGTAGAAAGGTATTTATACACAGCCGCTTTTTTTGAATTTCGCAATTTTTTCCAGATATCCACTTCCCACGAAATGTTGGCGCCAATTAACATATCGGGTAGGGGTTCAGGAAATTTTTTTCCAGGTTCAATATCATTGTTTGATTCCACTGCACCGGGCAGTGTATACCTTCCTGATTTTTCAACACCTGCGCCTGCTACAATTCCTGCAACCGGCAAATAAGCACCTTTCCGTGCGCGTATCTCGTTTTTAGAAATATTGATCTCCTGCATTACAATATTCAGTTCCTGGTTATTCTTTAAAGCAGTATCAATAAGCGCTTTAAGGTTTTGATCTTTAAAAAGATCGTTCCATTTTGTATTGGCTGTATTAAGAGAATCTCTTGAAGCACTGTAGCTTGGAGGAACAGTTCTACTCTCGGTTCTGCGACCTACCTGCGGCAATTTACAAGCCGTTGTTGATGCTACAAGGGCTACTACCAATAAATTTATTTTTAGTTTATTGCTCATTGTCTTCATGATCTTCTTTTAATGAAAAATTATCAATTTGATGAACTAACTCTTCTGTTAACGAACTGTCATCTTCATTTTTGATCATCTTACGGCCTTTAGCTAACGAGCCAAAAATGTAATACAAGCCCGGAACAATGATAACACCGAAAATGGTTCCAAAAAACATACCACCCAATGCAGAAGCACCAATAGTACGGTTACCAATAGCACCCGCGCCATGTGAAATTACCAAAGGAATTAAACCTGCAATAAATGCAAACGACGTCATTAAAATTGGACGGAAACGCACCTTTGCACCTTCAATGGCCGCATCAATTACCGATGCGCCCTGCCTTTGTTTTTGAACGGCAAACTCTACGATCAACACCGCGTTCTTACCTAGCAAACCAACCAACATTACTAGCCCGACCTGCGCATAAATGTCATTTGCTAAGCCTAATCCTTTTATTAATAAGAACGAACCAAACACACCGGCAGGTAATGATAAAATAACTGAGAGAGGAATGATGAAACTTTCGTACTGTGCCGCTAAAACAAAATACACAAACACCAATACAATGATGAAAATGTAAATAGCTTCATTACCACGTCTTGTCTCATCATATGATAATGCAGCCCAATCAATATCATAACCATGTGGTAATGTTTTTGCAGCTACTTCCTGCACTGCTTTAATTGCTTCACCACTGCTGTAGCCTTTAGCGGGCCCACCCCTTATGGCGGCCGTGTTATACATATTGTAACGGTTAATTTCATTAGCGCCTTGGTTTTTATGAATTTTCATAAAGGCAGAAAAAGGAACCATCTCATCACGATCGTTCTTTACATACAGGTTCATGATGTCTGTTGGTAGTTTTCTAAATTCAGGCGCTGCTTGTACAAACACTTTAAAGAAACGCTGGTACTTGATAAAACCAAGTTCGTAAGTACTTCCCACAAAAATAGAAAGTGTATTCATGGCATTGCCAATAGTAACCCCTTTTTGCATGGCAGCCTGGTTATCAATTTCAATTTCGTATTGCGGATAGTTAGCACTAAAAAAAGTGAACAAACCTGTTATCTCTTTGCGCTTACGCATCTCGTTCATAAAATCGGTTGTCACTTTTTCAAGCTGTTTGTAATCGCCACTGTTTGTTTTATCTAACAATTGCAATGCAAAACCACCTGCTGCACCAAAGCCCGGAACGGCCGGTGGATCAAAGAATTCGATTGTTGCACCGGGAATTGATTTTGCTTTTTGCTCCAGCTCTTCAATAATTTCCGTTACACTATGATCTCTTTCCGACCATGGTTTTAAATTGATTAAACAGGTTCCTGCATTTGATCCGCGACCTTCGGTTAATACTTCATAACCGGCAATGGATGAAACGGATTTTACACCTTCTACTTCATTAATTACTTTAACTAATTTTTCAGAAAGATCGTTTGTTCTTTCTAAGGTAGAGCCGGGAGGTGTTTGAATAATGGCATACAACATCCCTTGATCTTCACTCGGTATAAAGCCTGAAGGTAAACTACTGCTTACACCCACAATACCTAAAGCAAACACCACAAATAAACCAATAGTAATAAGTTTACGATGTGCTATTAATTTTAATAACCAAACATATTTACCCGTCAATTTTTCGAAGCCACGGTTAAAGCTATCTAAAAAGCGATTCATCCATGTTTTCTTTCTTGGCTTACCATGATTGTTTTTTAAGATCATGGCACATAATACCGGTGTTACGGTTAATGCTACAACACCTGATAATACAATGGATGAAGCCATGGTAATGGAGAACTGGCGATAGAAAGTACCAACCGGACCACTCATAAAGGATACAGGAACAAATACCGATACCATTAATAAAGTAATGGCAATTACAGCGCCGCTGATCTCACCAATAACTTTTCTTACCGCGTTGTATGGCGAAAGATGCTCTTCTTCCATCTTGGCATGCACTGCCTCGACGACGACGATAGCATCATCCACGACTATACCAATTGCTAAAACCAATGCAAACAAGGTTACCATGTTAATAGTGAGACCAAATAATTGCATACAGAAAAATGCGCCCACTAATGAGATAGGCACCGCAAGCGTTGGT
Source organism: Bacteroidota bacterium (assembly GCA_032229505.1). Taxonomy (GTDB): domain Bacteria; phylum Bacteroidota; class Bacteroidia; order B-17B0; family Aurantibacillaceae; genus Aurantibacillus. Next base: position 44,880 of record JAVTWD010000089.1, read on the forward strand.
ATCAATGTAGAACGCCAATCACCAAGGAAAATAAATACAACCAATGCCACTAAAATAAAAGCATCTCTTAAGGTGTGAATTACATTTTCGATAGAGGCATCTAAGAAATTAGAAACGTCGTAACTGATCTCGTAATCCATTCCGGGAGGAAATGTTTTTTTCAGATCTTCCAGTTTTTCTTTTACTTTTTCAATTACTTCGCTCGCATTACTACCATAAGTTTGTTTTAATACCAAAGCGGCAGAAGGATTGCCATTCATGCTGGAATAGATATCGTAATATTCGCTTCCTAATGAAACCGTTGCTACATCTTTTAAACGCAGGTTCTCACCATTTGGATTAGAGCGAATGATCACATCTTCGTATTGTTTTGGATCGTTAAAACGATCGGTGTAGGTTAATACATATTCTAATGCTTCTGCCTGTTTGCTATCACCACGGCCAATACGACCCGGCTTACCAATGATACTTTGGTCGCTTAATGCTTCCATCACTTCATCGGGCGAAACTTTATAAGCGCGCATACGATCAGGATTTAGCCATACACGCATAGCGTACTGGCGACTTCCTAAAATTCTTACCTGCCCAATACCGTTAATACGTTGTAACTCCGGCACCATGTTAACACCTGCGTAGTTGAACAGGTATTTCATGTTGGCATTTTTATCTTTACTGTAAAGATTCACATACATCAACATACTTGGAATTACAGGCGTAATTACAACCCCTTCACGCTGCACCAAAATGGGTAGCCTGTTGGTTACCTGTTGCACACGGTTAGATACCTGCACTAAGGCCTGATTAATATCGGTACCCGGATTAAATACCACCTGAATGTTTGCTTCACCGGCACTGGTAGCATCTGATGTCATGTAACGCATGCCCCATGCACCGTTAATAGATTGTTCGAGAGGAATGATCACCGATTCGGCCAGCGATTTGGCACTTGCACCGGGATAAGAAGCACTCACCATCACTACAGGAGGTGCTACCTCCGGAAATTGTGATGTGGGCAATGTTTTTATAGCCAGTGTACCAATAAATAATATCACTAATGATATTACAATGGCTAACACCGGTCTTTGAATGAATTTACTAAACATGTTGTTTGTTTTAAAGTGTTATATTATTCAACATAAACTTTTAATTTCGGAAGTACGCTCTTAGGATCTTCGTAAGTATAAACGATCTTATCGTTATCTTTTACTTTACGGATGCCTTCAAGCAATATGCGTTCGTTTTCGTTAAGACCGCTTTTGATAAGATAGAGGTCAGGCATTTCAGAAGCAATGGTGATCTCTCGCGAGTGAACGATATTATTCTTATCTACCACAAAAACATATTTCTTTTCTAAAATTTCGTATGTTGCTTTTTGAGGAATAATAATCGCGTTCTTAATAGGAATGCCCATTTCAATATTACCAGTTTCACCGTGTCTTAAAAGTCCTTTCGGGTTTGGGAATGTAGCCCTGAACGCGATGTTACCGGTTTCGTTATTAAAATCGGCTTCAATAGTCTTTACTTCGCCGGGATAATCAAACAGCTGATTGTTTGCCATTAATAAGTTTACTTTCAATAAATTTTCTTCGGTGGCATGTGTTTTATAATTTAAGTATTCTGCTTCAGGAACATTAAAATAAACCCACATTTCGCTGTTGTCAGATAAGGTGGTCATCAGATCACCTTCATTTATAAGGCTTCCCAACCTTACCTGGAAGTGGTCCATAATACCATCAAAAGGCGCACGTATCTCGGTAAATTGTAAATGCGTTGCTGCCAGTGATTGTTCTGCTTTTGCTTTATCTAATTTTGCTTTTGCCAAAGCCAGTTCGTTAGGCGACACTACATTTTTTTCAGAAAGCTGTTTGGTGTTTTGATATTCGATCTCTGCAAAGTTGGTCTCTGCCTGTGCTTTTTGCAATTCGGCATTATATATTAAAGGCATGATCTTAAACATCAACTGACCTTTTTTTACCAACTGGCCTTCATCAACAAATATGCTTTCAAGATAACCTTTTTCAAGGGCCCTTACTTCAATGTGTTGTACAGCGTGTATCTGGCACACATACTCTCTTGTACTGATAGTGTCTTTTTTTAACGGACTTGTCACTAAGAATTTTGTTTCTTCCTCGTGTTCTTCTTTGTGCGACTGGCAGCTTGTATTGCAAAGGATGGCAAACAGGCTTATGGATATTAGAGTGATCCTCATACTAATTTTATTTTAAACAATTGATTTATTAATTTTTTGGCTCACGCCATGCGCAAAGCCCGGAACAAACGATAGCGTAATTAAAGCAAAGGCGTAAGCCAAAAAACTTTAGATACACCGGCTCATGATAAGAGCCAACAAGAAAAGGATCAAATGCGGAGAACCGAAATAGCTAAGTATTTCTTAGAAGGTACTTTGTGGTTGATATGATCGAAAAGTGTATTCGATCGTAAAATAATATCGTTAATAAAAGAAGAGTAGAGTACTTGTAAAATGATGAAGGCGCTTGTTTTTGAAGAATCGTCTTCTTCGTTATCAGAGCTTTCTTCACACATTTCGATAGCCGGAAAACTTTTTGATTCATCAATACCGTTAAAGCTTGTATTTTTTTTAATACTTAAAAGAGTAGTAGTTGATGAAAGCTTATCGCTTTTTTCAATAGAGTTTAAAGAGGCAATCGGACCCGCATTAATTAAATACAGCCTGAAAATAAATGCTAGGCAAATAATAACTGCTGTATTAATTTTTAAGACTTTTAACATTGGGTAAAAACAGTGTAAAGGTACACTAGTTTTTTATAAATCAGCAAAAAATTTGATTTTTTTGGCTTTTCCTGATTTTGGAAAATTTCACCAACTAGCCTTCAAATTTTTTAAAAACAGAGCTGGCAATATGCCCGCCAAAGCCAAAGGTGTTGCTCATGGCATACTTTACGGTTTTGCGCTGCGCTTTTCCAAGAGTAAGATCAAATTTATTTGCAAAATCAGGCTCTACCTGTTGTGTATTTATAGTTGGCGGAATGCTATTTTCCTGCACAGCCTTAATACAGGCTATTGCTTCTATAACACCTGCGCCTCCCAACAAATGCCCTGTCATTGATTTTGTAGCACTGATGTTGGCATTTGGATTTGCACCAAATACTTTTTCCATGGCTTTTAATTCACTCAGGTCGCCGGTTGGTGTTGAAGTAGCATGGGCATTTATATAATCGATCTCTTTTGGTTGTATGTTGGCTTCTTCTAAAGCAAGTTGCATACCCAATACAGCACCTTCACCTTCGGGATGCGTTGCCGTTAAATGGTAGGCATCGCCTGCCAGGCCACCGCCCACAATTTCTGCAATAATCTTTGCATTTCTTTTTACAGCGTGTTCGTAGCTTTCTAAAATAATGGCGCCGCCACCTTCGCCTAAAACAAAACCATCCCTTGTTACATCAAAAGGTCGCGATGCCATTGTGCAATTATCATTTAAAGTAGATAAAGCTTTGGATGCGTTGAATCCACCTACAGAACTTTCGGTAATAGAAGCTTCAGAACCCCCGGCTATCATCATATCCGCTTTATTCCAGCGGATATAATTAAATGCATCAATAATAGCATTGTTACTTGCGGAGCAGGCGGAAGCCGTTGTATAAGTAACGCCACGTAAACCATATTTAATAGAGATAACGCCTGAGGCAATATTTACAATTCGTTTAGGAATAAAAAAAGGATTAAACCGTGGTGTACCATCGCCAAGTTTAAACTCCGCAAATTGCTCTTCGAAGGTGGCAAGCCCGCCATCGCCGGCGCCCCAAATTACGCCAATTCTGTTTTTATTCAGATCTTCAAAATGGATGCTGGCATTTTTTACGGCTTCATCAACAGATGCTAAAGCATATTGTGAGAACAGATCGTATTTCCGGATCTCATTTTTCTCAAATAAATTTGGATTAAAGTTTTTTACTTCACAGGCAAATTTGGTCTTAAATTTTGAGGTATTAAATTTAGTGATCGGCGCTGCACCACTTACACCATTTATTAATGATTGCCAGTATTCTGCCACACTATTGCCAATTGGGGTTATAGCTCCCATGCCGGTTATTACAACTCTTCTCATTATTTTTTTGGTTTTAAATCTTTTAAAATAGTTTCTTTTACAACTTCAAAATCTTGTGGGCCGGTAAGACGCGATAACTGTATAATGGCTAAAATGTTTGTAATTACCATTAGCGCTTTTGTTCTTGGTGTTGAAGTGAATTCAAATATTTTTTGTTTTTTTCCTTCTGCCAAAACTTGTGTCATCCAATCTAAAACAAGTGCTGCAAATATTTTTAATTCTTTTTTTATAGGTTCATCCACAGTATTTAGATCTGTTGCTAACGAGCCCACAAGGCATACTTTGTTTTCGGATTTTACCTGAGAATAAATTGCCAGGAAACCTTTTAGTTTTATAAGAGGCGATTTGTTTTTTAATTCGGCCTGTAAAGCTTCAAAACGCCGGATATGTTCTTTTATAGTAGCAACGCCAAGATCTGACTTGCTGGGAAAATGATAATGTATGGAAGAGGTTTTGATACCTATTTTATCGGAGATATCGCTAAAGCTAAAGGCATTAAAGCCATTGCTTCGTATTAAATGATCTGCTGTTTCGATTATTATTTGCTTTGTACTCATTAAAATAATTTTAAGCAAATATACTACCTATTAGTAGATAGGTAACGTTAAAAACTACTTTTTTAATAATTTGTGAATAGTTTAGAATAATGCTAAAAGGTTAATTTATGGTATGTTTGGTTATGGCGTTGAACGATAATGAATTATTCCCTTAAAGTGCACTTGTATCTCCCGATTCAATTGTAATTTAAGGAGTTATCCAAGCATCGTTTTTACTTGCTTTATATTTATTTAGTCTTTTTTGAAATTTTATTTTTTGGCTGGTATTACCAAGTTTATCATAACACACAATGATCCTTTCATAGAATTTAGTATTTCTTTGCCTTTTTCCTACGCCACACTTTTCCATCGTCCATTTATATAAACGGAGCTTTAACCAGTAAACTTCTTTAGTTGTATTTCCTTTGTCATGATAAAAATTAGCCATTTTTAAACAAACATCAGATTTATATAAATTATTAAAGTCGTCTTTTGAAGATGCTTTCAAAAATTTAGCAGCGTGTTTATCGGCAAGAATGGTGTCATCTATTGTTAATGCAGACCTTATGATATCATAACCAACTTGCGCTTCTCTTGCAAATTTTGGGTGGTCTTTTTGGACTTTTAAAGCGTAAGCAATAAAAGCTTTTTTGTCTTTAGAGATAGAAAGTTTATATAAATGTTCTTCTATTGTATCAGTTTGAACCTGTGCAAAAGAAAAATTTTGTAACATTATAAGTGCGCCTATAAATATGAGTCTTTTCATTTGCCCAATTAATGTTATTAATGCTTTTTTTCTATCGATATTACTTTTTAAAGAATAATCGAAAAGCCAAGGGATCATCTTTGCAAAAAGCATTGAGTTCAAGAAGAACTAGTTCTGAATCGGTAATTTTTTCAATTAAATAGCAACCAATTCCAATTTGCAATTTGTTACCTGCAACTTCAAACTTCAGATTTTTGTAATTTTCAGACGGCAAATCTGGATAAATAACATCATGATTTTCTTTAAATTCAATAATCATTAGATTTTTCAATATTTTACTTCCAGCAGATCCTGGAGGTGATTGCGCACGATCTTTTGTTTCTTTTGAAGTTCCTTTCCATAGCCCAACAATTTTTTGGTCTGCAGAATTATTTTTTTGGCCACAAGCCATCGAACTAATTGTTGTGAGTAGTAATAAGATTATGTTTTTCATATTTCTTTAAATATTTCAAAAATTTCTGCAATTTTCCCTTGTCATCTCTTTCCACTTATTGCTTGAGCGTTTAAATAAATGAACGCAAACCCCACCATATGTAACTTGTACGTTGGTTGGTAATTGTTGAAATATCCTCATTATAGCATTTTCTCCTTTATCATCTATTATTGGAGCAGAAATGTAATACAAGTTATTTTGCTTTCCAGTTGCCATATTTATTTTCAGGACACTATCAAAAGAAATCAAAGCAATACCTTTTAGCTTGTTTTTGTCCCATTTAAATGGTTTTGTGTTTTCGTTTAATAAGTTTGTAAGATCTTTTTCCGCAATAAATTCTTTACAGTTCTGAATAAATTCTTGTTTTGCTGATTCATCATCAAATGTAAGTGAATCGGCTGAAATACTTAAATATTGAATTTTAAAGTCTGTTTTAATGTCATTAATTAAATCATACGGATTTTGATCTTTATTTTGACAAGAAAATAAAGTCAGAAAAATAAGCGGTATAAAATATTTATTTATTCTTGTCATAAAATAGGGCTTTGCAAATATGCCCTCACTTTTGTTATATACAAATTACATATTTGAGTTTTAACATGCAAAAAATGGACAAAATTTTTGTTTGAGTTATACTCATATGAAATTTTATTCGACGGTAATAGTCATATGATTTGTTGGGGTTCCTCCAAGCCTTTTTGTCTTATCTTTTTTATCACCAACCACCAAAACTACTTCGTAAATTCCGATTTTTGAGAACTTATGATTAAAAAAAGGAGTGGACGTTATGGTGTCAAAAGATATAGAGTCAAACAAATGCCAGTGATAAAAAGACGATCTCTTTGAACACGATGCATCAAATGTTATTGTTCGTATTCCTGATTGAGAGTAATTAAAGCAACCACGGGGACGTTTACAGTCAGTCAAAATAAGTAAGCATATCAATATACATATAAATCTTGTCAAATTATTTTTAGCGTTTTGCTTCAAAGCAGCTCCTTCTTTTTAAAAATTAAGTTACACATTTTAAAACTAACACGCAACAAATGGCTACTTGATTACTGTTAGTGGCAGTCTTAATATTTACTTGAGTTTTTTATAATGGATTATTGTCCGCACGTGCCCGGAGTCTGTTGGAAGAACTTCGATTAATTTTAGTTTAAAGTTGTCGATTATATTTACATTTTTGAAAATGCTGGCAAAATAGTCTTTTGTAATATAAAGTTCTTTTTCTTTATTGAGTTTAGTTTCTTTTATAATTTTATTTATTGTTTTTTCTTTGAGTCTTTCAGTGCTGTTAAACGAAAACATAGATAGTTGTAAAAATTTATGATCTACAGAAGAAAATGCAATGAAATTAAAGTCCCAGGGAATTTCAATTTTTTTGAAGTCACCATATTTTTTTAAACTTCCAGGAGTCACCTTCGTGCTGTCACTGATATTGTGTTCGATTTTAAAACGTTTCATGGCCTCTTCGTGGTTTTGCCAAGCTTCACGAACAACTTTAAGGCTTGTTTCGTCCCAAAAGTAATGCGTTGTCCGTGTAATGTTGTTTTCTTGATCACAAATATCAGTTAGGATGAGCGTGTCTTTGTTTACTGAATATTGTCCTGTTACACCGCCATTAATGTAACCACCCCATTCTTGTATGGTAAAATGTCCTCCACCTCTTAAAAGAAGAAAAGCCCTGTTTCCTTCATATTTGCCAGAGTCTAATTGTCCGAATATCGAAAGAGAAAATGTAAATAGGAGGATTATTAATTTCATTCGTAATGTTGAGTTAGTTCATATTAATCCATTAAATCAATAATTCTACCGTCTTCAAGTTTAAAAGGGCCGTTTAGTTTTGGATTTTCTTTTTTTGCATTTTCGGCGGCATCGAAAAAATTATGAAAGTTGTTTTCTAATAGTATTACATCATTAGTTTCCCAATACTCGCCTTCATCAAATACATTAAGGTCAAAGAAGTTGGATTGAATGCTTTTTAAAAAATCTATGAGCTTTATATGAACATCAGGCCCTGCAAATTGGGTTTTACAATAGTCTTGAATGTAATTGTCTTTGTCAAATTCAAGCCAAAAAGGTTCAGCGTTAGCATCAGGTTGAATATGAATGCCTTTAGTTGGTCCTTCATAATCCCAGTCTTGTTCATCTTTAACACGCTCTAGTTTTTTGAGGGGTTCGTTAAAATGATAAAAAGGCATTTCATTTATTGTGGCAAATTCTATTGCCTTTTCAATAACAGATTCAAATTCCTTATCCGATTTTAATTGTCCTTCAAAATGTATAGTTACTCCCATGTTTATAACGATGTGTGCGTAAATTTTAATTTTTGTTATGTCAAGTTACACATTTGAGGGTTAACCTGCAAAAAATGGTCGCGGAGCAACTATTAAAGATAGTCAGGCACACATAGTTTCGTCTAGCTATTCCAGTTTGTTAATGATCCGAAAATGGAGTCAAAGTGTCCAGCAGTTTCGTCGGTTAAACGCTTTGCAGTGCTCGATAACGGAAATCCAATTACTTTTGTCTTTTTGTTTTGTACAGCTAAGTCATTACCATATTTGTCAGTGTATATTACCCATTGAAATTCTGTCTTTTCTTCGAAGTATTGTCCGAGGCCGGCTCCAAACATATTTATCAAGTCGTCTTCGTTTAGATGTCCTGATTGTAAGTCTGCAAGAGCAGAAGGAAAATACTTATCCAAAATTTTTGGCTCAGGGATATCCTGAAGTTTTTGCCCAGATTTGTTTTCTAAATAAGTCCGCAATTTTTTTAAATGAAACAAGATCCAATCGAAGTCGTTTTGCTCAAGTTCTTTAATCGTATGGTCTTTATCAATGCTCATTTCTTTTTTCGAAATTCGTCCGCCATTTTACTTATAACGTTTGCAACTGTAAGCTCCCCATAATTGGACTATTCAAAAGTAGATTTTTTTATTAAATTATT
>JAVTWD010000090.1:0-8265 GCA_032229505.1 Bacteroidota bacterium
CGTCTTCTGTATAATCTACCGAGAACAAATCTATAAATCTCATTCTCTTGGCTAAATATTCTTTATCATATCTAATTGAAATATTTTTTGGTTGTATTCCTATACTCGAACTAAGAAGATTTGAAAAGATTTTATATTTCGGGGTGAGATCTGGATGCCATCTAATCATTAGGCAAGGTTGTAAATTCAGATTGACATAGCGCAAAGCAGTTCCCTCAATTGAAGTATCGTAAATAGTCTTCAGTTTTAAAATTCCGGGTATACCTATTTCTATTTTTTTTGAACGTCGGATAAAATTTTCTTTGGGCATTAGCCAATTTGCTGCAAACGAGTTAGCCTGATGTTCGAATTTATTAAATTTTTGTTCGCTTGATATTCCTTTAAAAGAAAGTGAGATGCCTTGTCTGAGTTTGCTGCGATGATCATCAATAAAAAAATGCCCTAATTCGTGGGCAATAGTAAACCTAAGCCGGCCATTTTCGGCCTTCTCGAGTTCATCCTTATTTAACAGTATAAAAAACTCCCCCATATAATGAGTCAATTGGCCAACAAAACAATTACCGTAATTGCCAACTACAATAGTTATTTCGTTATCTCTAGCAATTTTTTTAAGGTTTACCTTTTTTGCCGAGAGATAATTATTACCGATTTCATTAGCTAATAGGATAATATCGTCAAAACTTTGGAGCACTATTCTTTTTTCTTCTTTTTTGCTTTTTTAATGTCTTCAATTATTTTGTTTTTAATTTCAATTGAAATTTCTGTAGAACCCTCCCGTGCAGCCATAGCAAAATTTTCATTTGGATTAACGATTTTTGCTATGATTTTTTTCTTCTCGTTTTTGGTAAACAGGAAATTTGGAAACTGCAATGTATCGGGTAGTATAATTTCCGTTTTACCATATTTTTTTTCGAATAATTCAACCTCTTCGACAGTTTCTGGGAAAATGTGCCCTTGGGTTCTTAAAATTTTTTGAATTATTCTGTCTTCTAGTATTTGCTCCTGATTATTTGATTTTTTTGCCATGATTTGTGGTTAATTATTTGGATAGACAGTGATTTTTTATTTTGTCGAGGCTTCTTTTTTTAATTTGTCTTATATTTTCTGAGGTTGTATTAAAAGTATCGGATAAATGTTTAAGTGTATTTGCGCTTAAGTGTATTTTTGCACCAATACACCCTTCTCTAGCGTAAGCAAATAATATAAATCTCTGCTCCTCTGTTAGTAAAGTTAACGCCTCACCTAACTTTATTTTATATTCATTTGGTATTTCTTCTTCGTTCTCATCTGTGTCGTCGTAAAATAAATTTTCATACAATTCTCTTTCAAACTCATCCTCTAGTACGATATTACTATTTTTTCGACGGCTATATTCTTTTAGAAAAAATGTATTAGCAATTTTTCCAAGCCAAGCTTTCATTAGTCTTTCTTGAATTACATGTTCCTTTTCGCCTTTAAAACTGAAAGTTGCTAATTTTTCAAAAGCCTTAATAAAAGTTTGTTGCGTGATGTCCGCTGCTATGTGTTCAGAATCTTCAAAATTACTACAGACTTGGATTGCTGTTTTATAAATATAACCTACAAATTTATCATAAATTATAGTTTGGGCAATTTGCCTTTTTTGCCCCAAGTTAATGTCACATGCTTCGTTAATTAAATTGTCTAAATCTTCTCGTTTCACGATAATTTCTGGTTGTGATTCTATCATTTCTTTTTATTATAAAATCTCAAAGCGTGACAACAACCTTTTAAGTCACATTTGTCACGGTTCCCGCTTTAACTATTAAACAAACATAATTTTTTATGAACAATAATGAAAATTCAGGCGCGGAAAAACAAGTTGTTGATGTTGAGCAATTTGCTAAGGAAGGAAAGCCTGTACCTCCGGGACATCAATATAAAATAGCGATAGACCGTCAAACCTACATTGTCCAAAAGGAATGCATGACAGGCCAAGAAATACTTAAGCTGGCGGGAAAGCTGCCGATTACGCGTTTCCAACTTAACATGCGCAATAAAGGCGGCAAAGTTGTCAAAATTGCTCATGATCAGCAAGTATGCTTTACGGAGCCAGGTATCGAAAAATTTATGACAATTCCTTTAGATCAAACAGAAGGCTGATGAGAAGGGAGTTCCATTTACCTGGAGAAGACGTTACATTTCTGGAAAGCCTTGGGCTGCCATGGGAATGCATTAACGATGGAGGAATGCAGTGGGTGATCATCAATGATTACCCCGTATTCGCCGGTTACACTCTTTCTAAGGTCTCTATTGCAATAAAAATAGAGACAGGTTATCCACGTGTACCGTTGGACATGGCATATTTTTATCCATTTTTACAGCGTCTGGATCACAAGCCTATTAACGCAACCTGTGCTCAGAATATTGATAACAGGCCTTTTCAACGGTGGTCAAGACATCGAACCGCCCAGAACCCTTGGCGAGTTGGGGTAGATGACCTTTCCACACACATGGCTTTGGTTGATTTTTGGTTTCAACAAGAATTTTTAAAAAATCCAAATGGAATTGCAGCTTAGAATATCGGGACTACACTATCAGCAGTTAAAGCATCATCTGTTTCCTTCTGACGGCAAAGAAGCTGTTGCAATCGCTTTGTGTGGTCGTTTCAGTAATATTGATGCGGAATATCTCTTGGTTCATGATATCACTCTGATACCTAATGAGGAGTGTAAGAATCGGGAAGACGATATAATTACATGGAGTACCAAACGTATTGAACCCTATTTTGAAAGAATAGCTCGATCTGACCTGGCACTTCTTAAAATACATAGCCATCCCGGCGGCTACTCTCAATTTTCCGAAACAGATGACTACTCTGATCAAGAATTTTTTGACTCAGCGTTTGGGTGGTCGATTAGTGAAAAACCTCATGCAAGTGCTGTTATGCTACCATCCGGTGAGATTTTCGGAAGATTTTTTTTTAGTGATTTACATCATGAGCCAATAAACAGAATTTTGATTGCGGACGACGTAATTCAAATTTTTTCAAACACAAACAGGTTGGAAACGTCGGAATTTGCCAAAAGAACAATTCAGGCTTTTGGAGAGAGAACTTATAATTCGTTGAACAATCTCAGTGTGGGTGTTATAGGGTGTTCTGGTACCGGAAGTCCAACGATTGAACAGCTAGTACGTTTGGGAGTGAAAAAAATTGTGTTGGTTGATCCGGATTTAATTGAGGAGAAAAATTTGAATAGAATTCTCAATTCTACAATGGAAGAAGCTAAACGCAAGTTTTCTAAAGTCTCAGTTCTTGCAAAAGCTATTAAAAACATAGGATTAGGTACGAGTGTTGAAATTTTTCAAAATAACCTGTACGATAACATAAAGGTTGTAAAAGCTTTGATTGAATGTGATATTTTGTTCGGATGCATGGATAGCGTTGATGGTAGGCATTTGTTGAATCAGCTATGTTCTTTCTATCTTATTCCCTACTTCGATATAGGCGTTAAGCTTGAAGCCGATGGCAAAGGAAGTATTGACCAAATATGTGCCACTGTAAATTATATTCAACCTGGTAAATCGTCGCTTATATCGAGAGGCCTTTATACAATTGAGGACTTAAGAGCATCAAGCCAATTTCGAAAAAATCCTGAAGAATTCGAAAACCTTAAACGAAATGCTTACATAAAAAATGTCAATGTAAATAATCCGGCAGTTATAAGCATTAATATGCAAATTGCTAGTCATGCGATAAATGATTTTTTAAATCGTATTCATCCTTACAAAAAGGAGCATCCATCCCAGTATGCTTCCAGCACTATTGATATTTCCAATGGCTATATTGTTAATTCTAGTGAATCAAGTTTTGAAGTAGACCCTTATCTGAGAAAAAAGAGTGGAAGAGGTGATATGCTGCCATTTGTTGAAATTTCTGAGTTGTTATAATTTTATACTGTGTTTAAATTATTTATTTGGTGGCATCAAAGACCAAAAATATTTTACTTAACGGAATTCCCCGCAAAAGTAAATGACAAATCATATTATATTATTGGAGACAAAAATCCTTGGCTTATAGTATTCAAATGCCCATGTGGTTGTCGGTCAACAATACATTTGAATTTGATTCCTGACGCTTATCCTAAATGGAGATTTAAAGTACATAAAAACAAGATTTCTATTTTCCCATCGATAAGTAGAACCACGGGATGTAAAAGTCATTTTATTGTTCGTGATTCAAAAATAATTTGGTCTTGTCGGGAATGGTAGATAATATTTTAATGAAGTAATCGTTTTAGGACTTTTGGAAACGCCATAAATTGGGAGTAATATAGTATTTATCAAATTTCAATCCAAAATGCAAATGAGGTCCTGTTGACCGCCCGGTATTTCCGCTTTTGGCAATTATTGCGCCACCTTGCACAAAATCTCCGATAGTATAATATAACTCCTGCAGATGACAATAAACGGAGGAAACCAATCCATGTTCAATTACAAGGTAATTACCTGAAACATTATTATAACCTGCCCTGATAACCTTCCCGTCTGCAATATTATAAACAGGTTCGTAAAAGGCTTTGTAATCAATGCCCGTATGGTATTTAAATTCACCTGTAATGGGGTGAATACGATGGCCAAAACCCGAAGTCGGCACCAAAGATTTTAATGGTTTAAATAATCTTACACTTCTATCGGCAGAATTGTTTTCCCTTTTTTGTAGCGGTACATAAGGATTCTGTTCTATTGGTAGGCTTTCTATATCTTGAACTGAATCATACTTTAAAGGCTGGTTCATTTTGCCAACTGTTCCAAATTGATCTATTCTCGATAATTGGCACAGGCCTGTGGTTGATTGAAGAACAAGGACAGAGCAAATAATAATAATTTTAATCATATCCAAAATTATTCCCGCTTAAAACCAGTAATTACAAATGAATAATATTTTCCGTGGTAATTTTTACCAATAGCTTTTTTCATAAATCAATCACTAAGATTCCCCTACAAGTAAATTGAATAAAGATGAATAGTTTACTTTTTATTCATCTGATTGTAACCACTATCCAGGATGCTATTTTAGTAATTCTAATCACGTTTTTATACTAAAATAATGTCCAGTGAAATATTCTATTGACCAACTCCCTTTTAGCGACTTTGAAAAATTGGGCCTCAGCCGGGAAGATGTTCTTTCATTTCCTGATTTCACTATTAACAGCTTGCTTTCGGGTAACAGAACTTCCCTTATAAGATTTGAGAAAGTGAAGCTTCCGAATCATAAGGACTCACTGCTGGATGCCAAGCTCTCATTGCAAAAAAATCAGGATGGTACGCTTGAACTAAGAGTGCATCCCATCAATGAAAAACTTGATAAAACATTCGGGCTTTCCCCGGCTGATATTAGTTATTTAAAAGCCAATGTGCTTTCTTTCCGGCCTGTTAAATTAACAAGAGCAGATAAAACCATTGAAGCACTTGCCACCTACGATCGTGTAACAAACGAAATCATTGCGATTGACCGAAATAAGCTTAAAGTTCCCGGCTACATCAACGGCCAGCCATTAACAGGAGAGCAAAAAAAGAATTTTCTTTCCGGGAAGCCGATCACAATATTAGGCAATGAATACCGCCTTAATCCTCATAACGAATTTGGAATTTCAGGGGACAACCTTGCTTCTGTCCGGATTGGCCACTCAACCTATGTAATGCCCAACGTGGGTATTGATGCAGCTTTAATAGCAGCCGGCCTGGGCCATTATTTTATGCTTTACCACCTGGCTAATGTTTTGATCAATTCAAAATATCGCAGCGCTGATATTGATAAAAGCATGAGAAGCCTCGCGTTCAGAAACGCTATTGCCGAAGCAAGGGAAGAAATTATCCAAAAGAATGATGTGTTGGCCAGGATTACTGATCCGGGGAAGAACAAACACAAAGGCCTATCCATAGATGAAATAAAAGAAATACTGGAACGCAAAGCGGGTGAGCACGTAGTATTTGATAAAATTGGGAATGGGTTAAATGCTGATGTGGATGAACCCATATCAATCAAATCATCTCTTAAAACTGATGATGAAGACAATGACCTGCCAATAGAGGAAGAAAGGCCCCGATCTATGTCATTAAAAATGTAATAATGCTTCAGTTCCTGCTATCATCTGCCTTATCAATTGCCCTGATGGGCCATTTCATTCTGAACAGCCTGGAAGTTCCCGGGGCAAGGATCAAAAATCTTTTTGGAAATAATATCAACCAATTGGCCAGAAAATTAGCCCGGATAACATTTACCTCCTATTTTATTTTTAGCACCGGTTGCTTTTCGATGCTTTCATTCAACAATTTTTAATAGTAAATAAAATATCATGAAACCTGAAAATTTAAAATTCTTATCCGACCAAATGCTCTATTGTGGTTTTGGTAAGGAACTGGAAAAAAAATTACAAAACGCGATGAACAAAGGTAAAGATGAGTTCAGCCTGAACACCAAAATATCTTACGCAACTTTCGATGGCGAAAAAGAAGCTTCTTATAAACTTAATTTTAAAAAGGGAAATGATGATATGTATTTTTTTAACTCATATCACATAACCCTTAATAACGAAACAGCTAAAATGTTTGTCAACCGCGGCGAAAAGAACATCACGTCGAAAGAGGCCTTTAACCTGATGGAAGGGAGGCCTGTTTACCGTGAACTTCAGACAAAAGGGGGAGAAAAATATAATGCCTGGGTTCAAATAAAACCTGAGACATTAAAAGAAGACAATGTAAGATACCAGCTTTACAATGATAAATATGGGTTTGATGCGAAAGCAGCGATGAATGCAATAAATGAACATGGGTTTTATTTCAATTTCAATTCTGATAATACGATTAGCAATCTTAAAAAAGGGAACCTGGTTGAAATCCATGATGCCGATCGGGCTACCAAACTCCTGGTTGCGGCAAATCCAGGGGAACGTGGCTTATCCATCTTTAACGGTTCAGGCGAACAATTGAAGCTAGCAGATTTGGGAAAAGAACAGGGAATAGAAAAATCAGAAAAAACCGGAATTTCAATGTAGTCTCATAGTTTAAGGTTTATTTTAGGTTAGCGAGCCGGGCTGTTTTCTAATGGCCTGGCTTTTTGTTTAATAATAATCTGACGCGTTATCGTTTCCGGATCAAAAAAAATTACAATAGAGTTAATGCGTATTTTTTAAAGATTTGGAATTGGTAGAGTGATTAAGATCAGGTATCCTGAGAACACTGAAAAGCTACGGAAAAGAGTGTTTTCTAATTTACAGAGAACTTTTTACGTATGACTTTTACTGCTTCTCAGTAAGTCGCCGAACAAGTCACCGAACAAGTCACAGGGCAAGGCAGGCAACTTATAAAAATACTGGATAAAGAAGCGGCGTTCAACTTTTAGTTGAACATTTTATTTTGTCTGCGCTTTTCCTTTAGAGCCCACTCCTTATTATTCCGTGTGGCAACACTTCAATGCGCAGGGATTCTTAAAGGATACTCCTCTATTCATGCGGACCCGCCGGATTACTTGAATGGCAGGCACAAATCCCTGAGCTGCCACCCCGCCTGTTCAGGCGGCAGAGGCAGTAGCGGGACACTGCCTTTCAACAAATCCGGCTAACCGATAAGGGAATCCTAAGCGCCTGCTTCGCTCCCTCACTCCGGGAGCGGGCTGCCGCCCACTACCTTATGTTCCTCTGCTTGCAGCGCTTACCATTCCACACTTTATAAAAGACTCCAAAACTATTCAAAAAACATATCCCGGCTAACTTCATTGAAATTTTTGATTATGGTATGACTGTAGTTTTTGTATGACTGGCTGTTAGGATCCAGGATAATTATTTGAGACACTCCCACGTTCTCTGCTGCCCGGATACCATTATATGAATCTTCAAAATTGCGAGTTTAACCTGAGCGAAGCCGAAGGGCTCCGTTTGTATGATATGCTTGTGGCGGCTAATTAATATGGATTTTAAGTACTTAGTCGGCTTTCCAAATAAAGAGACAAAAAGCGCAGCAAGGTAGCGGTCTGCACTTTACAATAAACCTATGTGATACCGCCAAAAGCTTCCGGCATAAACGCAGGCCTGCGCTGCCCTTCGCACTGAGCCTGTCGAAGTGCCCTCTTTTATTCCGTTTCCTTTTGGCGTTTTGAAGCGGCCGCTGTTTACCTGCTTTCTTTTTTTCTCTTTTTTCTTTTGAAAGCAAATTTTTTGAACCTAAAAAAATCAGATTATGGAACTCACAGGGCGCATTACAGCAGACGCACAGGTCACGAACCTGAAAGACGACAGGCAGGTGGTT
>JAVTWD010000091.1:0-53076 GCA_032229505.1 Bacteroidota bacterium
AGCAAAAAAATAAAAGAGTACGCGGCATGTTTATAAAATTAAAATTATCTGTTCGGCTATTTTTTGTACTTTCAAATTGTTATCAAACCAAATATGTTAACAGAACAGCAGATAGATCAAATAGTTTCAAAAGAAATAAATTTTAAAACTTCCCGCTCAGGTGGTAAAGGTGGCCAAAATGTAAATAAGGTGGAGACCAAGGTAGAGCTTGAGTTTAACTTACAAACATCTTCAGCATTAACCGAAAATCAGAAAAAAATAATATTTAAAAAATATCCGGATTTTATTGATGGCACATTAATAAAAGTACTGGGTAATACCGACCGATCTCAATTAGGCAATAAAGATGTTGCTATTAAAAAACTAATTGCATTATTGAACAAGCTGCTAAAACCTGTAAAAAAGAGAGTACCCACAAAGCCAAGTAAGGGTTCTATTAAAAGAAAAGCAGAAAACAAAAAACATAAAAGCGAACTAAAACAATCGCGTAAAAAGTTATTTTAATTGTTATTCAATTCACTCATATTTACAGTTTTTTTATCAATTGTATTTATTGTTTATTGGTTAACACCGGCTAAATACCGAAATTACTTTTTATTGCTTGCTTCCTATTACTTTTACTACAGTTACAATCCAATTTTTTTATTGTTGTTAATTGGCACTTCTGCGGTAGATTATTTGCTGGCGAGGCAAATCTCATTAACGCAAAATCAAAGCAGCAAAAAAGTATTTCTTATTTTAAGTCTTGTAAGTAATCTGGGTGTACTTTTTATTTTTAAATATTTTGTTTTCGTTTACAATTCCTCAATTGATATCTTCAATCTTAATTCTAAACTCTTAAATAACTTTATAATTCCCGCGGGCCTTTCTTTTTATACCTTTCAATCTCTAAGCTATACTATAGATGTTTATAGGGGAAAATATAAAGCCGACGATAAATTCTCTGATTTTTTATTATTCGTTTCTTTCTTTCCACACATGGTTGCCGGGCCAATTGTAAGGTATAACGATCTTATGCCTCAATTTAAGATCGTTACTTATTTTAAGAACATTAACTGGCAAAGCTTTGCTACACTTGTAACCTGGGGTTATTTTAAGAAGCTGGTAATTGCCGATAATTTAAATTTAATAGTAACGCCAATTTTTAATGATGTAGCTTCTTACAGTGGTTTTGAGTTATTAATTGCAGGTTTTTTATTTGCGATACAGGTGTATTGCGATTTTAGTGGTTATAGCGATATTGCTACAGGCATAGCAAAATTATTCAATATCAATTTAATGTTAAATTGGCGAAGGCCCTTATTTTCAAGATCCTTACACGAATTCTGGAAACGCAATCACATAAGCATTACAACCTGGTTTAGAGATTATTTATACATTGGTTTAGGGGGAAGTCGCGTAAAATACAATCGCTGGTTATTAAATATTTTTTTAGTTTTTGTGATAAGTGGTTTTTGGCATGGTGCTAATTTTACATTTATAGTTTGGGGAACTTTACATGGCGTTTTTTATATTTTAGAGATCTTATTAATGATGAAATTTCCAAATGTAAAAGCCCCGGCCTGGCTTGGAAGCCTTTATTTGCTTAGCTTTCATACCATTACGTTGATTGCATTCAGGGCTAATTCATTTACAGACCTAAGAAGCATTTATGGTACGATCTTTTGTTTAAAAGAAAACTATTTTTCTACTGCGCATATTCAATTATTACAGGATAAGCTTTTTTTTATGATCATTTTATTTTCAATAATGATATTGTTTTTAAAAGAATTAAATGAAGAATATGCGATCATTAACAAACATAAGAGAACATACAATTTTTTAAAGCCTGTTATCTACATCTGTTTTATCGTACTCATTTTTATTTTAGGTAATTTTTCGGCCAACACGTTTATTTATTTTCAATTTTGATAAAACGGATCATTACATATTTTTTAATTATCACGGTCCTGCTCTATGGCTTTCGCTACCTCCATTACAAAGGTTTGTTAATTCAAACAACAGGTTATTATGGCAAATTAAATACCGCTTTTTTTCAAAAAAACAGTTACGATGTTATTTTCCTTGGCTCTTCACGGGCCGAAATGCACTATAACACCAGGTTATTTGATAGTTTAACCGGATCAAACTCTTTTAATTTAAGCGTGGCAGGTGCCAGTCCGCAAGCGGCATTTGCAATTTTAAAGGCTTACCTGTTTAATAGTAAAGCTCCAAAATTTTTGATATATGAGGTAGATTACCATTACCTTCATTTTACAAATGATCATATAAAAGATTTTAATAATTACTTTCCTTTTTTATCTAATTCGGTCTTGCGTTCAGAATTTAATAAGATAGATGGCAGGATGAACCAATTTTATTATAATCCTTATTTTTCATTACCATTTACCGGATCAAAAAATTTAAGTACCGGTTTACATGGCTGGCTCAATATTCCTAATCAAAAAGATAGCTTGTATTACAAAGGTTATTTTAAAGAATCGCTGCGTCCTGCACTTAAATTCCAAAAAGTAGAGCCTTATGAGGCAGTTTTTAATATGAGCAACAGAAATTACATGGATTCAATTGCAGGACTTTGCAAACAAAATAACATACACTTATGCTTTGTTAGTTCGCCCATATTTGCCGGCGGAAAGGTAAATCTCACAAATAAAAAACAGATCACTGATAAAGTAAAGAACATCGCAACTATTAACGGCATTTCGTATATAGATCTTTCTTCACTGTCCTTTTGTAACGATCGCAGTTTATTTATAGATCACTTTCATTTAAACTATCTGGGAGCCAATAAATTTACCGAGCATTTTTGCTCGGTCTTCAACAATAAAATTGCGTCTTCAACGTTAAAATAGCGTAGAATTTCATTTTTTTAGCTTAATTTTAGTAATTAGATATGCAAAGGTTTCTTTTTTCTCTTTTTGTAGTGTTTACGCTTGTTTCAAAGGCACAATTTCGTAAATACAGTAACGAATTCTTAAATATTGGTGTGGGCGCACGCGCTTTAGGCATGGGCAATGCCAATATTACCAGTGTAGAAGGTGTTAACTCGGGCTATTGGAATCCGGCGGGTCTCTTAAAGCAAAAAAGTGATATTGAAGTAAGTTTAATGCATGCAGAGTATTTTGCAGGAATTGCCAAATACGATTATATAGGTGTTTCTAAAAGAATTGACAGTAACAGCGTTGCGGGCATCTCTATTTTACGTTTTGGCGTTGATAATATTCCAAATACACTAGATCTTGTGGATGCCAATGGCAATGTAGATTACAACCGTATTACCACATTTAATGCAGTTGATTTTGCAGCTTTATTAAGCTACGCACGTACGATTCCCCAATTAAAAGGGGTTGAGCTGGGAGGTAATTTCAAGATCATTCGCCGTAAGTTGGGTCAGTTTGGTGGTGCCTGGGGTTTTGGCCTGGATGCAGGCGCAAAATACACCTATAAAGAGTGGAAATTTGCAGCTATGGCCAGAGACGTAACCGGAACCTTTAACGCCTGGAGTTATAATTTAAGCGAGAAGGATATTGCCACCTTTCAACAAACAG
Organism: Bacteroidota bacterium; assembly: GCA_032229505.1. Classification (GTDB taxonomy): domain Bacteria; phylum Bacteroidota; class Bacteroidia; order B-17B0; family Aurantibacillaceae; genus Aurantibacillus. Next base: position 3,549 of record JAVTWD010000091.1, read on the forward strand.
GCAACGAAATCCCATCGTCTTCTGTTGAAGTAACAGCACCAAAATTAATTTTAGGCGCAGCAAGAACTTTTTTATTTTGGAAAGACAGGATATCTGTTTTAGGAGAATTGAATTTAATAAACTCGTTTGATGGTAAGAGAAATACAGTTGTAAAAACAGATCTGTGGAGTCTTGAGCCTGCCTTAGGAACTGAAATAGGCTACAAAGGTTTTGTTTACTTAAGAGGCGGTATTGGCAATATTCAAAAACAATTAAATGATGATGCCACAAAATACATCACTACCTTTCAACCCAACTTTGGTGTAGGTGTTAAGTATAAGATCTTTACGCTTGATTATGCCTTAACTGATATTGGTGATAGATCAATTGCATTATATTCAAATATTTTTTCATTAAAAATTGATATAAATAAGAAAATGAACAAGTGAGAAAACTACTCGCAATAGGCATATTTTGTTTTGTTGCATTTACCGTTAAAGCCCAGGTTTATGGTAATGAGTGGATCAATTTTTCTCAACAGTACTTTAAATTCCCTATTAGTAAAGAAGGCATTTACAGAATAGATTCTACAACCCTCTCTAACTATTTTAACTTAAGCAGCGTAAATCCAAAAAATTTTCAACTATTCATTAAAGGAAAAGAGAAACATCTTTTTATCAGTGGCGAAAGTGACAACAAGATCAACCTGAAAGATTATGTTGAATTTTACGCTTCTCCTGCCATGGGTGATTTTGATTCGCTGATCTATAACGGCATCAATTATCTTCCTAATCCTTATTCGCCTTTGTTTAACGATACACTTTACGGATTTATAACGCTTAATAATTTAACCAATAACAAACGTTATGGCTTAGAAACAGATACAACTGCATCTTTATATCCTTCAGGTGATCATTTTTATTCAGAAAAGATCTATACTGGTAACATAGAAAATAATTTTGTAGCTGAATATAGTTCTGGCGCCAGCGATCCGCTATATACCCAAGCTGAAGGGCGCGGTATTAACTTTTCAAAAGGAAATAGCCTTGTTACTATTTTTTCAAATTTAAATACTTATACAACATCCAATTTACCGGCTTATTTAAGCATTAATTATTCAGGCAACAGCCTTGATCAAACTGTTTTGGATGATCACGAGATAACAACCTTTTATACGGATCAAAATAATGCTCAGGTACAATTAGCCGATGTTGCTTTTAAAGGCTATTTTCCGGTTCGCCAAACCTTTACTTTAAGTTCGCAAAACACAGGCAATACTACAACCATTACTTTAAATTCAGTTGCAGTGCCTTCGCTGGCAAGTATTGGCAATTCAACCATGCTGCATTACATCCATTATTTTTATCCCCAAACAACTGATCTTAGCAATAAATCTTTCTACAAATTATATATTGACAACCATCCTACACAGACAAAAACTTTTTTCAATTTTTCAAATTTTAATGTTACAGGATCTGATAGCATCTTATTATACGATATCAGTAATAATAGAAGGATCTCAACAAAAATAGCGGCGCCTCAGGTAAGAGTTGTTATACCTAATGGCAGCGGACGTAAATTATGCATCCTGGCTGCCGAATCGCAAACTATTGCTGTTACATCTTTAATAAAAGTAAATCAAACCGGTAGTTTTAATTATTTTAAAAATTTGCCGGCAAATAAACCCTTTGTAATTATCTACCACAATAACTTACAGGCTGGTGTAACTGCATATAAAAATTACAGACAAACTTTAGCAGGTGGTTCATACGATGTTATTACAGCAAATATAGATGCCCTTTATGAGCAATTCAGTTACGGTATCAACAAACACCCTTTGGCTATTAAAAACTTTTGTAAATATTTAAATGATAGTTTAGCTAATGCGCCAAAATACGTTTTTATAATTGGTAAAGGTGTAGGTTGCGATGCGCTAACTTCTACCACGCAATCTTTAAACTTAGTACCATCAATGGGCGTTCCCAGTTGCGATAATCTTTTAACCTCTGTACTTTCTGTAAGCAACACAAATAAATATGCGCCACAAATTCCAATTGGCCGTATAGCTGCCTTAACAAATAATGATGTAACTACTTATCTTGCAAAAGTGCAACAACACGAAAACTCAGCACCTGCCGACTGGAAAAAAAGAGTGTTACATTTTATTGGTGGCGATGAGCCAATTCTTGCTAATACACTTGCCGGTTATATGGCCGGTTATGAACAAATAATAAAAGACACACTTTTTGGAGCAGAAGTTTTTACATTTAAAAAAAATACAACAGCACCTGTACAAACTGCAATAAGCGATAGTATTAAAGGGATAATAAGTAATGGAGCTGCCCTTATTAATTTTTTCGGTCACGGCTCTGAACAGGGTTTTGACCAGGCTATTGATGATCCTGAGCTTTATAATAATACGGGTAAATATCCTTTTGTTATTGCTAACTCCTGCTATTCAGGAAACATACATGTGCCTGGCCGCCTTTCGGTAAGTGAAAGATTTGTTTTCTCCAATCAAAAAGGAAGTATTGGTTTTTTAGCGGCAACGTCTTTGGGTTTTGTGCATGCTCTAAACAATTATAACAATGCATTTTACCAAGCTCTTGCTAAAACTAATTATAACAATGGTATTGGTGATGTAATAAAAGAAGCGGCTATAAATAATGCTTTGTCATCAGATAAAGTAACTCAATTTACAAGCCTTGATCTTACTCTCCACGGCGACCCTTCTTTAAAAATAACAGTAGGTGCGTTCCCTGATTATCAATTAAAAAACAGCGATGTTGTTTTTAACACAAAAAAATATACCGACTCTTTGGGAATAAAAATAAATTTAAAAAATCAGGGAAAAGCCATTCACGATTCTATTTTTGTGAAGATAGAACGTTTCTTTCCTAATGGCGATTCGAGCATAATTTTTAAAAGAGTATTAGCGCCTTTGTTCAAAGACAGCATTGTATTTTTTACCCAAATAGATTTTAACCGGGGAATCGGCTTAAATAAATTTAAAGTTAAGGTAGATGAGTTTAACGAGGTTGGCGAAAGCGTTGAGACGAATAACAGTACTTTAGGAACAGTTGACATATTTATTCCGGGAGGTGATGTTGTACCTGTTTATCCATATAAGTATGCGGTCGTACCAAAAACAAATACCATAACCCTAAAAGCCTCAACTACCGATCCTTTTGCACCAAACGCAACATATCGTTTCCAATTAGATACCTGTGATAAATTCTTAAGTCCCATTCAAACCACTTTAATAACAAGCAGTGGAGGTGTTTTAGAATGGACCGTAAATTTACCTTTTGCTGATAGCACTGTTTATTTCTGGCGTGTGAGTAGAGACAGTACATTACCCACTACTCCATTTATCTGGCGCGAAAGTTCATTTCAAACCATTGGTACAAAAAGAGGTTGGGCCCAGGCGCATTTTCACCAATTTAAAAATGATAATTACAAGTTTGTGAATTATAAAAAAACGCCGCGTAAATTTGTTTTTGAAAACAACAAACAAAGCATTTCCTGCAGAAATGGAATTTACCCTAATATCTTTTCTACCAATATTAATTTCTTTTTTAATAATATAACTTATTCAAGTTGGGGTTGTGCACCGGATGGATGGAATATTGCTGTATTTGATTCGATAAGTGGAGAACCGGACGAAGTTGTTAGTCTTAATTTTCCGGCGGCGGGGCCGGGTCAGTACAATAATATGGTTTGTGTACCTAATCAGGTTTTACGTGTATATTCATTTGGCAGATATGAGCACTTTTGTGAATGTGTCAATCCAAACTGGAAAATTAATTTAGAAAATTTCCTTAATTCAATTTCGCCTAATAATTACGTACTTGCTTATACCATGGGGGCCTTTACGCCAACTTATGCACAGGTTACAAGTTATAGTAATAATCTTTACAACGCATTTGAAAGTATTGGTGCCGTTACTATAAGAACAACTCCTGATACTGTTCCATACATTCTATTTGGAAAAAAAGGCATGATCGCAGGGCAAGGGCATGAATTAAAAGGTACCAATAAAAATTCAATTATTGTTTTAAACGATAGCATTAAAACCCGCTGGAGCAATGGCTATGTTGCTTCAGAAATTATTGGACCTTCTTATAAATGGAACAGTTTACACTGGCGTGTACAAAGTGTTGATGCTTTGCCCGGAGATACCACTGTGTTAAAACTGGTGGGCATTCGTGCAAACGGACAAATAGATACTTTGCAAACGTTTATACAGGACAGTACAGATGTGCTTGCGTTATATAATTATGCTGATGCTGCTATTCACCCATACTTAAAACTGGTTGCTTTTATGAAGGATAATATAAATACTACTTCACCGCAATTAAAAAAATGGCAGGTATTATATGATGAAGCTCCTGAGTGCGCCATTAATCCTTTAAAAGGTTTTGCAAGCATTAATGATACTTTGCAGGAAGGTGATGACGTGATATTTAAATTTCCGATAGAAAATATTGGGATAAGAAATTTTGATGATAGCCTGGTAGTAACTTATTGGATAGAAGATAACAACCGCAACCAAACACCACTCCAGCAAAAAATGAAATCAAAACCGTTTGTACCCGGCCAGGTATTTATTGATACGGTAAAAGTAAACAGCTACCAGTTTGTTGGTAATAACGCGTTATGGATCTATGTTAATCCATTATCCAATTCAAAATATCAAAAAGAACAAACGCAATTCAATAACATAGGGCGTTACCAGTTCAAAGTAAATAAAGATCTTACCAATCCCTTGCTGGACGTAACTTTTGATGGCATCCGTATTTTAAATGGAGATATTGTTTCTGCCAAACCAAATATTTTGATCACTTTAAAAGATGAGAATAAATTTTTAGCATTAAATGATACCGGCGCTTTTGCTGTATCTATTCAGCCTCCCAATCAAAGCACGCAACAGCGCATTTATTTTGCGCAGGGCCTGCAGTTTACCCCGGCCAACTTACCTAAGAACAGCTGCAGCATTAATTACAGTCCAAATTTTATAACAGACGGAAAATACACACTAATTGTACAAGCAAAAGATAGAAGCCGTAACAATTCAGGCACACAGGATTATAAGATCCAGTTCGAGATAAACAATAAGCCAACGGTTACAAATGTATTGAATTATCCCAACCCGTTTAGCACCAGCACTAAATTTGTGTTTACACTAACGGGTAGCGAGGTGCCGGAGGTATTCACAATTCAAATAATGACCATTACCGGAAAAGTAGTTCGTGAAATTCAACGTTCAGAGCTTGGTAATGTACATATAGGCCGCAACATAACTGATTATGCCTGGGATGGCCGTGATGATTACGGTGATAAATTAGCAAACGGAGTTTACCTATATAAGATCGTTACAAAATTAAATGGTAACGATATTGAAAAAGCAGGAAACAGCGCCGATAAATACTTTGTAAAGGATTTTGGTAAAATGGTATTGATGCGTTAATTAATATATTCAGCATTACACGCTTTATCAAAGAGCCCTTGCTCAGAAAACTCATTAGAAAGTAATATATTCTCAATATGATGCTCTACCAGTTTTGATTTAGTAGATGTTCCGATAGCAATAACCGTTTGTTCTTTATTAATTTTATATTTATTTAAATAAGCCTGAACATTTGATGGACTTGTAAAAATTAAAGTATTGCAATGCGGAATTGAAAAGTCAGTACGCATAGATGTTTTATAAACAAAAAGATTATGACAATTATTAATAAATGAAAGATGTTTTTGAATTGTTTTTAAAGAATCTATTGCCTGTGGAAATAAAACGCTTTCATCTTTTATTACTGCTTTAAAATTTTTCGCAATAACAGTAAGATCAACCCCTGTGCCAATAAAATTTGCAGCCTTTTCAAATTCCATCAAATATTCGGCTGATGCAGAACTCATCACACCAAACTTAACATTTGTAGATAGTTCAGGCTTCTGCGAAAAAAAATATTTTATCGCATTTTTACTTGAAAAAAAGATCCAATCTGTTTTTGGAGTATAAGAAAAACGAATTTCATTAAAGCTAATAAGCGACTCGTCTACTAAAACTATTCGTCCCTCTTTTGCTGCTTTTTTAAATAGGCTTTCGTCTTTTAAATTTCGTGAAATAAAAATACTTTTTCCGACAAGATGATCTAATGTCATAACTTATCCTTTCTTCCTGTCTTTATTATGAAAACGCTTTTTTGGCTTACTTCCAAACTTAGCCGGTTTTTTAACGATAGCAGTTGGATTGTATACCGGCCCCTCCCCTAACTCTGCAGGTAAAGGAACTTTTTCTACATCAAAGTCCATTAATGCTTCTATGCGACCAAATTTTTGCTGATCGTATTGATTAATAAAGGTGATAGCAACACCGGCCTTTGAAGCCCTTGCCGTACGACCAATGCGGTGTATATAATCTTCAGGATCGCCAGGTGCATCATAGTTAACTACAAGACTAATTCCATCTACATCAATGCCACGCGATAAAATATCTGTACCAATTAAGATGCGTAATTTCTTGGCTTTAAAATCGCGCATGATCTCTTCGCGTTCAGGCTGTTCAAGATCAGAGTGAAAAGCTTTGATGGAACCACTTACGCCTCTTAAGGTTTTTTCTAACTTCTTTACATTTTCTTTTGTTGAAGAAAAAATAATTACCGATTGGTAATCTTCATTCTTCAAGATACCTTTTAACAAAGCTTCCTTTTGCCCGTCAAAAGCCAAATAAGCCTGTTGTATAATCCCTGCGGCAGGTTTACTTATGGCAATATTTATTTGTTCAGGATCATTAGAAATTTCTTTTGCCAACTGGCGCATTTTAGGTGGCATAGTTGCCGAAAATAAAATGGTTTGTCTCTTCTTTGGCAAATAACTTATAATAGCTTTAATGTCATCAAAAAAGCCCATATCCAGCATCCTGTCTGCTTCATCTAAAACCAAATGCTGCAAGTGCTCAAAATTAATATCACCTGCTTGTAATAAAGAGATCAAACGGCCGGGAGTAGCAACAACAATATCAACACCTTCTTTTAAAGCATGTTTTTGTTTTTCCCAGGTCATGCCATCGCCTCCACCGTAAATAGACATTGAACCAACAGAACAAAAATAGCCCATACCATCAATTTGCTGATCGATTTGCACCACTAATTCGCGGGTTGGCGCAATCACCAAGGTGTTTAAATGCCTTGTTGGAGCATGTAAAATATGATTGATAATAGGCAAAAGATAAGCAGCAGTTTTTCCTGTACCGGTTTGGGCACAGGCAATAAGATCTTTATTATTTAGAATTACCGGAATGGCCTGCTCTTGTATTGCCGTAGGTTGTTTGTAACCCATGCTGTAAAGTCCTTCCAATAAAGAACTCTCAAAATTAAAATCGTCGAATGTCAAAAAATGGTGTTTAAAATTACTGTAACAAAGATAAGCAATTAAAGCTGATTATGTTAAATGTAATTTAAGCATACTGTTTTTGACATTTATGTATTACACAAATTCTTTTGTTATATTTATATTCAGTTAGTTTTTTTTAAATGTTATGAGAACAAAATTCGCTATTCTATCAGTTATTGTTTGTTTGATCTTTGGTACCCTAGGTTATTTCTTTCACTGGGTATTATGGTCGTTCGTTTTAATATTACCTATAATTGCCGTTGGTATAAAAGATCTTACACAAACCAAGCACTCATTAAAATATAACTTCCCTGTAATTGGCCGCATGCGCTGGTGGGCAGAGTGGATGCGCCCAAAGATCTATCAATACTTTATTGAATCGGATACCAGTGGTGCGCCTTATAACCGCTTAAGCAGAAATGTGATTTATCAACGTTCAAAAAAAGTAAATGATACAACGCCTTTTGGAACTCAATTAGATGTTTATTCTACCGGATACGAATGGTTAAACCATTCTATTGCGCCTTTACCTCATTCTGCGGTTAATCACGATCCACGAGTTTTGGTAGGCGGCCCTGATTGTAAACAACCCTACTCTGCCAGCATTTTTAACATCTCTGCAATGAGTTACGGCTCGTTAAGTAAAAATGCTATTATGGCTTTGAATGGAGGCGCTAAGCTTGGCAATTTTGCGCATAATACCGGTGAAGGCGGATTAAGCCCATACCATTTAGAACCGGGCGGTGATGTGATCTGGCAAATTGGTACAGGTTATTTTAGTTGCAGAAATTCAGACGGTACATTTAATTACAAAGCTTTTGAAGAACGTGCGGTTAAACCAAACGTAAAAATGATAGAGATAAAATTATCACAAGGTGCTAAACCTGGTCACGGTGGTATTTTACCGGCTGCAAAAGTTACCGAAGAAATTGCAAAGATCCGTTTGGTTGAAAAAGGAAAAGATGTGCTTTCACCTCCATATCACACAGCCTTTAAAACACCCATGGAATTATTATTGTTCGTTAAACAATTACGCGACCTGAGTGGTGGTAAACCGGTTGGTTTTAAATTATGTATAGGGCAAAAAAGCCAATTCATTGCTATTTGTAAAGCCATGATAAAATCAAACATTATGCCCGATTTTATTACTGTTGATGGCGGTGAAGGCGGAACAGGTGCAGCGCCACTGGAGTTTAGCAATTCGGTAGGTATGCCATTAAGAGATGCTTTAGCTTTTGTTTATGATGCCTTACATGGTTTTGGTCTGAAGAAAAACATAAAGATCATTGCTTCAGGAAAAGTACATACTGGTTTTGATCTTGTGAAAAATATTTCGCTGGGTGCCGATATGTGTAACGGCGCCCGCGCTATGATGCTTGCTGTTGGTTGCATACAAGCTTTAGAGTGTAATACTAATACTTGCCCTACAGGTGTTGCAACGCAAAACCCAAAGTTATATAAAGGTTTAGATGTAAATGATAAACGTGTACGTGTATCAAATTATCATCACGAAACTATTAAAGCTGCCGTTGAATTAATGTCTGCCGCCGGATTAGACCATCCTGATAAGTTACACCGTTCGCACATTTACCGTCGTGTAAGCGCCAATCAAATACAAACTTATGCAGAGATGTACCCTTATTTATTAAAAGGTTCATTATTGGAAGCACCATATCCTAACGGTTGGGAGCTTGAAGTAATGCATAGTAATGAGGAAACATTTGATAACGCCATTAAATACACTTAAGTATTTAATGTATTTATAAAATCTGCTATTTCATCAGGATTTAAAACCAGATCGATCTGGTTGTTTTTAATGGCTAACGATGGCATAACGCTTGATTCGGCAGTTTGAGGATCCTGCACAACCGTAATTGCGCCGTTATCTTTTGCAGCTTTTAAGCCGTTAGAGCCGTCCATATTGGCGCCTGATAAAAGCAGGCAAATAAGATCTTTTTTAAATACATCGGCTGCAGATTCGAATGTTACATCAATACTTGGGCGACTGTAATTTACTTTCTCTGAAAAATCAAGTGAAAAACTCTCTTCTTTTTCTATCAGCAAATGGTAGTCGGCCGGGGCTACGTAAATATTGCCAGGAAGTATTGTTTGCTTATCTTCTACTTCGTAAACAGGTATTTTTGTGCGGGTGGAAAACAGATCGGACAATGCTGAATCGGCAGAGTTTTTTCGGTGTAAAACGATGATGATTGAAAAAGAAATAACCTCTTTTAAATGCGGCAACACTTTTAAAAGTACTTCCAAACTTCCTGCCGAACCTCCAATTAACAATATTTTGCAGCTGTAATTCATTTTACTTTTCGCCAGATCTTTTCTTTACCAACCTGTTTGTATTTATTTTGTATATCAGAAAATTTTAATGTTTCTTTTGATCCTAAAGCCAGGTAGGATAATTTAGCAAGACTTTCATCAAACAATTTAAACACCCGTTCCTGTAATTCCTTATCAAAATAAATAAGCACATTACGGCAAACTATTAAATGAAACTCGTTAAAAGAACTATCTGAAACCAAATTATGAGTAGAGAAGATCATTTTTTGCCTGAACTCAGGATTAAATTTTGCACCATCGTAATTAGCTATATAATAGGATGAGAAATCCTGCACGCCGCCGGCAGAAATATAATTTTCAGAATATTGCTTCATGTTTGCCAATGGAAAAATACCGGCCTGCGCTTTTTCCAGTACTCCGGGATTAATATCTGTAGCATAGATTAGCGATTTTTTTAGTAAACCTGCTTCGTGTAAAAGTATAGCCATTGAATATACTTCTTCACCTGTTGAACAGCCCGCGTGCCAAATACGTATGAAAGGATGTGTGCCAAGCACTGGCAGTATTTCTTTTCTTAATTCCTTGTAAAAAGAACTATCGCGAAACATTTCTGTTACATTAACCGTTAGCTCTTCAATAAAACGTTTAATGTAATTTGTATCTGAGATTATTTTAGATCTGAATTCGGTAAAACTCAAAAATTTGTCTAATGCATATAAACGGTTAATGCGGCGCTTTAAAGATGCCCGTGAATAATAATTAAAATCGTAGCCGTAAAATTCGTGCAGATCGTTCAATATAATACCAATTTCTATATCGCTGATCATGCTTTAATATTTAAGGCTGAGAATAGTTCAAGCATTTGATCAACATTTATTGGCTTGGATATGTATCCATTTGCACCCGCATTTAAGCATTTTTCTTTATCGCCTTGCATGGCCTGAGCAGTAACAGCAATAACAGGTATATGCTTATTCTTTTCTATTTTTTTTATTCGTGGTATAGCTTCATAACCATCCATGTCAGGCATCATCATATCAATTAAAACAGCGCTAATGTGGTCATTGCTTTTTAAGATATTCAATGCTTCTAATGCGCCAGAACACGAAATACATTCAAAACCCCTGTACTTAAGGGTTGCGTTAAGAGCAAAAATATTTCTACTATCGTCGTCAACTATTAGAATCTTCTTTTTATCCATACATGTATATTTACGCCTGGTTATCGTATAACCAAACTCTAAGTAAAGAAAGCAACTGATCAATATCAACCGGCTTGGTAATGTAATCAGAAGCACCGGCGCTAATGCATTTTTCACGATCTCCTGTCATTGCTTTTGCTGTAACTGCTATCACGGGCAGATTCTTCCAATTATAATTTTTACGTATCTCTTTGGCAGTTTCATAACCGTCCATTTCAGGCATCATCATGTCTAACAGCACAACATCAACATGTTTATTTTCTTCCAGCTTTTGAATGGCTTCTTTACCATTAATGGCAGTAACAACATTCATTTTTAACTGTTCTAACGATTTTGAAAGTGAAAAAATGTTTCGCACATCGTCATCTACCACCAAAACGGTTTTGCCATTAAGGATCTCGTTAAGGATGCCCAATTTTTTATAATCGTTGCCGTGCAAGCCTACCTTCTTTTTCTCTTCAACCAAATGCAAAAAAAGTGATACTTCATCAAGCATGCGTTGGTAAGAGTGTGCGGTTTTTACAACTATAGAATCTGCATATTGTTTTATACGCTGTTCTTCGGTCATTGACAGACTTTTACCTGTAAAAATTATGATTGGTAAATTCTCCAGCTTTGGATCTTTCTTGGCTTCTTCAAGTAACTGGTATGATTTGTTATCAGGAATACCCATATCCAGAATAACACAATCAATAGTATCTTTTTTAAGTGCATTCACACTTTCTCTAACATTGCTCTTTACCTCGGAATTGATGTTATATGTCTCAAGATAATAAGCAAGGGCCGCAGCATGCTTTGGATTATCTTCAATAATAAGTACCTTGTTAGAATTACGGTTCAAAACATATTCGATCTTTTTAAAGATCTCGGGCATTTGCTCAAAAGCAAAAGGCTTGTTGATAAAATCAACCGCACCTTTTAGTAAACTTTCTTTTTTTACTTTGTAAGACGACATCATATGAACAGGTATATGACGGGTTTGAGGATCTTTTTTTAATTCATCCATTACCTGCCAGCCACTTTTAACAGGCAACTGTACATCCAATAAAATGCCCGCAGGATTGTATTTCCTGGCCAGTTCAAAACCTTCATCACCCCTTACACTCACAATACCTTTATAGCCTTTTTTACGGGCAACTTCAAGCAGCGATTTTGCAAAAAATGTATCGTCTTCTACTATCAATATCTTTTTATCTTTTGCAGAAATTGTTTCCCTATCATCAGGAATATTTTCGGGAATTACAGAAGCAATATATTCATCGGCAACAACCGTTTTATCCTGAGTTACTTTTTCTTCTTCATGAGCAACTGTGTTTTCAAAATAGCTTGAATAATCGGGTTTTATTACAGGCACGCGTAATGTAAATTCGCTGCCTTTATTCTCTTCACTTTGCAAATGAATGTTGCCACCCAATAACTTAGCCAACTCTCTGCTAATTGATAAACCCAGGCCTGTACCGCCAAATTTTCTTCGGGTTGAGCCATCTGCCTGTTGAAAAGCTTCAAAAACAAATTGCTGTTTATCCTGCGCAATGCCAATGCCTGTATCTTTTACTGAGAAGCATATCAAAGCACTATTAATAATACATTTTTTAACTTCCAGCGTTACTGATCCTTTTGCGGTAAACTTTAAAGCGTTAGATAAGAGGTTTTTCAGTACCTGTTCTACCCTGCCTTTATCTGTTTGAATGCTGTAAGGCAATTCGGGTTGGATCACCACATTAAACTCAATATTTTTTTCTTTAGCAACGGGTTTAAATAAGGCATTCATATCTTTTGCAATTTCTGCCAAAGGCACATCAAGATACTCCAGCTCCATTTTACCAGCTTCTATTTTTGAAAGGTCAAGGATCTCATCAATTAAACCTAATAAACCATGCCCCGAGCTTTGAATAACTGTAGCATACTCTATCTGTTCGTGGTTAAGGTTCTTATCATTGTTCTCAGATAACAAACGGCTTAGCAACAAAATTGAATTTAATGGCGTACGCAATTCGTGAGACATGTTTGCCAGGAATTCAGACTTATAACGTGTTGATACTTCCAGCTCTTTTGCTTTTTTTACGATCTCCTGGTTCTTTTCTTCCAACAATACCGAACGTTCTTCCAACTCTTCGTTGGTTTGCTGAAGCTCTTCCTGCTGCACCCTTAATTCTTCTTCGGATGCCTGTAATTTTTGTGCCTGCGCTTCCAATTCAGCGTTTAAATTTTCCAATTCGCTGTGTTGTGCTTGTAACTCTTCACTTTGTGCCTGTGTTTCTTCGAGCAAATTTTGAAGTTTAACATAGTTTACTGCCGCGTTAATGCCAATAGCCATAGCCTCAGCATTATTTTTTAAGAACTCAATTTCTATTGGTTCGGGCTTTTTTAGCAGTGCTATTTCAATTATTGCGATCGTTTCTTCATCATGAACTAAGGGCAATATAACCAAGCTAACAGGCAAAGTATTGCCAACTGATGATTTTATGATGAATTGAGGCGGGAGATCATGTATGATCTTTAACTCTTTATTTTTTGCTGCTTCGCCAATTAAACCCTCTCCCAAAACAAATTGTTTAGGCACATCATTTATTGCATAGCTTGATGCAAGCGAAAAATGGCCGGTATCATTAACATAAAGTGTTGCAATAGGCGCGTTAAGTGTTTCCGTAATAGATTTAATTAGTTTTGAGCCCAGGTAATTAATATTACGTTCACCCCTTATTGCATTTCCAATATTCACTGCGCCTTCCTGCAACCAGTTCTTATTTTTTAGTATATTAAAATTGCTCTCAAGCGAAACAGCCATATTGTTAAGCGCAGTAGAAACCCTGCCAAGGTCGTCGTCCTTGCTATCGGTGCTTCTTGTTGTATAATCTCCATCTGATATCTTTCGCGTTACGCCTTCCATAACGGTGATCCTATCACTGGTTTCTTTATATAAAGCTTCATCTGCACGCTGTTTCTGCAAGCGAGCTTCCATATCACGTTTGATCTTTACATATGAAAAAATGGTAATGAGTATAGAAATAAGGGCAGCCATAATTGAAAGTTTTGGCGTAAAGCTGATGTACGTATCCTGTTCGCGCGAGCGTATAGTTAATAATTTTGTTTCTTCGCTCTTTATTCTATCCACAACATCCCTAAGGTCGTCCATAATTTCTTTGCCTTTGATCATTTCGCTGTAAACAGCTACGGTATCATTTGAAGATTTATGCAATAATTTGGCGTCAATAACCGCCTGCATTTGTTCAAATTTATCGTCAATCAGTTTTTTTGCTTCCGGAATATTCTTTTGTTGAATAAGATTATCTGAGGTAAGCGATAATAGTTTGCGGTAAGTTTCTACCGCATTATTTTTTGCTATTTTATACGGCTCTAAAAACTGCGGATCTAATGTAATTATGTAGCCCCTCTGCCCTGTCTCGGCATCTTTCATAAAAGAGATCATGGCCTCGGCCTCTATAAGTACTTCGTTAGTATGGTTTACCTGCTCTGAACTTTCGACAAGCTTTTGCGTGCTGAACAACGAGCTGCCAATGCTCACCATTAACAATACAGTTGAAACAAAAAAAACAATCTGTAAATTTCTTATTACCGAGTTGGATGCTTTATTTTCAGGCATAAATTAAATAGTGTTATTATTTTTTTCTTTTTTCAGCGGCAAAATAATCGTAAATACAGAGCCTTTGTTGACTCTTCCCTTTGCGATAATAAGTCCGTTGTGTTTATCTATTATTTTTTTTGTGATGGCCAAGCCAATACCTGTACCCTCATAAACTTCTTTGGTATGCAGGCGCTGGAAAATTCCAAAGATCCTGTCAACAAATTTATCGTCAAAGCCAATACCGTTATCTTCAAAATTAATTCGGCAATATTTGCCGTCAGTAACAGTAGGTGCATTCAGATCTTTTCTATCGATAAGATTACTGCTGATATTTATAATTGGTTTTTCACCTTCTTTTGTAAATTTAAGACAATTACTTACCAGGTTTTGAAAAACCTGGCGCATTTGACCCGGCACTGCATCAATTAAGGGTAACTTTGTGTAATTAACAACAGCATTTTTTTCGGCTATACGAATCTCAAGATCTGAAAGAATGCCTTGTAAAATTGTATTAAGATCGGTTGGCTCAAATACTTCTGTTGCAGATAGTAACGAATAATTTAAAAGATTGTCAATAAGACTTGACATCCTTTCTGATGAATTTATAGATTTATCCAAAAGCATTACTGCTTCCTCATTATCTTTTAAAAACCTGTCTTTTACCATGTAATTAAATGTTTGAATCTTGCGAAGGGGTTCTTTAAGATCGTGTGATGCCACCCATGCAAATTGTTGCAGCTCATGGTTCCTGGTTTCAAGCTCATGGTTTTTTTGGCTGAGCTCTGCCGTACGTTCTTTTACTTTTTGCTCTAATAATTCATTAAGGGTTTTTTGATGATGAATATCCATAAAAGTTCCAACCCATTTAGCAATCTCATCTTTTTGTTTTATAGGAATGATCTTTAAAAAATAATAACGGTAATCATTACTATTTAATCTTTTTAACCGAATTTCACTGCTAAATCCAATACCTTCCTTTATTGCCTTGCTTAAATTTTTAAATACATATTCATCCTGGAGATGTGTTTCAGGAAATTGCGTTTTCGACCTTGAATATTCGAGCCATCGTTCATTCACATAATCAACTTCTCCTTCTTTATTTATTGTAAAAGTAATTAAAGGTAAAGATTCCATTACCGAACTTAACTCACTCATACTAAAAGCAAGAGCCTCCTGTGCTTGTTTTCTAAAATCAACTTCTTTCTTTAAAGACTCTTGTATGCGATTTAGTTCTCTTTTTTGTTCAGATAACTTATAAAACGTTTTAACTTTAAGCAATAGAATTTCAGGATCTACAGGTTTAGTAACATAGTCGGTTCCACCGGAAGTATAGCCCTTTGTAATGAATTTCTTTTCTTTACTTATTGCCGATAAAAAAATAATTGGAATATCACTGGCCTTACTGTATCCTGAAATGGCTTCTGCTACTTCAAAACCATCCATATCGGGCATTTGCACGTCAAGTATAATTAACGAGTAAGAATTTTTTAAAACTTTACGCAAGGCATCCTCTCCCGAATTGGCAGTATCTACTGTAAAATTATGTAAGGTTAAAAGGCTTTTAAGTGAAAATATATTCTCTGACTTGTCGTCAACAATTAAAATCATGTGCTAAAAATAAGTAAAGCGCATATATATACATCAATTTATAATGGGGAATTTTGTACCCAATTTTATCGAAAATAGATAGAATAAAATACCGCTCTTTTGCTTTTATTTTTATATTGTTGTATAAATAGTTTGGCACAATATTGTTATTGTGTACCAACATATGGACAAAAACTATTTCTTATCATTACCACTGCCAGCTAAAATAGAATACCTTATTGCTTACGGAGAAATAATAAATGAACTAGAAAAAGACGAGTGTTATACTTCCCTTTTTTTATTAAAAGAATTATTTATAGAAGTGTGCTTAAATAAGCAAAGCAACAATATTGATTCAATGGCTTTAATAAACGATACGGGTATATTATATGAATATTTACACAATATACATATACCATTGCCGGGTAACATTGATCTTGAGTTTACAAATAATTCTTCGGAATAAATATTTTGGTAAACGTCAACCACCTGTAATGAAAAAACTATTTTTTCCGTGAAAATGGAAAAGGTATCTTCACTTCTTTGCCTTCCCTTACCGCCGAGATCTCAGCAAATAAAGAGTCATTGGTTATTTTTTTGTAAACTATTTTGGTTGGAAAATCATGTTTTGGATTTTCAAAGACCCATTCGTTTTCGGTTGATGATGTTAGAGCAAACTCAATAGGTTTACCACCATTTTGATCTTTTACAACCGGAATATAATACAGTTTACCATTTTTTTCTTCAATGGTCATAGTTTCAAAGGCTACAGTATCTTTTCCTTCAATGGTAAGACCTACACCGTAAAAAGTAGAGTCATTTTTCTTTTCCCATTTTTCAGAACTAAAATCTACCGCAGAAGCCCTCACCCACTCGCCGCTTAACCAGTTTAACTTTTCTATCTTAGAATAATCAGTACTTGCCATAGCACTTGCAGTTTCAGATTGAGGGCCTGAACATGCTGTAATAATTGCTGCAACTGAAAGCGTTATAAACAGTTTGCTATTTTTCATTTTAAATTAATTCTTAATTAGTTTTACTGTTTTACTTCCTTCCTGCGAATTTAATTTAATGAAATAAATTCCAGCATTTAGAGTTTCCATGTCCGTAATTTTTATTTCATCAATACTTTTTTCAAGCTGTGAATCTATTTCTTTACCTAAAATATCATATAAACGAACAGAACTTATTTTCGAGACATCATTTCCTTTGATGCTTAATTTATTTGAAAACGGATTCGGATAAACAAAAACTTCATTTAACACATTGCTATTTTCTTTAATACCAACAACACCGCTCACATTAATATCATCAACATAAATATTATTACCGCCCGCGGGTGTAAATTCAATTTTAAAAGCAACTTTCTGATTTCCTTCATAACCGGCCAAACTTAACATTTCTGTTTTCCATTGCGATAATTGCGGGTTTAAATAGGCCGATGTAATTACTGTACCGGTTGTACTTAACTGAGTACCTGTTTTCGAAAATAATGGGTTCCAGGTACCACCACAATCTGTAGAAATAAACACTTTTAAAATATCATTATTGCTGGTTGATTGCTGCGCGTAAGCATATTTAAATTCAAACTGCGGTACACTAACCAGGTTTTGAAAATTATATAAGGGACTATAAATACTTACCTGGCCATTTGGATTATCATAAAAATTATCTATCCATGCACAATTGGTGCCACTTGCAGCCGTAACCGTATTTGTTTTAAAGCCGCTGCCATATTGCGGTATGGTCGATATCCAGTTGTTATCCGGAAAAACAGTCTCAAAACCTTGCGTTAAATTTAAAGTTCCACTATTTACACCCGCTAAAACTATTAAGTTTTGTTTAGTGATAGAGTCTTCACCAAAAGCATTACCAACTTTTAATTTTACACTTGCAATGCCCGAATTTGTAAAGCTTAAAACACCATTTTGTAAAGTAGATGTATTGCTTGCAGATGGGCTACTCCAAAGCCAGCTAGTTACAGGCGCATTATAACTATAATCGGTAAAGCTAAAGTTATTACCTACACATGTAACTGCATTGGAAACATATTCGGCTTTAGGTGCACAATTTGTATTTGGATTAATAACACCGGTAGCTATTAAATTTGCATTGCTTGATAAATTATCTCTTCCGGCAATACCACCAATAATACAATTATGCATTCTTGTTTTTTGACCTTGTGTGAACATTCTTGAGCAATAAGCATACTCCATATAATTTTGAACGTTCTCAACCACACCCGAAGTACATACTGCTGAATTTAGACTACAGTTTGTATGGCCTTTTGTAACCGGCGTATCGCTTACACCATCATCGCCACAGGCAACGCCCGGTTGATTGGTACTACCCCAAACGTGTTGTAAATTAAACCAATGGCCTGTTTCGTGCGTTAAAGTACGCGATGTAAAAGGGTTAGATGTGCCAATGCTACCGGTATAATTATGCAGTACAACTATTGCATCGGCATTGGCGCTGGCAGTGCCCGGTAAATATGTATACCCTGCAGCACCTGCCTGCATTGTTTTTACGACATATACGTTCATGTATTTAGTACGGTCCCAGGTATAAATATAATTAGATGAGCTGGGTGTCCAGTTAGTATTAGCAGTGTAATGGCGTGTAATACCGTTTGTACATTGTCCGTTTTCATCCAACGTAGCTAATTTAAATTCTATCTGGCAATCGGCAGCAATAGGCTTGTATTGATTAATAATACTGGTGGTATCGGCATTTTTCTTTGCAAAATCACGATTTAAAATGATCATAGCGTCGTTGATCTGCGCATCGCTTATATTTTCACTGCCGCCCAAATGTAAAATATGAAACACCACGGGAATTGTATAGGTTGAGATAGCCGTTTTTTGTGCCGGGCCTTTTACATCCTGCTCATTGGCTGCTTTAATTAAAGCGTCAAATCTTGCTTTGGCAGTTTTGTCCTGGTTAAAAAGATATTCATTAGCTTCTAAAAAGCCACATTTAAATTCGTTTTGCGCGGTAATAATTCCGCTAACAAGCAGAAGAGAATTTAATAAAAGTTTTTTCATGTATTTGTAAAGATATTTAAAGGTATCAATTTTACTTTAATTATCTTTACCAATCAAATTTTGATACATGTTAAAAACCATTCAACAAATAAATATTGGTATTTTGGGCGGCGGGCAATTAGGAAGGATGCTAATACAGAATGCCATAAATCTAAATTTAAACATTTCCATTTTAGATCCTGATAAAAATGCTCCTTGCAGACATCTGGTGAAAAAATTTACCTTGGGTGATCTTAACGATTATGAGACTATTTACGATTTTGGGAAAGATAAAGACCTTATTACAATAGAAATTGAGAACGTAAATGTAGAGGCTCTTAAAGCGCTTGAAAAAGAAGGAAAAAAAGTGTATCCGCAACCACATATCATTGAAATGATACAGGATAAAGGCTCGCAAAAAATGTTCTATCAGCGAAATAATATTCCGAGTCCTGACTTTTTTTTAGTAGAGAATAAAAAACAAATTGCAAAATACGCCGACTATTTTCCGTTCTTTCAAAAATTGCGTAAAGGCGGTTACGATGGCAAAGGCGTTGTAAAATTGGTTAATCCGCATCATTTAGAGAAAGCCTTTGAAGCTCCTTCGGTTTTAGAGCGTTTGGTTGATTTTGATAAAGAACTCTCGGTAGTGGTTGCACGTAGTGAGAGTGGTGAGATAAAATGTTTTCCTGTAGTTGAATGTGAATTTAATCCCGAAGCAAATTTGGTTGAATTTTTATTTAGTCCCGCCAATATTAAAAAAAGTGTAGAAAAAGAAGCTTTAAAATTAGCGGCCGATATTGCCGAGAAGCTTGGCATTGTTGGTCTTTTAGCAGTTGAATTATTTTTGACAAAAGACGGAAAAGTATTGGTAAACGAAATTGCGCCACGCACACACAATAGCGGACATCATACCATTGAGGGAAATGTTACCTCACAATTTGAACAACAATGGCGCGCAATTTTAAACCTGCCTTTAGGTGATACTTCTATTATTAAAGCCGGTGTAATGGTAAATCTTTTAGGAGATTTTGGTCATGAGGGAACAGCCATTTATCAGGGTTTGGAAGATGTTTTAAAATTCAGTGGCGTGTATGTGCATTTGTATGGTAAAGCCATTACAAAACCATTTCGTAAAATGGGTCATGCTACTATTGTTGATGATGATATTTTAAAAGCTAAGCAAAAAGCCAGACTGGTTAAAAACACACTAAAAATTGTAGCTAAATAATTTATGGAAAAACGCACCTGCCCTGAATGCGGAGAAATTATTAAAGGCCGTGTTGATAAAAAATTTTGCAGCGATATGTGCCGGAACGCCTTTAACAACAAGGTTAACAGCGATAGTACCAATTATGTAAGAAACATAAATAATATTTTACGCAAGAATAGAAGGGTTTTAGAAGAGAATTTACAAGGTGAAAAAACAACTTTGGGTAAACAAAAATTAATTGACAAAGGATTTAATTTTAAATACTTCACACACCAATCTGTAACAAAAAATAATCATACTTATATTTGGTGTTACGAGTTTGGTTACCTTCCACTCGATAATGATCTTATTCTTATTGTAAAAAGAAAGCAGGAAAGTTAAACCATGTATACGCCGCGGGATTATAAGAACGATAATATTGATGAAATAAAAAACTTCATTCAACAAAACAGTTTTGGTGTTTTGGTTGTTGAAGCCGATGGAAAAATAACAGCAACACATATTCCGCTTGAGTTATACAAAAATGAAAAAGGTGAAGATGTATTGTGTGGTCACATTTCGAAAGCCAACCCGCAATGGAAAAATTTTGAAACTACTAAAGAAGTGTTGGCTATATTTTCCGGGCCGCACACTTATATTTCGTCTTCCTGGTACGATCACGAAAATGTACCAACCTGGAATTATATTGCCGCACATGTTTACGGTACCATTCATATTATGAACGATGAAGAAGTTTTAAAAGCTTTAAAAAGGCTGGTAAATAAATACGAAAAAGCATCTGAAAAGCCTGTTGATCTGGATAAAATGACCCCGGGCTATGTAGAAAAAGAAATGAAAGGCGTTGTGGGCTTTGAAATAAAGATCACAAAAATAGAAGCGGCCTATAAATTATCTCAAAACCGAGATCAAAAAAATCACGAGGCTATTATTAAAGAACTGGAGAAAAAAGGCGACCCTGCCTCTATTGCCATAGCCAATGAAATGAAGGCAAGGAAAAAGTAATTCTCACTACCTGCGGGCACGAATATTGCAACATCTTATGTAAGATGATGAGATATTTCATAATTATTGCGTTCATGAGTTTTATAGCAACTGTTTATTCTCAAACAGGCATAAAAAATGTAGTGTGGATACTCTCTAAAATTGATGATACTAAAGAGAAAACAAGCATTAACCTTAATCATAGCCATTCGATATTAAAGTTTGAAGATTCTACTTATACCGGTTACGGCTGCAATGGCTTTTCAGGTAAATATAAAATCACCGGAAATAAGATCTTTTTTTTGGGAGGAATGCAAATTACTGATAATGCATGCGGAAATCCTGACGACTATAAAGCGCAGAATTATGTTTTAGACAATTTTATACAATTAGAATACAAACTGGCCGGAGAAAGTCTTATTCTTACTAAAGCCGGTGAGGTAGTTTTTACTTATAATAAACAGAAAAAAGAGTAAAAAGAATTCTGTCATGTCGAGCGGAGTCGAGACACGTAACGCTTCTCGACTCCGCTCGAAGTGACAATTACTATTACTCTACCCCGCCTCTTCGTTCACATAAAATAACTTATAGTATTTTAAGCCTTTTTCATCATCATAGCCGCGTTCCACATAATCGTGACGCGAATGAATATAAATGTGGAAATTCTTGTCCAGCTTAACCACACTGCGCATGTATTTCTGGTTTTTTTTCACTGCCGTTTGCGAAACGTCAAATTCATCAATGGCAGTAAGATCCATTTTTTTATTAAAGTCATTACGGTAATCCTTAAAAGCACCTATTAATTCGGGCTCAATCAACACCTCTTTCTCAAAATCTTTCAAGTTGAATTTATCTTTTTCTTTAAAGTAAGAAGTACTGCGGTTAAGCATCATCATTTGATCCTGCTTATTTACGTTGTTAGCCTCAGTCAAAACTTCTTCACAAAAACCACGCGATGTATCTATAAAGTTTTTTGTATGGTAATAACCATTTGGCTTAATTACAGCGTTTAAAAAATCTTCCTGCCAATACAAGGCACACTCGGCGTTACGGTTATTGGTATCAATAATGCTTAGCTTATATCCGTTATTTTTGTCCAGATCAAATACCAGGCAGCCTTTATCAAGTTTGCTAATGTTTATGCCATTATCGCAGTCTATGTCAAAAGTATCAACATGTTGGTAAACTTTCAGGTAGGTTTCTTTATTCTCTGTTTTAAAAAAACCTATAGCGTTACATAGTTCGCCGTCAACCACTGCATCTCTGAAAAAACAGGTATAAAACTCTCCTCCTTGTATTTTAGGATGCATACTTTGATCGTAAAGGTGTTTTGCAGCCTGCTTGCTTTGCTTTACAAAATCTTTTTGAGAGCTAAACAGGTCTTCGCAGGCATTGGCAACACTGTCTAGCGAAACATCTACTTTACCTTTAAATTGGTAATAAATATCGGTTTTAAATGGGTTTAAAAAATATCTTAAAACGGTTTCTTTTACAAAATCATCTTTAAACTCAAACACTTTATCGCTTAAGGTTAACTCTTCACCCAAACCTTTATTACCAACAAAATGCACACAAAAGTGAGTGAGCTGCGCACGAGAAAAATCTATCATAGTTTTGTTATTTCCTGCTAAATATAACATTCTTAAAGTAGCCGCATTTAACAATATTTAAACAAGTTTTTAGCAGGTCTGGCAAAATATGTGATGAGTGAATATGAAATTACATTTAAAAAAATTAAATTTGTGTATATGCAAAAGTTACTGTCTAAAATATCCGCCAAAGCCCTCATAATTACAGGGGTCATATTTCTTTCGTCGTTTACCATTGTTAAATATGTGTTTGACAAGAACGATGTTATTTTTGAATTGCTTTTTGGAAGCTTAAACCAAAATCATTATTCACCTCAAAAGCTGGATGATGCTTTTAGTGAAAAAGTATTTGAGCTTTACATGAAGCGTTTGGATTACAATAAAAAATTCCTGCTTCAAAGCGATATAGATGAACTGGGTAAAAGCCGCCGTGATATTGATGATCAGTTATTGAATCAACGCCATGATTTTTATGCTAAGTCAATTGAGATCTATACCAAACGTTTAAAAGAAAAAGAACAATGGAATAAAGAACTCTTATCAAAACCTTTTGATTATACGGTAGATGAAGAATACGAAACTGATTTTGAAAAGACAACTTACGCAAAAAATGAAACCGACCTTAAGAACGAGTGGCGCAAAATGATCAAATACCAGGTGTTGTTGCGTTTAGATGATATGTTGGAAAGACAAGAGAAAGCCATTGAAAAGAAGGATACAACCTGGAAAGTAAAATCTTACGACACTTTAGAAGTTGAAGCAAGACGCAAGACCTTAAAAGCAAATGAAGATTGGATCAAGCGTTTAAACAAGATCACACCACGTGAACGTTTTTCAACCTTTGCAAATGCAATAACAGGCGTTTACGATCCGCACACGGAGTATTTCGCTCCAAAAGAGAAAAAGAAATTTGACCAGATCATGAGCGGCCAGTTTGAAGGCATTGGTGCGCGCTTATCGCAAAAAGACGGTGCCTTGATAGTTAGTGAAATTATTGTGGGAAGTCCGAGTTACAAGCAAGGCGAATTAAAAGCAGGTGACCAAATTACTAAAGTTGGCCAGGGAAATGCCGAGCCTGTGGATATTACAAATCTTGATATTGATGAAGCAATTGAACACATTAAAGGAAAAAAAGGTACCGAAGTAAAATTAACCGTTAAGAAAACTGATAACAGCATTAAGGTAATTCCAATTATAAGAGATGTTATTGAAATTGAAGAGACCTTTGCAAAAAGCGCAGTTCTTGAAAACAAAAATAAGATCGGTTATATTTATTTGCCGTCGTTCTATACAGACTTTACACGTACCGGTGCACGCGGTTGCTCAAACGATATGCGTAAAGAAATTGAAAAATTAAAAAAACAAAACATTAAAGGTTTAATTATTGACCTGCGCGATAACGGTGGTGGCTCATTACAGGAAGTAGTAATGATGGCCGGTTTATTTTTCCCTAAGGGCCCGGTTGTTCAGGTACAAGGTAAAAATAACATGCGCAATGTAATGGATGATAGAAACCCTGATGTTGTTTGGGATGGTCCTTTAACTATCATGGTAAATCATAACAGCGCCAGTGCTAGCGAGATCTTAGCGGCAGCTATACAGGATTATAAACGTGGTGTAATTATTGGTACGCCAAGTTTTGGTAAAGGTACCGTACAATCGTTTGTTGACCTTGATAATTTTTTACTACCACAATTTGATACCATTAAACCTGTGGGACAAGTAAAGATCACACAACAAAAATTCTATCGTATTAACGGTGGTGCAACACAATTAAAAGGCGTTATACCTGACGTGTTATTGCCTGATCCATATGCATTCATTGATCTTGGTGAAAAAGAAATGGATAATCCAATGCCTTGGGATGAAATTCCTAAAGCAGATTACACGGAGTTTAAAAACATTAATTATTCTTCTGTAATTAAAAATAGCCAGGCAAGGATCAAAAAAAGCCCGCAATTTAATTTAGTAGAAGCTCAGGCTAAAGAAGTAAAATCTAAAAAAGATGATACTAAATACAGTTTAAATTTAGAGAAATTCAGAGCTGAGCAAAAACAATTAAGAGAACAAAATAAAAAATATGAAGACCTTAGAAAAGAAATAAAAGGCTTTACAGGTGAGTTGTTAAGCGAAGACGTTGCAAAATACGGAGCAGATACAACCCGCTTAAACCGCGAAAACAGATGGGTTAAAAATGTAGCAAAAGACATTTACATTCATGAAGCTACAAACGTATTGAACGATATTAAATAAAATCGACCATATTAAAATAAAAAGTCCCGGTTAGTAGCCGGGACTTTTTTGTGCAAATATTTTTGTCATTCCGACGAAGGAGAGGGCAAATGTATGGTATACATTTGAGCCGGCTTGTGTGAAGCCACAGATTCTTCGTTCCTCAGAATGACATGAGGTTTTAAAACTTTAAACTTATTCCACCTAAAAAATTAAGCGGTGCTGCCGGAGCTTTGTAATTAAAGGTGTTTAAAGCAGCATCAGTATAATAACTAAATGTATAACCATTGGTTTCATATTTTTTGCTTAACAGATTGTACACACTAAACATAAAGCCTATTTCAGGAATTAGTTTTGTTTTGATGGTATAGTTAAAACGCACATCAACAACATTATACGGATCGATACTGCGTTTTATATTAGCTGTATTATCTAAGAACTGACGCCCTACATATTTATTACTAAAAGTGATCTCCATGTTTTTTACAGGTTTTATTACAAGTTGAATAGCAGACACAATATTTGGCGAAAAAGAAATATCCACGTTGTTATATACCTTCTTGTATTGTGTATAAACCGTGTAAGCCGCATCACTGCTATCTGTATAGTCAATAAATTTCTCAATCTTGTTTTCAGATAAAGCGATATTTCCACCGGCTGCAAAATATTTACCCAGGTTAGCATTCAACTCCAGCTCTACCCCACGCCTGAAACTTTTTGCAACGTTTACTCGATTATATGCACCAACATCGTTAATTGCACCATTTAACACCAACTGATCTTTATATTGCATATTATAAAAATTAGCCGCTGCATAAATGTTTTTCATTTGATATTTTAAGCCTGCTTCTATATCCATTAACTGTTCAGGTTTTGGTCTGCTTTTAATAGTGCTTTGAACAAAATCATTACGATTTGGCTCTTTATTGGCAATCGCAAAAGAGGCGTAAATATTTAACTGAGCAGTTACATCATAACTTAAACCAAGCTTAGGATTAAAAAATGTGTAAGCCTGATTTTGCGGTTTAATTTCAAATAAAATAGAATCATTCAATCCTAAAAAGCGGTGTTCAACATTACGCACCTGCAAGTCTACAAACATGTTTAAATTAGAAACAGGCTTATAATTTGTTTTCAGGTAAATGTTACCATCATTTTTATTGGCCGTTTCAAAATAATACTCATGATCAATTTCGCTATTAGAAGCATATTGCGCCCACATAACGCGGCCATAATGCCTGCCAAAATAAGTATTATAACCGCCGCCTAAAGTAAATGCCAATTGTGAATTTGGAGCAAAATTCAGGTTAAAAATGCCGCCTGCAAAATCGTTGTTTAACCATTTACGGCGAATAAGATCGGTTGAAGTAACGGTTACATTGGTTGAATCGTTCACGTATAAAACGGGTTCATCCATGTTATATTTTGAGAAGCTTTCTCCCGGTCGGTATTGCTCGTAATAACCCGCACCTTTTGTATAATGCCCGGTAATATTAAAACTTATTTTAGAATTTACCTGGTGAATAAAGTGAAGCTGAAAATTATTTTGCTTGTAATTATCTACCTCGTTCTTATAATAATGCACATTTCCTTTGGCATCGTAATATTCGCCGCATGAATTATAAGTACGGTTTCCTTTTTTAATTGAATCTTCCAAAACATAATTCCATGCCTGATAAGTTCTTTCTTGACCATAAAAATTAATGAACTTTAAAACACTTTTCTTTCCATAAAAACCAGCTGCCACGTAATACGATTGCAGGCTTGATTTTGCACGGTCAATATAGCCATCGCTTGAAATGTTAGAAGCTCTCGCATCTAAAGTAAATTTGCCATTCAATAAACCGGTTCCGGCGGCCAAAGTATTTCTAAACGTATTATAAGAACCTGTTGTTGAAATTAAATTTGCATAAGGCTTGTCTTTTAACTCGTTGGTTTGAAAATTTATACTTGCTCCAAAAGCCCCGGCACCATTGCTTGATGCGCCTACGCCACGTTGCACTTGTATGTTATTAGTACTTGATACAAGATCTGGCATATCTACAAAATAAGAACCCTGCGATTCGGCATCGTTAATTGGTACACCATTAATGGTAACATTAATACGCGTTCCATCCGAACCGCGAATTCTTAATCCTGTATAACCTACTCCCGCGCCCGCATCTGAATTAACCACTACACTTGGTAATTGATTCAACATATAAGGCGCATCCTGGCCAAGGTTTTGTTTTTTTAATGTTTCAGCATCTACATTGCTAAAGGCCATACCACTGTTTTTATCAACCCGCGTGGCATTTACAACCACTTCATCTAACTGTTTGTTCGATTCAAAAAGTTGTGGATCAAAAACTACATCTGCGCTGAGTGTTAGAGTATCTATTTTATCCAAATAGCCTAACGATCTGGTAGTGAGAATGTAAGTTCCGGATTTTAAATTCCTGAAATTAAATTTTCCTTCAGAATTTGTTGTTGCAGAAAGCTGTGTGTTTTTAATACCAATTACGGCAAATGGTATTACTTCATTTTTATCGGAACGTACCTGTCCTGATAAATTGTGTTGCGCATGAATTTTAGCTACGCTAAAGCATGCGAGCGCAAAGACGAGCTTTGCCATTTTTTGTTTGTTCATTTTTTTTATTTTTTTTAATTAAACATAACAACACGTGGGGCATGTGTTATTTTAATTTATTTCCCTCCGCAGGCATTATCCTGTTCAGGTGTTTAACAGCAACGTTTGGCGAATACTGTTAACGGGTTTGATCTCAGCTTCACAGGTTCCTTGTTTCTTGTTTCTAGTTTCTAACTTGAAACCAAAAACCTGAAACTTGAAACAGTTTAGCACCCCTTAAGACGCTGCAAATTTACCATTGATTATTTATTGTGCAAAAAATAGTTTTACAACATTGATTTTTTTGCTCATTATTGTGCCAGAATTCATGGAGAAAAAGAAGAACATAGCCATTATTGGAAGTACAGGAAGTATTGGTACACAGGCCTTAGAAGTAATAAGAGAGAATCCCGAACATTTTGTAGCGGAAGTTTTAGTTGCCAATACTAATGCCGATCTTTTAATTAAGCAAGCTTTAGAATTTACTCCAAACGCTGTTGTTATTGCCAATGAATCTAAATATCAATACGTAAAAGAAGCACTTCAAAAAGCCGATATTAAGGTTTATGCCGGTGCAAAAGCAGTTGAACAAATTGTAGAGATGGAGACCATTGATCTTGTTTTGGCCAGTATTGTTGGCTACGCAGGCCTTGCTTCTACCATCAATGCAATTAAACATAAAAAGCAAATTGCCCTGGCCAACAAAGAAACTTTGGTTGTTGCCGGAGAGTTAGTTACACGTTTAGCTTTTGAAAACGCCGTAAATATTTATCCTGTAGATAGTGAACACTCAGCCATCTTTCAATGCCTTGCCGGCGAATGGGAAAATCCTATTGAAAAGATCTATTTAACAGCCAGTGGCGGGCCATTTAGAGGCAAAACGCGTAACGATCTTGCTAATGTTACTAAAGCGCAGGCCTTAAAACATCCTAACTGGAGCATGGGCGCTAAAATAACTATCGACTCTGCAAGTTTGATGAATAAAGGGCTTGAAGTTATTGAAGCAAAATGGTTATTTAATTTGGATGTTTCTAAAATTGATGTGATCGTGCATCCGCAAAGCATCATTCACAGTATTGTACAGTTTGAAGACGGCAGTATGAAAGCGCAAATGGGCTTGCCCGATATGAAGTTACCAATTCAATACGCCATGGGTTTTCCGCAACGTATTAAAAATAATTTTCCACGGTTTGACTTTTTAAACTACCCGCAATTGACTTTTGAAAAACCCGATTTGGATACTTTTACCAATTTAAAATTAGCATTCAGCGCTTTAAACAAAGGCGGCAATATGCCCTGCGTATTAAATGCGGCCAACGAAGTAGCCGTTCAGGCTTTTTTAGAAGATAAAATTGGCTTTTTACAAATGAGCGATGTTGTGGGAAATACACTGGAAAAATTCAGCTTTATTAAAAGCCCTGATTACCAGCAATACATTGATTGCGATAAGGAAGCCCGGATTTTAGCCCACCAACAACTTTAAGTTCATAATAATACTTAAAACGAGTGCTTTTTTCTTTAAAACCCCGCCAAATTACTGTAACTTTAGCTGCTTAATCAATTACAATTTAAGCGTATTTTTTGTTAAAATAAAACCATACTATGTTTATTAAAATTGCCCAGTTATTTCTTAGTCTAACAATATTAGTAACCCTTCACGAATTTGGTCACTTTTGGTTTGCCAAAAGATTTAAATGCCGTGTAGATAAATTCTATTTATTCTTCGATTTCTTATTCCCTTTTGCCAACATTATGAATTTTGCACTGATCAAAAAAAAGATCGGTGATACAGAATATGGTTTAGGATGGTTTCCATTTGGAGGTTATGTTCAAATTGCCGGCATGGTTGATGAGCAAATGGATAAATCATTGATCGAAAAACCGGCAGAGCCATGGGAGCTACGCAGCAAACCGGCATGGCAACGTTTATTGGTAATGATGGGTGGCATTATCGTTAACTTTTTTCTTGGCATCTTAATTTTTTGGATGTGCTTTTTTGTTTGGGGTAAAACTTCTGTTCCTGTTACTAACCTGCCGCATGGTTTAGCAATTGACAGTTCTGCCTACGAAATGGGTTTGCGTAATGGCGATTACATTACTTCATTGGATAAAAGACCTGTAACAGATGTAAAGCGTATTCCTTTAGAAATTATCATGAACGGTGTTTCAACTATTGAAGGCGTTCATGCTGACGGAACAAAATTTTCTTTACCTGTAAATGATAATGACCGCGCTAAGATCTTGCGCCGTATTAAAAAATCTCATTTAGTTGAACCACGCATTACTTCTACTGTTGGATATATTGATAGCACCAGCTTTGCCGCAAATGCCGATCTTAAAATAGATGATAAAATTATTGCTGTTAATAATAAAAAAGTAAAATATCACGACGAAGTAAAAGCCCAATTGGTTGCCAACAAAGGCAAAACAGTTGAATTAACTATTTTACGTGGTAAAGATACTGTTAATACAAAATGCCAGGTAAGCGAAATGGGCATTATTGGTTTTGCCAATAAACCAAATGCCGATAAAATTAAAATTGAAGAACATAAATTTGGTATTGGCGCCGCCTTTGTTGAAGGTGTAAAAGACGGCATGGAGCAAATAGTTATGCAGGCCAAGCAGTTTGTTGTAATATTTACAGTTAAAGATGCGCATAAAAAAGTAGGTGGCTTTTATACTATGGTTCAGCAAATGAATCCTGAGTGGGATTGGCAAGCTTTTTGGATGTTTACAGGCTTCTTGTCATTAGCATTGGCATTTATGAATTTTTTACCGATCCCAATGTTAGATGGTGGTTACATCATGTTTATTTTATGGGAAATGATCACCGGCAAAAAAGTATCTGACAAAGTAATTTATTATGCCAATAACGTTGGATTATTTTTAGTGTTAGGCTTAATGGTTTGGGCAAATACAGATTGGCTGAGAGATTAAAACTGCTCTAATTAATACAATTAAAAAGAAAATAGTAGATGAAAAAAATTATCATCTTTTTAAGTTTTAACTTTTTAACCTTTTATAGTATTGGCCAAAACGCCACCGTTAAAGCCAATAATGATAAGCCTGAGCGCGAAACAGCGGCTGCTCATAAAGTAATGATAATTCCTTTTGAAACGCGCATGTATATGGGCGAAATTGATCAGAAGATAAATGCGGAAACAAAACTCACAGCAAAAGAAATAAAATATAAATTCAGAGATGGTTTAAACGAGCAATTATACAAAGCTTTTAAAGCCAATAAATTTAATGTGGTAGATCTAATGGAAGATACTGCCAAATACAAAAAAGATCTGGATGGCATTTACCAATATCTTTCTTACGAATTTCAAAAAGTACCCGATCAGCAAAATTATCAGCCACCAAAAAAAGAAGCCGAAAAAAAGAAGATAGAAAAAGGCCAGTTGAACGTAGAAAGTAATTCTGACGCCCGTTTTATGAATGCAAAGGTTACCAATGCAAAAGTAGTTCCTATTCTTTACGGTAAATACAAGACCGATCTTTACGTATTCATAAATCAACTGGATATTAAAGCAAGCGGCAATAAAGGTCCGGCCGAAATGGGTGATGGCAATGCCAACCGTAAAATTGTAGTACATTACACAGTTTATACTTTAGATGCAAGAGAAATAAATTCAGGTATTGCAGAAGAAGAATTTGAAGCCGGTTTAAATAATCCCAAAAAAATAATAGATAAACATTTTTCTAAAATCGCATCTACTATCGTTGAAAGGGTAAATAAAGGTCTCGCTGTTCCCAAAAAGTGATCAATTAACTAATTTTAATGAAATGCTTTAATGGCTGATATACACGCTGTTTGATTATCTTTCTTAATGCAATGCTTCTTAACGTTCGTTAAAATTATAGCACGTATGTTACCGATTATTGTATCTTTATCCTGATTAAATCCAAACCCTATGGAAATTTTTTTACTCTGCGTAATTATCTTATTGCTGATCATTTTTCATGCAACTAAAAATTCCAAATTAAAAAGAACCGAAGACAGGCTAACCAATATTGAAAATTACCTTAAGGCTGTTAAATTTAGCCAGGCTCAAAAAACAACTACTCAAACTACAACTAAAACCGAAGAAGTTAAAAACGAACCTGAAAAAGTGGTTCCTGAAGTTAAAACGGTTATTCCACCTGTAAAAGAAGAACCTATTATTATTAAAGAAGAAATTATTCCTCCTGTAAAAGAAGTTGAAAAAATTGTTGAGGATAAAAAAGAAGAACCTATAGTTGTTCAGATTAATCGAACCGTTAAACAACCTGTTAAACCGGTTGAGCCACAAGAAGGCTGGTATACCAAATTCAGAAAGAATAATCCGGATATTGAAAAATTCATCGGCGAGAATATCCTTAGCAAGGTGGCCATCACCATTTTAGTAATTGGTATTGCCTTTTTTGTAAAGTATGCTATTGATAAAGAATGGATAAATGAAATTGCCCGTGTTGGCATTGGCGTATTGTGTGGCGCTATTGTATTAGGCTTTGCACACCGCTTGCGTAAGAACTTTAAAGCATTCAGCTCTGTTTTAGTAGGTGGTGGTATTGCCATATTCTATTTTACCATAGGCATAGCATTTCATCAATACCATTTATTTAACCAAACTACTGCCTTTGTTATCATGCTTTTAATAACCGGCTTTAGTGTGTTTATCTCTATACTATACGACCGCATTGAGTTGGCGGCATTGTCTATTATTGGTGGCTTTGCAACACCATTTATGGTAAGTACAGGCCAGGGTAATTATCAGGTGCTGTTCACTTACATTTTAATTTTAGATATAGGCATGCTTATTCTAGCTTATATGCGCAAATGGAATCTCATTAATATTCTGGCATACGCATTTACTATGATCCTTTATTTTGGATGGCTACAGGCAAAATGTATCGGACAACCAAATGCACCTTACAAAGGCGCTTTAATATTTGGGGCCATCTTTTATGTTGTTTTTATTTTAATGAACATCATTAACAACATTAAAGAAAGAAGAAAATTTGCGGCCTTAGATCTTACTATTTTAATTAGTAATACCTTCCTGTTCTTTGGTTCGGGAATGCAAATCTTAAGCTATTACCATCCTGAATTAAAAGGGATCTTTAGCGTATTGTTAGCAGGATTTAATTTAGTGTGCTCTTTCCTACTCTACAAGAAATTTAAAGCCGATATTAAGCTGGTATATTTAATGATAGGCTTAACGTTGACGTTTATTACCATCGCAGCACCGGTTCAGTTGCACGGTAATTACATAACATTATTCTGGGCTTTAGAAGCCGTATTGTTAATATGGCTTGGCCAACGCTCAAAAATTGTATTGTTTCGTTTTGCTTCTGTAATAATCACCTTTTTAATGTGCATTAGTTTATTTATGGATTGGGTAAATGTGTATGGCGCTTACAACGAAGAAGGCGTTAAAATACTTTTAAATAAAGCATTTATTACAGGTCTTGTTTCTTCATTATCATTATTAGCTGTGGTATTGCTTTTAGGAAAAGAAGAAGAGAAACTAAGTTATCTTGGTATTCCGTTCAATCCTAAAAATTATTCCCGTGTTTTAACTGTTGGATTTATTAGCCTACTTTACTTGACCGGATTATTAGAAACTGGCTACCAGGTTAAAGAGTGGTTTGATGATGCCTTAACAACCCCAATTTTAATACAGGTATATCATTTATTATTCCTTGTTGCTTTAAATATTGCGGGCATGAAGCTGCAAACCAAAGCAGCACAGATAAGCCTTTATGTACTGAATTATATTAGCCTTGCTATATTCCTCGTTTTCTTTGCCTGGATGCCGCTTACTGAAATTAAAGACCAGGTACTCACAACTGAAATGAACCACATTGGCTTTATCTTCCATTACGTTTCTATAGCTGCTGCTGTATTTATTGTGTTTAGCATGAATAAAGCCATAAACAAGACCGGTTCGTTCATCTCCAAAACAAAAGTATTAAACAGTATTTTAGTTTCTATTGCTGTAGTGTATTTATCAAGCGTTGAGCTTTTATTACATGTTTTAAAACTTAATCTAATAAACGTATTCAACATCAATGATATTGAATACATGGATAAGATAATTGAAATAAGCAGATTAGAAACTCATGCAATCACAATAGGCTTCCCAATACTTTGGGGCATTTTAGCCTTTGCATTTTTGTTTATTGGCATGAAAAAATACAACAAGTCTTTCAGGGTCATCTCTTTAGTATTAATAGCGCTTACTTTAATAAAACTATTTACATTCGATATTAAAGATGCTTCGGAAGCTGGTAAAATAATTGCCTTTATTATTTTAGGTGTTGTGTTATTGATCATTTCATTTATGTATCAAAAAATTAAAGCGTTGCTATTAGATGATACAAAAGATAAGGCCGATGAGCAAAAGAACGAAACATCAACAGATACAGAAACTAAAACAGACTAAAATTAAATAACAACACACATGAAAAAACTGGTTTATAGTTTAATTATAGTATTAAGCATTGGCGCGGCAAACGCTCAATCCTATTCGCATCAGGCACCAATTAATGGTTTAAAAGAAAGCGGGTTATATAAGATACCACTAAACCCCGACCTGAAGCAATACATGACAAAAGATCTTCATGATACCCGCATTCACGATTCATCGCAAAAAGAAGTGCCTTATATTGTTTTAAGCGAACCTATATTAAAATCAAAATCTGATTTTATTGAATACAAAATATTATCGCAAAAGCATTTTGGTAATTATTCTGAGATCATTATTCATAACCCAAATCGTGATAAAATAAGCAACATAGCCTTTAACATTAATAATTCAGACGCTTACAAATATTGTGCTATTGAAGGTAGCGAAGATATGAAGCAATGGTATAGCGTTAGCGAAGACCAGGAACTGAGCCTGGCTTATAACGATGTGTATACAAATACCTACAAAGTAATTTATTTTCCTTTAAATAATTATTCTTACTTCCGCTTGTTGGTTGACGATTGGCGCGCAGAGCCTTTAAAGATCAACTCTGCCGGCTATTTTAAAAACTCTGTTATTGCCGGCAAATTAAACGATGTTGTATTTACAAAAAGCATAAGCGAAGATAAGATTAATAAAAAAACAATTATCCAGCTTTCATTTTCAAATAACCAGGAAGTTAACCGTTTGGATTTTAAAGTAAAAAGTCCGCGTTTATATATGCGCCATGCTACTATTTATGTTAACCGCGAGCGTAAATTAAAGCATGATAAGATTGAAAAATACCGTGAAATGCTTTATGAATTTAATTTAAGTTCAGATTATCCTTTATTGTTTGATGTGCCTTATTTAAATGAAAAAGAAGTCTTTATTGAAATAGAAAATAAAGATAATCCACCATTAGAATTAGAAAGTATTAGCTGTAAACAATTGGCTAGTTATTTAGTTTGTGACTTAAATGCCAACAATAAGTATCATTTACGTTTTGGAAATACTGCTTTAAAAATGCCGGAATACGACTTAGGAAATTTTGTTACAAGTATTCCGCAATTATTACCGCAAGCAGAGATTGGTGCCATAAAAGAAATTCCGAAGGCCGTTGTAAAAGTTGAAGAAAAAGAAAAATCGTTTTTTGAAACGAAACAATTCTTATGGTTGTGTTTAGGATTAGGAACCATCATCATTTTCTTCTTTTCAAAAAGCCTGTTAAAAGATATGGGTAATAATAAAGAAGAGAATTCCTAGATTTGACCACTAAGACACAGAAAACACACGAAGAAACATTAAGAAAATTATTATACTAATAAAGAAAAAACTTAGTGAACCTTTGTGTGCTTAGTGCCTTAGTGGTTTTTATTTAAAAACGCCCTTTAACAAGTTCTTTGCTTTTGAGCTTAAACTATCCGTATTTAAATTGTTTTTAGCGCTATCAAAATACTGCATCTTCTCATTCATTTCTTTTTGTACTTCAACCAGTTTTTTGCCTTCATTGCTCTTTTCAAGATCTGCCATTTGTTTTGAGGCTTTTAAACGATCTGTCATTAAATGAAAAGCAATTTTACCAAAAGCCAGTTTATCATTGAACATATTCAGTGCGCTGTCTTTCTTCCTACCTTTAATAAATACTAAAAGTTCAGATATGGCTTGTTTTTCGGGCGCTTGTATCTTATCGCTCTTTTGCAACTTTTCTAATGCAGGAATGGCTTTATCGTATTCTTCTTTTTTAATGTGCACATAAGCATCTACCAACCATGTCAATTCGTTATCCAAACCACCTTTTTCCATATCTTCTAAAAAAAGTTCCATATCATCCAGTGATTCTTTTTCTTTTTTCATTTTACTTTCGTCCAGCGCGCGAATAATAAGTCCCATGCCATGAAACTGGTAATAGCTTTGTTCACTCGGACCAAAGCCCTGGTTAACCATGTTGATCATTGGTGTTTTTGAAATAAGATCTTTATTGCTTTCCATATAATGTAAATACTCGTTACTCTTATCGTATGAGTGATAAAAATATTCGTTATCCATTAATACAAATGCTTTAGTAAGTTGATACACCAACCTTAAATTAAGGTCTTGAATATCTTTTTCATCGGATTTATAAACTTCATATAAAGCAAAATCTTTTGGCGCCGAAGGCGTGGTTTGCCATAAAAGTGACAGAACAATGTGTTCGTGATTGTTATTGTAGGATACTGGAAAAAAATCTGACTTAATATTAGCCGAACCTGTAAAAACATAAAAAATATTTGCCAATAAAGTTGGTAATGAATCCTCATCGGTTTTCAAAAGCACTTCTTTGGTATCATACACTTCTTTTGCAAGGGCAAATAATTCAAGCGGATGAATCTCTACCGGTTTACTTTTATCCAGTAAAGAAGCGCCTTCGTGAAGTACGGTTCCAACTAATAAGAACATACTTTTGCGGGCGCTGTCTAATTCAGGGTTTTGTCCAACGGTTGCTGTTGAGCGCAAAGCTATTTTCATGGATTTGTACAATTGAAGTTTTGAATTACTCAATTGTTCCTGCATTTTTTTTTCTTCTTTTTTACGCATGTCCTCTTCACTTTTTCCGCAAGAAAAGAAAAGGATCAAAAAAGAAATAGATAAGTATAAAAGTGTTCTCATAATATTTATTAAATATACTAATCTCATTCTTAAAATAAAAAGTGCTTTATGAATTAGTATTTGTATTTTTAACATTCAATGTTTATCTGCCAGCCAACTACTTTTGAATTCGATTTTATAAAAGTTCATATTGCAAAGTTTGAATTAGATGATCGCGAACTAAAAAAAGAGGAATTCTTAATTGTAAAAGATATAGGGAATAAGGTTGTTGCTTTTGGTAGAATAAGAAAACATAGTACGTGTGACGAATTGTGTTCGCTCGGTGTTATTGAGCCGCAACGCTTAAAAGGCATTGGAAAAATACTTTCAAAAGAGCTTATAAAAAAAGCCAATGAGCCTTTATTTTTAACCTGCATTATTCCAAAATTCTTTGAGCCTTTAGGTTTTCAAATCACAAAAGAATATCCTCAGGAATTAAAAGACAAACTAAATTATTGTACCGATAAGTTATATGTACCGGAAGAGTACGTGGTTATGAAATTTATAAAATAAAAGCCTCTGCTCTTTTAAACAGAAGCTCTTATTTCGTTGAAAAAGCTTTATTCTAACTCGCAATCACTTTTTGTATTTACCGTCATAACATAAGTTGCTGTGCCGGTTGGAGAAAAATTCTGGTAGCTATAAGAATGCGTTTCTTCGCTTGCTACACAAAGTTGTGCCATTACATTTTTCTTTTTAATTTTTTTGTAGGTGGTTTTAGTTGTGTTGGCGGGTTGTGGTGTGTAAGTGTATCCAGGCTCAGTAGAAGTTTGGGATACAGTGCTGTTAGTACAGGTGCAGGTTCTGTCTTTTTTACATGAGGCCAAAGCAATTCCTGCAATAGCTGCTAAAACTAGTGTCTTTTTCATTTTTTAAATTTTATGGATTTTAGCAGATAACGCAGGAATGCAAAAAATAGTATGTAATAATAAAAAGCCTCTGAAAAAAATCAGAGGCTTTAATTTATATTTTTTGAGAGATCCCGAGGCATCCCGATAGCTATCGGGACGGGATAAGCGACCTCTAACTTTTTGCTAAAGCAATCCCGATAGCTATCGGGAAAGAGTCTGCTTACATCATTCCACCCATACCACCCATATCAGGTGTAGCCATAGCTGGTTTCTCTTCTTTTTTCTCAGCTAAAACGCAATCGGTAGTTAAAAGCATTGCTGCAACAGATGAAGCATTTTCTAATGCTACACGGCTAACTTTAGTAGGATCGATAACACCTGCTTTTAATAAATTCTCAAACACTTCTGTTCTTGCATTAAAACCAAAATCATCTTTACCTTCTTTTACTTTTTGTACCACAATAGATCCTTCGATACCACAGTTAGTACAAATTTGACGTAAAGGTTCTTCAATAGCACGTTTTACAATAGCAATACCTGTAGTTTCATCATCGTTAGCTCCTTTTAATTTATCTAAAGCAGCAATAGCACGAATGTAAGCGGTTCCACCACCCGGTACAATTCCTTCTTCAACAGCGGCACGCGTTGCGGCTAAAGCATCATCCACACGGTCTTTTTTCTCTTTCATCTCTACCTCTGTAGCAGCACCAACGTAAAGCACAGCAACACCACCAGCTAATTTAGCTAAACGCTCTTGTAATTTTTCTTTATCGTAATCAGATGTTGTTGATTCTATTTGCGCTTTAATCTGATTAACACGAGATGTGATATCCGCTTTTTTACCGGCGCCGTTTACAATTGTTGTATTGTCTTTATCGATAGATATTTTTTCTGCTTTTCCAAGATCAGTTAATTGCATATCTTCTAAACGGCGACCTTGTTCTTCGCTGATATAAGTTCCACCGGTTAAGATAGCAATATCTTCTAACATAGCTTTACGGCGATCTCCAAAGCCCGGTGCTTTAACTGCAGCGATTTTTAAATTGGCACGTAAACGGTTTACTACTAATGTTTGTAGTGCTTCGCCATCCAGATCTTCTGCAATGATCAATAATGGTTTACCGGTTTGTACTGCTTTTTCAAGAATTGGTAACAATTCTTTCATTGCAGAAATTTTCTTTTCATAAATTAAAACGTAAGGGCTTTCCATAACCACTTCCATTTTATCTACGTTGGTTACAAAGTATGGAGAGATATAACCACGGTCAAATTGCATACCTTCTACCACTTCAACAGTTGTATCCGTTCCTTTTGCCTCTTCAACAGTAATAACTCCTTCTTTTTTTACTTTGCCCATTGCTTCTGCAATAAGTTTACCAATAGTGCTATCGTTATTAGCAGAGATAGTTGCTACCTGCTCTATTTTTTTATTATCGTTACCAATGTTTTGCGATTGCTTTTTTAAATTCTCAACAACAGCAACAACGGCTTTATCAATACCGCGCTTAAGATCCATTGGGTTAGCACCGGCTGCCACATTTTTTAAACCGGCAGTTACTATTGCCTGGCCTAAAACGGTTGCAGTAGTTGTACCGTCACCTGCTACATCAGCCGTTTTAGAAGCAACTTCTTTTAATAACTGAGCGCCCATGTTTTCAACAGGGTGACTTAATTCAATTTCTTTTGCAACAGTTACACCGTCTTTTGTAATAGCCGGTGAACCAAATTTTTTGTCAATAATAACGTTACGTCCTTTTGGACCTAAAGTAACTTTTACTGCATTTGCCAATGCATCAACGCCGCGTTTTAGAGCATCGCGGGCTTCAATATTAAAGGTGATATCTTTTGCCATAATTTTAAATTAGATAATGAGTTAATTTGATAATTAGTTAATTGTATTTTGTTTTTTCATTAGTTAATTGGCACATTGCCAAATTGACTAATTAGATGATCGCGTAAATGTCACTTTCTTTCATGATAAGGTACTCTTTTCCTTCTATGCTTAATTCAGTTCCGGCATATTTACCATAAAGAACTGTATCGCCAACTTTAACA
Organism: Bacteroidota bacterium; assembly: GCA_032229505.1. Classification (GTDB taxonomy): domain Bacteria; phylum Bacteroidota; class Bacteroidia; order B-17B0; family Aurantibacillaceae; genus Aurantibacillus. Next base: position 43,203 of record JAVTWD010000091.1, read on the forward strand.
GTCATAGGTTCATCGGGCTTTCCATTACCAACTGCTACAATTTTACCACGCATTGGTTTTTCTTTTGCCGTATCAGGAATAATGATTCCACCACTGGTTTTTGTCTCTGCCGCTGCCGGTTCAACCAATACTCTGTCTGCCAAAGGCTTTATGCTTAAATTTGATTTTGCCATATTTATTTCTGTTTAATTTTTTTCTTCGCAAAGTTAATCGCATAAATCGTACCAAGCCAATTTTTTAGTAGAAATTGGTCAAAATGTGCATAAGAATAAATTTTTTGGCAATTTTAAGTGACAAGGTGGCATTTCTCAAAATGAGATCACTTCACCCTTTGTCCATTCTGGTATTTTACCAAAAAGCCATTATAGCCTCTGGCAACTAACTCTTCACGTTTTTTTAAAGCTTCTTCTTTGGTAGGATATTCACCTATTAAAACTTTATAAATAGCCCCATCTTTTTCAACTGTAACTTTTCCAAGATCGGCATATTTTGCCTTACCCGGATCGCTACTAAAAGTGCCTATTTGTACAAGAAAGGTTAAGCCGGGCTGAGTAGCACTTAAAGTATTACTTGAGGTTACTGCAATTGTATTGGCAGATGCGGCAATTGTAGGCGTTTTTACTGGCGGTAAGGTGGTTGTAGGTATTGCCTGCACAGAATTTGTTACTACTATCGGTACATAAGAATTTGTTACGGCGGCTAAAGTGTTTGTTTTCACCACTTCTTCGGGCTCATCGGGTAAATAACTTAAAGTTTTAGTAACACCTGTAGGATCTACTTTAAGATCTATTTGCTGACCATTCACCTCTTTTTTCACACCATTATCCATGTAAAGAAACTTGTGATATAAAATATATGGCCCCGTTGCCAGTGGCAACCTCATTTTAAAAGAAACTATAAATTCTGCCTCTGCAGGTATTGTAACCCATACTATCTTTACGCGGCCTTTTTCAAATGTAAAATAACCTGTTTTGCTATTACCTTCGGTTGCTTCAAAACCCTGCGGTAATTCCATTTCATATTTAGAAAAATTGCCAATAGTACCTTTATTTATCTTCACTTCTACTTTAAGTTCTGCTGTAGGCGCAACAACAGGTGGCAGGTTGGTAACCATGGTAACCTGTGCTTGTTGAGCAAAACCAATAAACAGTAATGTTATCAATAAATAAAAATGCTTCATAATAGGATTTTAAACAAAGGTATAAAAAGGAAGTAAAAATCTCATAAATTTGAAAACCCAAAATGAGAACTTTTTACTTTCTTTTTATTATTGTATTATTTCAATTTAAAATAACCGCCCAGGTGATTAACATTGAAAGTAAGCGCTTTTTGCAGGATACAAACGGTTTTAGAGGTAAAGCAGATCTTAACTTTAATATTAATCAAAACACAAGCCAGGTAATATCTCTTGGTATAAATATTCACAGCCAATACGTACATAACCGCAGCAGAGTATTGGCAATAGGCGATCTCGCATTTATTAAAGCCGGAACAAAGGATTTTGTAAATTCGGGCTATCAGCATTTTAGATACAATTATAAAATAAACAAAGTAATAACCTGGGAAGCTTTTGTTCAAGCTCAATACAATAAGGTTTTATTGCTTGACAGGCGATATTTGGCCGGAACAGGACCCCGTTTTAAATTGGTTAAAACGCCAAATGTGAGAATCTATACAGCTGCATTATATATGTTTGAATACCAAAGCCAAAACAACGATTCGATAGAAGGTTATAATAACCGCATTAGCGCTTACATTACATTTGGTATCAGTTTTAAGAGGGTTGAATTTGCAAGTACTACTTTTTACCAGCCAAATCTGGCTAATTTTAACGATTACCGCATTGCAAACGATTCTGCATTTGAGATCGTTATTACCAATCATTTTAACTTTAAAGTAGGCTTTAACTTGCTTTATGATACCAGACAGCCAATTGGCATTCCTGACCTTACTTACATTTTAAAAAACGGACTTACCTATAAGTTTTAAGCATAAAAAAAGCCGCTCTTTTGAAGCGGCTTTTTAATTTATTTAGATCGTTTATTTCTTAAAATCTACTTTATAAGAGATCCCTTTAATATAGATAGTTCCACTATTATCGCATGGAGCACCTTCTGTACCGTAATCAATAACTCTTGGTTCTTTTTCTTTTTCAGCACCTGTAGTAAATGAAGCAATACCATTAATGATCGGGTGGTATTCTGAATTAACAATAGCTACAGATGGTGTTGTAGTAATACCAATAGCTTTATCCGGCGAGCATTTGTAATCTCTAATCAACGGTTGCTCAGGATTAACTGAATAAGTAAACGCTTTGTTACCAATAGTTGTTCCTCTGAAAACGCCATCATATGCAACAGTTGCATTGGTCCAGGTAACAGCAGTTAAAGCTGTAGGCGCAGGAGATGAGCTTTGTAACGTTTTATACAATGTTCCTACCCAATCAATTCTTTTTGTAGGATCAGCAATATTTACAAATTTAAAATATCCATCAACGCTCCATCTTAATTTACTGTAATTACCAGAATTTGGAACTAAATTTTTAATACGGCTTAAACCCGCAGAAAGTGAAACTGAATCATCAATTGACCAACCATCGCAAGTGTAATCAATTAATTGAAGGTTACCATTGAAACCGTAATCACGGTAATAATTTGAATTAATATCTGTAAATGAATAAGTCATTACAATTCTGCCATTACGTACTTTACCATCCACGCAAATAACATTACTCCAGGTAATTTGCGCTGATTGTGGAGAAGTAGTATTATTTATAACTGTCATTGTACCTGTAGAATTAGCTGCAGGAGCAACGAACTTAGGAAAAGCGTTCTCACCTAAAAAGCCGCAGATCATATCAATATCCTGCACAGCTGAAGTAGCGTAGCTAGCCTCAATAGAGCTATCAAATTCCATATCGGCCACAGGGGCCTCAGTTACTTTTTTATTACAGCTTGCCATAAAAATAGTAGTAGCTGCTGCTAAAATTGAAAAACCTAAAGTAATTTTTTTCATTTTGATAAATAGTTTTGAAATAATTTGTTGCAATTTAGCAAAAATATTCGAACCAACAAAAAATATGTTAAAATAATGCTTGTATTCCCTAACTGTAAAATAAACCTGGGCCTTAATATTACTCAAAAAAGAGAAGACGGATTTCATAATATTGAGACCGTTTTTTATCCTGTAAATTGGTGCGATGCCCTTGAAATTATTGAGGTTGAGGCGGGATCTGAAGCTTTTAAATTTTCGCATACAGGACTGCAAATTGAGGGTTTAACAGAGGATAACTTAATTTATAAAGCCTGGAAATTATTGTCTGAATTAACAACAATTCCTCCGATAAAAATACACTTAAATAAAAACCTACCCATGGGTGCAGGCCTTGGTGGTGGCAGCGCCGATGCCGCTTTCTTTATAAAACAGTTAAATAAACAATTTAATTTAGGCCTTACTTATGAGCAAAAAAACAAAGTGGCCTCGCAATTAGGAAGCGATTGCAGCTTTTTTCTCAATAACAAGCCTGTATTAGCTAATGGTAAAGGCAACGAGTTTTCAGATATCAAAATAGATCTTTCTCAATATTACATTCTCGTTATATTTCCAAACATTCACAGCAATACCAAAGAGGCCTATTCAGGAATTATCCCATCCCCTTCTAAAGAAGACCTTAAAACCATAATAGAAAATACACCAATCAATAAATGGAAGGATGAGCTTACCAATGATTTTGAAAAAACAGTGTTCATAAAGTATCCGCAAATAAAAAAATTAAAGGAGGATATTTATGCAACTGGTGCATTGTATGCTTGCATGAGTGGCAGTGGTAGCAGCGTTTTTGGAATATTTGATAAAGAACCCGTTGTAAAGTTTGATCCGGCCTACAAATTTTATTTACAAACACCGGGCAAAAAAGCTTTGTAGATATTAAAAAAACTTTTTTTCTTTGTTATCCGATAAATGAAATTCAATTTTCAAATAAAGTGCAAGTATAAATGGCTCCCATGCCATTAATCTATTATTTGAGAGCTACGGTCTCTCTTTCATCCGAAAGTAAATTTATCAATCACCTTAATTTAAAAAAACAAATACTATGTTACTTGTATTAAAATTTGGCGGCACCAGTGTTGGGTCGGCTCAAAGAATAAAAGATCTTGTAAAATTAACCGTAAACGATACACCAAAAATTGTTGTTTTAAGCGCCATGAGCGGTACAACAAACGCTTTGGTAGAAATTTGTAATTCGCTTTATTCAAAAAACATAAAGCAGGCTAGCGAACAAATAAATAATTTAAAACAAAAATATTATACCGAATTAAAAGCGCTTTATTCAAAACAAGAAAGCCTTCAAAAAGCAAACAATTTAATTGAGAATCACTTTGCATACATCACTGCTTTTACTTTGGATATGTTTACTGCCAATGAAGAAAAAGCCATACTTGCGCAAGGCGAATTATTAAGCACTGCCCTATTCCATTATTATCTTGAAGAAATAAATATTGAATCGGTTCTTTTACCTGCTCTTAATTTTATGCGTATTGATGAGAACGACGAACCGAACCTGGAATACATTGAAAAATATATTTTTGAAGAATTGAATAAACACAAAGGCAAAAAATTATTTATAACACAAGGCTACATTTGCCGTAATGCTTTTGGTGAGATAGATAATTTAAAACGCGGTGGCAGCGATTACACTGCTTCTATAGTTGGCGCGGCTATTAAAAGTCCCGAAGTACAGATCTGGACAGATATTGACGGCATGCACAATAACGATCCACGCATTGTAAACAAAACCCATCCTATTAGTGAATTGAGTTTTGATGAAGCTGCAGAGTTAGCTTATTTTGGCGCTAAAATTTTACATCCAACCTGTATATTACCTGCACAAAAACGCAACATTCCGGTGCGCTTAAAAAACACCATGCAGCCTGATGCAAAAGGAACTTTAATTGCCAACATTAATACAACCGAAGGCATTAAGGCTGTTGCGGCAAAAGATGGCATTACTGCTATAAATATTAAAAGTGCGCGAATGCTTTTAGCTCACGGTTTCCTGCGTGCCGTTTTTGAAATTTTTGAACGTTACAAAACATCTATTGATATGATCACCACTTCTGAAGTTGCTGTATCCTTAACAATAGATAATTCAAAAAATTTAAAAGAGATCCTTAAAGATCTTAAAGAAATTGCACAGGTAGAAATTGATGAGGATCAAACTATTATTTGTATTGTTGGGCAATTACCAAAAGAGCAGCCCGGTTATGCCAATAAGGTTTTAGAAGCATTAAAAGATATTCCATTACGTATGGTTTCTTATGGTGGCAGCTCAAACAATATTTCTGTATTAGTTAATGGCGATCAAAAGAAAGCTGCATTGCAGGCATTAAATAAAGGATTGTTTAATTATAACTAAGAGAAATTATGTTCACACAAAAACACATCGATCATTTTTCGAGCTTAGAAACGCCTTTTTATTTTTACGATCTTGAGTTGTTAAAGAAAACGCTAAGCGAAATTAAGCGCACTGCTTCACCAAACTACCATATTCATTATGCTTTAAAAGCAAACGCCCATACTACTCTTCTCGGGATCATTAAAAATGCAGGACTGGGTGCCGATTGTGTAAGTGGTAATGAAGTAAAACGGGCTATAGAATGCGGCTTTAAGAATACCGATATTGCTTTTGCAGGTGTTGGTAAAAGTGATAAAGAAATAAATTTTGCTTTAGATCATTCTATCTTTTGTTTTAATGTTGAAAGTGTGCATGAATTAATAGTGATCGATCAGCTTGCAAAAAACAAGAACACAAAAGCTAATATTGCACTGCGTATTAATCCTAATGTAGATGCACACACGCATAAATACATTACCACCGGTTTGGAAGAGAATAAATTTGGTATTAACCCTTACGAGTTTGACGCTGTACTGGATGTTCTAAAAACCTTGAATAATCTTAATTTTACAGGACTACATTTTCACATTGGCTCACAAATAAACGATCTTAATCCTTTTAAAAACCTTTGCCTGCGCGCCAATGAAATAAACAAATGGTTCATTCAAAAAGGTTATTTGTTGCCGCACATTAATGTGGGCGGTGGCCTTGGTGTTGATTATCATCAGCCCGATGCAAATGCCATTGTTGATTTTGAGAATTACTTCAGCATCTTTAAACAATTCTTAGAACTGAATCCAACACAGCAAATTCACTTTGAATTGGGCCGTTCAATTATTGCCCAATGCGGCAGCCTTATTTCACGTGTGCTATACATTAAAAATGGCATAAACACCAATTTTGCCATTTTAGATGCGGGCATGACAGAATTGATACGCCCCGCTCTTTACCAGGCCTACCATAAAATTGAGAATATTTCAAAAACAGGCATGCCAAATACAATAAAATATGATGTAGTTGGCCCTATTTGCGAAAGCAGCGATTGTTTTGGTAAAGCCGTTGAAATGCCTTTAACTGAGCGTGGTAATTTAGTTGCCCTGCGCACTGCCGGTGCTTACGGGGAGGTAATGAGCAATCGTTATAATTTACGGGAGCAGGTCGACTCTGTTTTCATGTAATTTACAATGGGGGATTGCGTGAGGGATGGAGCGGCATGTTTGAGCTACTTTATGAAGCGAAAGCGGAATAAAGAGCGAGTAGCGACAGCCCGACCCGAAGGGACACGCCCAAGTTTTTTCTATATAACTATTTAGTTTTATTCTTATATTTAGTAGTTCAAAATAAAATTAATTGAAATTAAAGATCTCCATACTCTTTGCCTTACTATTTTGCATTAGCCAATTAACCGCGCAAAAAAGTAAAACAGAATTTGAACTGTTTTTAGGAGATACCATTAACAAAATAGACAATAATGGGGATAAACAAGGTAGATGGATCTATTTTGGCCGTGATAGCAAAGGCCTTAAAAACAAAGTATTAAAGCATAACCAGATTGTAGAGGATGGTTTTTTTGTAAACAACCAGAAAAATGGTCTATGGAAAAGCTATCACACCAATACCAATAAAATTAAAAGCGAGGTTACTTACCTGAAAGGGTCGGCCAATGGTAAAGCTAAATTTTATAACGAAAAAGGAAGGTTAAGACAGGAAGGAACATTTAAGAATAATCAGTGGGATGATAAAATAATCTTTTATAATGATAAGGAAGAGTCCTTTTCAAAAAATGCTGGTGATAAAAAAACATCTATACTTAATTTTTCAGGCCTTGTAACAAAAAACGGAAAGCCATTGGAAGATGTAGAGATAGTAATTGATAACTATGATCTGCCAATAGCAAAACAAATTACAGGTGCTGATGGTGTTTTTAACATTAAACTTGATCTGCAATCAGAATATGTGATCCATTTCAATAAAAAGGGTTTTCTTAAAAACTCCATCTTAATAAATACAAAAACAACTAACGTTAATGATCCTGTAGCATATGATCTTGCCAATTGGAAAGTTTCATTAAGCGATAATTTTGCAACTGGTGCTACTAAAGATATGTTGGGCTTTATTGTAAATAAACCTTCTAACAAGATATATTTCAATAAAAAGAAAAAAGAATTTAATGCCGATGGTTCGTATGAACATTTATTTAAAAAGCAATTAAATGACATTAGTGCTACTACGCAATTGCTTGTTGCTTCTACAATGGAAAGCAATAAAAAATTAGAGATCGATAATTTAAGAATGCAGTCAGAGAATAAACTAAAAGAAATTGAGATGTTGAAGAAAGAGCAGGATCTGCAGGCGGCATTGATAAAAGAAAAAGAGAATGAGCTGTTGGCCAAAAAACTTGAAGCGGATAAAAGAGCAAATGAACTGGCATTGGCCGAACAGGAAAAAAAGATAAAGAGCCTTTTGTTTATGGAAAAGGAAAAAGAGATCCTTGAAAAACAATTGGAAGCTGAGAAACGCGCAAGAGAAATTGAGAATTTAAAGATCATTACGCGGCAACAGCAAATGGAGAGCTTTATTAAGGAAAAAGAATTAAAGGACGCCAAAGAAAAAGCCGACGAAGAAAAACAGTTAAAAGAAATGTCGGAGCGTGAACTCAAGATCGCGAACAATGAAAAGAAAATAGCCGATATTGAAATTAACGAGCGTAAAAAGGTATTTAATTATTTATTGGGAGGTTTTTTGGTTATTGCCATCTTCTCTTTTTTCCTGGTTAGAAATATTATGCAGAAGAAAAAAGCCAATGCATTACTAGCCAAACAAGCCGTTGAGATCAACCATCAAAAAGGAGAAATTGAAGAGAAGAGCCGTTTAATAGAAGAAAAAAACCAGGAAACCATGCAGAGTATTGTTTACGCTAAACGTATTCAAAATGCTATTCTCCCTCCTAATTCAGAAATTGATCCGTACTTAAAAGATTATTTTATTTTTTATAAATCAAAAGATATTGTAAGTGGCGATTTTTATTTCTTCTCTGATAAATACGTAAAAGACCATAACAAAGTTATTTTTGCAGCAGTTGATTGTACCGGCCATGGTGTGCCAGGAGCTTTTATGAGCATGATAGGCACCGAAAAATTAAAAGATGCCATTGACGATTCACATGAACCCGGACGTATTTTAAAACAACTCAACCTTGGTGTTAAAGGTGCATTAAGACAATCGGGTGATAATTTAAATGCCACGCGCGATGGTATGGACCTTTCACTATGTACCATTCCTGTTATTAAGAATGGTGAGAAAAAAGCAACCATTGAATACTCCGGCGCAAACAGACCATTATGGGTAATAAAAAACGATACCAAACAATTAACCGAATACAAAGCCACTAAATGCTCTATTGGCGGCTTAACTCCGGATGAGCAGGAATTTGAGAACCACAAAATTGAATTAGAAAAGAATGATGTTTTCTTTTTATTTAGCGATGGTTTTGCCGATCAGTTTGGTGGCGAGAATTCTAAAAAATTAATGACCAAGAATTTTAAAGACCTTTTAGTATCTATCAATAACAAAACATTAAAAGATCAAAAAGAACACCTTGCTACTTTTTTTGAAGAATGGAAAGGCGCCAATGAACAGATAGACGATATTTTGGTAATTGGTGTAAAAGTTTAATACTACGAATACGAATCTTTGCGAATATACTTCTACGAATTACTAATCTTTACGAATTTACGAATCGAAAATTATAAAAACACAGATTCGTATATTCGTATTTATTTCGTAATTTGTAGAATATTTTCAGTCTTCCATTTTAATTTTCTCAATCATCAAGTGCTTTTTAAATTTATGAACCATATCGGCCATTTCTTTATCGCGCAATTCCAAATTAGCAAGATCAATAGCAGAATTTTCAACTACTGGTTTTAATTTTGCCAGATTGCCTTTCATTTGTGTAATTGCATCTGTATAATGTTGTTTTGATGCTTCGTCTAAATTTTCCGCTTCTGCTTTTTTCTCTATCTCTGCTACAACACTTTCTACATAAGGAATCATATCCCATGGGTTGTTTGGCGCATTCCACACAAAAGTGATATTGCATTTACGGCATTTGTATTTATTGCTTTGCCAGCCTTTTTCATTTTTTTCTGTGCCTATTAGTTTTAAATTATCGGGCTTATTACAACGCGGGCATTGTGCATTATCTTTCACTAATTTTCTGAGCGTTTCTCTTTCTGAAAGAATCACTTCCCTGCTCTGCGCATGAAGATTGATCTGTTCAACCAGTTTATCGCAGGTTTCTACAAGCTGTTTAAATTCTTCCGGCATTATATCACCTTCGGCCCAATTCTCAGCTTTCTTTTTAAAAAAACCAACCAATTTTATTAATTCTCTTTCTTCCTGTTTAAGTTCCTGACTCATTTTTAATATTTTAATTTACTTTATCGTAATGATGAATGTCGGTTACGGTTAAGCGCA
>JAVTWD010000092.1:0-229691 GCA_032229505.1 Bacteroidota bacterium
TTCGCAGTTTGTGCTTTATTTTTAAGTTGCTCAATATGCTGCTGATAAACACCGTGTAACAATCGCAATCTATCCCATGAAACCTGTCGTGCCAGCCTCTTGCCGGACTTCTGATTTGTTCTTTACCATTTGCATCTTTTTTATAGGCGATGTGGTTGTATACAAAATCCCAAATGTTCTTGCAGGTTTCATACACGTTTTTTCCTTTTAGTAGTGGAGCTAACTTTGCAGTTTGAAACAATGTTTCTCTCACTACTTGTGGAATGAATCGAACCGTGTCATCTACCGTTGCATCTTTTTTAATTGTTGGATCAAGGAACAATGGCTTTGGAAATAAATGGTCGAACTCTTCTCCGCTTCTTATTTTTCTTTTTTTAGTTGCCTCCATTTTGCGCTCCGATTATTTGTACTTCATCTGTTTTTTCAAAAGGAATTTTCTTCCAACCTAAATCAATTGTTGTCATGGTAGTAACACCAATTTTAAATGCTTCGCCTTGTTGTACCGCTTGTAATAAGCCTTTGGCAGTAGAGAGGAGGCTGAACATTGGAATGCGAATCATTATCGCTTCGAACTTTGCCTCACCGAATGCAGGTATCGCTATGTCTTGATTGACCGCTTGCGAACTTCCGATGCTGCTTCCCTTAATCAGTAATTTGATAAAAGGGAACTTGAGTTTTAAACCCGTGCGAGTTGGATTTTTCAACTGCACATCTATTCTCAACACCACTCCTTGCAAATCCAACTTGTGCAGCTTAACCGTTGGAACTATCTCCAAGTTAATCGAGGTCTTATTCAATCTCCACAGATACATTCCACCTGCTACCACGCCTCCTCCTATGCCTAAGCCTAACAGTATTTTTTTAATGCTTGCCATTTACTTTTTTCTGATTTTGTCGCTGAAATATTCTCCGCCTACTTTAAATGCCATCCAAATTGCTCCACCTACAATTGCTTTTATTGCATAGTCCACTAAACTGGAGTAGTCAATGTTTGCAAATAGGATGCTCGCTGTAAGAAGCATGTTTCCTGTTCCATCCGGTGTTCCGGTATTGTGTTTAATTTCTGACATTTCGTTTTCTTTTTTAGTTAGTAATTCATCCATCACGGTACAAAGTTGCAGCGGTGGTCTGGGTCACTTTCTTAGATTGAAAATTCTTTTTAATTTGCTTTCAATCATTTTTAATCTCTTCGAATTTCTTTTAGTATAAAATCGTTTTTGGCATACCTAATTCTTGAAAGATTATTTCGACTTGTTTGGAAGACCAGTAAGCACCGTTTCGTTTTCCAACTTTATCTTTAATTCCATCTATCCACTTATTAAGAGTTGGGTAGCTTACTTGATAAAAGCGCAATAGGTCTTTGGACAGATATGGCTTTATTTCAATTGTTTGTTTGTATGATTCTGACATAGAGTTGTTTTTTAGTTATTGATTTGAAAATTGATTATTGCGTTGTTGTACATTTGAAGGAGATCGAATTGTTTTTGTGCAATTAATTTTTTGCGGTACGCTACAATCGTTTTAATTGTCGGCTCTTGCAGATATTTGGTAATTGATTTTGCAAGGAGAGTTATTCCTTTGTTGTATTCAGGAACAGAGATGCGTTGCATACAAACTTCTTTATACCATCCTTCTGTTCCGGTTAACCCTTTGTGGTAATTTATGTTTAACCAGTCGATTGGCTTTGATAAGTAGCGACCACGTTTTCTGTTTACATAGCGTTTCGCTAAACACACACGCTCAATGATCTCTTCAAATACTTTTGTTGGATTTTTAAAGGTGTTGTAATGCTCTGCGATTAGATTTTGAAACTGAGTTTCTTCTTTATTAGTAAACTCGTTATTACACCATAATGCTGCGTGAATAAAAATCCAAGTGTTCTCAATTGTGTTGTTGTTTGGATTTGATTTGCCACCTTTTACTACTCTTAAATGTGGTGTTGCTGTTTTGATTTTTCTTACTGCTGACATATTATTTAGTTTTATAGATTACTTTTTTGTGTCGTTTGCTTTTGACGATACAAAGGTGCAGTAGGAGTAAATGGTGGGTTCGTGGTTTAGGTTAGAATGGGTAAACTTTGACGATTTGCGCTAAACTTTGCGCATTTTGGAAAAATTTGGATGTAATGGGAAGAGATAGAAAGTATTGGGCACTTTTAGGAAGATTTGATTAATCTTCTTTAATTTTTTTATAGATTTTATAATTGAAAATTATCCGGGATTAATTGGGGATGATATCGGGATGATGATGAAGAGTTTAAATTCCTTTCACTTTATTAGAATGTTTTTAAGGATTTTATTCGGGATTTATCGGGGATAACTTCGGGGAGACTTGTTTAAATAAAAAAGGTGACCATCAGGTCACCTCATAAATTGTTTTCAATAAAATAAAATGGGAATTAATTTACCGTACCCGGCACTCCAAGTACCTCTAACATTGTTTTAACTTGGTTCACTGTATAATAGCGACCTCTTTTTTCTCCAATTTTTTCAGTAAAGGGCTTTAACCATTTGTCAAAAGTTTTTACTGACACTTGATACTTCTCTGCTAACTCCCTCTTGGAGTAAGCCTTCAACTCGAATTTGTCGTTTGTGATTCCCATGTCCTCTCTATATCTAAAATTAACTACTACGAATATTTACTCAAAAACTCATCCTCGTTTGAATTAAAAAACAAAGCGAGTTGTTTTACATTTAATCTTTGTTTGTTTTTGTAGTTGGTAATCAAATCTCTCAACTTCATTGGATTTTCTCTTGGTATATCCAATTCCGCAGGTTCTCTCCTGCGTATGTTCATTGAGTTAAAAAGATTAATCAAATACCTTTTTTGATTGTCGGTAATCACACCGATATCATTTGCCCTATAAAGCAGAGCTTGCATGGAAAGTTTCCATTTGCGTTTTAAATCTGCTAAGACATTTAAATTAACGCCATCTTTAAAATCTCCTTTAATGTCCTTTTCTGGCATAAGAAATTCAGCAGCAAATTCATTAGCTTCGTGACTAATATCCCTCGTAAATGACGGGTTAGTTTGTAGGTGCATTACTAAATGCCCTAATTCATAAGCTAAGGTAAATCGCTGACGATCTCCTAAGCTTCGTTTGTTGGAAAATATAATTGGGAATTTTCCATTTGCCAAAATGCTCATCCCATCTACACGGTCAGTATTAAAATCAAAGTTGATAATGAACAGACCATTATCCTCAAGGACTTGAGTTAGATTATTAATTACTCCCCTTTCAATTTTCCAAAGTTTACGCAACTTTCGAGCAGCCTCCGCAGGCGAACCTAACTTTTCAATATCTAGCACAGGTAAACTAATCTCAGGATAATTAATTGCTGTAATAAGCTTTTCTACGTTTAAACGATAGATGTTTACTTGTGCTTCGATCGGAACCATGATCTTCTGTGCAACAATGTTGCGCTTGCGCAACGCAAGGGCAGAGGGCAATGTTTCCCCTTCTTGATAAAAGAACTCTTCAGGGTAATTTAACACCTCGACAATTGAACTAAAGTTTGAAGGTGTTATCTCAATAAAATCCTGTTCCATTCTGCTTATGTTTGAAGCTGATAGATTCACCCTTTCTGCAAGCTCAGCTTGGTTTAATCCTCTGCTTTCACGAGCAACGGTTAACATTTTGGGATTCAATTTCGGAGTAATCATTTTTCTTTTACTTTCGGTTCAACTGCATATCAAAAGTATAAATATTCTGCAAATATGCAAAATTAATTGCATGATACTATTCGCTATAAATATCCAATAAGTTGAATATCAGTATTTTAAATTGTTACAAACAATGTTATTTTTTTATTTGACTTTGTTTCAATTAAATTCTATTTTATCGTATTTTTGGGTGATAAAAATAGTTTTGAAGGGATTAATTAAAGATACTAAATGCATCAATCAGAAACAGTTAAGAAATATACATTCTCAGGACACGAAACCTTTCAATGCAGGCAACTTTGGCTCAAAAAGGGCTATGATTTTGTTAAAAGCAAATCCTCGTTTAATGATGAAGATGCCGTTGTAAAACTCGGTGTCGGGAAAAACATGGTTGCATCGATCCGTTATTGGTTAAAAGCTTTTAACATTATAGATTCAAAAGATGTTCTTACACCATTTGCAATTAAATTATTAGACGATGATGGTTGGGATCCATTTTTAGAAGATGATGCTAGTTTATGGTTACTTCATTATCAGCTAATAAATACTAACGTTGCATCAACTTATAACATTATTTTTAATGAGTTTAGGAGAGAAAAAATTTATTTTAATAAAGACACTTTTGTCAATTATTTAAAAAGAAAAGAAGAAGGAGAGAAGTCATTGACGATTAACGAGAAAACCATTAATGATGATTTTAATATTTTCGTTAAAATGTACCTGAGTTCGGGTACAACTGCAAAAGAAGTTGAGGATAGTTTCTCCGGAATTTTATCTGATTTAAATCTTTTAAAATCCTTCATAGAAAATAGAAACGATAAAAAAACAGAGCAATTTCAAATAGAAAATTCGGAACGTGATAGTCTTCCGGAGGCTGTTTTACTATATGCAATTTTAGATAATAAAAACTACGGAGATTCAATCAGCATTAATACTCTTGAGCAAGATTTCAATAGCCCCGGAGTAATATTTGCATTGAGTAGAAGTGGATTAATTAATAAAGTGAGTGAGATTGCAAATGAAAACAAAAATATTGTTTTCACTGATCATGCAGGCATCAAAGAATTACAGTTTAAAAAGAAACCAGATATTAATTCAATTTTAGATTCATACTATGGGCAATAACTTTTCAACCTCAATCAATATCCTTCGGGATACTGAAAAGGATTTCCATTACATACCTACACCAAATGGTAAGCAGGTAGCACATCAAATTGTTAATGATTTCAAAAAGGGCATTCGTTCTTTTAATATAGTAGGAACGTATGGTACAGGGAAATCGTCTTTTCTTCTCGCTTTAGAACAAAGTGTGAGAAGTAAAAAACGATTTTTTAATGTGAATTTTTTAGATACGCCAAAAGTAGATTTTGTTAAAGTTGTAGGCGGTTACAGCAGTATTATTCAAACTTTCGCAGATTTATTAAACGTAACTAGTAATAGAAATAAGCAGGAAAATATCTTTTCTGAGATTTTTAACAGATATCATTCACTTGGAAAAGGGAATAAACTGCTCTTTGTATTAATAGATGAGTTTGGAAAATTTCTTGAATACGCCTCGCAGCATAATCCTGAAGATGAATTATACTTTATACAACAATTAGCAGAGTTCTGTAATAACCCAAAACACAATATTGTTTTCATAACTACAGTTCATCAAAGTTTTGAGTCTTATGCTTTTTCACTAAGTGGTCAACAAAAACAGGAATGGACAAAGGTTAAAGGAAGATTTAGGGAAATAACATTCAACGAACCAGTTGAGCAATTGTTATTTTTAGCTTCAGAATATATTAACGAAACTGTAGAAGCTAAAGCAGGGAAGGCTGTTATTGAAAGATCTTTAAAATTGAATATTAACACAAAGGCTTTTAATTTTAATAAAGACTTTCTAAATCAAATAGCTAGTAAATTATATCCTTTAGATATTCTTTCTGCCAACGTTCTTACTTTATCACTTCAGAGATATGGGCAGAATGAGCGGTCTCTATTTTCTTTTCTAGAGTCCACAGATCATACCGGATTGTCAAAATTTAATAAAAGAGAAAATCCATTTTATAATCTTTCTTGTGTTTATGAATATTTAAATTTCAATTTTTACTCCTTCCTAACATCAAAATATAACCCTGATTTTTCGGCATGGTCTTCTATTAGATCTGCATTAGAAGAAGTAGAAAGAGCATTTGATCACTCAATTAATGATTTTTCAAAAATCATTAAAACTATTGGTTTACTAAATATATTCTCTGCTTCAGGATCGACCTTAGATATTTCATTTCTCGATGAATATTTAAACTCATCATGTGGAATAGCAAATGGTCGAGAGTTGATTAAAAAGTTGGAGCAGAAAAAAATCATTTTATTTAGAGGTCATAGCCAACGATTCATTCTATTTGAAGGAACCGATCTAGATATTCAAACAGCTTTAATTGAAGCCGGGAACAAAATATCAGAAGTAAATGATGTTACGACACTATTAAATAAATACTTTGAGTTTGCCCCTGTAATTGCAAAGCACTATTCTTATACTCAAGGTACTCCAAGATTCTTTGAATTTAAGATTTCGGAATACCCTATCTCTGAAGTACCTGAAGGGGAAATTGACGGGTACATTAATTTAATATTTAGTACTAAATTAAAACTAGTTGAACTAGAGAAGATTTCCGAAAATCAAAAAGAAGCAATTATATATGGATTCTATAGAAATGCAAATGAAATAAAAAATTTACTTTTTGAAATTGAAAAATTACAAAGAGTTCTTGAGGAGAATAAAGAAGATAAAGTTGCAAAGAGAGAATTAGAAAGTATTATTTCTCATCAAAAAATATTATTGAATCATTACATTCTAACTAATTTATATAGTAGAAGCCCTGATGTGAAATGGTATTGGAAAGGGGAAGTTAAAACTATCAGCGATAAAAAGGATTTCAATAAATTATTATCTCAAATTTGTCATGATGTTTATGATGCAACTCCAACATTTGTAAATGAGTTAGTAAACAAACATAAGATTTCACCTTCTATACATTCAGCTAAAAGGAATTATTTCAAAGCCTTAGCTAATAATTGGGATAAGGAAAATTTAGGCTTTGATGATGATAAATTTCCACCCGAAAAAACCATATTTCTTTCATTGTTGAAGGAAAATGGCATATCACCTATTAGAGATAATAATTTAGAAGCGCCAAGAGTAAAGAGAGGGTCATCCTTTGCAAGACTTTGGACTTTATCAGAAAAGTTTTTAGCCAGCGCAAAAAGTGAACCTAGAGGACTAGATGAATTTGTAAGTATTCTAAGCAAAAGACCATTCAAGTTAAAACAAGGCTTAATTGATTTTTGGATTCCCACTTTCTTGTTTATTAAACGTGATGATTTTGCACTTTTTGGTGATACAGGCTATATTCCAAATTTATCTGATGAAAATTTAGAGCTATTAGCAAAATATCCCGGCAGCTACAAAATTAAAACCTTTGATATAGAGGGCGTAAAACTTGATATATTTAATAGCTATAGAATGTTTTTAAATCAATCAAAGGAGACTAAATTTGATAACAACTCCTTTATTGAAACGATAAAACCATTCTTAACATTTTACAAGCAGCTCCCGGAATATTCAAAACAAACTAATAGACTTTCTTCGTCTGCGATTAAAATCAGAAAAGCAATATCTACCTCTGTTGATCCGGAGGATACATTTTTTGAAGCCTTTCCAAATGCGTTAAACTTTACCGTTAGTGCGCTTCAAAAGGATAAAAAGAAATTACAAGAATACACTACAACATTACAATCATCCATCAGAGAATTAAGAACTTGTTACGACAACTTGATTCAACGATTTGAGGAATATATTTGTAGTGAAATTGTTTATGAGAAATTAGAGTTCGAAGATTATAAAGAAAAACTACAGCTTAGATTTAAAAAGCTTAAGAAGCATTTATTACTTGCAGATCAGAAAACTTTCGTTCAAAGAATTGATTCAGGATTAGATGATAAAAAAGGATGGCTAAACTCTATTTCTCAAGCTATTGTTGGCAAACCTTTAGAGTCATTTAAAGATGAGGATGAAATCATGTTATATGATAAATTTAAATCAATGGTTATTGCGCTAGATAGTTTAACAAATATTTCAAAATCTGATCTTGACGATGACAAAGAAGAAATTATCGGTGTAAAAATAGATTCTTTCTTTAGCACAATTGCACCCAAAATAATTAAAATCCCTAAGCATAAAGAAAGGGAAATTAATGAAATTAAAACCCAATTAAAGAGAAAATTAACTGGAGATAAAACATTAAATATTGCAGCCCTAGTTAATCTACTAAAAGAGTTATTAAAATGATAAAAAAGCCAAGACACGTTTTAGGGATATCCGGGGGGAAAGATAGCGCAGCATTGGCTATTTACATGAAAACTAAATACCCTAGTTTGGATTTAGAGTTTTATTCATGTGATACCGGAAAAGAACTTGATGAAACATATCAATTAGTTAAAAATATTGAAGTTTATTTAGGTATTAAAATAAATCTGCTTCTTGCGGCTAAAAACAGTTCAGAAGACCCATTTGACCATTTTTTGAAAATGTATGGAGGTTATTTGCCATCTTCAAATTCAAGATGGTGTACGAAGAAATTAAAACTAGACCCTTTTGAAAAATATGTTGGAACAGAGCCGGTAATTTCCTATGTAGGTATACGAGGCGATGAAGAACGAGAAGGGTACATTTCTACTAAATCAAACATTCAATCAATTTTCCCATTTCGCAAAAACATTTGGAGTGAGGACGTGGTATCTAAAATGTTGTCAAATCAAAATGTAGAGAAAATTCATTCTATGTTTCCAAATGTTGATTGGGGAAAAAACAAAGATAAAATAGAAGCATTAATTACTAAAAAGCTTGACCCTTCATTTACTCTTAAGCAGAAATTAAATGCTTTTTTGGATAATGATGTAAAAGGGTTTAATCATTTAGTTTTTCAGTTTTTAAAAACAACTGAGTATCCATTAGCTACAGAAGCTGACTTTGCTCTATTAGACAATGAAGATGTTTTAGTTAAAGATGATATTTTCAGAATACTTGAAGAAAGTGGAGTTGGAGTTCCTGCTTATTACAAAAAAATAGAATTTGAAGTAAATGGTAAAAAGGGAGAATACTCTCGAAGTAGATCAGGATGTTATTTCTGTTTTTTTCAGCAAAAAATTGAATGGGTTTGGTTATACGAGCAACATCCGGAGCTTTTTAATAAAGCATTGCAATATGAAAAAGAAGGTTATACATGGAGTGAAGAAGCCTTATCAGATTTAATAAAGCCTGCTAGAATATTAAAAATAAAAGAGGAATATATTAAGCGTACTGAGAAAAAGGCACAAAAGAAATCTCCTTATTTAATGGATATTTTAGAAGATGATGATGCAGGTTGCGCAAGTTGTTTTATATGAGCGAAATATTAAAAATTATTCATTCAATTACGGGGAAGTCGGAATGGTGGAGAGCCAGTTCTGATGTACTTGTTTTTGAATTAAATGATTGGCGAATAAAAATAAAAATTGCATTTAAAGATGAGGAAGATGATGAGTACGAATTTGGCTTGATAGATAATATTCAAGAATTTATCGAGAATGAAAACTTTGCAGGTATTGCGAGTATTAATGTAGCTTTTATAGAAGATACTGAACTTAGACAAAATGCCGAAAGCGTAAACATCAAGGATGAATTTATTTCTGTTGCCAAAACGGTTTTTAGACTTATCCGGTCATTAAATACAATCGTGCCGAATTTAGTTGAAAAATATGATTTCGACTTAGATTATGGTGATGATATGTGTGGAGGTGAGCCAAATTATCTAGGGGATTTTTTTTTAAATCTAGCATCTATTTCTCCTAACAACGTTGTTCAAATTTTTAAAGAAATTGAAACCGCTGAGATTTTAGGATTAGCCACTATTTATAATAGTCCTAAAATTGAAAAAAAGATCAATGATGTTAGCCACCCTCGAATTTTAAACACAAATACGAAAGTCAGAAGGTTAGGTTATCTCAAAATATTCTTTGAACTATTATCTCAAAAGCAAAAACTACCAGAGAGTTTTGTGAATAAAAAATTTGAGGCATATGCCACAACTTTTAATTCGTATTTAGAGGACATAGAAAATAATAAGGGATTAATTCAATCTCTAAATGGGAAGTCAGCACAACCCTATTATGAATTAATAAGGGAATTAGGATTAGTTGTTAGTGTGAATAGAGTTATAGTGCCTTCAAAATCACTTAGAGTATATATTGAGTTAAGAAAAGCATTTTCTAGTGAGAATTTAAACCCATTCATTTTAGATGATTTAGATAAACTGTTTTTTCTTGAAATTCTTCTAAAGGAAGATTATTTATACTTCTCTTTGATTCTTGAATCGATCTACATTAAAAGATTTGAGGATACTAAATCATTAATTGAAAATTTTCAGTCACTGCTTTTGGAAAGATTAAATTCACAATTAGTGTTTGAAGAATTTATAAAAAACAATAATGGCTTAGCGGAAATAAAAACGATAAAAAAGCGAGTAGAAGCTTGGAAAGCTCCAAAAGTTTATCTTGAACATGTAATTATGCCAAGATTGAATTGGATGGCTGATCTAGGATTAATAGCTTTAAGTGAAAGCAATTCTGTTTCTATAACTCCGTTTGGAGATTCTTTTTTCAATGAGATGGCTTCATGGATAGACGTTAATTGCGAACCAGTTGAAGATTCAGAATTGTTCTTGAAAAAATATTTCCCACATGCATTAAGCTATGCAAGCAGACATTTTTATTGGGAAAAGCGTATGACTTTGGACGATATTATCCCACTTGTTAAGTTATATATAGATAAGAGTTTTGATTGTTTTAAAACGCTTGCACCCAACAGAGTAACTTCATCGCAGGCTATTTTGTACACAAAATATTGCATGTATTTGAACCATAAATTCTCAATATCAAATAACTCAATTTTGTCTATATTAGAGAAAAATTTAAAGGATCAGTATATTTATAAATTTCAGCCACAATACGAAGATGGCTATATCCAAAAAAGTTAGCATATGTCATACGAAAAATTGTTTAATTTAAAGTCAAATCCATTTAGACTTACCCCAGCCATTAGTTCAGAAGAAATAATATGGGCTGGATTTCCGGCTATCAAAGAAAAGTTTCACTCTCGAATTAAACGATCAATAAAAGTACCTAATTCTTCATTAATATTAAATTGGGGTGAATATGGTAGTGGGAAAACACATGCTGCTAGATATTTTGGAAAAGAAACCGTTCTTGCGGATATTGCGAAAGAAGCAGGAGGGAAAGTACCATATTTCATATTTGTTACTTTGCCCAAAGGTAAATCTCCTATCGAAGATTTTTACACAACAATAATTGATAAGCTTGATATAAGTGTTTTACGAGCTTCGTTTAAAGCGCAAAATGCTGACCTTGTAAAGTACATTGATTCAATTGGAGATAATGTTTTTATTAAAAATGTTGCTAAGGCTTTTTTTAATGATGCTATCGAAGAAAATTTATTTAGAAGATATTTATATGGATCTGCAAATGCCTCAGACAATAGAGCCCTTGCAGATCATGGGATTCAAAGAGTTTTGAATGCAGATACTGATTATTCGAAACTTTTATCAGTGATATTTTCATGTCTAACTTATAAAGGTTCTATATATTCTACTGTTATTTTTTGGATCGATGAGTTTGAAGATATTGCAATATTAACTAAGGTAAATGGCGATAAAACAAATTCGTTTTTGAGAGAATTATTGGATAATACGCCAAACAATTTGTTGATATTTTTGAATTTAACTCAATCTGCATTATTTAATATTGAAGATTTAGGAGAGTATATTAGCGAAGCCTTAAAGTCAAGAATAAAAGATCGGATAAATTTCGAATTACCAAAAGTTCCGGAAATACTTACATACGTTTCAGAATTACTTAAAGCCTATCAATCAAAAGATGCAAAGGGAGCTGATATTTATTTTCCTTTTAATGAAGGGTTGCTTCAAGACATATTAAAAGACCTTGGAACAGTATCCCTTAGAAATATTAATGAGGCACTAGGAACATTAATTGATTTAGCGGAATCCGACAGTAAGTCGCCAATCGACCTTGAGTATTACACAACTAATAAAACTGATGTAATCGGTTGGAAGAATTAGTTTATGCAATACATAATAGATGCCTGTACAGTAATTAACCTGCTTCATATTGATGAAGATGAATTTCTATTGAAGAAACTTCAAAAGTTAGAGTTTGTTCTATGTAAGGAGGTCTATGAAGAAATAAACAAAAATGTTTTTAAAAAGCTTCAAAAAACAACACCTTATCCCAAAGAAAAACATAAAGAAATTGAAATAAAACTAAACTATTTCAGGGAGCGCATTCAAAGCGATGAGAGTTATAAAGATTTAGATGACGTAATATCAAAGCTACTTAATTATTCTAAGAAAAATGGAGAGTATCAAAGCATGCTATTGTCGTTTTATTTGAATACATTTAATAGAACTAGAGTCTTATTTTTTACAGATGATTGCCCTGCTAAGAAAGAATTTACACCCTATTTAGAACATCATAAAATCGGTTACATAGAAGATAGCGTTGATTTGTTAATTACACTTTATAGACATAATGATGGCTTCACAACTGCTGATTTAAAGAGATTTTTATCTTTATTATACTATGAATACGCCTCAGAGATTGGTGCATTAGAGAAGGAAATACAAAACTTTGAAATACCAAAAAGTGAAATTAGAAATAAAGAATTAGCTGCCATGCTTAGTAGTTTAAGGCAATCAATAAAAAAATTAGAACTTGAAGAGGTAGGTAAATTATATTCACAAGTTACTGAAGATAAGAAGAAGTATATTTCAATCTATGATGTATTAATAAAATTTTCTGATTTTTTTAGAAATGAAATATCATCTGATTTTCTGACTAAAATTAATCAACATATAGAATTCGCAGATAATAAGCCTTTTTATAAATTCTAAAACTAATTTAGTTTTTACTATCCAAAATCATATTTAAAAATGAAGTCGGTTGAAGAAAATAATTTGAATTTTCTTCCATCTTCTCTTTAATAAGATTCAACCCTCCATTCGTATAGGATTCCATTGTATTAATTAACTGCTTCACTACTTCTTCTTCTGAAATATCGCTCTTTTCTAAGGCAATAAGGTCTATGTCTGTTTTTGCAATTAATGAAGTGAAAATAAACTCTTGTAAGTTTGTAAAATCCTTTCGATCAAGTCTATTGCCTTTACTACCCCAAAATTGAATAGCGTGGCTAAAATCCACCTTTTTTGCCTTGTCAGCAATAGGAACACATTCATTGTTATAAAGACCTAAAAAGAACGCATACATATAAAGTTCATAGTTATTACTAAAATATTTTCCCTTGTCTTCCTTAGTTTGTTCTGCACCACCACCTTTTTGAGTTAATTTATCAAAAAGTAATGGTCTAAACTCTTCAGCATATTTCGGAATTTTAGTTTTCCATTTATCGAACAAATTTTCCATATTATAAAGATATTACCTGAGTGTTTAATGTTTTTAAATTCTTTTTATCAAAAGGTCTTTCGAGTTGTATCCAAAATGCCTTGTCTCTTTTTACTGAGCTGAACTCTTTCTTGACTGCCAACTTTTTAGTTTTATCATCTAGCACCAAGAAATCCTTTATCAATAATAATTTTTGATGTCCGGTTTCATGAATTAAGTTTAAAAACTCAGTAGACTTCGTTTCTCCAAATGAAGAGGTTGGCGCATCAAATATCATTGGGTAGCTTTCTTCTCGCAATTCAGATGCCAAAGCCGATATTGCAAATAAAATAGAAATATGCATTGAGGTTAAAAGGGATTGATTTGGTTTGTGAAAAGTCCTGCCCTCCTCTTGTAACTCAATAATAATGCTTGTTTTTCCGCCAATTAATTTCTTTCTAAAAACAATTGTTCCTGTGAAAGATTCAACATTAATTCTTTCGAATATTTCATTTGACTTTGCCTGAAGCATATCAATGAATTCATCAAACTTTCTTTCTTTCGTGCTTTTGAATATAGTTTCTATGTCTCTTAAAATATCTCTAGTCTTAATTAAAAAAGCATTAGCAGATTTAATATCAATAGCATCCTTTTCTGCTCTTTTCTGCTTTAAGTCACTTTCGATGTCTTTAATTTGCTTTTTATATTCAACTAAATCTTTGTTGTATCCCTTTAAATCTCGTTGCCAAGCGTTGTAGTTTTTCAGGACGTTAGCTAATTTTTCTCCACCAATACTTGAAGAACCAATAATCTTCTCTCTTTCAGCTAATTCATTTGCATGCTTTTCTTCTAACTCTTCAAGATCTTTTTTTCTATCGCTATTAAATTCGAACAGATCTTTAATGCTTTCTCTTACTCCTCGCAGCGAAGCAAGATTATCTTCATGGCTTACACTAAGGTTAAATAAGCGATCCATATAATTATGCTTGAACAGAACCTTAGCCTCCTTTTTTTCCGGCTTAATGGGTTCCTGACTCTTCAAGTAAGCTTGTAGCTTTTCGAACATGAAATTGTATGCTTCTGAGCCTTTTTCCGCTGGTCTATTGCATACTTTGCATAACTCTGCGCTCAACATCTCCTCCATGTGTGCCTTTGAGGGAACCCCAATTGGAAGTGGGATAGAGTTATTTAGTAATTCAGCTTTTAATTGTTGCTTCCCTTCTTTAATTCCAATTTGCTTATCAAAATCGCTTTGTAGTTCTCGTTTTTTCTTTGCAAGCTTTTTAATCTTATCTGAATATTCTTTATGTAGATTTTCGAAGTTTACAAGAATCCAATTCTCATCGTATAAATTAGTGGTGTAGTTTTCATCAATTTTATTTGATGTAGCAGTTATTTGATCCTCAACGTTCTTGATTCTCTGATTGATTGTTTCTAAGGCTTCTGCATTAGAAACATATTTGTCTGCATCTTCTATACTTTCTTCAGTTTTTTGAATTTGCTCTTCGACAGAATTTAAATAAGTTTCAATTCTACTTTTGTCATTTATAAGCTTATTAATTTCTGATTCAAGTCGTTTATACTCTTGCTGATTTTTATTATTACTTTTTGTTGAATCATCAACTGCCTTTTCTGCTTTCTCTCTTAGGAATTCTCCCTTTTCAGTATATTTCTCATAGTGCTTTGCACTTGAAAAAGAGTTTATCAGTATGCTCAAGGCTTCGTCATTATTGAATATGTTTAATTCCGCCTCACCTTTAAACAAAGAGTACCTTCTGATTTCAGGTGGAAAAATTCTATCCATTAATGCCTTCCCGTCTACAGGGCTTCTTTCTCCAGCTTTGTTTTCTTCAACACCTTCTAACATAAAATTAGAAGTAGTAAAGTCATCGTTATTTTGCTTTGTTATAACAAAAGATCTTGTAATAATTTTTGTCTCATTATATTGATCGACATGCATCGCAACCCTCACACGAAATGAATCTCCTTCAGCAGTTTCAGAAAGGGTTTTTGCAGAAACAAGTAACTCTAAATTCTTGTTGTCTCCATTTAACAACCATTCAATTGCTTCAAATAGCTTGGTTTTTCCTTCACCGTTTTCTCCAAGGACTATGTTTAAACCCGGGGATAATTCAAACTCTTTAGTGCCAGCATAGCATAGATAGTTTTCAATAATTATTTTTTTAATTATCATATTGCAGCTTCGTTTAAATATTGTGTAATTAAATTTCTTAAGGCATTATCGGTTGTAGGAGTCGCTGCTTCCAAATTCTCTACTACTAGACCTATAGCCTTTATAATGGGAATTTCTGAAGCAAGAGCTTCTCGAACAGTTTTTGGTAAATCCTTCGCTTCTAGTTCGTACTTATTTTTAATAAGATCATGTTCTAGAAAACTCTGTAAAATATCATCTTTTCGTGCCATTTGATTTCTAATTATTCTTTTATAAAATCATTTAAATTTAAATTGTAATAGTCTAATATCTCTTCTAGTTCTCCATAGGTGTCCATTTTATTCATCGACAACTCCGAGAAGTCAACAACCCGCTCCAATTCTTTTTTTATTAAATTTTTTTCCATTCCAAAATTTTCTGCCTCTGGGTTTATTCTTGGAACGACTACTAAATCGTGAATTACAGCATTAGTTTTATCTTTATGTAACCTTAAAACTCTGCCTCGTCTTTGGATAAATTGTCTTGGATTTCCTGTACTTGCACAAAATATTGCTAATTCCGATCTAGGCACATCTACACCTTCATCCAAACACTTCATTGAAGTTAAAACGTGAACTTTTCCGGCTTCAAAATCTTTGATGACTTCATTTCTGTCTTTAGATTTTGAAGTATATTGCTTAACCATTACTGAATCGTCAGTCTCATTAACCAATCTAGTATATTCATTAATTAAACTGTTGTCATCAGCATCTTCAACATAATCGTCAACTGTACTATAGTCAGGGTCTGTTCCCTCTGGAACATAAACTAAAGTATATTTCAAGTTCTTTTTTTGCTTAAACTCAGAAGTGAGAATACTTTTGAATACACCTTTTTTGTTTCTAGCCTTATGAATTATTCTTTTCCTTGCAAGCAAAAGCATTTCAACAAGAGGATTTGAATTGTATGTTTTTGTAGCAGGATTAAGATGCATAAGCAACTGCTTGGAAATTTTGATATATTCCTCTAGTTCATTATCATCTAAATAAACTATATGAGGGTAATACCTATACTTACAAAGCCAGCCAATATCTAGTGCCTGTCTCATAGTATATGAGTATATATAAGGTGGTGAATCATGGAAAAAGTTTTCTATTGCTGCATTCCCCTCATCATCATATTTTCTGTTAATCGTTGCAGACAGTCCAATTCTTTTATTCAAGTGAATACCATCAAGAAGCTTTGCTATATTAGGAGAACCCATGTTATGCGCTTCATCAGCAATGAGCAAAGTATCTTCAGGTAGTAGATTGAAATGACTTTGAAACTTTGATCGTGTTAACGAAGCGTAAGTAACAATTACAATAAAAGAAGATTCAAATAGTTTATTTGCAGTATTAAAAAAAGCTAAGTTATCACTCCAATTTTCTCTTGAGCTAACTGTTATTACATTCCTGAAATTAAATTTAGCACATTCTTTTTTCCATTGATCAAGTAATGCAGTTGTAGGAACTAAGATGATTGCCTTGTATGATTTAGATATTTTATATTCGTTTAGTAAGCAATTTAGCGATGTAATTGTTTTCCCTGTTCCGGTAGCCATTGCGAAAATCCCTTGCTTACCATTATTTAACCAGTTAGTATATGCATCAATTTGATATTGTCTTGCTCCTTCAGGGTATGGGAATCTAGGTTCCCTTGATATAGAATCTATTTTTTGAATTGCTTTATCTATAATTGCCTTGGCATTTTTATTAGTAAGAAGATTGGCTTTTTTTTCAATTAATTCTTTCTCGTGAATTATTAATTCATTTAAGTCTTTATTTCCAAATTCTTGTCTTACAGCAGTAACAACGCTGTCAACATCTAAATATTCGACTTGAGCTGATTCTCCTGAAAAAATAGAATCTATTCTAGTTCGCAAACTACTAATCATTTTATTAGATCGACCATTCTCCCACGAAAGAAAACAATCTATTGATTCTAAATTTTCTAATAAGCCAAAAGCTGTAAAATTACAAGAACCGCTGAACCCAATTGAGTCTTGCCCATCTGAAAATATTCCTGATTTATAATGAGCTATTCCTCTTCCTTGTTTTGGTTTAATAATTTTTATCTGAATTTTATTATTGGAAACTAACCATGATAAACATTCAAAAAAATGAACTCCATATTCATCCAAACTGCTTTTTAATTTTTTAATGTCAGAAAGATCAATCAAATTATTATTAACGTTCCCTTCAGTGCCTTTCTTAATAGCCTCTTTGTCTTCTTCAGACAAAATGTTGTTTACGATTAATCTCATAGTTCCTCCGGAACTCAAAAAGGTAGCAAAGCCTAACGATAAAACACTAATTGCAGCAGAGCTAAAATACCCTAACAACAGATCAAATGATTTACTGTTATTTAGACTATCTAAATAGAATTGTAAAGGCTCGTTGTCGTCCCCTGAAGAATAAGATCTATCTATTGACCAATCAACCTCTTTTAACATTAGCTTTTAATTTTTCTACATCATTAATACTGTACAAAAAAGAATTTCCATTCTTCATAAAATTTAATTTTCCTGCTACCCTTAAATGCATTAAGTCACAAGAAGAAATTTTCAGTTCTTTTTCGACTTCCTTGCTTTTAAGCCAATTGCTTACTATCTCCTTCTTACTTGCCATTTATATTATAAGGTGGATAATTGGGAATTAACAAGGACAGTTTTTATCTCCTCTACAGTTTTTCGTATTTCTGCTTCGGTATTGAATTTACTCAAAGAAAAGCGAATTGCAGAAAGAGCTAAATCTTCACTTAATCCCATTGAGTTTAAAACGTGAGAAGGTTCTACAACTAATGAAGTACATGCAGATCCATTACTTACTGCTAGATTTTTCAATCTTCCTATAATTACATTTGCATCATTATTTGGGAAGGAAATGTTAGTTGTATTGTAAATTCTATTTTTGATATTTCCGTTTATGAATGTTCCCGGTATTTTAAGAAGTTCTTTCTCTAATAAGTCTCTTAATTCTTCGACTTTTTCTTTTATCGCTTTCATTTCATAATATGAAATTTTACACGCTTCACCCAATCCAACTATTCCGGCAGTATTTAATGTACCACTCCTAATGCCGAATTCTTGTCCACCACCGCTCTGTTGCGGTAAAAGTTTATTTCTTAATGCGTTTTTGACATATAACCCACCCACACCTTTAGGTGCATGGAATTTATGACCTGAAAAACACATTAAGTCTATACCAAGTTTGTTTACATCAATGGGAATTTTCCCGAACGCTTGTGTTGCATCACAAAAAAACAATGACCCATTTTTTCGGGCTAAATCAGACATTTGTTCGATATCATGAATTACTCCTGTTTCATTGTTAACGTACATAGCTGTAACTATTAGAGTATCGCTGTCAATTGCAGAAGCAAATACTTTCATATCAAGAGTACCATCATTATTTACTGGGAGATAAATTATTTCAAATCCTTGATTCTCCAAGTTTTTACAAGTATCCAAAACTGCTTTGTGTTCTGTGCAGATAGTTACAATCTTTTTTCTATTAAAATTTGGAGAAAGAGCCAAACCTTTTAAAGCCAAATTAATCGATTCTGTTGCACCTGCTGTGAATATTATTTCATTCGGATCACATCCAATCAAATTCGAAACTTCTGCCCTTGAATCTTTTATTAACTGATTTATAGTTTTTCCGAAATAATGTGAGCTTGATGCATTGGCATATAATTCTTTTAGTAAGGGTATCATTTTATCAATTACCCTATCATCAACTCTTGTCGTAGAGTTGTTGTCTAAATAAATTATTTGGTCTTTATTATTCATTTATGCCTAACAGTTTCGAGGTAGAAATATACTAATTTTAACCAAATGATTGTCAAAAGATTAGGCTTTTGTTTCATTGGTATTAAGAATCAATATTTTAGACACTTTGGGATTTACTGATGGACTAGTATCTTTTTTAAATTTATTATGTAATTGTGTCGCAATACGATATAGTCTCGAAATAGTAATTGAAAAACATTAATTTAGCCTTAAGTTTTACATTTAAAAATTAATAATAATGACTGATAATGAAATATTTTTAGCAGCTGTGGCTACAGTCGGTGTAATACTGGCTGTTCAATATTATCGTCAGAAATCTCGACTTCAAAAGGAAAAGATCGAGTTAAATAAAAGCCTTACTGAACAACAGCAAGCATACGAAAGATTGAAATCTGAAACATTAAAATTTCAGTTAACTCCACATGCCTTTAGAAATACTTTAAGTACACTTAAATATTATACAAAGACAGCAAATCAAGCTGTGGAACACATTTCAGAGGTTTTGGATTACATTCTTTATGAGTCAAATACTCAGGCAGTATCTATTGAACAAGAGATAAAATTCTTAGAGGAGTATATTAATTTAAATAAGTTACAAGTCAGCAAGCTTAATGCTATTACCTTCAGAAATAATATTGATACGAATCATCCTCTCTACAGTAAACCTTCAATTCCTCCCTTAGTAACAGCCTATTTTATTGAGAATGCTTTTAAGCATGGTGATTTGAACCATGATGATTCACTAATAATTACGCTAAGTATTGAAAATAATGTACTTCATTATAAAGTAATTAATAAAATTGCATTGAAATCAGAAGCCTCGAAGAGAGGTGGAATCGGTCAAAAGAACATGGCTGAACGATTGGATTTGATTTTTAAGGACAAGTACCACTTGAGTTATGACACGCAGATGGATAAATACATTTCATTACTTAAATTACAATTGCCGTCATGAAAATAAAAGCAGTTATATTGGATGATAGCGAGAACGACATAAGACTTCTTGAATTAGAATTAAAGTCGTTTCCTGTAAATGTTGAAAAGAGATTTACAGACCCATTCAAATTTATTGAAGAGGAAAGTAAAATTAAATATGACGTTTTATTCTTGGATATGAATATGCCCGGCTTAATTGGTAGTGAGGTTGTGGCGAAGATTAAAAAGCCTGTGATACTAATTACAGGAGAAAGTAAAGAGTTTGCCGAGTCTATTAATGATTTAAAATTAGACCACAAGCATTTTGTTTGCACACTTAATAAACCTATAAACGGAAATAGAATATTTAAAGCGTTAGAGTTATTAAAAGATAAATTAAGACCTCAAAATCACATTCACTTCAACACAACAGATGGACGCAAGCCAATTGTTATTTCTGATATAGAATTGATATCGAGTCAAGATTTAGATAAGGATAATAAAGCTCAAGGAGAATCCAAAATCGTGTATTTAAAAGGCAAACCACCTTTGTTCGTTAACTCTTTAAATTTGGATGAAGTATTCTCTAAATTAGATAGTAATCAATTCATAAAAGCTAATAGGTTTGATATTATTAACATCAACTGTATCGAAAGCCAATCGCACGACTGTTTGAAGATTAGATACACATCAAAAAATATCACAATAAAGGAATCTGAGCGCACATTAAGTAAAGAAGGTAAGGCGCAATACAAAGCAATATTCGAATAGGGTTTCGTTGGCTTTTTTTGCCTTTTCGTTGGCACTTTCTACCCTGCCATTAACCAGCCTATTTTCATCACGTCTTTTATAATGAATTTTGTTCCATCAAAAAAGAAATGATGGATACTAAACAAATAAAAGCAACTCTTCAAGAACATGGTTTCGTTCATATCCCATATCCTAATTCGATAAATGAAGAAATAATTAAGTATATCTGTGGCGATACTTTATTTAAAACTTTAGTCAAAGAAAACCCCGGTAGCACAAGATTGTTAGCAAGCAATCTTGATGTAGATTTCCATACCGATCATATAAAAGCTAAGTACATAGCATGGCAATGCAATAGTCAGGCTGCTACAGGTGGAGAGAGTATCTTAGTTGACACATTAGGACTATTAAGTGATACATCGAAAGATATACTTGATTGTTTAGAGTCCATCCCTGTAAAAAGCCATCGCTTGTTCTTCGATGACAAACCTCAGTACCCATTATTTTCTAAGAGTGAAAATGTACTTTATTATGCACCATTCCTTTGTGATGAACCAATCAATTCAAAGGAAAAACAAGCTTACTATTGGTTTATCAATATGATTAAATCGGCAAATAGGATTGAAATTAAGCTATCTGAAGGTGATTGGCTAATAATCGACAACCATCGTATGCTTCATGGCAGAAAAGGATTTGAAAAAAAATCGAACAGACTGCTTACTCGTTATTGGCTTTCTGGACAAGCAATATAAACTAACAATTAAAAACAAAAAACATGAACACGGTAAAAACCCTAAAAACAAAAGAACCAATCACGGTTGAAAGAATCTCAAGTTTAATTAATGATTATGGGATCGCTCCATTAATCGCAAGTATAAACTTGGAAATGGTAAAAATGAAAATGCAGGAAAAAGATGAAGGTGCAGGATGGAGCATTGAACAATGCGAAAGCGCAGAGATTGAATATAAAAGATTTCTTCATTTGAATTTACTTTTCCCCAAAAATGCCATAGTACCTAATAAGATAATGGACACGGTGTGGCACTATCATATTTTAGATACTCGTGCTTATTGCAAAGATAGTGAGAGAGTTTTTGGCGGATATTTTCATCACTTCCCCTATTTTGGAATGAGAGGCGATGATGATAAACAAAATTTGGAATCATCATTTGAAAAAACGAAACAACTTTATTTAGAAACCTTTAAAGAATCAATGGTTCGTGATGCTCACTCAGACTGTTGGCATGATTGCGAGGGTAGATGCTGGCACGCTTGTTCAAGTGACGATAATAACCGTTAAATAGATAATCATGGAAGCAAGGATAAGTGGTTACTTCAAGACAGAGCATTTTCTTTATCGGCAATGGGATAGAGGTGTTACAGATGATTTATTAAAGGCTGTTTTGCCTTCGGAGGTTTCTTTTGAAAAACAGCTCTTTGTTGTTAGCAGAAAAATAACCAAGAAATATTTAAAGAATTGCAAAACCGAGTTATTAATCAAAACTGATGGAAAGACTCTTATTACTTGTTTCTATTGCGACTTTCAAGACTACTTTTTTAATTCAAATAAAACTGAGAATTACTTTTTTATTAAAAACCTAAAAACAAACAATCATGGGAAAGCTTAAAATCAATCCAAAAGACAACAACGCAAATCAGCAAAATTCAAATGCCGGAACTTCAGGAACAAATCTTGCCTTTCAACAGGCTAAAAGTAATAAGGCAAAACAAAAGACTCAAAGCCAGCCAACAAAAAAGAAGTAAGAATTGGTTCTTTAATATTTAGCCCATGCCAAAAGCATGGGCTTTTTTGCATTATATTCTAAGGAAGTGAAATACTTTCAAAAAATGTGTAAATGATTTTATTTCGTTAAAGGTTTTTTCAAATGAATTTCTATTTCAGGAAACCTTCCTAATTCACAGGCATAGTTTTGCCCTGTGTTTTGTTATACCCCATATCCCCATAAAATAGACGATTCTTAGAGGTATTTGCCATTGAGTATGGCACTTATATTTTGAACGTGCAAGTTTATTCCCTTGATTTTTTCCCCTCAAAAAAATAAAGTCGGAATCGCTACCACGTTCCAAAACGTGTATCGAAATTGTCGTTAGTTCCCTCAACTAGCGGTGGTAGTGGATTGGTAGTAGTTGATATAAAAAGGGAAAGTGAAATGGAAAAGGAAGTAGAAAAGATTAGTTTGAATAGATGCAAATCAGTTCTCGAGTCGGATGGTTCTAAATACACCAACGAAGAGGTTTTAGAAATAAGAGAGTTTTTGTACATGCTTGCTGAATTGGATTACCAAGTGTACTTAAAACAAAAACAAAGAGACCATGAATTTGAAAAAGAAAAAAATGAAGAAGAAGATTTTAAACAAGCAGCATAAAATAAAGTAAAATGAAAAAGGCGATTATTTATATTCGGGTTTCAACCGATGAGCAAGCCGATAAAGGATACTCCATGAGGCATCAAGAAGAATTCTTGAGAAAGTATTGTGAAATGAATTCAATTCAAATGCTTGAAGTCGTCAAGGAGGATTATTCGGCAAAGACTTTTATTCGACCTGCCTTCAATTCACTTTTAATGAGATTGAAGAACAGGAAAATAAAAGCGGATTATTTAATTTTTACAAAGTGGGATCGATTTTCGAGAAACGCTCCAGATGCTTATGCGATGATAAGCACTCTCAATAAAATTGGAATAGAACCACAAGCGATTGAGCAACCTTTAGATTTGAGTATTCCTGAAAATAAAATTATGCTCGCCTTTTATTTATCTGCTCCCGAAGTTGAAAACGACAGAAGGGCATTAAATACTTTGGTGGGTATGCGAAGGGCAAGAAAGGAAGGGAGATGGATTTCATCAGCTCCCAAAGGTTATGATAATAAAATGGACGAGCATGGTAAAAAGATAATCGTCCCAAATAAATATGCTCCAATTTTAAGATGGGCATTTGAAACTTTAGCAACAGGACAATATGGAGTTGAGGAAGTTAGAAAGATGTGCATTGAAAAAGGCTTTGAGTTTAAGAAAAGTCAATTCTACGAATATTTCAAAAATCCTGCTTACTGCGGAAGGATTGTTATTCCTGCGTATAAGAATGAAGAGGAGCAAATTATAAAAGGAAATCATGAACCAATTATTTCGGAGGCAATATTTGATAGGGTTCAATTAGCACTTTCAGGTAGGCGATTTAAAAACACTTATAAGATTTGTGTTCGTGATGAATTACCATTAAGAGGCTTTCTGAAGTGCGCTCATTGTGGAGGAAGAATATGCGGAAGTGCCTCAACTGGCGGTAGCGGTATAAAGCATCATTATTATCATTGTAAATACCCTTGTAAGGAGCGGATTAAAGCCCATGTGGTTAATTCCGCTTTTTCTGATTATATCGCTAAATTTCAATTTAAAGCCGGAGTTCATGAAATGTACGATCATATCCTTCAAAGCCTTTTTAAGAGCAAGAGTGGGGAGAAAAACGCCAACAAACAGGCATTACAACTTGAGATAGAAAAGAACAAGGAACGTTTAAATAAGGCGCAACAAATGATGCTTGATGGCGAAATGGAAATGGGAGATTATAAAGAAATAAAGCGCAATCTTGAGCCAAAAATTGAAGCGATGTTAACCCAACAATTAAGCTTCAACCAAATAGAAGTCGAATACAGGAGTTATTTGAAAAAAGGATTGACCGCAATTCAGAATTTAGGACATCTCTTTGATAATGCGCCAATTAACGGAAAACAAGACATTATCCGTTCGACATGGAAGGAAAATGGCGTATTTTCAGAAGGCAAAGTACGAACGGAGAAATTAAATAATTTGATTTTGCTGACTACCTACGGGGACGGGCAATGCAAAGGAGATAAAAAAGCGAAAGGGAGCAAAAATTGCTCCCTTTCCGCTATCGTACCTCCGGTCGGACTCGAACCGACACAACAGTGAAGTTACTGGTGTTTGAGACCAGCGCGTCTACCAATTCCGCCACAAAGGCATTTAAAGGGGTACAAAGCTACGTGTTTGTTTTAGATTTTACAAAAAATAAATTAATAATGAACTATTTAAAAGAAAAATCAAAAATTATTAAGGAAAAAAATTTGCGCAGTCAAATAACTGCATTATATTTGCAGTCAAATAACTGCATAAAATGGAAATAAGACGAGATGTATTTCAGGCAATAGCCGACCCTACCCGCCGCGCTATAATGACCTTAGTTGCTTTACAGGCAATGACACCCGGCGCCATAGCCGAGAATTTTGATTCCTCAAGGCAAACGATCTCAAAACACATACAAATTTTAACCGAGTGCGAATTGCTTGAGCAAAAACAAAGCGGCCGGGAAATTTATTATCATATAAACGCAAAAAAAATGAAAGATGTAGCCGACTTTATTGAACCCTTCCGCAAAATGTGGGACGACAGATTTAATAAACTTGAATCTGTAATGAAAAAGTATAAATCAAAAAAATAGAAATATTATGGAACAAAAAACAAAGATCCACGCCGAAGACGGCAAACAGGAATTAACGATCACCCGTGAATTTGATCTACCTTTAGAATTATTATTTAAAGCTTACGAAGAACCGGAAATTGTTGAACAATGGATGGGAACAAAAGTACTGAAGCTGGAGAATAAAAAACATGGCAGCTATCAATTCGAAACAACCGATCCTAAAGGCAATAAACATATTTTTAGCGGAACGATACACGATTTTGTTCCAAACAAAAAAATAACACGCACTTTTGAAATGGAAAACACACCTTTTCCTGTTCAACTCGAATTTTTAGAATTTGAAAAAGTTACAGATGATACAAGCAAGCTTATCATGCATGTAATTTACAGATCGGTTGCTACACGTGATCAAATATTACAATTGCCTTTTGCACAAGGCATAAACTATGCACATAACAGAATACAGGAGTTATTAAAAAATTTAAAAAAATAAACATGGAAAATATAAATAATACATCAGAAAAAAGAAATAAAATTATTTACTGGATAGCAACCGCATTATTATGCTTTGGTATGTTAGGAAGCGGCATTGCACAGATAATTCAATCGCAGGCCATGATAGACCTGGTTACACCTTTAGGTTATCCCATATACTTTTTAACCATTATTGGAGTGTGGAAAGTACTTGCTGTTATAGCGGTTTTAAGTCCGGGCTTTAAATTACTTAAAGAATGGGCTTATGCAGGTCTGTTCTTTCTTTTAACCGGTGCTACTATATCACATTTGGCAAGCGGTCATTACGAGATCAAAGAAATTATTGGCCCGGTAATGCAAACTGTTTTTTTGATCACATCGTGGTATTTCAGACCAGCCAACAGAAAGATCATTTTTGTTAATCAATAACAATTCATAAATTTATTAATAGAATAAACCAGTTTACTATGAATCCTAAAGTTGATTTTTATTTTACTAAAGCCAAAAAATGGCAGGATGAATTAAAGCAAATGCGAACACTTGTTTTAGCCCCGATAGCTATCGGGGGCCAATTGGTTGAAGAATTGAAATGGGGCTGCCCTTGTTATACTTTCGAGAAAAGTAATATTGTTTTAATTCATGCCTTTAAAGATTATTGTGCTTTTTTATTTTTTAAAGGCGCTTTATTAAAAGATCCTAAAAAAATTCTTATCCAGCAAACAGAGAATGTACAGGCGGCAAGACAGGTAAGATTTACCAATACAAAAGAAATAACCAAGCTTGAAAAAACTTTGAAAGCTTATATTTTTGAGGCAGTTGAAATAGAAGAAAAGGGTTTAAAAGTACCTATGAAAAAAACAAAGGAGTATGCCATTCCTGAAGAATTTCAAAAAAAATTAGATAAAAGCGCAGCCCTAAAAAAAGCGTTCTACGCTTTAACACCGGGACGACAAAGAGGATATCTTTTATATTTCTCGTCTGCTAAACAGGCAAAAACACGTGAAGAAAGAGTAGAAAAATATACTAAACAAATTTTAAGTGGAAAAGGATTGGATGATTAATTAGAATCTAATTATACTGGTCATGCTGAACTTGATTCAGCATCTCAGTTCTCAACCCAAGTGCTGAGACCCTGAATCATCCTGATAGCTATCGGGACAGGGTGACGGAAAAAAAATAAATTAAAACGAGTATCACATGAAAAACACTAAAAAGAAATTATCAGCAGAACAAAGTAAAGACTTAATAAAAGTTTTAAAAACACGTTTCGAAAAAAACATGAAACGCCATAAAGGTATTGATTGGGATAAAGTACAGGCAAAACTGGAAAAACATCCTGAGAAATTATGGGTATTGGATGAAATGGAAATTACAGGCGGAGAGCCCGATGTTGTTGGCTTTGATAAAAAAACCAGCGAGTTTATCTTTTTTGATTGCTCTGATGAAAGCCCGAAAGAGCGCAGAAGTATTTGCTATGATCATGAAGCATTAAATTCCAGAAAAGAAAATAAACCAAAGAACAGCGCTATTAATATGGCAGAGGAAATGGGTATTGAAATATTGACCGAAGAAGAATACCGTGAATTGCAAACTCTGGGCGAGTTTGATCTGAAAACATCCAGCTGGATAAAAACACCCGCAAATATTCGTAAACTAAAAGGTGCTCTTTTTTGCGACCGCCGTTACGATACCGTATTTGTTTATCATAACGGGGCCGAATCTTATTATGCAGCACGTGGCTTTCGCGGTTCGTTACGCGTGTAAATTTTCATCTCTTTTTTAGAAAGAAAATGTGTATACTAGCAGTTGGAATACGCGATGAAGTTATTAAAACTATTTATTTTTTTTCTGGCCTGCTTTCAAATCTCAAAAGCACAAAATCTTGTTGCTGATTCAAGCTTTGAATTTAATAAAGCTATTCCAATAGATTATTCTGCTATTGATCATTCCACTTCGTGGAATTCCCCTACCCGCGGCACTACCGATCTTTTTTGCAAATGCGATAAAAAAAAGGAAAAGCTATCGCGCGTAAATGTTCCAAAAAATTCGATGGGCGTTCAGGAAGCAAACACAGGAAAATGCTATGCGGGTGTATTTGCTGTATCGCATGGTTATTACAGAGAGTATCTTCAAACCACACTTAGCTCCGCTCTCAAAAAAAATAAAGAGTACGTGCTTACAATGTATGTTAGTCTCTCCGATTATTCGCCATTGGCAGTTGATAGATTAGGTGTTTGTTTTATAAATGAGAATGTAAAATTCCCTCATTCAGAAGAGATCACGGAGCTTCGTCCTATATATATTCCTATTGAAGATGAAGTGGGTTTAGATACGGAAGAATGGCACGAAATAAGCGTTCATTACAAAGCCAAAGGCGGCGAGAACACATTGATCATTGGCAGCTTCGGCATTAAACGTTTATGGAAAACCGGTAACACAGTGCCACCGGAAATAAGTTCGCCCATTTATAAACGTGTGCAGCGTGATGCGTATTATTATTTTGATGATGTCAGCATCCATGAATTCGTTCCTGAAAAAATTGACACAGTTATTCCTAAAAATCCATACTTTGATAATTTGGATAAAATGAAACCGGACTCAGTAGAAACAGAAGTAGTTTTGCCGGATACTATTCAACCAGTTGTTTCAGGAGAGGTATTAACATTTAATAAATTACTTTTTCAAACAGGTCAATCAGTTCTTTCACCTGTTTCTTATCCTGAATTAAATATTGTTGCCATGTATTTAAAAGGCGATAAAAAAATGCGCATTGAAATTTATGGCCATACCGATAATCAGGGTGATGAACAAAAAAACAAAGACCTTTCTAAAGACCGCGCCAAAGCAGTGGCCGATTATCTTATTATAAAAGGCGTTAAGCCGGAAAATGTAACTTATGAAGGCTTTGGAAGCGAGAAACCGGTAGAATCGAATGATACAGAAGCAGGTAGAAAAAGTAACCGCCGTGTTGAATTTATTTTAAAAAAGTAATATTATGACAAATAAACGATCAGTTTTAGTAATTGGAATAGATCCAAAATACATTGATTTTTCATCACCTGAATTTTCTGCAATGCCGGGCATTAATGCCGAAAAAGTGTTTAATGGTATTACAGGATCTGTAAAAGCATTGAATGATATCGGTTATGATGCTCACGTGTGTTGGATAGATCTTGGTGAAACAGCCATCAATGTTATTAAAAGTGATCTGCAAAAGATCGATTTTGATGCAGTTTTAATTGGTGCAGGCATAAGAAAACCCGATTCAAATTTTACATTATTTGAGAACATGATAAATACAATTCATGAATTTGCACCAAAAGCAAAAATTTGTTTCAATACAAATCCAATGGATACGGTACAATCCGTTCAGCGTTGGGTTTAATTTTACAAGCTAAATTTTAACCACATAGGCACATAGAAAAAAAGAAAAACTTCGTGCCTAAAAGAGTCACATAAATTTTCTTCGCGTGCGAAGAAAACCCTATGTTTTACTTTTTAATCTATTTTGTCCATCCATGAAAAACTATGCTTCTATGTGGTTAATTTTTAAATATAGTGAAGCATTAAATTTAGTGCCCTAAGCGTTTTTTTTCTTCTTCATTCTCTTTTGTATCGCGTTGCTGCGCTTTTATCTTTCCAAAATTATAACTTAAACTTACGACCAATCGTTGTGAATCATGCGCTTCGTAAAGTGTCCATTTTTGATTTTGAAAATCAATTTTTTGCCTGAACTGTTCTGTAAAAAAAGCATCATTCACCGCAATAGAAACATTTAAGCTATTATTTAAGAACGAGCGTTTAATTGCCATACTAAGCCCTTCGCGATGCTGAAATACCGAAGTGTTACCGATCCACGGGCTCCAATAAAAACCGGAGATTTCAATTTTTGTATCTTTTTTTATGGTAAAAATATTTGTTAAGCGCGTATACCATGGCACTGCTTGCGCTTTATAGCTTTTTCCATTTACTATGCCATTATAATCAATATAATAAGCACCCGCTAAAAAAGAAACGATCCACCATTTTTTTATTTCATGCCTTATAAAAAGATTATCGCGAATAATATTTAATTGCTTCATATTCATCATATGCGCAATCGTTTCTTTAGTAGAATCGTTTTGAGTGGTATAATACTGCATTGGGTTTTCTAAATTAGAATAAGAAACCGTATTTGATATTTTACCTTTATAAACGTAATTAAAACTAAAACTATTATCATAAACAGGTAATAAATACGGATTGCCTTCGCCGG
This sequence comes from Bacteroidota bacterium, assembly GCA_032229505.1. Taxonomy (GTDB): domain Bacteria; phylum Bacteroidota; class Bacteroidia; order B-17B0; family Aurantibacillaceae; genus Aurantibacillus. Next base: position 29,991 of record JAVTWD010000092.1, read on the forward strand.
AAACTAATACACTATTAAAGGAGCGGAATGGGTTAAAGGAGTTATAATCCGGCCTATCTATCCGACGGTTATAAGACAAATTAATATAATTATTTTTGTTAGGATTGTAATCGGCACTGATATTTGGAAAAAGATTAAAATAGCTGCGCGTGTATTTAATACTGTTGGTAAGGCTTTCAGTACGTACCTCTGTATTCTCTCCTCTTAATCCCAATCTTATATTGATCTTTTTATATTTTTTATCCAGGCTAAAATAAGCCGAGCCAATTTGCTCGTTGTATTTAAATTTATTGGTAAAAACACTATCAATAATAAATTCTCCGGTTAAATTATTTTGATTCTCAAACGTATAATTACTATAAGCACTTTGATCGCTGTACTTTATGCCCGCTTCAAAACTAAGTTCTTTTTTAAACGCCTTTTCAAAATCAAGTCGCGAAGCTAAAATAGTTATACCAACACTGTTAGTTGTTCTAAAACTTAATGGCATAGAAGTATCTGAGCCATTACTACCAATAAAACGATTTTCATAATTAGCTTTATAAATATCATCGTAAGGACCATAATAATCTGTAGAAAATTTAAGTTTGGTCGTTCCTGATGTATCAAAAATATGTTCGGCATTAAAATTAAAGTTGCAAAGCAGCCAGGTATTTGTTGTGGCACGGTTATAAGATAAGGAAGAATATCCAAGACTGTTGTCGCTCATATCTGTATTTCCCCTAAAGGTTCTGGTAGCGTGCCCCGGTACCATCTGCCCTTTTATACCCACGGTGTTTTTCTTATTAATGTACCAATCGGTACCCAGATCAATTATTAAATATTTACCTGCATCGTTTTGATGCGCCTGCTGATCCATAGTTGTGGTTGTATTATTATAAGTGACATGATTGAGCATATCAGTTTCTTCATGAAGCAAACCTTCATAAAAATTGGTGCTACTAAAAAAGGTTATTTTTTTTCCTTTATAATTCAAAGAAAAACCGCCGGTATTGTAGTTATAAAATCCTTGTGAAAAGTTGTAAGCAACACTACCACTGACCCCCGTAATTTTTATTTTTTTTGTTTTAATGTTTATGATACCTGCACTACCCGATGCATCATAACGGGCAGGAGGATTAGTGATAATCTCTATTTTTTCAACAACCGACGAACTCATGCTTCGTAAAAAATTAGTGAGCTGGGCACCTGATAATTGTTGTACACGATCGTTTATATAAATGCGCACGCCCGATTTACCTTGTATACTAATATTATCACCTTCTACCATAACGCCGGGCAAGCGGGCAATAAGATCGTAAACACTGTTACCAACAGCCAGCGGACTATTCTCTACATTCACTGTAATATTTCCACCCTTAAACTCTATTGGATTTTTAATTACGCTAACTGCTACTTCATCCAGGTTAATGCCATTCTTTTTAAGAATAATATCTTCCAGTTTTACAGACGCTAAGCTATCGTAACTTATTTTTTTACTATAATATTCTAAATAACCAATGGCCGATATTTTAATAAAATAGTTGGCCTTGTTGAGCTTTGAAAAACAAAATTCGCCATTCTCGTTGGTAATTTCGCCTTTGTAAATACTGCTATCTTCTTTTAATAAAGCCACTGTAATAAAAGGTAAAGGCGCTTTTAAACTATCACTAACTTTAGCACTGATGGAACATTGTGAGTACGAGAAATTATAAAATGCCCTGCAAAAAAAGAGCAAAAAAGTGAAAACTACTTTTGTTTTATACATAAAGGTAAAGCGTTTTAAATCTAATTCAATTTTTTTGGGTTTTAATATTTTAAAACCTTATAACGGTTAATTTGTATTTGGTTACATATGAGTTTATACACTTGTAATTAACACGAGTTCATTTTTAGAAGATCTTTTTTTAAAACATAGGTATTGCTTATTTTTACTTTATGGATACTACCTGCTCTTTTGATAAATTAAATATTGTAAACACTACTGTAAATGACCTTGCTTTTACATTTAATTTATTTGAGGCGGCAATTGTTTATCAAAAGAAGAACGGTTACGAATTATGGCCGCAATTCAGCCAACAACTTATTAAAACTGAAATAAACGAAAAACGGCACTGGAAAATAATGTATGGAGAGGATATTGTTTGTGTTTTTTCTGTTATGTACAGCGATCCGATAATTTGGTTAGAAAAGAACAACGAGCCTTCTGTGTATTTGCACCGCATTGCCATAAACCCTTTGTTTAAAGGCAAAGGGATAATGAAGCTGATAAGAAAGTGGGCAATAGATCATGCAAAACAACATCAAAAAAAATATGTACGCATGGATACCTGGGGCAATAATGAGACTTTGCGCAGCTATTATATAAATTGTGGCTTTAAATATATAGGACAGCAATATCTTACGCAAACCAAAGGTTTACCCGGGCATTACGGCGGCGATGTGCTTAGCCTGTTTGAGATAAAAATTGAATAAAGTAAAAATTTCTAAAATACAGAGAGTTTATCTGTTTCCAACAAAGCATCTAATTCCCTGAAATTCCTGGCACTGCTAAACAAATAATCTTCTGCTCTTAAAACAATTTTATCTTTAACAGGGTTTTGATGAATGTAATTTAATTTTTGCTCAAAGAATTCTTTATTCAACACTTCTTCCGCATGATAGCCATCCTGCCAGACTTTATAGATCAGAAATAGATCTATAAATTTTGAGAATTACTCTTTTAAAATTTTAAGCACACTACTTTTGTTATCAGCATTTATTCTTAAAAAATAAATACCTGGTAAAAGCATTGAAACATCAACTGTTTCTGTTTTTGAATTTATGGAGTTTTGCTTTAAAATTTCTTTTCCTAAAAGATCAGTCATAGTTAACGTTGTGCTTTGATCAAAAGCTTCCGATTCAATTACCAATTTATCTTTTACCGGGTTTGGATACACTCTAACCTCAATATTTTTATAGTTTTCTTTGATCCCAACCGGTGTTGTACTAAACTTAGCTAAAAAACCACTACTTGATGCAAGCGTAAAATTATCAACAGTCATTGGCCCCGCAGTTCCTGTAGCATATAATTTATTGTTATCATAACACAATGAGTTTCCATAATCTGTAAAACTTGTTGAACCGAAACCTTTCACCCAAGCAAAATTACCGGCTGCATCTAATTTTGAAAGAAACATATCTTGTGTAGCTGAATTAAGGAATGCCGCAGACACGGTGGTACTTCCAAAAGTTGACATACCCTGGTAATTACCAAAACTATAAACATTTCCTGCAGCATCAGCAGCAATTGAATTTATATCTGCATGATTTCCTGTAGAGGTTCCGCCAAAATAATTTGCCCATAACACTAAACCTGAATTATCAAGCTGGCATACAAACGAATTACCCGTAGTAAATGTGTTACTTCCTACAGTTACAGGAACGCTGTTGTATCCACCGCCAATATAAACGTTATTGGAAGCGTTGACACTAATTGAAGCTATTCCATCTGCTCCTGCACCACCAAATTGCTTTGCCCATACAACAGAAAGAGCCGGATTTAATTTGGCAACAAAAGCATCGTTATTTCCTACTGCAGTTAAAGCAACTGATCCCAAAAAAGTAGTACCGGAAAAATAACCACCTAAATATATATTACCTGTATTATCAGATTTTATACAATAACCTACATCGTTAGATGTTCCACCAAACTTCATAAAACTGTTAATACTACCTGTGGGATCAACAACAGCTAAAAATATATCACTACCACCTGTAGAAGTTAATGTTTGAGTACCAAATGAAACGGTTCCTGAAAATGTACCGGTTGCCAGAATATTGCTTCCTGTACCATCGCCGCAAATACTTATATCGCTTGCGTTAGTTCTTTTTGCCCACAAACAATTTCCTAATTGATCAAATTTAGCAAGATAGTGATTCCAAAAACCTGAAGCTATGATAGTTGTTGTGCCTGCAACGATTGTATCATTAAATTGACCGGTAACATAAATTCCCGAACCAACAACTGCAATTGAACGAACTGTTTCCATATTCTTTCCTCCAAACTTTACCGCCCATGTTAAATTGCCTGAGACATCTGTTTTGGTTAAGTATGCATCCGGCCAAAAACCTTGCGCAGTTAATGTAGTACTACCAAAAACCGTGGTGCTTTGAAATTCGCCGGCCGTGTAAATATTGCCTGAAGCATCAGTAGCAACACCATTTGATTTACTTACAGAGTAACCGTTTATCCATTCAACAGTTTGTGCATTAAAAACAAATGTTACTAAAATTAGCGCTAAAATTAAATTTACTTTTTTTGTAGATGTTTTCATGAATTTATTTTCATTAATGAAGGTACAATTTAAAAACAAATACTTAAGTATATTTTGAAAAAATTATTTGTTAAAAACTATTATGCGGAATTTTCACAAGTTGTTAATGAATATATTGCTATTGCAAAGAAAATAAAAATGGATTCGATCACACATACTGTATTAGGCGCCTGCATTGGCGAAGTTATTGCAGGTAAAAAGCTTGGTAAAAAAGCCATGCTGCTGGGAGCAATTGCTAATAATTTTCCTGACATTGATGTAATCTCGGGTCTTTGGACAAAACCCGCCGAAGGCTTATTAGCCCATCGCGGTATTACCCATTCAATATTAGCCGCCGTTATTTTTTCTTTTTTATTTGCCTTTATCTTTCTCAAAAAAAGTAAACATAAAAATGTAAGCTTTAAAGAATGGCTTTTGTTGTTTGGTATAAATATTTTTACCCATCTTTTAATTGATGCCTTTACATCTTATGGCACCGGTTGGTTTGAGCCTTTTAATCATTTTAGGGTGAGCTTTAACTCCATGTTCATACTGGACCCTTTCTTTTTGTTGCCACCCTTAATTTGTGCTTTATTATTACTATTCATGAAAAAGCTTTCTGTTAAGCGTAAAAAGGTTGCATTAGCAGGTATTTGTATCAGCTGTGCTTATGCTTCATTCACGATCATAAATAAGTTATATATAGATACCATTGCAAAAGAAAACCTGGTAGCGCAAAAAATAAAATATAAAGATTATATGACAAGTCCTACACCGCTTAATAATTTTTTATGGTTTATGCTCATAAGATCAGATTCTACTTTGCACCTGGGCTATTATTCGATCTTTGACAAAGATCGAGTTATCAGTTTTCAAACCATAAATAAGAATGAAGCAGCGCTTATACCTTATAAAGATTCAGAAGAAGTAAAGAAACTGGTCCAATTTTCGAAAGGTTATTATACCATCACCAACAATGAAAATGTTCTTTCGTTTAACGATGCAAGGTTTGGACAAATAGGCCTTGATGATAAAAACGCGCCATTTGTTTTCAGATTTGATCTTATTAAACAAACAGGAAATGAAACAACACTACAGCAAGGCCGTTTTAAAGCGCTGCAGGGAGATGAAATAAAAAAATTAATAAGAAGGGTGAAAGGAGAATAACAATTAAAACTGTTACTTATTCTTTTCCAAAAATATCCTCATCACTTTTACATTCGGTACACTTTGGATTTGGGCGTGGTGTGATCATCGTTTCGAACGGACGTATTGCTTTAGTTGCCTTATCGTACTTTAAAGTCAGTTTTACTTCTGATTTTACAGTAAGGCCGCCTTTTACCATTGGGTTCCAAAGATCCATATTTTTTATGGCAGCAGTAACCATTTCATTTAAAATGGGGTTAGTACCATTAACCAATGCTTTTTTAATAGAGCCATCAAAATTTAATTGAAGTTTTACGATTGAAACCGATGCTTTTACCTGGCGTTTTTGTTTTTTACTTAAAACAATATTTTCTTTAAAAAATGTATTCAGACTTTCATCACCGCCTTCATAGCATGGAGGCCTGCAGGCTTTCACATCTTTTGAGCGTTTTGGTTTTGCATACCCTGTTCTTTTTTTAGGCGCGCTCATTTCAACTGCCAAAGTCTGCTCTGCCCCTTCCACTCCTGCTTCTGCAGGCTCATTTTCTTCATCCTTTTCTTTCTCTTTTTCTTTTTTCGATTTTTCTTTAACCGTTTTTTCTTCTTTTACAGGTTCCTTTTTTTCTTTAGGTTCTTTAGTTTTTTCAACAGCCAATTCTTTTGGTTCTTTCTCTTCTTTTGTTTTGGTTTTTTCTGTTGTTGTTTTTTCTGATGTAGTTTTTGTTGCCGGTTCTTTTACCTCAGTTTTAGTAACTACAGGTTGTTTTTCTACTACTTTTACCGGTTCAGGCTTGGTGTAATAAATGTAAAAACCCTGGCTTTCTTTAAAAACTTCGGCATCTCCTCCATTCTTACACTGGCACATCTCTTTGTAATTAGTACTGAACTGAAAGAACTGTGGATAGGTTCTAAGCAAATTTTCCCAACGTTCCTGATTAGCTTCCAAACGGTTATTAATTGCATCTGGGTTAAGCTCAGAAAATACTAAAACAATATCTGTTATGGGTAAAGAAAGAATAGAATCAGCTTTGCCTGCTTTAGGCATCCCTTCAGAACCTCGTTTTGATTTGAGGAATACATAATTCTTTCCTGCTGGTTTATAGGTTGTGCCTATTGAATCGGTTTCAAAAATAAGGTCTTCAAAAACCGGTGCCTGGCCGGCCATTGATAAAGATACTGTAATTATAACTATAACCAGAAATGATCGTATTGCTCTCATTATTTGTATTTTACCAGTAATATTATGCAAAAAATCTTTAAATTTTTTAGCTCATTTAAAACTATATTAACAACCCCTGTTTAATATTAACAGTAAATAAATTAGAGCTTTTTGTCCAATTTTTTTACGCCCGGTCGTTATTGGTTTAAATTTAAAACAAATACTACGGGCACTTTTTTAGCACCTATCCAAAAAGCCCGCAGGCTTCACAATAAAACCGGTTTATTATTTCACAAAAAAGCAATTTGGCAAAGTACTTACTCCTTTAAAAATTCACTTATAAAATGACTAATAATGGATTGAATATTCATTTTGATATGTTATGAGATATAAGCAAAAGATAATAACTCGCAGGCATATTGTGTCGAATTTTACACCTAAGAATGTCGCATTTACACCTGTTGCTTTAAAATATTGCACCTAACTTTGTTATTATAAAAACTCATAAATAAAATAAACATGAAAACAAATAACATTATTTACTGGATCACAACTTCACTTATCTTTTTATTTGAAGGTGTAATGCCTGCCCTTACTTCTCAATCAGAAATGGCTAAAGAAGGTATTCGCCATTTGGGTTATCCTGACTATTTTGGTTTGGCATTGGCAGTTTTTAAAGTGGCGGGCTGTATTGTATTGATCGTACCAAAAATTCCTTCACGACTTAAAGAATGGTCTTATGCAGGTTTAACATTTGATTTTATTTTTGCTTTTATCAGCTATGTTGCTGTTGAAGGTTTTGTTGGCCTTGCTTTTTTTCCTTTGATCGTTCTTGCAGTTTTAATGGCCTCCTATATTACTTATCATAAAAAAATTGCGGCTGCCAAAGTTTAGAAAGGTTTATTTATTTTAAACTATTAAAGCAGGAAATAAGTTCCTGCTTTTTTGGTTTCTCATTTTCGTTTTTCTATCGCATATTTGTATAAACTAAATAAAATGGCAAAAACAACTCTTGTTAATGCTTCACAACTAACGGCAATAGAATTTATAAAAAAGCTAAACACTTTAAAGTCTGTTGCTGAGCAAAAAAAGATAGAACGCTATTTTAAATCAGATGAAGGCCAATATGGCCATGGCGATAAATTTATTGGAGTACCTATGGGCAAGGTATTTAAATTAGCTATTGCACACAGTGAAATGCCAATAAAAGAAATTGAAAAATTACTTGAGAGCGATATTCATGAGGCGCGCGCCGGTGCTGTAAGTATTATGGACAAAGCTTCGCGTAATAAAAAAATTACACCTGAAAGACTTAAAGATTTTTACGCCTTGTATATGAAACGCCTCGATAGGATCAACAATTGGGATCTGGTAGATCTTGGTTGCTTAAACATGACCGGCTTTTATTTATTTGATAAACCCCGCAAGGTCTTATACAAAATGGCAAAGTCAAAAAATATATGGGAACGTCGCACAGCTATATTAAGTACCTGTTATTTTATACGACAAAATCAGGTAGACGACACTTTTAAAATTGCAGAGATCTTATTAAAAGATCCTGAAGATCTTATTCATAAAGCTACCGGCTGGATGTTACGTTTTGCAGGAGATAAATCGCAAAAACCACTTTTGGATTTTTTAAACAAATATGCTGCAACTATGCCACGCACCATGTTACGCTCTTCAATTGAAAAATTTGATGCAAAGCAGAAAAAATTTTACATGGATCTGAAAAACAAAAAATAAGAAAATTTAATAACTAAGGAATTGTTATACCTGTTCGAATAGCGTACTTAACAAGTCCCACAAGTGTTTCGCAATTAGTTTTTGTATAAATATTCTTTTTATGAAATTGCACCGTATTCTCGGTTATTTTTAGCGCATCGGCAATTTCTTTTGCTTGTTTTTCGTTACAGATCTCTTTTAATACATCTATCTCACGTTCTGATAAAATTTTTTCTGAAATTAAATATTGTAATTTACGCTCTTCAATTAAAGTAGTAACCACCTGGCGTGAAACAGAATTATTAAAATAAAAACCCTCGTTATAAACCTTATCTATGGTTTCGAACATTTCTTCGGCAAAACAGCTTTTTGAAAGATAGCCGCAAGCGCCGGCTATCATTAATTCAGAAATAAAATATTCGTTATAATGCGTGCTAAAAATAATTGTTTTAACCTTTGGATAGCGTTTTGTTATTTCTAATAAAGTTTGGTGCCCGTTCATTACAGGCATCTCAAGATCCAATATTACAATCTCAGGTGCATTCTTTTTCATAAGTGCCAATAACTCCAGGCCGTTGGCAGCCTGCCCTGTTATTTTTACACCTTCACAATTAGATTCTAAATAAGAGCTAAAACTCTCCCTGCCAAGATTGTGATCATCGGCAACCATGATAGAGATATTTCTTTCTTTCGTTTTCAAAAGAGAAATGGCTTAGTAAAAAATAGGGTTTAAAACTTATACTATATTAAACTTACGGTTTTTAAACATAAAAAGCAAATTTTCTACGTGTTTTCACGTAGAAAGTACCTACTGCCAGCAGTAGGTGTTTTTGTGTTTTGGATAGTATATATTAGCCATGTTTAGTTTCCATACCAAAGAAAAAATAAATAACTATTAATATAAAAATCATGGATAAAAAAAAGTTTACAGAGAACGGAGAGATCTTAAGTATCTTAAAGGACCTTGAATCACAGGTAAAAAACAAGAAATATTCAGATGTTGTTGATGAAAACGGAAACCAGTATGTTGATCTTGTACAGGAGGGTGGCGGTGTATTGGGCATTGCACTGGTAGGATATGTTTATATTCTTGAAAAAATGGGAATCAGGTTTTTAAGTCTTGCCGGTACTTCTGCCGGAAGTATTAATACCATGCTAATGGCTGCTGCAGGTACGATCGATACAGAAAAATCAGAATGGATACTGGATTGTTTATGTAATAAAGATTTGTATGATTTTGTAGATGGAGACAGTGACGCGCGTGATTTTATTGACGCTTTGCTAAGCAGTTCAGGAAACTTAAAATTAGTAATGAAAGGCGCCCAGGTAGTAGATAACTTTAGGGATGACCTTGGATTAAATCCGGGAAAGGATTTTCACCAATGGATGACCAATTTGCTTGGCCAGAAAAAAATTCGCAATTACGGTGATCTCAAGGCTTTAAGAGAAAAAGGTGTTGCAGATAACAATAAGCTTTACCAACTAATGAATAATGGTAGTAAAGTTGAATATACCAACAAAGGCCATTGGAGCGAAATGGCACTTGTAGCAGCAGATATTACAACACAAAGTAAAATTGTTTTCCCGGGAATGGTAGATCTCTTTTATGCCAATCCAGACATTCAAAATCCGGCCGATTTTGTACGCGCATCCATGTCTATTCCTTTTTTCTTTATCCCGTTCCGTATCAATAATATTCCAAGTGGAACGCATGCCTGGAATAAATGGAATGAAAAAACAGGATTACGTACTTCCGTTCCAGTTGAAGTAATGTTTATGGACGGTGGTATAATTTCTAATTTTCCAATAGATATTTTTCACAACAATTTTAAAGTACCAACCGCACCTACATTTGGTGTAAAATTAGGTTACGATAAAGACCAACTTAACAAGAACGATAAAATATTTGGCGTATTAGGATCGATTTTTGACACTGCCCGTTTTGCTTATGATTTTGAGTTTTTAGTAAAAAATCCTGACTTCAAACATCTGATTGGTTACATTAATACGGACGGACACAATTGGCTGAATTTTTCGATGAGCGAAGATGCAAAAGTAGATCTGTTTATTCGGGGAGCCAGAACAGCCGCTGAATTTTTAAACCGCTTTAACTGGGATGATTATAAAAAAATAAGAGAAGAGAAAAGCAGGTATTACAACACATCCGATATTCCTTTAAAACCAAATACATAATATTATATTGGAATTAAAATTAAATAAACCTCAGGTAACAATAGTTCCTGCTAAAGCAGAATGGTTTAAAACCGAATTTATGCTAAAGAAAGATCATGTTTATAAATTCGAAGTTTTACCGAACGATCAAATATGGACAGATGGGAGATGGTTAGGAGATTTTACGGCAGATGGCAAGGCTTCCATTATCATGGGCATCTTTTACCCTTTTGCAAGAATGCCATTTAAAAAATGGTTTTCATTATTAGGATGCATTGATAAAAAACGCTCAAGTTATTTTAAGATAGGAACCAGGCTTGAAAATTATGGTCCGGAAAAAGATGGGGAACTTATATGCTTTGCAAATGATGTATTAGGGTTTTATGAACATAATAATAAAGGAGAAATGAAATTAACTATAACGAGAATTAAATAAAAAAAATGAGCACACAAGTAGATAGAATTTATAAACTTGCATTTCGCAAAAATTTCACAAACTATGAAGGAAATTTTCCTCTTAACAGGCAATTACAGCTGGGAGATTATGGTGTTGTAAAAAACGGTTATTTTTCAAGGCTGGGAAATTTGAATGACGATTCTATCAAATTATCTTTTGAAATACTTAAAGATTTTAGTCCGGCACACGAAACTTTTAAATCTTCCAATAATGTAAACTTCTCTTCGATATCAAAAGGCGACATTTTACCGGGCGGAACTGTTGCGACAAAAGCTTCGGTACAAATTGGTTTTACAGAAGCAAACGCTGTTTTCTTTTCATCTGCAGAGGTACTATATCATGAAATTAAGGATATTGCCGGTCTTGGAAAAAAACTACTGGAACTTTATGAGAAAAAAGTATGGAAAAAAGAATACCATGTAGTTACACGTGTTATTGAAGGACGTAATTCCGTTATTATAATTAGCGGTTCATCTTCGTGCACCGTAAATATTGAAGCTAAATCAGAGCTACCAAAAATAGATCTTGCAAATGCAGAGATAGGTTTAAATTTTAAAAGTGTACAACAAACAGCTTATGAAATTATAGTTGATGATGTTTGCCAATTAGGCATGGGATTAAGCCGGATATACGACACGATTTTTATTAAACCTAAATTTAAAACTGCGGCAACAAATTCAGAATTATTTGCAAGTCTGGATCATGCCGATACTTCCAACCTTGCTTTTGGCGATGTAGTTCCACAAGCCTTGGATACTGAATTAGCTTGATATCTATAAAATCAATACAAAAAATGAAAGATATTTTTAAGCAAATTAAAGAAAATGTTGGTGCCATTATTACGGCAATTGTTGTTTTCATTCTTGTATCAAATTATCTTTTAATTAGTATTCCGGCAAACGAAGCCCGAACCGATCAATACAATAAACTTCGACTTGATGAATTTAGTAAACAACTAAATTCAACTTTAAATGATTATGCAAATAAAGTAGATGCCGAAGATTTTAAATGCAAAACAAAATGCTTTTTCAAAACCGATACCATCGACATTAACACGCACATTATTATTGACACAATAGAAGTTTACGCGTTTGAAAATTCTGCAAATTATTTTTACATTAAACGGATAATCCGTTTTAAATTTTCCGACGCTAATGCCCGGAAATTATCAACGGGAGACACTATCGTTGATGATATTGTTAGAATCCCTAAAAACGAATTAACTAACAGGCTAAGCGGTAGTACCTCATTACCATTTTGGTTAATTTATGAGGAAAATCAGGCAAAAGATAAAAATGGAAAATACAAGATTCCTGACAACTACATTTCAAAAAAAATTGATCTGCTTCAATCAGATAGCATTTATGGCTTGTCCGACTTTAATAAATTAAATAAAACATCTGTTAAACGTTATTACAAAACAATTCTTCAACCTTTTAACGTTTCCGGCAAACTTGTTATTATAGGGGCTATTGATACGAGCGAATTCATTAAACAAGCAAGAAAAACAAATGTTTCAAATACCATCTTAAGTGTGGTACTGGTTATATTATTATTTTTAATTATTCCGCTTATTAAGCCACTTATTAGCAGTACAAAAGAAAAGCTTACACAATTTGATCTTGTAAGTACAACAACATCAATTTGTATTTGTACAGTATTGATAACCATTTCTATTTTCATGTACTATTTCTATAGCACGCAAACAGAAGCGGTTAAAGGAAATTTAAGCGAGCTAAACAATAAAATAAGTAATAATCTCACCAACGAACTTAAAAAGTTTAAGAACGGAAATGATTTTATTTTCAAAGCACTTGATTCTAAAAACATCAAACAACCTCACACAGATAGCTGGAGGCTTACGAAGAAATTATTGATCGAAAAGAACAAAAAATATGCATACGCATCTATTGAAAAACATCTAGACGAAACTGTCTTACAAAAAGAAATTGCAAAATACATTAACGCAAAAGATATACGCTTTCCGGAAATTAATTTTGAAATGGACAGATTTGCAAATATGCAACGTGATGTAACTAAAAATAGTAAGTTCAGTATCAGAAAAAATTATAGAGACAGAGATTATATTGCAAAAATAAAATTATACGACACGGTTTTGTCAGCTGTATATTCCAAATATGACAACAAATTTAAGTTGGTTTATATTTCAGATAAAGGAGAAAATTTCAGAGGCTTTGTATATCATCCTAGCATGTATAAGTTACCAAATGATCTTGATAAGAACTATGGATATATTGTATGCGATAAAGAAGGTAATGTACTTTTACACAGTGATAGCAGCAAATGGCTTAACGAAAATATATACACTATCAGTAACAAATCTCCAGGTATATTAGAAATGCTTCATGGTATTGAGCGGTCTTTTTTTGAAGTGGACTATGATGGCAAACAATGTATTTTTTATGGCCAAAAATTTAATTACGACCAGATAAAAGGTTCAAATAATGCGCCATTATATTTAATAACTTATAAAAATATTAGTTTTGAAAATGATCTGAATATACACGGCCTTGTTACCGCATTTATTATAAGTTTATCTTTTGGCGTAGGCTTGGCATTAATACTACTTTGCTACTCAGTTTTCCTTTATTTCGGTCATTTATCTATTTTTTCAAAGACCCATATTTATTGGTTATTTCCCGATAGAAGTAAAAGAGCTGAACTTAATTTTCTTACATGGGTTAATTATTCTTTTTGTGGCCTTTTAGCTATATTTTTAATTGCTTGGCCCGATCACGCATTGTTTCTCACTTTTATTACAACTATTAATGCTGCGTTTTTTAACTTCGTAGTACTTACTCAAAGGGCGTTTCAGATAGGCAAAGGGTCAAAAAAACGCAGAAAGTACCTGATCTATTTTATATCAAGCATCATTTCAGGCATAACAGTTTCGATAATATTGTACCACAAAAATTATCAAAACATGGCACTATCCGTTTCACTTCTATCTCACTTTTGGTTCTTATGGAAACTTAAGGGCGAAGCAAACACTGAACTTATCCTGGAAAATGACAAGAAGAAAAAGAAAGAAAAATTTAACTACAATGCCTGCCTTACCAGTGCGGTTTGCCTATTTTTTGTGCTTGTTCCTGCTATCATTGTTTTTAGTGTTTTTGGCAACGAAAGATGCCGCCTTGATGATATTAACCATTCTGTTTATCATGCTCAAAAAAAGAGTAACGAAAATAATGAATGCATTGAACAAAAAAACAATTATTCAGAAGAATGGCTTTTTAATCAATTACAGATTACAGTGCCGCCTAGTAAGCATTTATTAGAACAAACAGATTTTGACAACTATGTTCAAAACAGTTCAATGCGAAAGGAGTTAAGTGATCTTTTTTTCTCAAAAAATGCCATTAAAATATTGTGCTTAGTATTTGGCCTTTTAATTTTAGTTGTGATCATTTGCCTGATAGGAATATTTTATACTGGTCGTTTTTTCTTTTTTGAATTAAGTATAATTTCAAGAAAGAATTATGCTAATAAACACCGTCTGGCTAATGTTCGGTTTATAATCCCACCTTTTAGTGCAAATGATCTTGAGCTACTAGAAGATATAGAAATTGGAAAAGAAAATGTGCCCGAAAATTATTTTTTTCCGAGTAAAATTAATGACACGGTACCACATAAAAAACTTGAATTGATTCTTAGTAAAGCATTAGCAGTAAATAAAAGAGAATATATCAAGATCTGGAACAGTCTTAACGCTGATGAAAAATTTGTGATGTACGATTTCGCAGTTGATTATTTTGTAAACTATAAAAATAAAAAATATTTGGTCGACCTCATACAAAAAGGACTCATCATTGCCGATTCAATAACAGGCAGATTAAGAGTAATGAATTATAGTTTCAGAAACTTCGTAATTTATTACGAAAAAATTGATCCGAATTTTTCGGCTGAAGAAGAAGAAAAACGTATTAAAGGCACATTTTCCAAATGGAAACTACCGCTTATTATTATTGCTATTAGCGGCCTTATTTTACTAATGTACCTATATAAAGAAAAATATGACCAGGTATTATTATACGGAGGTTCAATACTTAGCACAGTTGCACTTATTGCAAGATTTTTAAATACATATAAAAAATAAAAAATGAAACAAATTTTAATTTTAATTTTCGGATGTTGCATGGTAAAAATAAGCTTTGCACAACAGGTAATTCCAATGAATAAATCAAAGAACCTATTTAACAGGTATCTTTTGCGACACGAGATTTATAAATTAAAAAAAATGCCCACCCTTACAGATGCTGAAGACCTTAAGCTAAGCGAAGCAAAAGACAAATTAGACAGCCTTGAAGATAAAGTTTTTATTTATGGTTTTGGTGCCTCTGATGCAGTAAGTTCGGATAATGTAACAGCAAACGGTGGTTTTTCTTTTGGCGCGCAACCCCACTTATGGGACAGGATCTTTTTATCTGTTGGCATTGGCGGCAATGTTGTAAAAAAAGAAAAACAGGACTCAGTAAATATTAACTCTATTTTCTTTCCTGATAATGCAAGTTCTGTGGTATATGCCTATTATGAAATTTCATTAACTACTTTTTGCAAGTTATACCGGTATACTAAAAATGAAAAAAAACCAAGGATCAATGATAATTTCAGGGATGATATTTTGGTATTTGGAGAAGGCGCGCTTCAAAATAAAAATATTGAAGCAATAGATTCAACCATTCACAATTTTAGCATCTATAACATATCAGTTGGTTTAAAGTACCGTTGGACTTATGATGACAAAGAAAAAAATAAATTCTGCTTTGATATTGGATTAGGTTACGGTTACACTGAAATATCGGCCCAAAGTAAAAAGAGTTTTCAATCGTTGGTTGATCCGGATCTTGGACAGTTACAAAAATTGCCAACTATTTACAGGGGCATTAATTGTATAGCATCTGTACAATATAACGATCTTATTATTTACGCCCGTTTATTTAACCCTGTTTCGGTAAATGGTGCTTTGGTATATCAAAAAAACGTTTACTTTACAACCGGCGTAAAAATTACAGGCACTTTTTTGAGTTTTTAGCATTATAAGGCTTTTTATAAGCAATAGTGAAGATTTCAGCTTGTTTTGCATTTTAAGTTTTAATAAAACAATTAAGCTTGCTTAGGTCTTTTGTTAGTTTTCACTTCGCCATTTCGTTCATCATCTTATCATTTGCTTTTTGCATTTCTTGCCAGCTCATATCTTTTGTGTGTGAGGCCAGTACCCATTGATGACCAAATGGGTCTACCAAATTGCCCGTGCGATCTCCGTAGAATTGATCTTTTGGTTCCATGCCCCTGTCTACTTTTGCACCCAACTCTAAAGCGCGTTTAAAAACAGTATCTACATCTTCCACATACAGGTGCACCGCTACGGGTGTACCGCCAACTGTTTGCGGACTTTTATTGCCCCACTCCGGCATTTCTTCTGCCAGCATTAAACGCGAATCGCCTATCTGTAATTCTGCATGTCCTATAATATTGCCAGGCATTGTAATGCGTCCGTTTTCCTTTGCATCAAATGCTTTTTTATAAAATTCAATAGCTTTATCTGCGCCTTTTACCGTTAAGTAAGCGGTAATACGATTGTATCCTTCAGGAATTGCTTTTGTGTTGTTCATTTTAAATTATTTTAAGTTCCTAATTCGTTCTTTAAACAATAACATACAAATCTTTTAAAAGTTGGGTTAATTTTTAAAAAAATCTTTTTCATATAAGTAAAAATACCTATATCAAAATAGGTAAAATTACCTATTGACAATGTACCTGGAAAGGAATTACCTTTCACTAACATTTAAACCAGGTAACCATGAGGTATTTTTTGTGTGTAATACTGCCGCCAATTGCGGTACTATCTACGGGTAAGAACAACGCTTTTCTTTTAAACATTCTTCTTACGGCTTTATTTATTCTTCCGGGTATTGTTCATGCCATGCTTATTATAAACAGGTTTTATGAAGAAAAATTAAACCAGGAAATTTTGGATGCTGAAGCAGAACTCTATCATTTTAATCAAATGAATTTAAAGTAGTTTAACTTTATTTTTTGTGGCTCCTACCCTTTGCCACCGCGGGCGCTGTCCATGGATCTTCGGGCCAGGCGTGTTTGGGATAACGGCGCTGTAACTCTTTTTTTACTTCAAAATATAAATTATTCCAAAAGCTTTTAAGATCGGAAGTTACCTGCACGGGTTTATACCCGGGCGAAAGCAAATGCATTACCACTTTTGTTTTACCATTATTTACAGTTGGCGTATCGCTTAAACCAAACACTTCCTGCAAACGAACTGATAGTACAGGTACTGCACCATTTATAAAATACTGAATTTTAATTTCGGAGCCGCTTGGCACTTCTAATTTTTGTGGGGCCAAATTATTTAATGCCTGTTGTTTTTCCAGATCTAACGAATAGAATAATGCTTCACTTAAATTTATTTTTTTTAGATCATCCGGCTTTTTTATATTTTTTAAATAAGGCGCTAACCATTTATCGTTTGTAGCAAGTAAAACAGTTGTATTTACGTCGGGCCAGTTTTGTTCAGGATTCCAAATTCCCAAACTCATTATCCGGTTTTTTAACTGTTCCATTTTCTCATCAAAATCCAAAAGCTGTTCACCTTCATTTTTTATGGCGTTTGAAATAGCTAAAGTAATTTGTTCTTCGTTTGGACCTTGAATTGGTTTACTTTGCAATACCAAACTGCCGATCTTTAATTCTTTTGTAGCAATAATTCCGCCTTTACGGGTATCCCAGCTTATAACGGTTTGCTCTTTTACCATTGGCAAAAGATCTTTAGGGTTTAAAGGTGCCGCTAAAAATATTTTACCCAAACCATCGCGAAGATCCATGTGAGCTACTGCTAACCATGGTTCATGCGCCAGATCATCTTTATGACCCGCCACAGCGTATTTACCATTAGCCAGCTGAAACTGCGCATTGTTACCCGGTCTTGCAAAAGCAATACGTTCAGGATAGGCGTAAGCCAATAACAAACCTGTTTCAAAAACATCTACTGCTCCATTATCCACTTCAATATCCAACATCTTACGATAAGATGCTGCAATTTTTTCTATTCTTCCAAAACGGCTAATGCTGTTATTTGCTCTGGCCCTGCGCAATGCTTCCACCCGTAAATTAATATCAATACCTGTTTCTCTTGGTAAAGGATCACGCTCTTCTAAAACGGCAGCAAGATCTGTTCCCAATTGTTTGTCTTTTATTTCTTTTGCCATCAACAACATGTGTGCAATGCGTGGATGACAAGCTAAACGGTGTATTTGTTTACCGTGGGGCGTGATCTTATTATTTTCTAAAGCATTTAACTGGTGTAATATTTCTGTTGCTTGCGCCAAAGCTGCTTTTGGCGGTGGCGTTAACCAGGTAAGTTGCAAAATATCATTAACACCCCAATTAGCCATATCCAATACCAGCGAAGCAAGATCTGCTTCCATTATTTCAGGGACGCGATGTTCGGCCAGACGTTCATGTGTGGCTTTTGTCCACATGCGATAACATACGCCACTGCTTAATCTTCCGGCGCGCCCCGCACGTTGATCAGCAGAATCTTTTGAGATCCGTAATGTTTCTAATTTAGATAAGCCCGAACGTGTATCAAATTTCGAACTGCGACCAAAACCAGTATCCACCACAATTCTTATTCCTTCAATGGTTAAACTTGTTTCGGCAATTGAAGTAGCTAAAACAACTTTGCGTTTACCGAATTTATTTGGCATAATAGCCAAAAATTGTTCCTGTTGTGGCAGTTGGCCATATAAAGGATGAATAGCAAATTCGGGTAATGACCCTCTCAACAATTCTTCACATTTTTTTATCTCACCTTCGCCGGGAAGAAACACCAATGTATCACCTTCGTTTTCTTTAACGGCCTTCATAACGGTTCGCGCTGTTAACTCGGACAATAAAGTCTCGTCTGCATCGCCACTATAAATTATTTCAACCGGAAACTGTTTTCCTTCACTCACTGCAACCGGTGCTTTTAATAAGCTTTTTAGCTGAGGCATATTTAAGGTAGCACTCATGATCATTATTCGCAGATCGGGGCGTAACACCTGCTGTGCTTCGCGGCATAAAGCCAAAGCAAGATCGGCGTGAAGACTGCGTTCATGAAACTCATCAAAAATAACCAGGCCAACATCTTCCAAAGCATTATCCGAATGTAACATGCGTGTAAGAATACCTTCGGTAACTACTTCTATTTTTGTATTGGCGCTAACACGATTATCAAAACGAACGCGGTAGCCAATTGTTTTTCCTATCTCATCTTCAATTAGTGACGACATACGGGCAGCAATAGTTCGAGCAGCCAGGCGACGAGGCTCCAACATAATTATCTTTTTTCCTTGTAACCATGTTTCTTCCATTAAAGCCAAAGGCAATAAGGTACTTTTGCCTGCGCCGGGAGGGGCATTTACAATAAGCGTGTTTTCTTTTGCAAGCTGTTCTCTTACAAAAGAAATGATCTCGGTTACCGGCAGGTTTATTTTAAATGGGTCGAAAGACAATTTATACGTTTTTTTAAAGAGCTAAAGGTACGTATATTTAGATACAAATACTTAAGGTGTCTCGACTCCGCTCAACATGACCTTAGCGAACTTTGAGTCTACTTAGTAGTCTTTGTGGCTAAAATTTTTAAACTAAATACGATTTGCTTTCATTAGTAACAGTCATTGTTGGTTGAGGGCCTTTTTTGCTGCGAACAACATCGTTTTGTTCAGTTTCAGTTTTTTTGACCTCTTTAGTATCGTTATTGTTTTGGCCAAAAGAAACATTGCTTAAAATAACCAGGGTAGTGATGATTGTGATTTTTATTTTAGTTGAAGTTTTCATGGCTGTTTGTTTTATCTGTATATAGATATCCACATAACGTGCCGAAACTAAAAACTCAGTAATAACAAGGCTTTCAGAGAATCGTCATTTATCTACTTTCCAAGCCACGGATATTTTTTCCAAAAAATGGAAGGCTTATTTAACCGGATCATTTAACCATTGGTAATAATTCAGGTTAAATCTCTTCCATCTTAATATCCAATACCTGATCGTTTTCATAATAACTCTTTCATCATTTTTTTGATGGTTGGTGTATTGATTATCTTATTTATTTTTAAAATAATGGTATTGGCCTTTGCGATCTCGTCCTGCCCTTTTATAATATAATCAGAGATGCCAAAATTGCTTGTATTTATATTGGTTCTTATACCGGCAGGATCGATCAGCATTATTACAAAAATACCAGGGTTAAAAAGTTTGATCCGTCTCAAAACTTCTGAACTTTGGGCATTATTTAGGTTACTATCTAAAAAAACAACATTTGGCTTTTCAGCCAGCGCTGCAATGCACTCAGCACCGCTCATAAACGTGCTGATATTTGTATGACCAAGGTCTCTTAAGCTTTGTTCGTAAAGATTAAGGTAGAACAAACTATTGTCTACAATAAAGATGTTTATTTTTTTTTCTGTTTTCATTTGTATATATTTTAAAATACTATTGTTTTATTTTGAAAGACCCTGAAAATTCTCTTTTTCCAACTCCTTTTTTTGTTTCATATCTATGCCTATTCTAAGGCAGAGGCTGCCTATTGCAGAGCCCCAGATGGTAAGGCAAGCATCTGACTTACTATAACATCCGCGGTGCATTGCTTTATCATAAACAAGTTCTTTACTTGCGCCTGCAAGGCTACCAATAAAAAAACCAATTGCAGATGATAAAATGGGACGTCCGGTTTTTTGATAGATCTTTGCACCTGAAAAAGCACTTATAGCAACACCTGAATAAACATGAAGCACGCCTCCGTCTTTTTTAACTATGCTTAAATTATGCTGAGAATAAACTCTCAGCGTTATCATTAAAAGTAAAATTATCTTTTTCATAATATCTGGTTTTATCTATCCAATTAACACATACATTGTGCCACAATAAAAACTCTGTGTTTTCAAGGCTTTCAGACTTACATCAAGTTATGCATATCCAAAAAATGGAAAAAAATTCCAAAACAAAAAAAGCCGGAAAGATATTTCCGGCTTTTAATAATTAAACTAATTAAATTTTAAGCGATTTCGTTAGGTAATACTTCAAGCACTTTTGTAAGTGTTGTATTTAAATACTCAATAAGCAAGCTAAGTTCATTTCCGGAAATAGGGTTCTTTGCAAGTCCTTCCAAATCCCGTATTTCTTTCTTTAAACAAACAATGCCCATATTATCAATACTTGGCTTTAGCCTGTGAGCAGTTTTATGAATAGTATCAAAATCATTTATTTTATGAGCCTCATTAATTTGTTGTAAAGATATTTTTCCCTGTTCAACAAAAAGTGTTATCATTTTTTTAATAAAGTCTTTATCTCCCCTGCTTATTTCATTTAATTTAGAAAGATCATACAATTTAGTTACCACCTCTTTCACCTGATCATTGTTCGGTTCTGGTTTCTGCTCAAAACTAACATGAGTATACTTTGAGATGAGCTTTAAAAGCGCAATTTCTTCGAATGGCTTTGTAAGATAATCGTTCATTCCCGCTTGCTTGCATTTTTCAACTTCGCTTTTAAATGCATTTGCAGTTAAGGCAATTATGGGTGTATCGATCTTTAATTCGGTACGTATTTTTTCAGTTGCTTCAAGGCCATCCATTTCGGGCATTTGAATATCCATTAAAATAATATCGTATTTATTTTGCTTTAATTTTTTGAGAGCATCTAATCCATTTATAGCCTCATCTACCCAACATTTATGATATTTAAAGGTGTTTTGTGTTACTAAACGGTTTAGCTCATTGTCCTCCACCAACAAAATTCTCAATCCATTCAAAGAAATGGTTTCGTTTGCTTCCTGTTTAATTTCTACTTTACAGGTATCACTTTTTTTAAGTGTAACGATCACATTAAAAGTTGTACCTGAATTTTTTTTGCTCTCTACTTCAATCGTTCCTCCCATAAGCTGTATCAACTCGTTAGTGATAGCCAATCCTAAACCCGTTCCACCATATTTACGTGATACAGATCTATCTTCCTGTGAAAACTTATTGAAAATATTCTTCAAATACTTTTCTTCCATACCAACGCCGGTATCTGAAACAGCTATACTGATCTTTTGTTCATCAGAGGTATCATGCAACAAACTGCATTTGATAGTAATGCCGCCGTTAGAAGTAAATTTTACAGCATTACCTACCAGATTGATCAATACCTGTTCAATACGCAACGGATCACCAATTATAGCAGGATGAATATCGTTAGAGAATTCAGACCTCAAGTAAATACCTTTTTCTTCAGCACGTGATGACATGATAGAAAGAACATTGTGTATTGAATTATCCAAACTAAAATGTTCATCTTCTAAGGTCAATTCACCTGCCTCTATTTTTGAAATATCCAACACGTTATTAATGATAGAAAGTAAATGCTTGGAAGCAATTGCACTTTTTTCAACATATATTTTTTGATCTGCGTTAAGTGCTTCTTTACCAAGCTCTCTGATCATACCAATAATAGCATTTAAAGGTGTTCTTATTTCGTGACTCATATTTGCGAGAAAAGATTCTTTAGCTTTAGAAGCTAATTCTGCTTTTATCTTTGAGGCCTCTAACTCTTTCTCTAATTTTTTTTGCTCAGTAATATCAAGATGTATACCTATCGAACCAATAAATTCGCCCGAATCATTAAAGTTTGGGGCACCACTCACCGTCCACCATCTTACATCGCCATTTTTATTTTTAACCGGCATTTGATACATATCGGAAATACTTTCAGATCTTAATTTTTTCTTTTCTTCTAAAAGATCAAGGTCCATTACAAACAGATCGGTTGCTTTTTTACCAATTAATTCTTCTTTGCTAAAACCAGACATTTTGCAAAAACCTTGGTTAGCATGCAGTATCTCTTCATTTCTGCTTACCTCAATAAGTCCAAGGTTCATATTAGTAATGATATTACGGTATTTTTCTTCCTGCTTTTTAAGCATGCCTTCAAATAATTTTTGTTTGGTAATATCAATAGCCATAGAGGTTAGTTCAAATTGTTGGGAGTTAACACTTATATAAGAAAATTGTACGCTTTGCCCTAACCATATTTCTTTACCTTTTTTATTTATTATTGGAAATTCCAGGTAAGTAGAAGCGATCTTATTTCGCACCTGATTCAAATAAAATTTAACCGCTTTTATTTTATGATCGGCTCTTATTAATTCAGAAAAATGCATTTTATACAACTCTTCTTTCGAATAACCGGTTATTCTTTCAGCTACCGGATTCACAAATACAAAAAAACCTTTATCATTGGTCTTGTAAATAATATCTGAAGCATGCTCAATAATACTTCTGTAGTTTTCTTCCGATCTCCTTAATTCTTTTTCAACAGTTATCTTTCTTGTAACATCTGTATATTTCCAAAGTGCGCCTTTGTAGCTTTCGCCAATAAAAATGGGTAAATAATTACGTTCAAAATATCTTCCATCTTTCATTTCCAAAACCTGCTCAAGTTTTGCTTCTTTAAAATGAAGTAGCTTGTTTATTTCAGCAACATAAGAAACGGGTTTTGCGAACAAAGCTGTTGTCTCTTCTGTCAGATCGGGAACATCATTGCCTGTCATTGCTTTTGGAGATTGTGAAGACGAAAAGATATCACAATACAATTTATTAGTAAATACAACCTTTCTATTCTCATCTTCGGCAACAATACCTGAATGTAATTTAGAGAATAGTGTAGTTAAAAGCTGGTTAGTTTTTGTCAGGTTATTTTCCTTTTCGCTATACAGTTCAATTTCCTTTTCTTTTTCAATAAAAGTCTGGTTAACAGCTTTTAAAAAATCTGAAATTGATGGGTCCTGCATTTGTTGCGTTGAAAGGTACTTTGTGGCCAGGCTTTGTAATTCTACTTGTATTTCCATAATACTTTTATTAAGATCAGTTAATAGAAATTTCCTTTTTTTGTATGAGGTTATATATTGTTGATTTACCAACATCCAGCTTTTTAGCTACTGCTAAAACATCCTGGTTGTATTTTCTTAGAAAAAACGCAATGATCTCATTGCTATATTCTTTAAGCGTTTTTTCTTCTGTAGTATAAATATCATCAGATCTTACACTGTTAAAGCGAATATCATTTGCATTTATCTCAGTACCATTACACATAACACAAGCAAGATCAAGCACCGATTTTAATTCTCTTACATTACCGGGGTAATTGTATTTTAGTAATTTATCTTTTGCATCGTTTGAAATGCTAACGGCTTTTAATTTATTTTCTTTTGCAAACTCATCAATAAAATGTTTAGCGAGAATTAAAACATCATTGCCCCTGTTTCGTAAAGGCGGCAAATCAACAGGCAAACCAATGATCCTGTAAAAAAGATCTTCCCTGAATTTTCCTTTTTTTACTTCTTCGGCTAAATTTTTATGTGTAGCGGTAATTAATCTTGCATCAATTTTTACTCTTTCGTTTCCGCCAACTCTTACAATTTCGCGTTCTTGTAATACACGTAAGATCTTACTTTGCAAACTCAGATCTAACTCAGCTATCTCATCTAAAAAAATGGTTCCACCATTAGCCTCTTCAAATTTTCCTATTTTGCGATTTTGAGCTCCCGTAAAAGCGCCTTTTTCATAACCAAACAATTCGCTTTCTATTAACTCTGTAGGAATGGCTGCCATGTTTACTGCAACAAAGGGTTTCTTTTTACGTTCGCCGTTATAATGTATTGCCTTTGCTATCACTTCCTTGCCAGTACCGGTTTCGCCGGTAATAGAAACGTTAATATTTGATTTTAAAGCTTTTTCCACCAAAACAAATACTTCTTTTAAAATAGGGCTTTTTCCTATTATTGTTTTTTCAAAACTGAATTTTTGCCCGAGCTGACCTTTTAATTCTTCTACCTCTTTTTTAAGATCAAGTGTTTCTCTTATTTTGATGATAGAGTTCCAAAGTATATCTTTTGTATTATCATCTTTGATAATATAATCTTTTGCGCCGCTCTTTAAAAAATTTACTGCTACGGCAACATCTTCTTGCCCGCTAATAACAATACCCGCAATATTTTTATTTATTTCGTGGATCTTTTGTAAAAGTATATCGCCCGTCATATCAGGCAAACCATAATCTACGCAAACAATATCCGGACGTAAATGCATGTTATTTAAACACTCTTTTGCAGTTGTAAATAAATGCAATTCATAATCGGGATTTAATGATAAATGATGTTTTAATAATTCACCAAACCAAGGATCATCTTCTACAATAAAAATTTTTACTAGGCTCATGTTATTTATTTTTTAAGTTTTTCCAATCAATGGATATTTCCATTTTTCGGAAATAAAGGTAGATGGAATGGTTATGGTAAATTTTCCAAAAACTGGAAATTTCTTACATATGTAATCCGGAAAAGAAGAAAAAAAGGTCGAAAAAAAGCGGGCAACACCATTCTGAAACCCTTATAAATGCTGAAATTCAGGCTTTTATTTACCCATTTTTACACGGTTATACTCTTCATCGCTAACCGAGCGGTTTTTGTAGTTAGCGGCCTTGAGCTTACCAAATTTATAATTTAAGGCAAGTAAAAAATAATGAATGTTGACTTTAGAAGTATAACCAATATTATACACAGGTATATTACTTTGCCCTTTCATAATATAGGTATTTAAAATGTCGCTTGCTATGAACCTGCAAGTAAGTTTATCTTTAAAAAAATTCTTTTTAAGCGTAACGTTCAGCATTGAAAATGGTTTTGAAATAAATATGCCATCTACAGCGGCCGATGTATACTCATAGGTTAACTCCAACGAAAATAATTTTTTAAACCTGAATTCGTCGTACAAATAAATACTAAAAGTAGGCTTGTAATTTTGCACAATAACGCCTGCCTGATCATAACTAAAAGTGTTTAAAAAATAACCAAAATAGTTAGCGGTGGTCCACCAACTTAGTTCATATGGAATGGTAACCCCAAACGAATAAGTCTCGCTTTTTTTAAGGTTTTTAGTGGTGGCAGTAAATGCCTCAGTACTATCATTTAATTTATCTACCACCAGGCGTAATGCCCCATCTGTTTTACTATAGCCAAAAGTAAGGTTAGCCTCTTTCATATAAACCAAAGACGCCTCAATGGAATTAGTATACTCAGGAAGCAGGTAAGGATTGCCTCTAAATGAAGAAAGTGAATCGATATAATTAATAAAAGGATCGAGATCCTGAAAAGAAGGACGGTTAATACGACTTGAAAAAGTAACAGAAGTAATTAGATCTTTAGCAAGATCATATCCAAAATAAGCACTCGGAAAAAAATTAACGTATTGCCTGTTAATTATATTTTTTGAAAGGATCTTTGAATAGCCTTCAGAATTGGTTAGCTCTACCCTTGCGCCAATACGGGCGTTGGCCTTTTTATGCTTAAAGCGCAACTCGCTGTACCCCGCGGCAATATTCTCATTAAATTCAAACCCATTTAAATAAGCAGGATCAGAGATCCAATTGCCATTATTGTTTTTATTTTCGAATTTAATATCACTTGCTTTTGTAATATAAGATTCTTTGATACCACTTTCCAACTTCCATCTTTTATTGAAAGCTTTTGTAAGATCAATTTGCGCGCCTAATATCTTAATATCATTGCGGTTAGAATTTCTTTTTTCTTCCTGAAGTACAAGATTATTGTATTTTGTTTCAACGGCTATATTTGCTGTATTCTTTATTATAAAATTACCGTACTGAACAGCTGTAAATAACTCTGTTCCAAGTGTATCAAATTTTCTTGAATAATTTACATTGATACCATTATTCATTAGTAAAGGAGTACCCTTTGTATTTGTATGCAGATTATACTGCTCTTCTTTATTCAATAAAATACTATTTACGTTATCGGATGCATCCTTTCGGGAGTTATAAAAACCATTATACTGTAAACCCAAAGTACTTGCAGAATCGAAGCGATAATTGATACCTGCGCGGTAAAAGTGAACATTTGAATAATTTTGAACGTCGTATAAATAATTATTCATTTCAATATTAGAGCTATCGTTTATTTTGTAAGTGCGCTCATATTGGTCAGAGTTCCACTGTTTACCAGTATTAAAGCCATAGCTAAAGTTTGTACTTATTTTTTTACGGGTGTAATTCAATCTAAAACCTGTATAAGTAAACAGGTACCTACTACACAAAAAATTCTGTATAACGTTTCCATTGTAACCCTCTAAATTATTTCTTACAGTTATGATGTTTATTACAGCCCTTCCTGCAGCATCATATTTTGAAGAAGGGTTATTGATGATCTCAATGCTTTTAATATCACTTGATGGTAATGATTTAAGAATGTCGGTGGATGAGATCAATAAACCGTCTAAATAAATTATTGGTGTTCCTTTTCCAAATATTGTAACATTATCAGTACTATTTACCAATACACCCGGCGAACGCCTTAAAACATCCAGTGCGGTACCGGCAGCATTAAGACTAGTTCCTTCTACATTTATTTTTACCTTCTCGCCATCCATTTCAAACAATGTTTTTTTTGCGGTGATGGTAACTTCATTAAGGGTATTATTATCTTTTAATTCAATATTTCCAAAATCAGTAACTGAATCGTTATTAGTTCGGTAAAATACACTAAGATGATCCGAATAACCAATAGAAGTGATCTTGATCAGAATAGTGTCCTTTTCAATTCCATCTAACCTGAATGCGCCATTTTGAAATGGCGCTCCTTTAATAATACTTGAATCTTTTACAGATAAAGCAATAACATTACCAAACTCAATAACTGAATTTTTATCTGAATTAATTTTACCGGTTAAAGAATAGGGTTTGTTTTGCCCCAGTAGAGGTTGAATAAAAATAAATAAGACCATGCAAGATCTTAACAAACCTAGTTTGTCTTCTATTCTAAAAAACATAGATGTTTTATCCAAATACAATTAACGTGAATATAATTACAATATTGCGAAAGGTTACAGGCTAGTATAAAAAAAATCACAACCGATATTAAGACAATTAGCTTATTCCTCTACTCTTTTTTATGCTTTCGTAAGCATCCTGTATCTTCTGAAATTTTTCTTTGGCACCTTTTTGAAATTCTTCCCCCATATGAATTACTTTATCAGGATGATAACGAACAGCCATTTGCCTGTAGGCTTTTTTAATCTCTTCTTCGGTGGCAGTTGGTTCAATACCTAATACATGATAATCGGAGTTTACATCCCTGTAAAACATTCCCTTAAGGCTTTCAAAATCTGAAGAAGGAATTTGCAGTTGTACAGCAATGCGCCTCAAAATGCTTATTTCTGTATCGGCCACATGTCCATCCGATCTGGCAATACCAAAAAGATAATGCATTAATTGAATACGCACTTCGAGAGTGGTACGCATATTAATATCATTACATATTTGCTCAACTGGAATAGATGCTGCTTCTAAAAAATGCTTAAGAGTTTGTAAATGTGTTGCAGAATATTGCGGACCAAATTGTTGTGCGAAAAAAGCTTTTATATATTCCAACTCAACTTTTAACGGCTTGCCATCTGCTTTCATAACGGCTGCCGAAAGAGCCATTAACATAGTTGCAAAATCTTCGTGTGGCCGGGCTGCATGTTGCTGGTAATAATCAAAAATAGTTTGGCCTTTTCCTGCTTTTGCTTTTAATGTAATAGCATTATCAATAAAAGAACCAATTATAAACCCAACAAAGGCTCCCATAAAATGCCGTGAAACAAAGAAAAAACCTAAGGCGGCAAAAATAAATTTAAACACTGTAACTAATTAAAGAATTAATGCAAATATACAATTTTGCTATTATTATTTTACCCTGTTTTGCTCTGTTTCAGAACCTGTGCTGGTATGCTTTGGTTTGCTGTTTTTTGTTTTACCAAAACGGTAAGAAAATGTAATATATAAGACCCTTGTATCTCTTACACCAAACCAATTTGCATCCGTTAAATGCAGATTATTTATTCTGCCCCTTATTCTGTTACTATGCAATACATCGCTCATATTTACTTTTATACTCCCAAGATCTTTCAATATCTTTTTCTGAAAACCAATATTAAAAAATCCATAGTCACCAAAAGAAAATTGTGAATCGATCTGATTAGTGATATATTGTCCGCTAAGCTCTCCGCTCCATCCTTTTTTGAGCTGGATCATATTATTAATACTTAAAAAAAGGCAGGTACCGGAAGAGTTTAGTGTTTCGGTATAAAGCTTGCTCTTAAACCGTGAATAGATCACTTCTGAATAAACAGAGGTTGTTAACCATTTTTTAACCGGAATGTTGGCCTCAAAGGTAATGCTGCCATGCTCGCTGCTTGCAATATTACCGGGCCTGCTGTAATAAATACCATTATTGATCTCGATCGTTTCCTGTATCTCGTTGGAAGAATAACCGTAATATAAAGTTGTTGATAAAAGGTCTTTAAAACTATAGGTAAGCAAGGCTTCATGAGGAAAAGTTGGCAATAAATAAGGGTTGCCTTCATAATAAGTATATTTATCAAGCGGGCTGCTAAAAGGGTTGAGATCTTTATAAAAAGGGCGATTGATACGTTTACCATACGAAAGATTTAATACATGGTTTGAAGCGGTATCTAATTTATAAGAAACATAAACCGTTGGAAATAAACTATTATAATCTCTATTAAATGAGGAATACGGTTTTACAGCATTGCCTAATTGTTTTCCATTTAATATGGTTGACTCAAACCTTAAACCTGTCTGTATCTCTATTCTTTTGAACGAGCGTGAATAATTTACATATGCAGCATTGATCATCTCATCATACTTAAAATGATTACTTAAATTATAATTATTTTGCGTGATATTATTTTGTGTAATAAGATAAACCGCATCATTATCTGTTTGAGTATAACTTGTTTTTAAGCCGGCATCAAATCTATCGCCATGTTTAAGCGGTTGCACATAATCACTTTTAAAAGCATAAATGTTAATTACAGAAGGCAATGATCCGTTTTGTATATCGTTATAACTATGAGTGCCATCAGCAAGGTAAACATCGTTCTTATACAATTGCTCAATGTTAGTTGCATAAGCAACGTAATCAGCATCGGCAGTTAATGTTGTACCAAGCGAATCAAACTGGTGGCGGATGTTTATGTTAACCGATCCGTTTTGAAATAAACTTTTTTCGCTATTGTCTGCTATTACTGTACTCACTAAACTATCATTTGCGTTTAAAAATTGTGCGTTATTATATTTTGTTACGATAGAATTATTTGAAAAACCACGTGTAGAGATGCCAAGAGTAGTTTTGTCTGTAACATAATAGTCGAGCCCAAGCCTTGCCCCTACAGATTGGCTGATAGGTTGAATATAAGTGTTTTGATTAAAAACTGATATGGTACTTAGATCTTCGTTCTTATAACGGCGCTGAATTGTAAGATCATGAAAATTATTTTGATAGCCATAATTTAAATTTGAAAAGATGGTAAATTTTTTATTGCTAAAATTAAGGCTGAAGTTATCGTTTGTTTTAGCATAGCGACCCTGCGCGTAATTTGCTGTAACATTTCCGTTAATACCTTTTAGTTTATTTTTTTTCGTTTTTATATTAATGATAGCACCACCTGCAGCTTCGTAATGTGCCGGTGGATTGAGCATAATTTCTATTTGCTTTATTGAAGCAGAAGGAAGTGACTTTAAATAACTTTCTAATTCAGCGCCGGTTAAATAAGTGGGTTTATCATCTATTAGTACCATAATCCCCGACTTACCTTTTAATTTGATGTTCCCATTCTCATCAATAATTACACCGGGGGCTTTGGATAACACATCCAACGCACTTCCACCGGCATTAGAAATTAAAGCATCGGGGTTAACGATTGTTCTGTCGATTTTACGTTCAACAAAAGGCAGTTTTGTAGTAACTGTTACTTCTTCCAGTTTTTTTCCTTCTATCTCCAGTTCAATTGCCGGAAGAATAAGCTCTAATTTTGCAGAATCAAGAACAATAACGTTACTAATAAATTTTTTAAACCCTAATTGATCTATTGTTATTTTAAACGAATCAGGTTGCAAATTAATAAATTCAAATTGTCCGCTACTTTCTGCAAATGCGATCTTAACAATCGATTGATTGTTTGATCTTAATAAAGAAACAATAGCACCTTCTACAGGTTTTTTATCAGGGCCGGAAATTGTTCCGGAAATTGTTCCATTAGTTTGTGCGAAGTTTGCCTGCACAAATAAAATAAGTATAATAGAATAAAGAAATTTCACAACGTGTATTGTTGTAAATGTACACGTTTAGATATTTAATAAAAAGGTTATAATCATTTAAAATAACCGTTAGTCCTTAATTTGCAAAATACGCTTTAAATACTCTTCCAACTTTTCAATTTTAGCAGGTTTTTCTATGTGATCAAAAGCACCATCGTGCAAGGTATCGTATATTATTTTTTCGGTTATAGTTGTGGAGTATATGATAACCGGAACCTCGGCAATGCAAGCAATTTTTTTAAGCTCAATTAAACACTCGCTACCACTCATTATTGGCATATTAAGATCAAGGAAAATAAAATCAGGAACACGTTTACAATCCTTTAATTGCTCAATAGCATCAAAGCCACTATTGGCATAGCCAAATTTTATTCCGGCTGATAACTTATCAAGAGCCATCTCAAAGATCTTTCTGTCATCATCGTCATCATCGATCAAAAAGCAATACATATCTTTTTTATGAGGAAATTTTTCCATACATAATAAGAACAACAGAATTTAAAAAAAGTTTATTTTTTTAAAGAATTAATTTATCTTCTTACGGCCGGGTAAGTGTTTTTACTTATTATCCTTATTCAAATGCCGGGAGATATATTTTTCGGTAGGCAATAACGATTCCTGTATTCTGCGGGCATACTTAATACTATCCATGATCTCTTGTTGTTTTTCATCTACCAGTTCTTTTTGCCTTGAAATCTCTTCTTTTTGCGCTTGTGATACTTTATAGCGCTTAAACAATAAAAGTAAAAAAATAATAATAACGCAAACAATTACAAGCAAAAAATATTTTACAGTATTGCTCCGGCCGATCTCAGCTTTTTGTTTTTCTATTTTTGAAGCCTGCACCAAGCTATCACGTAAATGAGATTTTGAGAACTCATTCATCATATCATTCTGTTCTATCTGCGCTGAAAGTTCTTTCTCTGAAATTTCGCTTGTAATATTATTTAGTAATTTATAATATTTATTTGCCGAAGACACATCGTTAAGCTTCTCATATACATCCGCAAAATTTTTATATAAATTCTTAAGATCAGCGTTATAAATTGTGGTATCACGGTAAGAAAGCCCTAAATTGAGATATTCGATAACTTTTTTATAATCATCAAGCGAACCATAAATGGCTGCCATATTTGTATAACCATCTGCTTTGTCTTTATTATCTCCGTATTTTAATTTAAGATCTAAAGCGTCTTTAAAATATATAAGAGCTTCATCATATTTTTCTTCGGCCTTAAGTGTATTACCAATATTATTGTATGTATAAGCCGTGCTTAAGTGATCATTATTTTTTTTGCTTATTTCAAGAGATTTTTTGAACCAATTTGTTGCCTCGCCAAATTTATCCTGCGCTGCACAAGCGCTGCCAAGATTGTTATAAATATTTGATTCAGTGCCAGAATCGGGCTTTATGGTTCTATAAAGCGCCAAGGCTTTACGATAACATTTTTCAGCTTTATTATATTCATTGCTATAAAAATAGGTGTTGCCTTTGTTAAGAATAGTGCTGCATTCTGCCGGTATATTTCCGTTTTTACGTTGTATGCTCAGCGCTTTTTCAAAATTATAGAGCGCGTTCGAAAAATCATTTATATAATTATATAGGTTACCAAAGTTATTATAAGCATAAGCTTCATAGCGATGACTATTTATCTTTTTTGCTCTCAACATGGCCGAATCGGCATACTTAAAACCAAAGCTCACTTGTTTTGAATTAAAATAAGCATGAGATATATCACAACAAATTTCAATATAAGAAGAATCTGTAGCACCATTAAGCAAGCGTATAAGGCTGTCGGCCTTTGAGCTATTTTGTGCAACAAAACTGCCCGAACAAAATACAAACAGAAAAGAAATGATCGCTATGCGAAATTGGGATTTCATTAAGTAAGTATAAGCAATAAAAACTAAAAACACAATTGCGAGCATTTAGCAATGCGTACACGTTAATTAAACCTTTACTTGTTTCCATTTGCCTTTTTTGAAATAAAGCCAGGCTACCACGGCTATTAAAGTTTCTGCAACGGGTATGGCAATAAAAGCGCCTGTTGCTTTCATATCAAGAACGTTAGATAAAAAATATGCTAATGGCACCTGGAATAACCAAAAACAAATAAAGTAAATAATAGTTGGCGTTTTTGTATCACCCGCACCATTTAATGCCTGTGTCATAACCATACCAATACCGTAAAACATAAAACCTGCGCCAATTATGCGTAATGCCTGCACACCGTAAGCAATAATAGCTTCATCCTGCGTAAAAATATGAATGATTGGTCTTGGAATTAAAATAAATAATATAGCAACCAAGGCCATAAAAATGGCATTGTATTTTGTTGTAAGCATTACACTTTTTTCGGCTCTATCCATTTCGTTTGCACCCAGGTTTTGTCCTACTAGTGTAGCTGCCGCGTTACTTAAACCCCAGGCAGGAAGAATGAAGAATACCACGTTTCGCATGGCTATCTGGTACCCAGCAGAAGCCGTTGTACCTCCGGTTTCGGCAACAATGCGCGCCAAAATGATCCAACTGCCACTTGCAATAATAAATTGAAAAGTTGCCGGCCATGCCACTGCAATAACTGATTTTATTATTACAGGATCGATCTTAAAACTGCTGGTATGGATCTTTAAGATACCACTGCCTTTAAACAAATGATAACATTGGTACAATACACCGGTGCTTCTTCCAATTACTGTGGCTATTGCAGCACCTTTTAAACCAAAAAAATGTATGAACACAGGACATAAGATAATGTTAATTATACTTGCTATCCATAAACTTTTCATTGCCATAGCCGCATTACCCGCACCTCTAAAAATGCCATTTATTAAAAACAACAACATAATGGCCAAACTGCCACCAAGCATAATGCGTGTAAAAATTGCTCCGTCGGCAACAACTTCTTTACTTGCGCCCATCATGGCTAAAATATCACCGGCAAAAACCACACCCGGCACGCTTACTATTATTGTAGCTATTAAACAAATAATAAGCGATTGAGCGCCTGCATGTGCCGCAGATTCAGGATCTTTTTCACCTATTCTTCTCGCAACAATAGCGGTAGCGCCGGTACTTAAACCAATAGCAACTGAATATATAATTGTAATAACCGATTCGGTTAAGCCAACAGTTGCAATTGCATTCTCTCCCAATTTTCCAACAAAGAACATATCTACAACAGCAAAAACACTTTCAAGGCTTAACTCCAATATCATTGGTATAGCCAATAAAAAAACCGCTCTGCGAATGCTACCCACAGTATAATCCTGCTCTTTTCCATTAAGCGATTCTTTGATCACATTAATAAATGTTTTAGTAGAGCTTGTTTTAACAGGGGTTGACATAAATTTTAATTAAACGGATTGTAAAAGTACATAAAAATTCAGGCAGTTTTACGAAGATGTATATTACCGTTAAGATGAGATGGAAGTTCATCCGGAAGTACCTCAATTTCAAAGCCAAGATCGTGTAGCATTTTTATCAGCTTATTAACATCAATCGTATTTGAGCTTTCTACTCTCAAAATCTTATCACTATCTTCCAGATCAAAGCTGGCACTATTATCGTTAAAACTTGTGTGAATGAGCCTGAGTAATATCTCAGCATGAAAAGGTTCAGTCACATTTGTTTTAAATACTTCTACCATTATTTTTCGAGTATTTGTTTTAAATTATTTAAGCTTATTAAAAGGTCTTTACCTAAAGCACCTTCTAACATAGCAGACATAAGATTAATAGGGTACTTTGAATTGCTTTTAAATGTCCAGATTACTTTTGTTTGGTTATTCGCTGCCGGTTGAGTTTGTATGGTTGAAGTGGATACTGCTTTAAAAGGCTTTTCAAAACGGATCTCAAGATCAACACGTTCACCCTCTTTAAGATCTTTGATTTCCTGCTCGCCTTTTCCTCCCTTAGCATTGCTATCCCATACATAAACAAATCCGGTGGTACCATCAACACCTCTGAATTCCTTTTTCATATCAGGGTCGGCCATTACCCATTTGTTATACTTATCCTGTTCTTTTATATACTTTACATAATTAAAAACTTCTGTATTTGGTTTATTGATAATTATTTCCCGCTCAATAATACTTTCTTTTTTTACAAATAAAGCTGCTATTAAAAACAAAGCTATTAAGCAAACAATTGAACCAACTAGGTAAACTATTACAATCATATTTACTATTTTTAAATTATAAGTTAAATTAATATTTTTTATTTGCTCTTTAAAATTTCAACACCCAATTCATTCCGTATTTATCAGTAAGTGCACCAATAGTTCCGTCAAAAAATTCGTGTAAAGGATGTGTTACTTTTCCGCCAACCGAAAGCTTTTCAAAAAAAACTTCTATCTCATTTTTACTCCCGCAACCTAATGCTAAGGAAATAACATTGCCAACTATCAGGTTATCCGTACCCATATCTGATGCTAAAAGGTTGATATCGCCGTTTACAAGACTGGCATGAAGAATTCTGTCTTTCACAGCTTCAGGCCATTGCGCAGCCATTGGCGAATCACCAACGGTTTGCAATATCAACTCACCCCCAAAACATGTTTTATAAAAATTCATAGCATCCCTGCAGTTACCGTTAAATATTAAGTATGGATTAATTTGTGTTCTCATTATTAAGTTCCGTTTTACTTCACAAAATTACATGAAGCACTACTTATTATGAGGGTGCAAAAACGGCAATATAAGGGGTTGATTGCGACAGTAATTTAGTTTACATTTGAAGCATGAAATTAAAGAACATATCTATACTTGTACCAAAAGGCGCTGCTACTTTAACCTGTATTGAAGGCTCTTATAAAGTATTTAATACTGCCAATGATTTTTTAAAGAGTATGGGCAAGCAGCCTTTATTTAATATACAATTAGTTGGGCTTGATAAAGAAGCGCATATATATGACAAATTATTTAAGGTTTTTCCGGATAAAGATGTAAACGATAATTTTAAAAGTGATCTCATCATTATTCCACCTGTAAATGGCAATTGGAATGAAGTGATAGCACTAAATAAAGGGTTTAACAACTGGATCTGTAAACAGCATAAAGCCGGTGCGGAATTAGCGAGCCTTTGTGTTGGTACATTTTTACTGGCGTCTACAGGTTTATTGGATGGTAAAAAATGTTCTACTCATTGGCATGCAG
Source organism: Bacteroidota bacterium (assembly GCA_032229505.1). Lineage (GTDB taxonomy): Bacteria > Bacteroidota > Bacteroidia > B-17B0 > Aurantibacillaceae > Aurantibacillus. Next base: position 66,315 of record JAVTWD010000092.1, read on the forward strand.
AAAATGATTTCAGAAAAATGTTTCCCGATAGTGAACTGGTATCAGATAAAATAATTACCGATGAAAATGGCATTTATACAAGTGGTGGCGCCAACTCATTCTGGAATTTATTATTGTACATTTTAGAAAAGTATACTGATCGTGAAATGGCTGTATTGGCTTCAAAATACTTTGAGATTGACATTGATCGTTACGACCAATCTACCTTTATTATGTTTAAAGGTCAGAAAGACCATGAGGATGAGCCCGTAAGAAAAGCGCAGGAGTTTATTGAAAGTAATTTCCAGGATAAATTATCTGTTGAGCAATTGGCAGACATGTTTGCACTTGGAAGAAGAAGCCTTGAACGCCGCTTTAAGAAAGCCACCAACAATACTATTATTGAATACATACAACGTGTAAAAATAGAGGCTGCAAAAAAATCTTTTGAAACTACACGTAAAAACATTAATGAAGTAATGTACGATGTTGGTTATTCAGATACAAAAGCATTTAGGAATGTATTTAAGAAAACAACAGGTCTATCGCCAATTGAATACAGAAATAAATTTAATAAAGAGGCGGTAGCTATGCCTTAATATTTATTAAACCCTTACCGCAAATACGCACACATCGTCTATCTGCTCTAACTGCCCCTTCCAATCTGTAAAGGCATTTAATAACATTTCGGCTTGCTGAGTCAGGGGCAATTCGCTATTTTCAAGTAGTAAAGTATTTAATGTTTTGTATTTAAATTTTTTACCTTTTGGTCCACCAAACTGATCTGCAAATCCATCGGTATAAAAATAAATGGTATCACCTTTTTTAGCGTCTATCTCGTGCAAAGTAAAAGGTTCTGTTTTAATACCTTTACCAATAGGCATTTTATCTGCTTTTAATTCAATAATGTTTTTATCCCTTACCATAATTGGCGCATTATGTGCAGATGCATAAGTGATCGTATTCTTCATCTTATCAAAACAAATTACTGTACCATCCATTCCATCCTGTCCGCCTTCGTGTGAAAGATTTTTTATCAAACGTTTTCTCACATAATCTAAAATTTCGTTAGGCGCTTCTATTTGTTTTTCGTTAATAGCTTCATTTAAGAACGAAATATTTAAAATGCTCATAAATGCGCCCGGCACACCGTGGCCGGTACTGTCGCAAACAGCAAGATAAAACCTTTCACCCACCACCTTATCCTCTACTTTTTTTACCACACGTGTGGCCCAATAAAAATCGCCTGACACAATGGATTGTGGTTTGAACAATACAAAAAAGTCGGGTAAATTTTTAGCCAGGTATTCGTTACCTGGTAAAATGGTGGTTTGAATACGGCGTGCGTAATGTATTGAATCAACGATCTCTTTTTGTTTTTCTTCTAACAGGTCCTTTTGCTTCATTACCTCCTCTGTGCGCTCTTTTACTTTGTCTTCAAGGTTATGATTGATATCTTTCAGATCGTGGATCAATTTATTAATAGAGGCCTGCATTTTCTTAAAACTGCTGGCTAACATTCCTATTTCATCACTACCTGCAGTCTTAACTTCCACATCTAGGTTACCATCTGCCAGTTCTAAGGCTTCGTAGGTTAACTCATTTAAAGGTTTTGTTATTTGTTTAGATACAAAATAAGATACTATCAACACAACAAACAATAAACAAAAAAAACCTACAACAATATTGTTTCTTAATTTAGTTACCTGCTCAAAAGCTTCTTCTTCATCAATCTCACTCATTAGTACCCAATGCATATCTGCAATATTTAAAGGTTTGTATGCCGAAAGAACCGAAACGCCCCTGTAATCAGGAAATATTTGTGTATCATTTACTCCCTTTAATGCCTCTTCAGTGCCTGTTGTTTTTACTGTTTGCAGGCCTATTGAGCTGTGATAATTTTTAATTTGCTCTATCGCTTCTTTGTCTTCACCAATATCCCTTAGCATTTTAAAATAATTAAGACTATCTTCTATTAAAAAGCGTGACTGGTTCCTGATCTTAAAATCCTCGCCAACAATATAAGTTTCACCGGTATTCCCTAAACCAACTTCCTTCCAGTTTCCTTTATTCGTCATAATATCATTGATCTTATCAATTGGCATTTGAAAAGCCAATACACCAATTTTTTTTCCGTCTTCATAAATTGGGCATGCAATAAAAGATGATGGTGCATTATATGAAGGGTGATAAGGTCTGTAATCCACCTGGTAAACAATACTTTCGTTCTCGCTGTTTGCCACTTCATTAAATGCATCGGCGAGATTGGTATTGTTATAAGGACCATTTAACAACGACGTTGCAAAATCCACTTCCTTATAAACGGTATACACAATGTTACCAGTTTCGGCATCAATTAAAAAAATATCATAAAACCCAAAGCGTTCGGCAAAATCGCTTAACATGGCATGGTACTTTGCATGTGATTTACTATAAGAACTCGCATCGTTTGAGTACATTAACTTATGCTTTTCACCAATAGGATTGGGATTGTTTACATAATACAGATCAGTTAAAATAATAGCGCTCTTGTTATATTCTACTTCATCATTTAAAGTAGCTTTTACTTTTAAGTTTTTATTTAATCGTGGTAAAAACTCTTTTAGCAAATACTCATCGCCTTTCTTTTTAATATTTTCAAATTCTTTCTCAGATAATTTGATCTCGTTCTCTATTTTATTAAAGCCCGATTCAAACTCCTTCATTGCTTCAATTACAGTTGGATTTTGGGCAAGTGTAACTATCTGATCATTTATTAGTTTAAAATAGTCTTCTATTTGTCCGGCTTTTAATTCCCTAAAAGCAGTTAACCTGTCAAAAGATTGCTTTTCGAGAGAGTTTTTAGCTCTTAAATAACTGATAATGCCAATTACTGTCATTGACAAAAAAGCAATTAAAAAAAATGTTACGGCAAGCTTTATCCCTATCTTCATTACGTTGGTAAAAATTTATATATTAAATTAATATTAAATATATACATTTTACTTCTCCTCATATCTTTCTTTTAATAGGTTTATTGTTTCGAAATTTGATATTTTATTCTTATTTTATACATCTGAGTTAATGTAAGCCTTCTTCATTATACTATAGAAGCAAATCCCCACTTTATATTTTGTCTAAAAAATTCCACAATTTTAATTTTTATCATTTTTTGATCGTACCATTTTATTTTAAATAATTTTCAGAAAAACAATAGGTTACAAATTTTGAGTAATAGCTTCTACATTTTTGCACAGAAATTGTATTTATTTTCAGCAATAAATTTTAATAAAAAGTGAAAACGAAAAAATCAAATTTATCATTAAAAAAAGATCAATTCCATTTCCCAAAAACCCCAACGGGTATAGATGGTTTGAATGAGATCACAAATGGCGGGTTTCCAAAAGGAAGGCCCACACTTATCTGTGGCAGCGCAGGTTGTGGCAAAACACTTTTAGCCATGCAGTTTCTTATTAAAGGCGCTACTGACTATAACGAGCCAGGTGTATTTATGTCTTTCGAAGAGTCTTCAAAGGAGTTAATTACAAATGTAAAATCGCTGGGCTTTGATATTGAAAAATTATCAAAAGAAAAAAAACTGATCATTGATCATGTACGTGTAGAAAGATCGGAAATTGAGGAAGCAGGTGAATATGATCTTGACGGATTATTTATAAGACTGGGGCATGCCATCGATTCGATTAAAGCAAAGCGTGTTGTTTTAGATACCATCGAGTCTTTATTTTCGGGACTTGATAACGCTGCAATACTCCGTGCAGAATTGAGAAGACTCTTTCATTGGCTTAAAGACAAAGACGTTACCGCAATTATAACGGGCGAGCGCGGTGAAGGCACTTTAACCCGCCAGGGGCTCGAAGAATACGTGTCGGATTGTGTGATACTTTTAGACCATAGGGTTATTGACCAAATATCGACCAGAAGGTTGCGTATTGTAAAATACAGGGGTTCAACACATGGCACAAATGAATATCCGTTCTTAATTGATGACGAGGGGATATCAGTATTGCCTATTACTTCCCTTAACCTGGATAATAAAGTTTCGTCAGAAGTGGCTTCAACGGGTGTACCCGGCTTAGATGAAATGTTTTTTGGAAAAGGTTTTTATAAAGGCAGCAGTATTTTAATTTCGGGGACGGCGGGTACAGCAAAAACAACGTTGGCCGCTAATTTTGCCAACGAGCAATGTAATAAAAAACAAAGTGTATTATATTTTGCTTTTGAAGAATCGCCTCACCAGCTAATAAGAAATATGCGCTCAGTGGGTATTGATTTTGAAAAGCATATTAAAAATGGCTTATTACAGATCCACTCTTCACGTCCATCTTTAAACGGGCTTGAATTGCATCTTTTAACCTTAAGAAAACTTATATGTGATTTTAAACCCGCAGCGGTAGTTATCGATCCCATCAGCAACCTTATTTCGGTTGGCAATCCAAGCGAGGTAAGATCAATGTTAGTGCGTTTGATAGACTTATTAAAAGTAAATAATATTACTGCCCTGTTTACGTCATTAAGCCAGCAAACCGAAACAAAATTACCCGAAATGGCCGAAGATTCTGTTTCTTCTTTAATAGATACCTGGATAGTAGTAAGAGATATGGAAGGCATTGGCGAACGTAACCGTGGTATTTATATTATTAAAGCAAGAGGTATGGGCCACTCTAATCAAGTGCGTGAGTTTGTGATCACCAGTAAGGGCATTGAACTACTGGATGTGGTATTGGGGCCTAATGGTATTCTTACAGGCACAGCACGCAAATCAAACGACCTTAATAAAAAACTAAGTGCTTTTAAACTGCAAAATGAATTAGATCAGAAAGACCGTGATATTGAAAGAAAACGAAAAGTGCTGGAAGCTAATATCGAAGCCCTTCGTAAGGAATTTGAATCAGTTGAAGATGAGCTTAACCGTTTAAAAATAAACGAAAACCTTAAAGAGCAATTAATGAATGAACAAAAAGGCGTTAAGCCTGTTACTAAAAAGATTAAGAAATAATGAGCAAGAAGCAGGAAGCAGAGTGGCAATTGCGATTGTATATAGCAGGGCAAACGCCAAAATCGATTAAAGCATTGGCTAATATAAAAAAATATGCAGAAGAAAATCTTGCAGGAAAATATACTATTGAGATAATTGACCTATTAAAAAACCCTCAATTGGCAGAAGGCGACCAGATATTGGCAGTACCTACACTGGTAAGAAAATTTCCTGAGCCTATAAGAAAAATAATCGGCGATCTATCCAACGAAGAAAAAGTACTGGTGGGTTTAAATATTAAACCTCTTAAAGCAAAAAGTTAGTTGGAAGCGGGATCCGAAAATATTTTAGAAAGTACATCGGCAGATGATAAATATGTTTTAATACTGTTTATCTCCGGAATGTCGGTGAAATCGATAAATGCTATAGAGAATCTTAGAGAAATTTGCGATAATTACCTTACAGGAAATTTTGAATTGGAAATAATAGATGTATCGCAGCAACTGGAACTGGCGGCTAAATACCAGGTAATAGCTACACCAACGCTATTAAAAATAAGTCCTGCACCTCAAAAAATGATCCTCGGCGACCTCTCAAACACAAATAAAGTATTGAATGCACTTAATATCATCGCAAAATAATCAGCCCGAAAAAGATAAACAGATCGAAGATCTGAACAAAAGAATAGCTGATCTGGAAAATCAATTATCCGAAGCCAATGATCTTATTTCTGCAATTAAAGAAGGATCAATTGACGCTTTTGTTTTGAACAATGAAGGCCGTTCAGAAATTTACGCTATTGAAAATATCGACTATACTTACCGGGTATTGATCGAAAAATTTAATGAGGGTGCTATCAGTATCTCTGAAGATGGATTAATACTATATTGCAATGACTACTTTGCTCATTTATTAAATATTCCTATCAATAAGATCATTGGTTCATACTTTAATTCATATGTATATTCTGTTGGCCAATTTCAAACTTTAATGGAAGGCTTGAAAACAGGTTATTGTAAAGGAGAGATATTACTAAGCGCCAATGGTATAAAGATACCGGTTTATATCTCCATTACCAGCCTGCAACCTCACATTCCGGCAATTGGTATCATAGTTACCGATCAAACAGAAAAGAAAAAACACGAAGACGAGATATTAAACTACCAGTATAAACTCGAAAAACAGGTTAAAAAGCTTCATCAAACCAATAATGACCTTGAACAATTTGTTCATATTGTTTCTCATGATATAAAAGAGCCTTTAAGAAAGATAATGTCGTATGGCTCCCGCCTTCAGGAAAATCTCTCAAATGAAAAAAATGAAAGAAATTTGAAAGACCTTGCCATTGTTTATGACGGTGCAACGCGATTAAACACTCTGGTGGATGCTTTAGTTGTATATTCAAGCTCTACAGCCAACCATTTTGATACCAGTAATATTGATCTTTACCAGGTAACAAAGGAAGTTTGCGAGGATATTGAACTGATGATAAAAGAAAAACACGCACAAATAACCTTTGCCGGCTTGCCTGTTGTAAAAGCTTCACATTACCAGATGAAGCAATTGTTTTGTAATTTGATAATAAACGCACTTAAATACAGCAAAAAGCATGTTGCGCCGATAATAAATATCACTTCAAGTATAGTAGACGATATTTATAACCGATCTGCCGATAAAAAATATCATAAGATCATGATCTCCGACAATGGAATTGGCATGGAACACTCGCACCTTAAGAAGATCTTTACTATATTTCAACGTTTGCATTTGTCTAAAGAATATTCCGGCACAGGCATTGGGCTGGCAATTTGTAAGAAAATAGTTGAAAATCATAACGGAAAAATAGAGGTTGAAAGTATTTTAAACATTGGAAGTACTTTTATTGTTTATTTACCGGTAAAAACAAAGAAAACCCCTAAATGAAAGACCTTTTTTTAAAAGACCTGTACATTCTTATTGCTGAAGATGATGAGGATGATGCCGAAACAATCAAAGAAACATTCGAAAAACATGAAAGTTTTTATAAAGTTGTTTTGGTAAAGAATGGGGAAGAATTAATTCGTTTTTTAAATAAGAATAAAAGCCAGTTACCCGATGTGATATTAACCGATTTTAATATGCCTTTTAAAAATGGTTATGAAGCTTTATTAGATATTTCTAAAGATCCTGAACTATGTTCTATTCCTGTTTTTATTTACTCAACAACAATAAATCCCACTTACGTAGATCAATGCAAAGCTATTGGTGCAAGGGATTTTTTAACTAAGCCTTTCAACTTAAATCATTTTAATTCTATACCCGAAAAAATTACCGGTGTTTTATTGATTAGTACAAAATAGGGAGATCATTTCTTTTTATGCGATCTCAGCCAAATTATTGCTTCTTCGTAATTGGTAAAAAATTTAGTGGGAATCTTGTTTACATTCAACTTCACAAAAAAATTAAGTGATACTCTTTTAATATTACTGCCCGTTAAAATAGCACGAGCAATTGCCATATTTTGTACCTCTTTATTTTCGAGAAATTTCTTTGCTTTATTTTCAAATCTTGGGTTGTTTGTAAGATCAACAAGCCTTAATGTTGGCTTATTGGATGTAAGATCTTTAATTACCAAAAAATTATCCAGTGCATCTTCATAATCAACAACAACATTTTCAAACATTACTGCATTTAAAATATTGTGTTCATCCAAAAAAAATTCTCCGGTGCGTGTCTTAACTCTTTTCATTATTTACAAACTTACAAAACAAATAAAAGTGAATACGTTAAAGCGTGTTAACTGCTTTATTTCTTGTTAACTGGTAACATTTATAAATAACCGGTAATGCCTAAAAGCTACCACTTTTTACAACTGTAAAGCGATGCTTTATTTTAAGGAACCATGATTCAAAATAGCGGTAAGAAAGCCATGAGATTAAAACTGTAAGTCCTGTAATGCCTATATATATGATCATTTGTGAGAGTATTGAATTATCTATATTAAAGCCGCTTTGTTTTAAAATTCCAATAAAAGCAGCCACAACAATTAAATGATACATGTAAAGGCCATAAGAGATGTTACCGAGAAAAACGAACATCTTATTCTCCAACTTAATAAAAGAACCCGGATGTAACGATACATTTAAAATGATCAATAAAAAAAGTACGGAATACCCTATAAAAGCGGCATCCTGAATTTTTTGAGGAGTAAAGTAGATCATTAGAATAACACCAATAACAGCTGCTATTAAAACAAAGTTATTTAAGACTTTTTGAAAATATTTTTTCTCAAATACCATCCAGGCTCCAATGCCTCCAATAGCCATGCTTTCTATTTTAAGCATGGCAATAAAATTCTTTAAAATTAAAAGGTTGGCATTACCGGGATGAGACCTCACAAGAAATAAGACAATTATTTTAGCAATGATCAGTAATGCAATGATGATGCCTAATGTTTTTAAAATATTTTTTGAATTTTTTACCACCCATGGCCAAAGCAGATAAAACTGTTCTTCTACGCCAATGCTCCAGGTTTGGCCAATATGAGGCACCGGTTTAAATACAGCAAAAGCAAGGTTTGGCAACATAACCAAAAACAACAGCAAATTGATCATTGAAAGATGAGACTTGAATTTTACAAAATAATGTATTTGCATAAATTCAAAATGCGGCAAAACAAAAAAACCCAATAGCACAATAAAAAAGTACAAAGGCCAGATACGCAGGATCCTTCTCAGGTAAAATTTCTTAACATTTACTGTACCTGTTTGTTCTTTTTCTTTCAATAATAAATAAGTTATTAAAAAACCACTTAACACAAAAAAGAAAACAACACCCAAGCCTCCTAATTCAACTATCAATTTATTATCCAGATATAAATTAGGGCAAAACATTTGTTCTTTCACCATCTCAATATGCGTTATTATAACTGCAAAAGCAGCAAAAAAACGTAAGCCGTTCAGTCCCTTAAAATAAATATGTCTACTGCCTTCCAATTAAAACTGAAAATAAATAAATGGCTGCATTTCACCACTCATTAACTGATACATGATAAAAACTGCAAATATAATAATTGCACCCATTGTATAGTACGACTGACTGGCAAACCAATTACGGTATATTTCTTTATGTCTTTCAGGAATCCAATGTACAAGGTAACCTATCAACATCAAAGCAAATACTGCCCTGTAACCATAAATAACCTTAAACAAAAGATCCAATCCAAAATGATTGCCAATTCTGTAAAAAATCGTGTCTACTACCTGCAGGCTGCTACTTCTAAAAAAGATACGTGTAAAGCTTATAAAAGTTAACGTAATTAAAACGCAGGCAATTTTATAACCAATAGTATCATTATTTTTAAAAGGTGATATTTTTTTCCATTGCTTGTGGATGATCAAACCTAGTCCGTTTAATCCCCCCCATATTAAGAACAGCCAGCTACTACCATGCCATAACCCACCAAGCAACATGGTTACCATCAAATTAATATTTGTATTAAAACTGTTTTTCAATTTTGGAAAAAAATACGCCAGCATCAATAAAAAAACAGCAACAAACATTAGCACCAACAATAACCACAGTTTTCCACTAAGCAAAACCATAAACAAAGCTAAAATAGATATAGCAATATAAGAACCAATTGTTCCTTTGCGATTACCCCCTAATGGAATATATAAATATTCCTGCAACCATGTGGATAAAGATATATGCCAGCGTTTCCAGAACTCGCTTGTACTTGTGGCTTTGTAAGGTGAATTAAAATTTGTTTTTAAGCGGTATCCTAATATTAGTGCCAAACCAATTGCCATATCTGTATAACCGCTAAAATCCATATAGATCTGAAGTGAGTAACCAAATATTCCAAATATCATTTCAATGCCGCTATAATAGGTTGGACTGTCAAAGATCCTATCTATAAAATTCACAGCTAAATAATCGGCCACGATCTTTTTACAAAAACCATTTATGATCCAAAATGCTGCCATACCAAACTCAAACTTATTTAATTTATATGGCTGATAGATCTGATATACAAACTCATGTGCCTTTACAATTGGGCCGGCCACCAAATGCGGGAAGAAACATACAAAGAAACCATAATCAAACACGCTTTTAACCGGCGTTATTTTATTACGGTAAAGATCTATTGTATAAGAAAGCGATTGAAAGGTAAAGAATGATACACCCACAGGCAGCAACAATTTATCTACACTGAACGAAGTAGAAAAAAAAGTATTAGAGAATTGCGCAAAGTGATTAAAGAATTTAAAATGACTCTCGGTGATCTGGTTAAAGCTCTCAGTAAAAAAGTAGGCATACTTAAAATAACATAAAAGCGTAAGGTTTAAAATAACGCTTATGGTTAAAAATAATTTTCGACGTGGCTCAGAATTTGTCTTGCTTATCTGCGCACCCCAAAAGTAGTCGCTGCAAATAGTAAACAAAAGCAACACAACAAAAACACCGCTAGTTTTAAAATAGAAAAATAAACTAACTGCAAGCAAATAAATAGTACGTGCCTTATTTGCCTTGTAAACGAGCGTATAAATTAAAAGGACGATCGAAAAAAACGCCCAAAAAAATAGTTGCGTAAACAGCAGGGGTTTATCCTGCGAGTAGGCAATTAAATTATTTAAAAGATCGGTCAGTTAACTTTTTTTTGATTGTTTAGATACGATTTATAGAATGCTTCGTACATTAAATTACCAAGCATTACATATCCTTTGGGCGAAAAATGGATCCTGTCTCTTCCTGCAAGGCCAACCTTTTGCCATTTCATCATGGATTTGTAGCCGCCCATTAAAGAAAAAAGATCCCAAACGGCAATATTATGTTTTTCCATTAATTCAAACATAGCATCGCGGGCAATAACGGTTCTTTTATTAGATGTTTTTCTTCGTATAAAATTATCGGTTGTTGTTGTAAGAATAATTGCCGCATTTGGATTTGTTTTTTTAATTACGGTAATAAGACTATCGTAATTCTCAATGTATTCTTCTTTTTCAAAATCTTTTGCCTGGGTATCATTTACTCCTAAAGAAATAATTACCAGATCTGCTTTTAAGCTAGAGAACTGCGATGACAGATCGGTACATTTTAAGAACGACCCGCTAGCCGCGCCATTAGCTCCCAAACCGGCAAAGTAAAACCCAGATTGAAGATCGTTATCTAAACTAAAACCAAATAAAACAAAATCTTTATGAAGGGTATCTTTTCTAACTAATTTAAAATTTACCGAATCAATTGGCAATTCAAAATTAAACAGGGTGTAACCAAATTCTTTAAAATCTGTTCTTACAGGATTAAAATTATGAAGGCTATCTAAAGTAAATTCAAAACCTTCGGTAAAATTGTGATACACTTTTATAGAGCTGAAGCTTCTGCAAATTGCTTTTTTTGTTAAAGCCACACCAAAATTGGTAACACTATCTTTTGTAGAAATACTCAGGGCACTCATTCCTAAAGGCACAAAATATTCTTTACCAATAGCGCGAAAGCGTTTCCAATTACCATTTGAAAATGTAGTTGCAAAAGCCTGTCCGTTTGTTTTAGCGATCTTATAAGGAAAAACAAAATAACCACCGCCCACAGTTTTAAATTCGTTTTGCAGATTATTTACAAACGTACTGCTCCATGTTCCGGCTTGTACGTGTGATCCGCCAAAATGAGCAACGCCTACCCTGCTTACTTTTTTTAATTTAAGATCATCTAATTTTTTATACAGCTTTAAAAAGTTAGTGCTGTCTTTTGAGAAATACAAATGATTGTATTCCATTTTCATAAACGTATAAGTTGGTACAGCAGCTTCCTGTGCCTGCGAAAAATTTAAAAGCCCACTACAAAAAATGCCAAGCAATTTAATTTTAAAATTATTTATAGAACCTACTTGCATTATTTATTTGTTTTTAGATAAGCATTGTATTCGTTTATTAATGCCGAGTACAACAATGTGGCTATTTTACGCGCGCCCTGCGGGCTAAAATGAATATAATCTGTTGCGGCCAATTTTTGATCTACCCAACCGGCCATACTATTCTTTCCACCCATGCAATCGTACATGTCAAAAAATGCGCAACCACTTTCCAAAACAACTTTTTTAATTTCGTTGCGGGTAGATTCTAAAAATGGATATGTTTCATACGCAGTGCCATTTTTAATACTCATGTCTGCAGGGCCAATAAATAAAATACTTGCATTAGGTGCTGCTTTTTTCACAATACTTATTTGTGAACGCAGATAGCCAGCGTAATTGATCGCAGTTTTTTCATCTTTAATAGATGGAGTTGCATTTCCACCAAACTGAAGAATGATAAGTTTTACGTTAAGATAATCGTAAAATTGTTTTAGCTGTCCGTTATTTATTTGATGAAAAAAAGTTCCGCTGCTGCCCCTTAAACCAATATTATCAACTAATACACCTGTTTCACTTTCTAAAGAGATGGCATAAAAATCGGGACTATCTTTACCTGTGAATTTTAATTGATGTGTATTTGATCCGTTCCCAACGTTGTATTCTTTTATTCTGAAGTATCCGCCTTCTTCTAAACTATCTGCGCCAACCAAAGCAGGGCCATCATAAAACTCGCACCATGTTTTTGTTTGCGCACCACCGTAAAATAATTTCAATTTTTTATATGCTTGTGCGTTAGCGCCACCACCTTTGGTTGTAGTTACAGAAATACTTGAACTTATCACGGCACTTGAATCGGTTAATTTTTTATAACCTGCAAAACGGTTAATGCTTGCTAAAACACCAAAGTTGCTATGCGGTACACGTTTATCTTTATTCGTAAATACATTGTACCTGTCCCAACCCGGGCCATTTGAAATTTTATTGATAACACTGGGCGCAATTGGCATTAGGGAAATAAGGCCCGGACCATGACCGCCAAACTGCCCTTGTAATTTTAAGCGTAAATAATCTGTAATTCTATCACCTTCTATCTGGCTATCACCATAATGTAAAACACGAATAGCTTTAGGATTATTTTTTAATTCGGTTAAGGCATCAAAAAAACTTTTAAGTGCAGCTTTATTGGTTGTTTGAATATTGGTATTTAAAGAAACAGCCGATGAGTCTTTTTTTTCAATAACTTCAGACGTATCTCCAACTGCAAATGTCGTGTCAATTTTATCAACTGCATCTAATATTTTAGAGATATCTTTTTTTTCTGTTTTTTCACCAAATAAAGTAGCAAGGCTGGGGAATTCTAATTTTAAATTTGAGCCCACAGAAATACCGTCCTTTGGGAAGGAAAAACTTAAAAGGCCAAGTGCCAAAAAAACGAGGAGCGCAAAAGTTAAACTTTGCAACGGTTTATGCATGCTTTAAATATACCAAAGGCTTAAAAACTATGGCAAAGTTAAAAAAAAGAGTTGTTCACAAACGGTTTTGAATAATTATTGGATCAAACACTTACCTTTGCGCTATCAATTTAACAAAAGATAAATATTTGGTAGTAATTGCCGGACCAACAGCCGTAGGCAAAACAGCACTTTCTATTGAGCTGGCAAAACATTATGGGTCTGTAATTTTGTCAGCCGATTCGCGCCAGTTTTATAAAGAAATGTCTATTGGCACGGCAAAACCTGATCCCGAACAATTAAAAGCGGTTAAGCATTTTTTTATTGATACAAAAAGCATAACAGAATTATATGGGGCCGGGCATTTTGAAAAAGATGCGCTTGAGACATTAAATGCTATTTTTAAAGAACATAACATTGTTTTTATGGTTGGCGGCTCGGGACTTTATATTGATGCCGTGTTAAATGGTGTTGATGATTTTATTGAAGTACCTCTTGAAATGAGAGAAGAATTAAATACAAAATTTAAAGAACAAGGTTTAGAGTGGCTACAAAATGAAGTGAAGAAACTAGACGAAACTTACTTTAATTCGGTAGATACTCACAATCCTCAACGCCTGGTAAGAGCACTTGAGGTTTGCCTTTTTACAGGTAAACCCTATTCTTCTTTTTTAAACCGGCCCAAAGCCGAAAGAACTTTTACTGCTATAAAAATTTTAATAAACACAGATCGCGAAAAACTATATACACAGATCAATCAGCGGGTAGATGATATGATGGCAAAAGGTTTATTACAAGAAGTAAAAGCACTGCAAGAGCAAAAACATTTAAATGCACTTAAAACCGTTGGTTACAAAGAGCTGTATGCTTACCTGGATGCCAGCTATAATTTAGAGACCGCTATTGAAAAAATAAAACAACATACCCGTAATTATGCAAAACGACAACTAACGTGGTTTAAGAACCAGGATGAGTTTGAAACATTTGCACCTGATGATCTTGAAAAGATAAAAGCATTCATCGATATTATTATCGGTCAATGATATCTTATTTTTTTCTTGAATTAAAACCAACTATCAACGATAATCTCCAACCTGTTTGAAATTTCTTTTCTGTAAAAGATCCATCTTCATTCATTACATTTTCTTTACTACCTACCGAAGGAACAAAAGCAAGGTTTACAGGAAAATTAACGTTGCCTTTTTTAAAGCTTGTACCTGCTGCAATTACCAAACCAACAGATCCTTTATGTTGACCTAAATAATTTGGTACCACCGAAAAGTGTGGACCCATAGCAAATTCATAACTTCTTTTTTCTCCACCTCTTAAACCAATTAATAAGTTGACACTTGGTATAAACATGCCTTGCTCAATACCACCTATTAAAGGAACAAACTCTATAATACCCGACATGCCATTTTCTACTGTAAATAATCTGCCTTCAAATTGCCAGCCAAATTGGGTCACAAAATTTTGTTTTCCTTGTCTTGCTAAATAATCTGCCGCAGTACCTGATGAGATATAGGTAAAGCCAATACGCGGGCCGCTAAATGTTTTACGTCTTCTTTTAGCAAAGTCTGATGTATCAGGGTCAAAAGTATTATCAGCCGGGCTATTTGTTTTTTTAAATTCCGACATCACATAAGCTGATTCAACCAGTTCAGAAACTTCAACTTTAATACTATTATTGAAAACATCTTTAGTACCATTTTCATATTTAATAGAAAAGACATCTGATTTATAGATCACGTGCGTTGGTCCGTTTAAATTGTCAAATTTTTTGAATTTAACTTCGGTTTCGGTTATTTCGGTAACCTTGGCATTTAATTCATCTCCACTCCTTAAAAGGATCTTATCCTGCGCATTAATGTTTGTACAGAAAATAAATGATAAACATACCGTTACCAATCCTTTATTTAAGTTAGTTGTTTTGTTTAGCGTTTTCATGTTTTCTAGTTTTTTAATTGATAAATTTGTTATAACAAAATTAGCTCTGCTCAAAGCCCCAGTGAAACGGGCTATCACAACAGCTTTTTTTTAAAAACTGATCGGCGTTGATTTTTCTATTAACCTGTGTGTTTTTATGAGAAAATCTGCAAAAATTGCCTGACGGAATTCATTATTTGCATTTTTTGCAACTTATTGATACTTTTAGAACTATACTTTGCAAAACAAAACCGCTATAATGCCGCAATTTTTATCACAAAAAGCTTTTATTTCTTATTCCTTAGTCTCTTAAACCCGCATTATGTCTAGGTTTTTTGGTTTTATACAAGATTATAAGCAATTAGAAAGGCCGGTAATGAATGTGATCATTTCCGAGTTCTTTATACAAATGGTAAATGCCACTTTTATGAATATTTTACCCCTGTACATGACCCGGAAAGGCTTTACGGATGAAGAAATTGCCCTTTTTATTACGTTCAGGTTCTTAGGGGTTTTTATTCTTGCATTGCCTCTGGGAAATTTAATTAAAGGCAGAAAACTAATGCCTTTATTTTACCTGTCAAACATCTGCGTACCCGTTTTTGGTATTGCCATTGTGTTATCTATTGCTTTTCAGTTAAAATACTTAACACTCATTTCTCTTTTATTTTGGGGTGCATCATTTACATTTATGCAAATACCTGTTTCGCCATTTATTTTGCGAAATTCAAAAAAAGAAAACCACACATCCGGTATTTCGTTAAGCTACAGCACCTGGAGTTTTGGTGGCATTATTAGCGGCGTTATTATTGCAGTATTAGATAAAATAAATCCAAACTTTTTTGATGAACAATTCATTTTGCTTCTCTTTTCAATTTTAGGTTTAGGCGGCTTATTCTTTTTATTTCGCATAAAAGGCTTTGAAGAAATTGAATCGGAACATTTTGTCCGAGAGGACTACTTTGGAGAAAAAACCGAATCTAAAAAAAGTAAAGCAAGACCAACAGACTGGTTCCTTATTTTTAAAGCATTAGTACCAACGCTTATAATTGCTACAGGTGCGGGTCTTACTATTCCTTTTATTAGTTTATTCTTTGATAAAATACATCATGTAGATAAAGGAGGCTTTTCTGTTTTAAGCGCCATTGCCGCTGTATTGGTTGCGTACGGTGCTATGCTGGTGCCAAAAATTAAAAAATATATTGGTTATAAAGTAGCCATACCCACCACACAATCGCTAGCGGTAATATCTTTAGTAGCTTTGGCCACAACACAATTTTACAGCCAGTATTCTGTTGCAGTTGTAATTGCAGCAATATGTTATTTATTACGCCAGCCGTTAATGAATATGGCCGGGCCAATGACCACCGAAATAGTTTTAAATTACGTTGGTAAACATAACCGTGAAATTACAAGTGCACTTACAGCCGCCATCTGGAGCGGTAGTTGGGTATTGAGCGGCTTTATGGTAAAGATCTTGCTATCGCACGGTTTTCAATTTGTAAATATATTTTTAATTACCTCCTTGCTGTATGGTTTTGGTGTGGTTATGTATTATTTACTTATATTAGATTATAATAAACGCGAAGAAAAAGGATTAATTGAGAGCTAGTAGTATATATTTATTTCTTTTTTTTGTAATTACGCTTTCTGTTGTTTCACAAACAAAACAATTCAATTTAAGCAAAGGCAATTGTCAGCTTTATAAAGGAAACATTTATTCGTTTGGTATAACAGATCAAAAACCAAATACTGTTTGCATGATCTATAAATTAAACTTTCGTTTACAAACGCTTGACAGTTTAGGTGTTGATCTTGGAAAAAATGCGGCCGGTAATTTTCTTCAACTATTTTCAGATACACTGCACGACCTTTTAAATGTGTATGTACAGCAAAAAGATAAAAAACAAATTACCATTATTCGCCTTAACGGATCATTTGAACGCATTGCAACCATTGAAAACGTAGATGTAGCGAGACTTAACAGCATTTCTACTTTTGAAAGCGAGTTATTTTATTTTAAGAATAGTGTTTACACCATTAAATATCAAACCGACACTTCGGGAAAACAATTTTACTTAAATAAATACAACTTAAAATCAGATCTTAAGAATTTTGATTATGAACCTAAATGGCAATTTCCTTTTGAAAGAAAAAATATTAACTCGGCCCATATTTTTTATGCAGATACGAATTGTGTTTTGTTATATGTAAATGTAAACGGCAGTACACGCTTTGGGCAATGGATCTTAAAAGTAAATGCAAAAACCGGAAAACTAATTCGCGGTACAAAATTAAATGATAAAGGTGAAACAACATCTTACCAATTTGGTACATTTTTTATGGATACGGTTAAAAGAACTGCTACTTTTTTAGGGCAACGTTTTACGCAAGCACAGTTCGATCAACAAGCAAATAAATTAGCCATTTCCAATTCGCCTTTTGTTTCTGTTTATTTAATTGAAATTGATTCTGCCGGCGAAGTACTTTCAAAACAGGATTTTAAAATTCCTGTTAATGAACCAAAAACTGCTTCTAAAAAAGTGATCTCCAATTATCTTTTAAGATTTAATTCATTGGATAAAAATAAAGAGGGTGGTTTTATTTTTGAAAGTGACGTTTATAAGAATACAGACAATACGCTTTGTTATTTATATGCAAATACAACCGTATTTAAACTGATTCCTGAAGAAGAAACTTTATTGCTAAAAAAAAACACCATTGGCTCTAACCAAATGATAGAAAAATATTATTTCAATACCGATAAAATGGATATGAATGGCAAGCTTTGCATTGATAGCCTTTCACAATTTGAAACATTCTTTTATAAAACTTCTAACTTTCAGGTAAAAAAACAATTTGTAAACGCAGATAGTGGTCAGCGTTGGTTATTGACCCGTTCTGACATAAAAAAGAAAAGCATTAATTATTCAAGTTTAGGGCCGGTAAACAAATTGTACCAACTAACGGTTTTAGCTGATATTTTGAAATCAAAAGATCCAGCGATTTATGTTTTACCAAATTTGCAGGCCATTATTTCTTCGCAGGAAGAAGAAAATAAATTTCAATTGAAATTAATTATTTGGTAAAATGACTTTTAAAACCTTCAAAACTTTTTAACTTTGCAAGATGATACAACGTAAACAAACACTTTTTTTAATTGAGCTTATTTTTTTAGGCCTTTCTTTGCTTTTTGTGCCTTGCCAGGATATTCTTACAGCAAGCGCTGCAACACATGTTTATTTAATGCCTTTAATTGATTTTCAATCTACCACCGGGCATTTATTTGCTGTACTATTAAATTTTATAGGATTAGTAATAGCTACTATTTGTATTTTTATATATAAGAAAAGAGAGCTTCAGGTAAAATTATGTTATGCTTTACTTGCCATTTGGGTGATATTGCCTGCTATGATGTTATTTTGTCCTTTTGTTGTAAAGACAGAAGCAATTTTAGAAGTAAAAACAAATTATTTTGTAGTGGCAATTGCCCTATTCTCAATAATAGCAGCCGTTTTAGCGGCACGCTTCATTAAAAAAGATATTGATCTTTTAAAAAGCGCCGATAGGATCCGTTAATAATAGAACGCGGATGACGCTGATTAACTATGATCATTTATGCTAAAATATCAGTGTAAATCTGCTCAATCCGCGTCATCAGTGTTCCATCGCCTTATTTTTCGCCCTAAAAATTTGCTTTTTAGCCTTAAACTGCTATTTTAGTGGTCTATTTTTAAACATGCTTTAATATTTGCCTTGTTTTGTATGTGGAAACCTGTGTTTTCACACAACGATCCTATGCATAAACGTACCGATTCCATCAAACATTGTAAAGTAGTAAGCAAGGCCGAATTGATTGGATTAATTGACTCCGTATTTGAATTAGAACATGTTACGGCAAAAGATCTTGATCTGATGAGCTATTACGCTTCATTGTTAAGCAGTACAAAGAGTGACTCTGTAAGGATCTTAAAATTTCGTTCTGCTAACATTATGACCCGCGCAAAATTAGCGCACCTTGTTGATTCAGTTCTGGAATTAAAAAATGTCAATCAAAAAGACATTGATCTTTTAAATTATTATACCAGTTTGTTGAATAGCAATAATTCAGATGCTGTAAAGATCTCTGAGTTCAATTTGAATGAATTAACTTTTTATTCTGAAGAAGATGAAAAGTTGCTATTTCCTTTAACACCTACCGATAGTTTACCGGCATCATTTAACCTGGTTTTAGAGAATGATCTTTTAAGCTATTATGTTTCGCCATTTAAAGGCGTGGTTACATCTAATTATGGCTGGCGTGATAAACGCATGCACAATGGCATTGATATCGATCTTAACAAAGGCGATAAGGTTGTAGCGGCATTTGATGGCAAAGTGCGTTTTTCAAAAAAGCAAGGTGGTTTTGGTAATGTTGTTATTCTAATGCACCCTAACGGCCTGGAGACTGTATACGCGCACCTTTCAAAATTAAAAGTAAAAGCCGGGGATGTTGTTTTAAGCGGGCAAACAGTTGGCCTTGGTGGCAATACAGGCCACAGTCATGGCTCGCATTTACATTTAGAAGTTCGCTACAAAGGGCACGCTTTAAATCCGGCTACTATTATTTCTTTTAATGATCACAAATTATACCATCACACTATTACCGTAAAATCACACAAGCAAAAACTGGCTGCTTTTCCAACCAACAGTAATTTGCACAAAGTTAACCGTGGCGAAAGCTGGAATTACATTGCTTCTCAATATGGTATCTCTACCAAACAATTAATGACCCTTAATGGTGTAAGCAAACGTTATTACTTGAAGGTTGGCCAACAATTAAGGGTAAATTAAACTCTTAAAAAAAGCTAATGTAATTTTGATAGCCGTTCAAATACATTACTTTTAAGTATGTCTAAATGTCTTACTAAATTACTTTTAGTTTTTATAATGCTTTGCAACCTGACTTGTTTTCCACAAAAAACACTCGAAATTTATTTTACACGTTTTGGCAAATTAAAAAAATTTGAAGTTTATAATGGCGATGTTTTAGAATACAAATTAAAAGGCCAAACTAGTTATAGGCGAAACAAGATAACCAACTTACAGGATAGTTTTATTGTTTTTTCGAATGATAGTGTTATAAGATTAAGTCAGTTAAAGGCAGTCTGCATAAGGCATAGCAATTATGTAATACGTTTATTTCAATCTGCTTTTATAACAGGTGGTGCATTTTTCTTCTTTTTAAATACAACCAATAACCTGATCAACGAACGCACACCTGTTTTAGATATTAACGCCGCCTTTATTGGTACGGGTTTAATAACAACGGGCTTTTTGATAAAACAGATTGGTGTTAGACGGCTTCGTATCAACGAACACAAACATTTAAAAATTACGGATCTCAGTTTTAACAACTTATCCGAAAAAACTTAAAAATAATTCTTTTGAATTCTGTTTTTAGCATGTATATTTAGCTAAACTAAAAAAACAAACACAATGAAAAAACTAATCTTAACAGCAGCTATTTTAGGCTTTGCGGTATCAAGCGCTTTTAGCGCAGTAACTATTCGTTATTACAATAAAGATTCAAAAGGTCACACATTTAAAGTAAAAATGGATGGCTCTTCAAAAGAAGTAACTTTTGATGGCAGTAAAACATCCAGCGTAACCATTCAGGGTGGTGGCACTGAGTGCATCATTATGACAGATTGCGGCGAAGTAAAAGTAAAAGATGGCGCCCATATCGAAATTAAAGATGGTTGCATTAAAATAAGCTAACCTTCACTTAATCAACAAAAAAAGCCTTGTTAAATAAAACAAGGCTTTTTTATTTAACCTTGGTATCGCCGATTTTTACAAATCTTTATAAAATCTTTATAAAAGTACATTTACCTTTGTATCGTAATTAAGCTATCAGTTGGAAAATTTTCCTTTTCAAAAATACAGTCTGTTAAAACAATACCTTCTTAGTACCGTATTTATTCTAGTTATTTCAACAGCCTGTTATCTGTTTTCTGATTTTATTGGCTATAAAGTTGTTGCGCTTATTTTATTGGTAGCAGTTTCATTAACGGCAATGTTCTTTGATATAAAACCTGTTTTACTTTCCGCAATTGTAAGTGCATTGGTTTGGGATTTCTTTTTTATTCCGCAAAAATTTACGTTTTTCATCTCCAGTGCCGAAGATATTTTAATGTTCTTAATGTATTTTGTGGTTGCACTTGTAAATGCCGCGCTAACAACCAAAATACGGCAAATAGAAAAAAAGGCGAATGAAAAAGAAGAAAAAGAAAATACATTAAAATTATATAATACGCTTCTCAATTCTTTATCGCACGAATTAAGAACACCAATTTCCACTATTATTGGTGCTACAGATAATCTTCAATCTATGGCTGATAAATTATCAGAAGTGAATAAACACGAATTGATAACACAGATCTCGAAAGCATCGTTGCAATTAGACAGGCAGGTTGGTAATCTTTTAAACATGTCGCGCCTTGAATCGGGTTATATTCAACCAACAAAAGATTGGTTTGATATTAATGAATTAATTTATGATGTTTTAAATCAACTTAAAGATGAGCTCGGCAATCATCCGGTGCATGTTGCGGTAAAAGAAAACACACCTTTATTTAAGTTAGATTACGGTTTAATTGTACAGGTGTTACATAACCTCATTCACAACGCCGCAGAAAATATTCCTAAATATGCTGTTATAACCATAAGAGCCAATTGTAAACAAGATAAGCTCATAATTGTTGTAGAAGATACGGGTTATGGTTTTCCGGAAGATGAAATTGAAAGGGTATTTGAAAAATTTTATCGCCTTAAAAATTCAAAAACCGGTGGAACAGGCTTAGGTCTATCTATTGTAAAAGGTTTCGTGGAAGCCATGAATGGAACGGTGATACTTGAGAATATGCCTGATGGCGGTGCTGTTTTTACTATTGAGATCCCCTCCGAATTATCTTATATAAACTTAACTGTTAAAGAATGAACCAGCCACAGATATTAGTTATAGATGATGAAGCGCAAATAAGAAAGTTGTTGGAGATTACTTTACATACAAGTGATTTTAAAGTAAAAGAAGCTGCCAGCGCTAAGGAGGGATTGACATTGGCAAAGAATAGCAACCCTGATCTTATACTACTTGATCTTGGATTACCTGATGAAAGCGGACACATTGTGTTAACTAAGCTCCGCGAATGGTTCACAAAACCAATTATTATTCTTTCGGTACAAAGTAGCGAAGAAAATATTATTAAAGCTCTTGACAATGGAGCTAATGATTATTTGGTTAAACCATTCAGAACCGGTGAACTCTTAGCGCGCATAAGATCATCCATAAGAAGCCTGCAACCAAATAATTCAATCAAACTAAATTTTACTAACGGTTTGGAGATTGACTACTCTACCAGGGAAGTTAAAAAGAATGGAGAAATTATAAAACTTACTGCAACTGAATATGACCTGTTAACTTTATTTGCTAAAAATGAAGGTCGCGTTTTAACTCACCAATACCTGTTACGCGAAGTTTGGGGTCCCGGTTACATTAATCAATCTCAATACCTGCGCGTATTCATTGCCCAACTCAGAAAAAAAATAGAAACAGATCCAAATAACCCTGAATACATTCTAACTGAATCAAGAGTTGGTTATCGTTTTGTTGCAAAAGATAATTTATAAAAAAAATGAAAAGTACTCACATTAACAAAGTAACATTTGGCGGATTACTAGTAACCCTTGGAATAATTTTTGGTGACATAGGCACTTCACCATTGTACGTAATGAGCGCCATTATTGGTAAAGATACTATTGATGCTGATATCGTAAAAGGTGCCATCTCTGCTGTTTTTTGGACACTAACTTTGCAAACAACCATAAAATATGTGATCCTTACTTTACGCGCAGACAATAACGGCGAAGGCGGGATCTTTTCTTTATTTACTTTGGTAAGAAGAAGTAAATTTAAATGGTTGTTGGTTCCAGCAGTTATTGGCGGTAGTGCCTTACTAGCCGATGGTATTATTACGCCACCCATTTCTGTATCGGCAGCGGTTGAAGGCTTGCGCTATTTTAACGCTTCATTAAATACGGTACCAATAGTAATTGGAATTTTGTTTGGCTTGTTCTTCATTCAACAATTTGGTACAGGCTTTGTCGGGAAATTTTTTGGGCCTTTAATGACACTCTGGTTTTTAATGCTTGGCGTGTTGGGCATTTCGCAGCTTTCGGGTAACTGGTCTGTTCTATCGGCATTAAATCCGTATTACACTTACAAATTATTAGCAACACATCCATCAGGCATTTTTATTCTTGGCGCTGTTTTTTTGTGTACAACAGGTGCCGAGGCATTGTACTCAGATCTTGGTCATTGTGGCAAAGGAAACATTCGTGTATCCTGGATCTTTGTAAAAACAATGTTGGTATTAAATTATTTTGGGCAGGGTGCCTGGCTTATTTCTCACCAGGGGCAAAAGCTTGAATTGTTTAAATCAAGCAATCCGTTTTATGCGATTATGCCCGAATCTTTTTTACCGTTTGGAATTGTAATTGCTACAATTGCCGCTATCATCGCATCGCAAGCGCTCATTAGTGGTTCATTTACACTTATTAATGAAGCTATGCGTTTACATTTGTGGCCAAAAGTGAAAGTAAAATATCCAACAATTTTAAAAGGACAGATCTATATACCCTCACTTAATTGGTTACTCTTGGGAGGTTGTATAATGGTTGTGTTGTATTTCAAAGAGTCTTCAAATATGGAAAGTGCTTATGGCTTAGCAATTATTTTATGTATGTTAATGACCACAACCCTACTTAATTTTTACATGCACATGAAACGTTATAATAAATATTTGATCTATTTTATTATTACAGTTTACCTGATCATAGAATTATCCTTTTTGGGTGCAAACCTCAGTAAATTTTCGCATGGCGGGTGGATAACCTTATTAATCGCTGCTTGCTTAACAGTAATTATGACCGTTTGGCACCTTTCCAAAAAAATCGGTAAGCGTTATGTAGATATGGTAAAGTTTGATGATCATAAACAAATGCTTATTGATCTTAGTAATGACGAATCACTTCAAAAATATGCAACACATCTTGTGTATATGACCGGCGCAAATAATCCTGAAGAGATAGAAGCAAAAATAATTTATTCCATCCTTCAAAAACGCCCTAAAAAAGCTGATGTGTATTGGTTTGTACATGTAGATGTTATGAATGAACCTTATCGCATGGATTATAAAGTAACACACATTGCAGATAATGATATTATTAGAATTGATTTTAGATTAGGTTTTAGGGTAGCCCCTAAAATAAACCTTATGTTTAGAAAAGTGGTGCAGGATATGGTAAAGAACCGGGAGGTAGATATTACAAGCCGTTACGAATCGTTAAACAAAAATAATGTGATTGGCGATTTTAAATTTGTTGTGCTCGAAAAATTTCTTTCTTATGAAAATGATCTTCCCGCTTTTGAAAAGATAGTACTCAGTATTTATTTCTTCTTAAAAAAATACAGCTTAAGTGAAGCAAAAGCCTTTGGGCTTGATAGTAGCTCCGTTAAAGTAGAAAAGTTTCCATTTGTGATCAATCAACCAAAAGAAATGCACATGAAGCGTATTGGATAGAAAACTGTTTATAAACCAAATAACCATCAATAAATAAAACTGTATGAAAAAAATAATACTTATCGTGCTAAGTACGATAGCAGAACTTGCTTTACCTGCTCAGAACGATTCTCTCACAAAACAAAGGATACCATTTGAAGGAATGGACCTTAGCTGGATAAATGGCCAAAGCCGTATAAAGAACCCGCCATTAGTTTTAAATGATAAACAAGGAGAAACAATTCTTGCAGGAACAGTTTATGTTGATAGTTATTTTAATTACAATTTTTCTGATCCCATTGATAATACACAAACGGCCTCATCAACAATTGGCCGACATAAAGAAACAACCATTAACCTTGCAAGTGTTGGTGTAGAATCTAATTACAAAAATTGTATTGGGCGCTTATGGTTACAATATGGTGCCATGCAGCATATTGTGCAGGAACTAGATGCAAGTGTAAACCGCGGTAGAAATACAGGTACCGGAAATTTAAAATTTATTCGCGAAGCGGCGGCAGGTTATCACTTTAATAAATGGTACGGTATAAATATTGAAGCCGGAATTTTTATGAGTTATATTGGATTGGAAAGTTATATGCTACAAGATAACTGGTGTTATCAACGTTCGATGGTATGTGATTTTACACCTTTCTATTTTCAGGGTGCACGCATTCAACTATATCCATCAAAAAAGCTAAAACAAGAATTATGGTTTTTGAATGGCTGGCAAACCTATAATAGTTTTAGTAAAGTACCGGGCTTTGGAAGCTCAACCTATTACCGGCCAACAGAAAATTTACAATTGGTTGCCAATTTCTATTATGGTCATGATACACAAGATCCCGACACGCTCGGCAATCAATCCAAACGTTTGCGCTTTCATCATGATAATAGTATTGTTGCCCGTTATTTTAATAAACCCGCTTCAACAAAAATTTCGCAAGCGGCATTTAGCATCAATACACATTATGGCTTTCAACAAGGCATGAGTAAAATGGATACTATCACTTCCAAACAACATTTTATGTATGGTATTTCATTCACCAACAGGCTTTGGTTCAATAAAAATAAAATAGCATTAAGTTTGCGCGCAGATTATGTTTCAAACGGAGGAAATTATCTGGCCTTTTCGCCTTCACCCGTTTTACCAAATGATTATTCCGCATCTTTCAATTCAGATCCATACAAACCCATTGAAATTATGCAGGGAACAGCAACCATAGACTTTATGCCAAATGATTATTTTACATTCAGGATTGAATACGGACACCGGGAAGCCAATCTTCCATACTTTGCAGGACACGGAGGCACAACTTCTCCTTCCGGCTGGACAAATGGTCCGGCAACACAATCAACATGGAAACCTGATCTTTTAAAAACTGAGAACAGAATTACGCTAGTATTAAATTTCAGACTTTAATTAATTTTAAAATACAAATGTTAAATGCGTAGGATTTTCCCGCCGCTGTAGAAAATAGATACTTTTTATACCATTTTAGCCTATAAATTAATTGGTATTAAAATTGTTTTTCAAATGATCTAAAAACTTAACACAATGGGATCATTAAGCGCACAAGGCTGGAAATCGGCAAAAGAGAAAAACTTCAAAGCATATTCAAAAAAGAGAACAAACTCTAACTTTGATGATGAATTTGAAGAAGAGAATTACTACCCTCAATTAAACCGTTATAAAAAGGAAGATTACAGAATGGCTAAACGCAGTCACTTTAAAGGTAATTTTGATCAGGCGTAGATCATTAAAATTACATTTAGATAAATGGCATGAATAAAACATCATGCCATTTTTGTTTTCCCCAGTATATACCACATCTTCTTCAAAATACCACATTTTTTCAAAAATGACTCTGGTATACATTTGGATTATCCAATCTATATGGACCAAATTAAAAAATGCATAGAAGCTTGTAATGATTGTGCTTCAGAATGTGAAAACTGTGCAACCGAATGTTTATTTGAAGAACATTCAAAAAAATTAACCAAGTGTATTTTGCTGACTCGCGAATGTTCAGTTATTTGCGCGGCAACCGCCAAAATATTATCTATAGGAGCAGATAATTTTCAAATGCTTTGCAGGGCATGCGAAGATCTATGCGATATGTGTGCTGACGAATGCGGTAAACATGCAGATATGCAACACTGTAAAAAATGCTTTGAAGCATGCAGGAGTGCTGCCGAAGCGTGCAAAAAAATTATTATTGAAGACAGTCTTTAAGTTATGGAAAACGATTACGGCGGAAAAATATCTGTTAAATTTTATGCTAACTCAGGCATTGAAACATTTTGCGCAAAGCATATCCTTCATTACGAACCTACACGCTTTCATATTGTGGCAGTAAGAGTATACGCGCAAAAAGAATTTATTGTAACTATTTATTTAGAAGATAAATTAAAGGAGATAAGTACACTTCACCCGGGTAAGATCCTGGTAAAAAAATTTAAGATAGAGAATGTTAGTCCTGCCGAATTTTTTGACCTTATTGAAGGGTTAAATTTCACATTATCAAACGATCATTACGATTTGGATAACATGGAAGTGATCAACAAATAAATTAAAAAGTAACGTTGAACTTTTTCAGTTCACCATTTCTTAAGATCTCTACCGGCGCAGTATCGCCTTTTTTAAATTCAGATAAACCTTTCATGTAATCCTGTACATTCTTAACATCTACAGTACCAATTTTTTTAACAACATCACCTTTTAATATCCCTGCCTTATTTGCCGGCTTACCATCTGTAACACCATCAATGCGCATACCTTCACCTTCAAAAGCATAATCAGGCATTACACCCATGGTAACTTTAAAACTACCTTTACCGTTATCGGGTGTGCGTGTTTTAGTAAAAGCCAATTTATTATAGTTAAACGTTTTTTCTATCAGCTTTGCAATGTAATTTAAAACGTCCGCTTCGCCTTTATAATTTATTTTTTCAATATCATCGCCTGGCTTATGGTAATCGCTATGCTGACCGGTAAAAAAATGAAGTACGGGAATATCTTTTAAATAAAAAGAGGTTTGATCGCTTGGCCCTATTCCACTGCTATCTTTTTTAATACTGAAATCAGTTTTAAGAGAATCTATTAAAGGCACCCAAACCGGCGATGTACCAACACCATAAACCAATAGTTTTTTGGTTGAATCGTTGAGTCTTCCGATCATATCCATGTTGATCATATAATTGATCTTGCTTAATTCAATATCTGAGTTCTCACAATATTTTTTTGAGCCCAATAAACCTAATTCTTCTCCGCTAAAGCAAATAAATAAAAAATTAAAAGGCTCTTTTATTTTATTTTTACTAAAATGCTCTGCCAGGGCAATAACACCTGCTGTTCCGCTGGCATTGTCATCTGCTCCATTGTGTATCTTTCCATCGGGGTTAGCATCCAAACTATTATGATCATGGCCTAGCCCTAAATGATCGTAATGCGCGCCAATTACTATTGTATACGGTGCTTTATTATCTAAAAATCCAACAACATTGTTTGCCTTTTTTTCTTTAACATCTGTTGTAGATGTATCGTGTGGGTTTGTGTTTTTCTTATAAGTAAATGATTTTAAATAAGAATTATTAAAACTTGTAAGTCCTGTTTTTTTAAATTTTTGCGCGATATATTCCGCTGCCAATAATTCTTCAGGAGAAGATGTTCCTCTTCCTTTTAATTTATCTGATGCTAAAAAAGAAATATCTGCTTTAATGCCCTTTACTATAATATCCTGGCTTTTTAAAATATTCGAGCTCATTAATAAAGCTCCCAAAAAAATAACTGAATTTAAACGCATGGCACAAAATTAATCATAAAACTAATTTGCCGCTACTTATTATTAAATATGTTCATTTCTATTTATTCAATATTTTTAATTTAATGTAACCACTGTTTATATTTATTGCTTTAAAATGAGAAAAATAATTTTAATACTTCTTTGTTCTATTTCAGCAATAATAAATGCCCAAAACATTTTACCAAGTGCACGTTTTAAAGATGGTTTAAAAATATATCTGAATGATGATAGTACGAGTTATATCAAAGGCACGGGGCTTGCACAGATCTGGTTTAGGTATAATGATAACAACCCCGGCTCTGCAATTTATGGCACTCCGAAAAAAGAAACCTTTGATATAGGATTAAGACGCGTTCGCTTCCAAACTATGGCACAGGTAACAAAACATGTTTTCTTTTACTCTCAATTTGGCATTAACAGCCTTAATAGTTTGAGCGCAAGAAAAACGGGTTTGTTTTTTCACGATGTTACTGCTGAGTATGATATTCATAAAAATTATTTTGTTTTAGGTGGCGGCCTTAGTGGCTGGAATGGAACCTGCCGGTATACCTCTTCTTCGGTATCCAGTATTTTAGGCATGGATCTTCCAATTGTATTTGAAACAACAAATGATGTAACCGATCAATTTGTAAGAAGGCTTGGCATTTATGCGAAAGGAAAAATTAACCGGTTTGATTATCGTTTATCTGCTGCAAATCCTTTTCCTATTCAAAATTCTTTATCGGCTGTTCCAACAATACCAACAGGCTCTGCGGCAGCAACAAGTGCAACTAACACTGCCTATTTTTCAGCTAAAGCGCCTGAAATGAATTATCAGGGTTATTTTATGTGGCAATTCTTAGAAAAAGAATCAAACCAGGTACCCTACATGATTGGTTCATATCTTGGCAAAAAAAAAATATTTAACATTGGTACTGGTTTTCAATATCAAAAAGATGCAATGACCTATCGGAATTCGGCAACGGATACTATAATAAGATATACGCCGTTGCAGCAAATTGGCGTGGATATATTTTTTGATTCTTATCTGAACAAAGAAAAACAAAATGCTATTACCGCTTATGCAGCATTTCTTACTTACGACTTTGGCCCTAATTTTATAAGAAATGCGGCAATTATGAATACTGCCAATACACTAGTGGGTACCACCAGCTTTAATGGCACCGGAAATGGTTTTCCGCTTTATGGTACGGGCCGGGTAATTTATGCGCAAACTGCTTATCTGTTTAAAAAAGATCTTTTAAAAAAACAAGGCACTTTGCAACCTTACGTGTCCGGCATTTACGCGAACTATCAAAAATTAAAAGATCCGGTTATAGTTTATAATATAGGTGTAAACTGGATAATGAGTGGGCAAAATTCTAAATTATCGCTGGATTATCAAAGCAGGCCAATATTTGATGTTGATGCAATAACCGGAAATATAACTGAAACAAAAAGCGCACGAAGAGTACAAGTGGTATTGCAGTACCAGGTAGCTTTTTAAAAAAATAGCTTTAAAAGTAATTTGTATGGGTTTAATCATTTAACTTTAGGTCATAAATTTAAATGACAGCTATTGAAATTTTTTAATTTCATAATTAATACAAATATTTACATTTCACTGGCTGCCGTTGTTTTAACATTGGGTACACAAGTGCAGTTGGGTATGCAACCGCAATTACATCCTTATTTATTCATTATTTTTTTTGCAACTATATTCGAATATAATTTACACAGGCTTATTACTGTAATTACAAATCCTGCCTCGCTTAACGATGAAAAGCATAGTTGGGTAAAAGATAACAAACTGGCGTTTTACTTTTTGGTTGCTGCTTCTGTTTTAGGCTTTATCATTGCGGCCGCCATGGCAAAAAAAACTGTGCTCATCACACTTTTTCCATTGGGGGCAATTACTTTATTTTACTCTTTACCAATTTTTAAAACAAAAAAGATCATTTTCAGGCTTCGTGAAATTCCTTGTCTTAAAATTTTTCTTATTTCTTTGGTTTGGGCCGCCACAACTATTTTGTTGCCAATTATACAAAGCGGTCAAACATTCGGTAAATGGCATGTTATAACAATGCTGATAGAGCGGTTTATTTTTGTGTTTGCCATCACTATTCCTTTTGATATACGTGATATGAAAAGTGATGGACAGGCAGGTTTACAAACAATTCCACTTATTATAGGAGAGAAAAGGGCCTTATTAGTTGCAAATATTTATATGCTGCTGTTTTTAGTACTTTGTTTCTTTCATTATTATAATACAGGCATTGCCTTTATAGTACCCGCATTCGTTATTTCTGCAATAACAACTATTGTTTTCTTAAATAGTAATAAGCTAAAAAAAATGGTGCACTATCATTATTTTATTTTGGATGGTACAATGCTATTGCAAGGAATCTTGATCTGTGCTTGCTATTATATGCGGTTAATTGTTTAATAACGTTAATTATAATAGTATTCTAATTTACATAAAAGAATATAAACTTAAATTAGTGTTTTATTTGCATGACAGTTTTAATTGTTGAAGACGAACCAAAAGTTGCCTCTTTTTTAAAAAAAGGGCTTGAATTGCAGGGTTTTGAAACAGATGTTGCCTACGATGGTGCCATAGCTTTGCGTAAAGCAATTACAAGCGACCTTAAGTTTGATGCTATTATAATGGATGTAAATTTGCCAGAGATAAATGGATTTAATGTTTGTAAAAAGATCAGGGAACAAAATATTAAAACACCTATTCTTTTATTAACAGCTTTGGGCACAACAAGTGATAAAGTACACGGTTTTGATATTGGCGCCGATGATTACCTTGTTAAACCTTTTGAATTTGAAGAGCTTTTGGCGCGTGTAAAATCAATTATAAAAAGGTCAAAGTCTGAACCCTACCTTGATTCTGTTTTAAAGATTGCAGATCTTGAAATGGATACAAATAGTAAGATCGTAAAACGTGCCGGAAAAACAATTGAGCTAACCGCAAAAGAATTTTTTTTACTGGAGTATTTATTAAGAAACAAAGGTAGAGTTCTCTCTCGTGTTGATATTGCAGAAAAAATATGGGATGTAACCTTTGATACAGGAACAAATGTAATCGATCTTTATATTTTTTATCTGAGAAAAAAAATTGATAAAGATTTTTCTAAAAAATTAATTCATACACAAGTAGGAATGGGTTATATACTTAAAGAGAATTAAGATGAAAATTGGCACAAAAATTACCTTAAAATTTAATTTTATTGTCTCTGTTATTCTTATTTCCTTTGCTTCTTCTGTTTACTTTTCTTTTTCAAGTTATCGTGAAGAGGAATTCTATTCCCGCTTAAAAGAAGAGGCAACAACAACAGCCAAGCTATACAGTGATGTAGAGGAAGTGACCTATGACGTATTAAAAAAAATAGATAAGATCTCCGAAAATATTCTAACAAACGAAAAAGTATTGATTTACACCCTTGAGAATAAATTATTATATAGTAATCAAGAAATTGACGTGGATGAAATATCACATGCACGACTTGATGAATTAAAAGTAGAAAAAGAGATACGTTATAAAGAAGGTGATATTGAGTTTTTCGGCACTTTTTTTACAGGCAAATTCAATAAGTTTTTAGTGGTATCCTGCGCATTTGATGAATATGGTTTAAGTAAACTCACATTTCTAAAATATACGCTTATTATTGGTGTTTTAATTGCCATAATGATAAGTAGTTTCCTGAGTTTCTTTTTTTCTAAACAATCATTAAGTCCTATTTTGGATGTTATAAAACAGGTTGATATAATTACCATTTCTAATTTAAATCACAGGGTAAATGAAGGAAATGGCAAAGATGAGATAGCGCAACTGGCCATTAAATTTAATAAAATGCTCGAACGTCTTGAAGCCGCTTTCGAAATGCAGAGAAGCTTTGTTTCAAACGCCTCTCACGAATTACGTACACCCCTAACAGCCATAACAGGGCAAATAGAGGTAGCAATAATGGGTGATAATGTAAATAATGAAGCGCAACAACTTTTAAATTCTATACTGGATGATATAAAAGAACTCAATAAACTATCTAATGGCTTATTAGATCTTGCACATGCTAATCTTGATATTTCTGAAGTAAAACTAAATTTAATACGCATAGATGAAATAATTGGTGCTATACAAGCAGAAATAGTGAAAAGGAATAAAGATTATAAAATAGAGATCAACTTTATGGATTATCCGGATGATGAGAATTGGATAACCGTTAATGCAAGCGACCAGCTTATTAAAGCTGCCATATCCAACGTGATTGAAAACGCGTGCAAATACAGTAAAAATCATATTGCCAATGTTTCCCTTGAATTTGGCAAAAAAAACATATTAATTACCATACAGGATTCCGGAATTGGTATTCCACCTGAAAATCTTGCACATATTTTTGAGCCGTTTTACCGTGCAGATAATGCCAAAAGTATTAAAGGCCATGGCATTGGTTTAACTTTAACGCAAAGGATCATTCATCTTCATAATGGTAACATTCATATCGAATCAACAATAGGAAAAGGAACAATCGTTAAATTACAATTACCTCATTTGTAATTCTAATCTCATTCTAATTTCAGTCTAATTTACCCCTAATTACAGCTTCGCACATTTGTAAAAATATTTAATGAAGCTAGGGGAAATGAATTTTTATTGTAATACTGATTCTTCCATTTTCAAGATTACTTTATAATCCATTTTCCCTTTTCTACTACCCATAGTAGCACATTTTTATGAACGTGAACTGTAGAACATTTTTCTGCATAGTATTTCTATGCTTATTTTGCGGCATTTATTCGCAACAATCACAATCGCTTACAATAGCAGGTTGTGAAGAAATATTCCTTAAAAACAATCTCTCATTATTAGCACAACAATATAATATAAATGCTAAGCAGGCATTAATTATACAGGCAAAAGCTTACCCTAACCCCTACTTTAGTGCAGATATAAATATTTACGATCCTCAAAACAATAAGTTCTTGCATATTGATTCAAGCGGGCAAAAAGCTTTTCAAATACAACAACTAATTTATCTTGGCGGGAAAAGAAAAACAGAGATAGACATTGCAAAACAAAACAAATTATTGGCGGAGGCAGAATTTGCAGAATTATTAAGAAATCTTAAAGTTCAACTTCACAATAGTTTTTACAGCATTAACAGCGAAAAGATAGTGCTTGATAATTATGAAAAGCAATTACAGATATTAGATACAATTATTAGTGCATATAAACTCCAGTATGATAAGGGAAATTTACCGCTTAAAGATGTTATTCGCTTAAAATCTGTATACATAAAGATAAACAGCAACAGATCGGAGTTAACGGCCAGTTACAATGAAGAATTAAAACAATTAAAATTACTACTTCAAACAACTAACACCATTGTTACTGTTGTAACTGAAAAGGATATCAATTCTATGCTTACGCTTAAACCAATTAGCGATCTTCAGTTAATTGCAGCAATCAACAGGCCCGATCTTAAAATAGCAGACGAGCAGGCACTAATTTCTGCCATGAATTTAAAGCTGCAAAAAAAACAACGCATCCCTGACCTAACATTAAATGCAAGTTACGATCAAAGAGGCGGAGCGTTTCGCAACCAGTTAAATGGAGGCATTACAATGCCGATACCGCTATTAAATACAAATCGTGGCAATATAAAAGCTGCTGCATTTGATAAAAAAGCAATTGACCTATACGTACAGGAAAAAAAACTGGAAGTTGAATTAGATCTTGAAGAAGCCTGGCAAAATATGCAACGCATAATTAACGAATACAATAAGGTTAAAATTATTTATAATGAAGATTTTTTAATTGTAAACAAAGGCATTAATGATAATTTCAGAAAAAGGAATATATCTATACTTGAGTTTGTTGATTTTGTAGAAGCATATAACGAATCGTTAGCTGACTATGAAAGAATAAAAAAACAACTGGCTATATCAGCCGCACGAATTAATTACGTAACAGCATCAAAAATCTATTAAAATGCAATCAAAAATAAATATACTGGCAGTTTGCGCTTTATTATTAGCATTTACTAACTGCAAACATACCCCTGAAGAAGTTGCAGAAAAATTTGAACTCTCTGATACGATGATGAAACGTTGTGAGTTTACTGTTGCTAAAACACAGGACGTTAAAAATGAAATGAAATTTTTTGGAAAAATAACAGCCGATAATAATAAAATGGCACACGTGTATCCTATAACCGGTGGTATTGTAGCCCAAATAAATGTAGAGTTAGGCGATTATGTAACCGAAGGGCAACTGCTTGCAGTTGTAAAAAGCAGCGAGGTAGCCGATTTTCAAAGACAACTATTAGATGCAAGATCAGATGTTGCCCTTTCAGAAAAAAATCTACAAGTAGCAAAAGATCTGTTTGCAGGTAAATTAAATTCAGAAAAAGAAGTATTGGCATCAGAAAAAGAACTAGAAAAAGCTAAAGCAGAGTTGGCAAGGATAAATGAAGTGTATTCTATTTACCATTTAAAACAAGGTTCTGATTACCGTATTACAGCCCCTATCAGCGGTTTTATAATCAATAAAGACATTACACAAAACGAAGAATTACGAAGTGACAGAACAGAAGAAGTTTTTTCCATTGCACAAATAAACGAAGTGTGGGTGTTGGCAAACGTAAACGAGTCTAACATTTCTAAAGTGTCTGTTGGTTATGAGGCCGATGTACAAACCTTAAGCTATCCTGATAAAACATTCAGGGGTAAAGTAGATAAAATCTTTAATGTGATCGATCCAACAACAAAAGCAATGAAGATACTGGTTAAGATAAACAATCCTGATCTGCTTCTAAAACCTGAAATGAATGCAACCGTTAATCTCAAATTTTCAGAAAATAAAAAACTTATTGCCATCCCATCCGGTGCCGTTCTGTTCGATAAAAATAAAGATTGGGTAATGGTTTACAAAGACCGAAAAAATATTGAAACACGTCAGGTTGAAGTATATCATAAGCTCGGTGATATTACCTATATCACTTCCGGTATAAATGAGAATGAGAAAGTGATATCTAAAAATGGTTTACTTATTTATGATGCACTAAACGATTAATAGTTATGAATAAATTCATTAAAAGCATAATTACTTTTTCGCTTAAAAATAAGCTCTTTACTTTTTTTTGGGTTGGCATTCTTGTGGTTGCAGGATGGATAAGTTACATTAATATTCCTATTGAAGCATTTCCGGATGTTACTAATACACAAATAATAATTGTTACCGAATGGAACGGTAGAAGCGCTGAAGAAGTTGAACGTTTTGTTACAACTCCTATTGAGATCGCCATGAACTCAGTACAGAAAAAAACAAATGTACGCAGCATTACCATGTTTGGTTTATCGGTTATAAAAATAATTTTTGAAGATGATGTAGAAGATTTTTTTGCGAGGCAGCAGGTAAACAACCAGCTTCGCAACGTCACCTTGCCCGAAAATGTAGATCCTGATGTACAACCACCATATGGCCCAACCGGCGAAGTATATCGCTATGTGTTAAAGGGAAAGAACCGAGATACCAGAGACTTGCTGACGATTCAAAACTGGGTTATAGATCGTCAGCTAAGGGCTGTATCAGGTGTTGCCGATGTTGTGGCCTTTGGTGGCCAGGAAAAGATATACGAGATATCTGTTGATCCGGTTAAGCTTCAGAAGTACGACCTCTCACCTACTCAAATTTACGACGCAGTAACAAAAGCAAATTTAAATGTTGGTGGCGATGTTATTGAAAAGAACGGGCAAGCATATGTTGTAAGAGGTTTAGGATTGCTAAATACCATTGCAGATATTGAAAATACAATTGTGGATGATTTTAACGGTAATCCTATTCTCGTAAAAAACATTGCCAATGTTAATGAAGCAAGCGCACCAAGAGTTGGACAGGTAGGATTAAATGCAAATGATGATGTAGTTGAAGGTATTGTAGTAATGCGCAAGGGAGAAAATCCAAGCGAAGTGTTAGGAAGGCTGAAAGAAAAAATTACTGAATTAAATACAAACGTGCTACCTGCCGATGTAAAAATGGAGGTTTTTTACGACCGCGATAACCTGATGTCGTTTTGTACAAAAACAGTGATGCATAATTTATTAGAAGGAATTATTTTTGTTACACTTATTGTATTGGTGTTTATGGCAGATTGGCGTACAACACTTATTGTATCTATCATTATTCCTTTAGCTTTATTATTTGCTTTTCTTTGCTTAAAATTAAAAGGCATGAGCGCCAATTTACTTTCGCTTGGTGCCGTTGATTTTGGAATTATTATCGACGGAGCTGTTGTAATGGTAGAAGGGTTATTTGTAATGTTGGATCATTTAGCTCACAAAAACGGTATAGAAAAATTCAATAAGCTTTCAAAACTTGGACTTATAAAACAAACCGCAACGGGTTTAGGTAAAGCTGTATTCTTTTCAAAACTTATTATTATCTCTGCGTTGTTACCAATTTTCGCATTTCAAAAAGTAGAAGGCAAAATGTTCTCTCCTTTAGCTTTTACTTTAGGCTTTGCTTTATTAGGTGCTTTGATCTTTACGCTTACGTTGGTTCCTGTATTGGTATCTATTTTATTAAAGAAAAATGTAAAAGAAAAACACAATGTGTTTGTTGAATTCTTTAACAAAATAGTAGCCCGTGGTTTTATTACAACATTTAAAAATAAAAAAACAAGCCTTATCGTTTCTTTTGCAATACTTGCCTTCTCTGTTTTTTCTACCAAATGGCTTGGCACCGAATTTTTGCCACCACTTAACGAAGGCGCATTATGGGTAGAAGCTAAACTGCCTATGAGCAACTCGCTTACCGAAACTATAAAAACGGTGGCATTGCTCAGGGCAGAGCTTCAAAAATTTCCAGAAGTAAACGGTGTCCTTTCTCAAACCGGAAGAAGCAATGATGGCACAGATCCCAGCGGATTTTACTATGTGCAGATGCAGGTAAATTTAAAACCAAAAGACGACTGGCAAAGAAAAATTTCAATGGATCAATTGGTTGAAGAAATGGATAAGGTTTTAAAAAATTATCAGGGCATTGTCTATAATTATTCTCAACCGATTATTGATAATGTTGCAGAAGCCGTTGCAGGTATTAACGCTAGCAACGCCGTAAAAATTTATGGTGATGATCTTGATAAGCTGGATGAGATAGCCAACAAAATAATTGACCAGATAAAAAATGTTCCGGGCATAAAAGATGTTGGTATTCTCAGGAATATTGGCCAGCCTGAGATAAGCGTTTTACTTGACGAAGAAAAAATGGCCATTTATGGTGTACAAAAAGCAGATGCGCAAGGAATTATTGAGATGGCCATTGGCGGCAAAACAGCAACCCAAAAATATGAAGGCGACAGGAAATTTGACATCCGTGTTCGTTATTTGAAAGAATACAGAAAAGATGAAGAAGATATCATGAATCTTATGGTACCAACTGTGCGTGGAACAAAAATTCCTTTAAAAGAAATTGCCACATTAAAAAAAGTTACCGGCCCGGCATTTATTTACCGCGATAATACAAAACGTTTTATCGGTGTTAAATTCTCGATCCGCGAACGCGATCTTGGAAGCACCATTGCCGAAGCGCAGACCAACGTAGAAAAACACATCAAGCTCCCAAACGGTTATAAAATTGGCTGGACAGGTGAATTTGAAAACCAGGTGCGCGCCACAAAGCGGTTGGGACAAGTGGTGCCTATAAGCCTTATATTAATTTTTGTTTTACTGTTTATTATGTTTGGTAATATAAAAGATGCATTACTCGTATTAATAAATGTTCCATTCGCGTTAATAGGGGGTATCTTTGCACTACATATTACAGGTATTAATTTTGGTATATCAGGTGGGGTTGGATTTATTGCGCTATTTGGGATCTGTATTCAAAACGGCGTTATACTCATTTCTGAATTCCATAATAATTTAAAGAACAAATTAAGTCTCGAGGTATCCATTCTTGAAGGTGTAAAAGTAAGAACACGCCCGGTTATTATGACGGCTTTGATGGCTGCCATTGGATTGATGCCTGCGGCTTTATCGAGTGGCATTGGCTCTGAATCGCAAAAGCCTTTAGCTATTGTAATTATTGGCGGTTTAATTACCGCTACTATTTTCACACTGCTTATCTTCCCTATTTTTTACTATCGGGCTCAGCGCAAGAAACATATAGATATTTAGACATAACACTTTAATTAACGTAAATTAATAACTGTTTAATTTTATATTCTCGTTTTTTTGTATAGTTTTGCTACCGTCGTGAAAAACCTTAAGTGCATATTTATTTTTATCTTCCTTATGGGAATGACCTTTACTGTATTCCAGTACGTTCCTATTTTAGAAGAGGAAGCACAAAACCATGGTACTGAATTAGCCAAAAAAGGCGCAGAAGATGACAGCTCAGGTAATGATGGTGATGAAAGCGATAGTGATAGCGATGATGCCATCTACCATTCTTTGAATTTTAATTTTGCCGATCTTCATTCTAAAACACATTTATATCCTTCACTTAAAGATTCCTATTTTTCTTTTTTTCAAAAAATAACCATTCCGCCTCCCAAAGCGTAATTCATTTAAGGCGCATTAATGCAATGCGCAAGGTTATTTATTAAATTAAATCATTATTCATGTTCAATAAAGTTTGTTGATCAAGCTATGTTTTACAGTAAAAAAAATTTTAACTTATATATGAGTTCAAAAACAATTGGCGCTGATATCAAAGCCGGCCTGGTAGTTTTTTTAGTTGCCCTGCCGCTTTGTTTAGGAATAGCAATGGCCTGCAATGTTCCTTTATTCTCCGGCATTATTTCGGGTGTGGTTGGCGGTATACTTGTTTGTACCTTAAGCGGCGCTAGATACAGCGTATCGGGGCCTGCAGCAGGTTTAACATCGATTGTAATAAGTGCTATTGCAACATTGGGAAGCTACGAAATATTTTTAGCTGCTGTTGTATTTGCAGGAGTTATACAAATTTTGTTAGGCATTTTAAAGGCAGGGGGCCTTGGCAATTATATTCCAAACGCAGTAATTAAAGGCATGCTTGCCGGTATTGGTATTATTTTGATCATAAAACAAATACCACATTTATTTGGTTACGACAAAGATCCTGAAGGTGATATGGAATTTATTCAACTCGATGGAGAGAATTCTTTTACCGAATTGGTACACATGGTAAACTTTATTACACCAGGCTCTTTGTTAATTGGTATAATTTCTTTTGCACTGCTTATTATTTGCGGTAAAAAATTCTATACCACCAACAAGATACTCTCCAACTTACCCGCACCATTATTGGTTGTAATTGTAGGTATTTTATTAACCATTGCATTTAATCCATCGCAATTTTTACACATAGATGAGCAGCACCTGGTAAGCTTACCGGTAATTAAAGATCTTGCCGATCTTCGCGCCAATCTTGCCTTTCCTGATTTTGGTTTTATGGGTAACATAAAATTCTGGACCGTTGCTTTTACGCTTGGCCTTGTTGCAAGTATAGAAACATTATTAAATATTGAAGCAACCGATAAACTTGATCCTGAAAAGAATGAAACCAACTCTAACCGTGAATTATTTGCACAGGGTGCAGGTAATATTGTATCGGGCTTAGTAGGCGGCTTACCTGTTACATCGGTTATCGTAAGAAGTTCGGCAAATATCAATTCAGGTGCCAAAACAAAATTATCGGTAATTATTCATGCCTCTCTTTTATTTATCAGTGTAATTGCCTTCCCTGGCTTATTATCGCTCATTCCTAATTCTGCTTTAGCTGCGATATTAATTGTTACAGGTTTTAAACTCACTAAGATCGAAATCTTTAAACAGCAATTTAAATCAGGACTCGAACAATTTTTGCCATTCATTATTACTATATTGGTAATGTTATTGACCGATCTTTTAAAAGGTGTTGGCGTAGGTATTTTGGTTGCAGTTTTTTTTATCATACGTGATAATGTAAAACATTCTTTCGAGTCAAGCAGCAACACTATTGACGGGAAGCTTTATTATCTTTTAAAATTACCACAGCATGTTACTTTTTTTAATAAAGGATACTTGATCCGCTTTTTTGAAAAAGTAAAACCCGGAAGTAAATTAATTATTGATGGGTCAATAAATAAAAAAATAAACAAAGATTCTCAAGACGTGATCTCTGATTTTATCATTGCAGCACAACAGAGAAAAATAGATGTTGAACTTATTAAATATACAGAAACTAAATAATGCAAACCAAAAATTAATCTATAACAGTAGATCATTTGTAATATAAAAAACAATTATTTAAAAAATTAATTTGATAAAAAAATATGAAAGCACATAATAGAGAATCTCAGGCAAATATGACTCCAAAAAAAGCTTTAGAGTTTTTAAAAGAAGGTAATAAAAGATTTATGAATAATTTAATGAGTAACAGAGATCTGTTACAACAAGCTAACGAAACAGTAAATGGTCAATGGCCCTTTGCTACCATACTTAGCTGTATAGATTCAAGAACTTCTGCCGAACTCATTTTTGACCAGGGCTTGGGTGATATTTTTTCGGTTAGGATTGCAGGTAATATAGTTAATACAGACATTTTAGGAAGCATGGAATTTGCCTGCAAAGTAGCCGGCTCAAAATTGATCGTAGTTCTTGGCCATACCAAATGTGGCGCGGTTAAAGGAGCCTGCGATCATGTTGAAATGGGCAATTTAACTGAACTGTTGTCAAAAATTCAACCGGCCGTTTACGAAGAGAAAGTAACTACAAGCGAAAGAAATTCAAACAATTCTAATTTCGTTGAAAATGTTTCAGAGATCAACGTAAAGCGTAGTGTAAAAAATATCATGGAGCGAAGCAGTATTCTAAAACAAATGGTAGATAACGGTGAGATTGGAATAATTGGGGCCATGCACAATCTTGAAACCGGTGAAGTAGTTTTTTATTAAAACATAAAAATGGATAAAGCTTACCAAAAATTGATAGATGGCAACAGGCTATTTGCCCTGTCAAAAACATTTGACGACCCTGAATATTTTAAAAAATTATCATTAGGCCAAAAGCCCGATTACTTATGGATAGGTTGTAGCGATAGCCGGGTGCCAGCTAATGAAGTAACAAATACCGAAAGTGGTGAAATGTTTGTACACAGAAATATTGCCAATATGGTAGTACACACTGATGTTAACTTAATGAGCGTTTTAGAATATGCGGTAAATGTATTAGGTGTAAAACATATAATTGTTTGCGGCCATTTTGGTTGTGGTGGCGTGCGGGCCGCAATGGGCAATGGCTCTTATGGCTTAGTAGATAACTGGTTAAGAAATATTAAAGATGTTTATTTTAAACACCGCCACGAATTAGATGCCATTGCTGATGAAGATAAAAGAGCAGATCGTTTAACTGAGTTTAATGTAATGGAACAGGTAAGAAACCTGGCCAAAACAACCATTGTTCAAAATGCCTGGAATGATGGAAAGAAAATAGAGATCCACGGCTGGGTATATGGTTTAAATAACGGATTGATAACAGAATTAAATGTATCACACCAGGAGAAAGATGACATTGAGCCTATTTACCGCTTTAAAAAGGGTAAATAATAAAAGAGGCAAAAATCTTTTTTTAGGTAAAAATCTTTGTTAGATTTGATAATCTATTTAAAAATTATTTATCATGAAAACAGCTTTAATTACAGGAAGTACGAGTGGAATTGGTTTAGGTATTGCTCGTGAATTTGCAAAAACAAAACAATACAATATTATTTTTAATGGTCTTGAGCCAAACGGACAGGAAATTGCCGATGGTGTTGGTAAAGAATTTGGCATTCAGGTTATGTTTAGTAATGCTAACATGCTTAAACCTGAGGAGCTTCGTAAAATGGTAAGTGATGGTATTGCTAAATTTGGAAAGATAGATGTATTAATAAATAACGCCGGCATTCAACACGTTTCGCCGATCGACGAATTTCCGGATGAAAAATGGAATGCCATCATTGGTATTAACTTAACATCTGCATTTTATTTATCTAAAGCCGTTTGGCCGGGAATGAAAGAACGCAAATTTGGAAGGATCATTAACATTGCTTCGGCACACGGTTTGGTGGCTTCTGAATTTAAAAGTGCTTATGTAGCAAGTAAACATGGTATTGTTGGCTTTACAAAAACCCTAGGTTTAGAAGGCGCTCCATTCAACATTACTGTTAATGCTATTTGCCCGGGTTATGTAAAAACACCATTAGTAGAAAAACAAATTGCCGACCAGGCAAAAGCGCACAACATGAGTGAAGGTGATGTTGTGAATAAAGTAATGCTCTACAAGCAAGCAGTTAAAAATTTTGTAAGCCTTGAAACATTAGGACAAACCGCTTTGCTTTTAGCAGCAGATCACGCAAGCACTATAACAGGTACAGCTATACCTGTTGACGGTGGTTGGAATGCACAGTAGTTTTTTTAAAGTTATAATTAAAGGATGTAAATTAAATTTTACATCCTTTTTTTATTTCTACCCGGCACAAAATAATTTTTATATTTACGGCTCTTAAAAAACTAAAATGAAAAAAATAATTCTCTCAGCGCTATGCATTATTGCATTAGCATCCTGCAAAAAAGAAACAATTGAAGGTCCGCAAGGCCCTGCAGGAACTAACGGTACTAATGGAACAAACGGCTCAGGTACTACCGGCACTATTATTGGTAAACTAAAACAGTATGACCAATACGGTGTACCATACACTACCGGATTAAATACAGTTACGGTAAGTGTTGAAACTACAACAATTTCAGCGGTAACCGATGCAACCGGTACTTTTACAATATCAAATCTTGCGCCGGGTGTTTACGATCTTGCGCTTAACAAACCAAACTGTGGTGTACAAAAATATCAGCAAATTACTTTTCCCGGTAACGGAACTTTGTACATTAGCGAAAACATTTGTGATAAAGCAACTTATGCATTTACCGGTGGTTATGCAAAAGACACAGTAATTTCTTCTGTTACAAGCATCCGTTTTAACCTTGCTTATGCTTCTGCTGCTAAAAACAGGAACGTTATTGTCCTTTATAGTACGGCAAATGCTATCGATGCATCCAACCCGGCAAGTTACGACAGCTATCAAACGATCATTATAGGGGCAAATACAACAAGCTTTACTAACAATACGGGCATAGGTTCTAATTTTTTCAGTCCTTTTGCAAGTGGTTCAACTTTTTATGCAAAAATTTATCCATGTAACTATAATTTAGGCGGTTATTACGATTATGTTTTGGGTAGACAGGTATTTACAGGTGTTGGTACTCCACTACCTACATTTACTCTTACAATGCC
Organism: Bacteroidota bacterium; assembly: GCA_032229505.1. GTDB lineage: Bacteria > Bacteroidota > Bacteroidia > B-17B0 > Aurantibacillaceae > Aurantibacillus. The sequence continues at coordinate 110,171 of JAVTWD010000092.1, forward strand.
ATAATATTTTTTAACTTTAATCTTAAATACAGAACAAAGGTATAAAGCAAAACTTTATACCTTTGTTGCTTATATTTATGAAGATACTACTCCACTATTTAAAACAACATAAAAAACTTTTAATAATTGCCCTTATTCTTGCAACTATTAACCAGTGCTTTTCTCTTTGCGATTCTATCATTACCGGTAAGCTTATCAATAAATTCAGTACTGCCCATGTTGAAGATGGCAATACCTATTACTGGCATGTAAACGATTCGTTAAGTGATTTTATGAAGAACCTGGCTTTCTTTATGGGACTTTCAATTGGTGCAGCCATGATGTCGCGTATTGCAAAAAATTTCCAGGATTATTTTACCAATATTGTTATACAGCGTACCGGCGCACAAATGTATACCGATGGTATAAAAAAAGCCTTATCTCTGCCTTACAAAGATTTTGAAGATCAGCGCAGCGGCGAAACTTTAGGCAAATTGCAAAAAGTAAAATCAGATACAGAACGCTTTGTCAATCTTTTTATCAGTCTTATTTTTCAATCTATCATAGGTATTGTTTTTGTTTTTGTGTATGCGATGAATATTCACCCGCTATTAGGACCTTTATATTTAGCAACCGTTCCCATTATTGCCGGCGTAAGTTCTTTTTTAGGCAAGAAAATAAAAGTGATCTCAAAACAAATACTAGGCGAAACAACGGCTTTGGCTGGCGCTACAACAGAATCATTACGCAATATTGAATTGGTAAAAAGCCTTGGACTTATTGACCAGGAAGAAAAACGTTTAAACGAAACTACTTTAAAAATTCTTGGATTAGAATTAAAAAAAGTACGCTTCATTCGCTCCTTAAGCTTCATACAAGGTACCACAGTACATTTGGTAAGAACAGCTTTGGTGTTTAGTTTATACTGTTTTGTATTTAACGGTGTTATTAAAGTGGGTGATCTTATTACTTTAATGTTCTTCTCATTCTTTATTTTTAATCCTCTACAAGAGTTAGGAAATGTGATTGCCGTTTACAACGAAACAAAAGTAAGCATGGATAATTTTGCAAAACTGGTAAATTCAGAATCGGAAGAAGTGCCCACAAGCCCATCTGTTTTAGGCGAGATAAAAGAAGTTGATTTTAAAAATTTATCTTTTGGTCACAATGTTGAAAATGGCTATGCTGTTAAAGATATTAACCTGCGTATTAAAACCGGCGAAACTATTGCCTTTGTTGGCCCTAGCGGCAGCGGTAAAACAACCCTGGTAAAATTATTATTGGGTTTATACAAACCAAATACCGGACAAGTATTGTACAACAACATTGAATCTACAAAAATAAACCTTACCGAATTAAGAATGCAATTAGGTTTGGTATCACAAGACTCTCAATTATTTAGCGGTACTATAAAAGATAATTTATTGTTTGTAAAACCAAACGCAACAGATGATGAGATCTTACAGGTATTATCAAAAGCGGCTTGTCATAATTTATTAAAACGCGCCGCAAACGGCATTTACACAACCATTGGCGAAGGTGGTATTAAATTAAGCGGTGGAGAGAAACAACGTTTATCTATTGCACGCGCTTTATTACGCAATCCAAAATTATTGATCTTTGATGAGGCAACCTCAGCTTTAGATTCTATTACCGAAGAAGAAATTTCTGAGACCATGCGTGACCTCAGCGCATCCAAACAACAGATCACTATTTTAATTGCACACCGTTTATCTACCATTATGCATGCCGATAAAATTTATGTTTTAGAGCAAGGCAAAATTATTGAACATGGCAAACACGATGCGCTTTTAGAATTAAAAGGATTGTATTACGCCATGTGGAGACAACAAATTGGTGAAAGAAAAAAATAAGACCGTACTTTATTTTCCATTTACTTTTTTTTGTTCAGCATATCAGTAGCAACCTGCTTTCACCCGGTTTTTCTTTTGGTGCACGGTGCAGGCAAGGCAGAACGTTACTCTCAGGATGATCAACTGCCAAACGCCATAAGTTGCCAAGACCTAAGTTGATTATCTGTGCACCAGGTTTTGCCTGGTAATGCAAATCATAAAAATTTTCAGTTAAAAATGTTTCAAAACCTTCCTCAGCTCCGCCATATTGTTTTTTAAGCTCAGCGCGAATTTCAGGGACCAGTACTTTTTGTATGCCCTGAGCGTTTGGCAATATCTCACTTGGCGCACCATAATAGGTACATAAAAAAGTAGAGGTTGGTATAGGAGAACGATCTACATGAAAAGAATATACATCAGTAGAAAAGAATGAATCATCTTTATCATAATAGTTGATCACATTCAACACCGGCGCTGCACCTAGCGCTTTTAATAAATCAAGATCATTTAAAAGGATCTCGCGGGCCGCTTGTCCTTCTTCACTTAATTTAAGCTCACACAATTCTTCTTCTTCAATAGTTGTAATATTTCCGTTTAGCTCTGTTTTATTAATGATCTCCAAAAAATCTCCTTTTAATTCACGCTTCCAGCAAAGGGCATTTATATCTCCATAAAATTTTGTAGAAACAAGATCATGGAAATTGGTGATGGAGTGGATTGGAGTTTTAGAGGAAGATAGACCTGACATGATGTAAATATAAGTATAAGATCAGTCAAGAAAAAAGTATCTATAGTAATATATTGCAAGCCGGCCCAGTTTGCAGTTTGGAACTCTTGTCTACCGAATGTTTGTTTAAACATACTAATGTTTGTTGCTTTTGCAAAAATGAAAAACTTGTCTGCCGAAACTTTTTGCAAAAGCTATTACCTCGTCTGCGCAAATTGGGCTTGCTTGCTGTTAGCAGTAGTTTATTTAAATTGTTTATTAATATTTAAATCGTCTTCTATTTTTAGTAGCGTTAGAATTATGAGTTTCAACAACCTGTAATAGTCATTTTTTTGCTCAATTTCAGAACTACTGTTTGTTCCGTGTATATATTTATTACGCAGGTCTAAACCGTTGGTGTATTCTTTTTTATTCAAATAATAATTGAAATAGTTTATTTCTTGTTTTGAATAAAATGCACCTTCTGAATGAAGTGTTTTTTCATCAATGAGTTCATCAATTATTTTTCTAATGTTTTCATCGTAATGCCAGTAGCTTATGACGTCTTTTTTATGCAGTTCGCCAATAACGTAAATCATTTCTTGATTTTTCATTTTCACATAATTATTCTCATCAATAAATATGTAATTATAATGTACCAATTGATTTATTTCATTTTTCTGATAATCTTCGTAGTTGATGTATTCAACTTTTTCGTTTTTTAAAAGTTCATAAAAACTGTGATATTTACCTTTATACGGGTCTACATAGAATAACACACTTTGATCTGAATGAAAATAATGTTTTAATTGCATTACCTTATTACTGTCACCGTAAATATATTTTTTTGACGCCAAACTCTTAATATCGCTAAAATTAAGTGGTGTTGAATTAAGTTCCAATAGTTCAAAGTCTATTTCCTTTTCATCAACATATAGTTGAAATTGTCTTAGTAAGAACTCAAATTCAGGAGCTAGAACTCGGATTTTTTCTAAAAAAGTCGATTCTAAGGTCGGAAAATTAAATCGTAAATTATTTAATCCGAAAAATGGATTTAGGTATTTTTGAATATAACGTTCAATTAATTTTTCTACTGTATCACTTGAGCGAATAAGGTATTGATTGAGTAGATGAATTTGCATATCAGACAGCATTTGTTTTCTTTGAAAAGAAATACCAATATTATATACACCGTTTGATTTTGAAAGTACTTTTTCTAATATTAATAATTCACTTTCTTTATTAATAAGATTAACAATTCCTTTATCATCGATAAAAAAGAATAAAAATTTAAAAACATTTAAAAAGTCAACTTTTTGTTTAAACTTGTCGAAGAATTTTTTGCTATATGTATATGATAGAATTAGATCATTACTTTCAACTTCTAAGGGTTCATTTTGCTCAATGCTAATTGAAACTTGAACACCAAATTTCATATGATTTCCCTTTTCAAAAATTTCATTATTTAACTCAATTACCTTTTTTTTTGCTTTTAATCTTGTTTTAGGTTTCAGTTTAAAATCTTTTGTGTCCTTTAATTGCTCAATTGATTTTACATAGTTTAAATTAGGTTCTTCACTTTCAATATACTTTGAGTAGATATTTTCTATATCTGCAGAATTTAGTGACTTTGGAAAAAAGTATTTTGCACTATCTACATTAGAAAGCAGAAGTGCGGCAGAAGATTCATATTCAAGTAAAAAATCTCTCACCTCTTGATGAAATTTATTTACAATATTTTTATATAATAAAATATTATATATATGATTTGGGAAATCCTTTAAAATTAGCATAAAAACATCATTGCTGATGTTATTATATGCCTGAAAGTAATCTAATAGTTTCCAAAAAGAGCTTTTATATGATGTGTGAAGAACGTCAATAGTCCCTAAAATAGAATCATTATCCAATTTTATAAAATAACTTCTATTTAGCTCCCAGCTTTTATTAATTAAGTCGTTAAAATTGATTTTTGTTTCGTTTTCCCAGCTTGGGAGATATAGATTGTTTTCAAAAAATAGTTTAATATTATATAATTCTATTAAGTCATTTGCGTTGAAATTTTTACTTAAATCTAAACTACTTAATAATTTTTCCGCTTCCTTTAAATTTTGATTAACAGTTAAATCATTAACAGAGTGAAAGGTTATTCGGTTTATTCTCTCGTCTGTCATTATTTCTGTTATGAGATTGTCTGATAAATTACCTATAACGTTTTGCAGCTACTTGCAGTTTTTTGCTATGTCAAGTTACGTATTTGAGCGCTAACCCGCAAAAAATTGCAAGTAGGTGCTGTTAGCGGCTGGTAATATATTTAGTTTAATTCAGGTGTTGTCCCAGCGATTTCCAATGTCTGGATATTGTTAAGCTTTTTTATAAGTCCAATGTTCTGTATGTTTTTACAATTGTCAATTCGGAGCTTAGTTAAGTTTGTCAAGTGCTCAATGCCGGACAAGTCTTCAAGTTTGGTCGCTTGCATTAACATAAGCGTCTCAATGCTTTTTAAATTTTCGATTCCTTTTAGCTGTCTCACACTGCCTGTATTAATTCTTAAATATTTCAAGTTTGTCAACTTGGAAAGTCGAGAAAGGTCAGTGTCAGAATATTTGCCAAGAAAGAGGTGTTCAAGCCCAAGGCAATTAAAAAGACTATCCGCTTTGGGTCTCCAGAAAATTGCGGTGCTTTTCAGGTCGGGGAAATGCGAGAAGTTTATTTCTTTCTTGTCCGTCGTGTATACTGAGAGATGTTCAAGTTTGTCAAGGGTATTAATGGCAGAGTAGTCAAAGTCCCAACTGTAGTCGTTAATTTGTATGTACTTAGTTTGTCGTGCAGACTTTAGTTCATTAATGTCGGACGGAAAGTTCTTAGTGAAATTGAAATTAATGCCGTCAGCCTTGTTGTCTGAAATAAACTTAACAGCCTGATGCATGGCTTGTCCGTCTGTGAGGTGAATTATATTATAGTTGTCTCGCTTTAAAATTTCCATGTCGGTCTGTCCTATTACTTGCAGCTAACATATCTCTAAGCGCCATAAAGCCGTTTACAAATAATTACAAACGCTTAAAAACGCTAGCATAGTTTACTCAAATTTAAAAAATAATCCCAACAAAAAAGCCACTCCTTTTGGGAATGGCTTCGTTAAAGTTTTACTTTATTAGTGATGCGCTTCGTGAGCAGCCTCTGTTTTGTGTGTTGTATCTGCCACATTAGGTTCTGTAGTTTCAACAGCCATTGTATCTTTTGCTTCTACATGCTCTGATTTTGCTTCGGTTGCATGCGCATTGTTCTCATGGCCATCATGCGGGTGTTTGCTGTGGTCGCCTTTTTCGCAGGCTTCCATACATTCTTTACTGCAATTTTCTTTGCATTCGCACTCGCCATGTTTTTTAGGGTCGCAAAGGCTTAAGAATAAAAAAATGATCACCAGTAAAACTGATGCCATAATAAATGGTACTGTAAACGAAACCGGCTTTGGTTCGTTTGAATGATTATCGTGTCCGTGATCGTGTGACATAGTTTTAGTGTTTTAACATTGCGAAAATAGCAGAATAATTAAATTAAAAAAAATAAATATTTGTTTTTTTATTCTTTTATGAATTTGTAAAAATAAACCTGCTGTTTTTCCTTAACTTTTATAATATAAATTGCAGGGCTTAGCTCAGCAATATCGATAGATTGGGCCATATTATCCGAATCAATATTTTCTGCTTTTAATACCTTACCGCTTATATCTAAAACCTCAACAAAAAACTCGCCTTTACGGGTAAAATTCAACCATAATTTATCGGTTCCGGGGTTTGGATAGAATTCGATAGCGCTTAGATCAGCATTTTCGCGAACGCCCGCCGGATTTTGATAGGTATCGCGATATCTTACCTGGTTAGGTGTAAAATTAGCACCGTTTAGCGCGCCGCTTACTTCTAAATAAGGTATTTTTTCTGTTGCCGTTAACCACTGGTAACTGCGCTGGTAGTTTGGAAAACCAAAAGAAAACGCATTGTATTTTATAGTATCCTGCGAATACTGCGTTGTAAGCAAGCGTATACAGGCCTGGCTACCATAAGGCGTGGTTATTGTTCCCCACCCATCTACCTTTGTAACACGGTAACCTTGTTTTTTATAAGTAAATGGTAATGCGGTTGTAGTTGGTGTTGAAAATTTAAATGTAGTACTGTCGTAATCTCCATACGTTAAAGGAAAAGTATATAACTCATCTTTATCTGAAAAATAACTTGGTACGGGAACACTGCTAAACGTCATACCAATACCATCAGCCACAAAAGCGTTAATGGGCGTGGTTTGTTTCTTATAAAAATTATAATAATCGTTTATCGTTAACGGACCGGCAGAAATATTATCTGCAATTTTTTCGCCATAATCTGTTGGACTGAAAAAGAAAGCATAAGGCGTTTGTATGGCTAATTTATAATCCCTTCTGCCCTGGTTGTTATAAACAAGCGAGCTAAAATTCCAGGTAAAATTGGCGCCGGTTTGCGTGTAATTTCCAACAGAATTTAACTGTGCATTTGTATACCGAATGGTATCACCACTTCCGGGAAAGTCAGCTGCCGTTAAAGTAATTGGCGATTGCGCCATTGATAAGGTTGTAAAAAACAAGGCCAAAGCCTGAATGTAAATTTTACGCATGATAATGTTAATTTTGTAGTGAATTAAGTGTCTAAGATACTTAAATTATTGAATTAGCGTTATTTTAACTATTGAAATTCTTACGAACATATTGTCTTTTAAGCTTTCTTTTGTTGTTCTGTACCGGTTTATGGGCGCAGACAGTAAACCTTAATATTATAGCGCCACCAAAAAGTGTAACGGCAAAATTAAATTACCGCAAAAAACTAAATTCAAAAGCAGAAGCATTAAAAGAGCTAGATAATATTATTTTGACTCTGCAAAACAAAGGTTATTTATTAGCAACGAATGATAGCGTTTTTGTAGACAGCACTTCTGTAACCGCTTACGTTTCAGAAAATCAAATTTACAAAATAGCTTATTTAAAATTGGGCAATTTAAATCCAAGTCTTGCCTCACGTTTAGGCATAAGCGAGAAATTATATTTTAATAAACCTTTTAAGTACAAAGAAGTTGCCAAAAGTTTTGAAAAAATAATCTCATTTTATGAGAATAACGGTTACCCATTTGTATCTGTAAAGTTAGACAGTGTAGAGACACAGGAAGGCAGCCTGAGCGGCGTTTTGAATGTGGAGAAAAATAAATTATTTAAGATCGATTCCATCACCTTAATGGGCAATGCAAAAGTTAACCGTGCTTTTTTGCACCGTTATTTAGGCGTTAAAGAAAACATGCCTTATAACGAAGAGTTGTTACGCGGCATTTCTCAAAAAATAAAACAGTTGCCTTTTGTATTTGAAAAACAAACACAATTGGTACGGTTGACCAATAAATCAAACAAACTTATTTTATTTTTAGATAAAAAAAATGCCTCGCAGTTTGACGGGATAATTGGCTTTTTACCCGATGCCAACACTAAAAAAACAGTAATAACGGGTGATGTAAAATTAAAAGTGGTTAACGGAATCTTCAGGAATGGAGAGACCTTTGACCTTGAATGGCGAAGATTGCAAACACAAACGCAGGACTTTAAAGGCAGGATAATTTATCCTTATTTATTTGGCACACCTGTTGGAACCGATTATTCGTTAAAGATCTACAGGCGTGATACTTCTTTTATTGATATTAATAACAACATTGGTTTACAATACTATTTTAAAGGATTAAACAATTTTAAGATCTTTTACAAACAGCGCAATACAAATTTAATATCTACTAACGGTTTACAGTTTGTTACTACCCTGCCCGACTATGCCGATATAACCACACAATCTTACGGCGCCGGTGTTACTTTTGAAAAACTGGATTATCGTTTTAATCCCCACAAAGGCGTGGCCATTAATTTAACCGGGCAAACCGGTAACCGCAGCATTAAACGCAATGCCAAAGTAAACGAAGTTGCTTACCAGAATTTATTATTACGTTCTACCCAATACCAGTTTGAAGGTGATGTAAATTTGTTCATTCAATTGCATCGCAATAATGTTTTACGTTTAGGTGTGCAGGGCGCTTCTGTTTTTGGTAACTCCACCATTTTTAAAAATGAATTATTTCGTATTGGCGGTTTAAGAACGCTGCGTGGTTTTGATGAAGAAAGTATTTTTGCTTCGAGCTATGTAATTCCAACATTGGAGTACCGTTTTTTATTTTCGCAAAATTCTAATTTATTATTATTTACAGAAGGCGCCTGGTATGAAAATACAAGCAACGGCCTTTACATTAGCGATATGCCAATGAGTGTAGGTGCCGGCATTAATTTTGAAACCAAAGCCGGTATCTTAACCTTAAATTACGCATTGGGTAATCAATTCAATAATGGTTTTGATCTTCGCAGTGGTAAGATCCATTTTGGATTAACGGCCTTGTTTTAATTCTTTTAAAAGATTAAATTCGTTATAAATAAAAGTACCATGAAAAAGATCCTTTTTTATTTTTTCGTTTTTTCTTCTTTTCTTTTTAAAGCACAAACTTATCCAAGCTATAAAATAAATTTACTCAGTCTTATTCATCCCAATAACGGCACGGTTGGCATTGGTCCGGACGATAGGCGTTACAATGGTTGCTGGGGCTGGTACCAAAGCAGCTTAAATAAAGAATATGCCATTGTAGGTGGCAGTAGCGGCACTTATTTTATTGATGTAAGCGCGCCGGCATCGCCAAGTGTTTCTGCATTTGTTCCGGGCATTTCAGGCGTTACGGTGCGTGAAGTAAAAACCTACCAGAATTATTGTTTTATTACCTGTGATTACGGTACTGCGCCCACCCTTCAGATAGTTGATATGAGTACTTTGCCAACAACAGTAACAGTTGTTCATAATAGCAATGCACTATTTGCATCGGGCCATACACATTGGATAGATGGCGATAAATTATATGTTGGCGGTATTACCTATAGCACTAATGTTGGTTCATCTATGAATATTTACAGCATTGCAACACCATCTGCACCCGTTTTACTTCGTGAGTTAAAACAGGATTTTCCATTTATAAGTTATGTTCATGATATGTATGTTCGCCATGATACCATTTACGCTTCTTGTGGCAACCAGGGTTTGTATGTATTTAAATATAACAGCGGTACAAATACGTTTACGCAGTTAGGCTCTTACGCAAATTATGCGGCAAGCGCTTATAATCATTCAAGTGGCTTAACACAAGACGGGAAACATTTATTGTTTTGTGACGAAGTGCCCGCCGGTTTACCAATTCGTTTTGTAAACGTTGAGAATTTAAACAATATACAACCAGTACAAATTTGGCAACCTTTTACAACTACAACACCGCACAATCCTTTTTTGATAGGTAATAAATGGGCTATTGTTTCATGTTACCAGGAAGGTTTATATATTTATGATATTTCGCAACCCGGTAATGTAGCGGTATCGGGCAGCTTTGATACTTTTCCGCAAGGTGGTGCAAATACCAATAATTATGGGGGGCAGGATTATCGCGGCAACTGGGGTGCTTATCCGTATTTACCAAGTGGTATTATTATTGCCGCAGATATGCAAAACGGCGTATTTATTTTAGATCCAACAGATGCCTATAATAATCCGGTTGGTATAAAAAACAATACTTTACAAAACAACGATCTTATCATTTATCCCAATCCTGCAAAAGATAAACTGGCAGTGCATTATACTACTACAAGATCTTCTAAACTTCAACTAAAAAATATGCTCGGGCAATTGATCTTAGAAAAAAACTTTAATGGTACAATTAGCGAAACACTCACTACTGCTGATCTGGAAAACGGAACGTACATAATTTCAGTTTACGAGAACAATGCAGTTTTAAATAAAAAAGTAGTGATCAATCATTAGATCTTAAATCTAAATTTTAGGAAAATCCTGCTATTTTGTTAAATCATTTCTACAAACGGTTAATATATTAGACGAACTGCGTTGCTTTACTCTGCCAAATAGTTTATATTTGTTAGTATATCTTAACTATTTACAATGAAAAAAATTTTATTCTTCCTTGCAGTTTTTACGTCTTTATTTTCACAAGCTCAAACTTATCCAAGTCAAAATATTAGTTTAATAAGTATGCTCAATCCAAACAACGGCACTGTTGGTATTGGTGGAGATGGCCGTCGTTACTCAGGTTCATGGGGTTGGTATCAAAGCAGCACCAATAAAGAATATGCAATTGTAGGTTCAAGCAGCGGTACTTATTTTATTGATGTTACAGTTCCTGCTACACCAACTGTTTGTGCGTTTGTACCCGGAAAACAAAGCTGTACCTGGAGAGAAATGAAAACCTACCAGAATTATTGCTATGTAGTAAGTGATGACGCTGCACCAAATACATTCCAGATAATTGACATGAGCACTTTGCCGGCAACGGTTACTGTAGTTCATAATGGCACTACTTATTTTGAGCGCGGCCATACTATCTGGATAGATCAGAATAAAATGTACATAGGCTCTACAACTTATACATCAGGATATCAGTCTATGAACGTTTACAGTTTAGCAACACCAACAGCCCCGGTATTGCTAAGATCATTATCACAGGATTATCCATCCATTACAAGCGTACATGATATGTATGTAAGAAAAGATACTGTGTTTGCATCTTGCGGTTATCAAGGATTATACATTTATAAATTCAACTCTAACAATACATTTACACAACTGGGTTCTTATACAGGTTATACCGGCTCTGCATACAATCACTCGAGCATGCTAACACAAGACGGAAAATATCTTTTCTTTTGTGATGAAGTGCCAACCGCACAACCCATGCGTTTTGTGAACGTTCAAAATTTAAGCAATATTCAACCAACACAAACATTAATTCCACATCCAGGCACTACGCCTCACAATCCATATTTAATTGGCAATAACACCGCAATTGTTTCTTGCTACCAGGATGGTTTATACATTTACAACATTGGCACGCCCGGCAATGCAACTGTAGCGGGCTTTTTTGATACACACCCCCAAGGTGGTTTTAACGTAGGTAACTATTTTGGACAGGATTACCGTGGTAACTGGGGTGCATACCCATATTTACCAAGCGGAATAATTATTGCGCAGGATATGCAAAATGGTATCTTCTTATTAGATCCGACAGCTGCCTACAGCACTATCACCGGAGTTAAAAAGAATTCAACAGAAAAAAGCAATTTTATGTTCTTTCCAAATCCGGCATCGGATCTGATCTCGGTTAATTATAAAACACAAAACGATTCAAAACTAGAATTAAGAAATGCAATGGGCCAATTGATCTTTGAGCAAAAATTCAACGGACCGGTTAGTGATTATGTTGACGTTAGCAAATACGCAAATGGCAGTTATATTCTTTCTATCACTGAAAAAGGTGAAACGATAAATAAAAAACTGATCCTCAATCACTAGAATTTAATTTATGAAGTTTAAATATTATTTCCTTCTTGTATTAGCTATTGCTGCTTTTAGCTTTAAAGCTCAAACTTATGCAGCATCTAATTTTACAATGATCAGTTTGATCAGTCCTGAAACCTACACCAACTCTTATGGTGATAAATATTCAGGTTGCTGGGGCTGGTACCAGGCATCAAAAAATAAAGAATATGCTATTGCAGGTTCGGCAGCAGGTACCTTTTGGGTAGATGTTACAAATCCTGCAACGCCAACCGTTTGCGCTTTTAGAGCTGGTAAAAAAACAAATACTGTTTGGCGCGAAATTAAGTCATATCAAAACTATTGTTATGTAATTACCGATGATGGTGGTCCGGCTTCCTTCCAAATATTTGACATGCAATATTTGCCGGATAGTGTACACAAAGTATTTGATAACCAAAATTTATTTAAGAGAGGTCATACACTTTATGTAGATGGAAATAAATTATACGTTGCCGGTGTAACTTACAGCAACAATACAACCAGCAGTATGAACGTTTACAGTTTGGCTACACCAAGTGTACCTGTATTACTGCGCGAATTAAAACAGGATATTTCTTTTATTACTTATGTACATGATATGATGCCTGTAAACGATACTATCTATGCATCGTGCGGCAACCAGGGCATGTATGTATTAAAATATAATTCAAACAATACTTTTACACAATTAGGATCATTAACCACCTACTCCGGCTCCGGTTATAATCATAGCAGTGCTTTAACACCAAACCACCAAACATTGGTGTTTACGGATGAAGTACCGGCAGGCAAACCGATTAAAGTAGCTAATGTGAGCAACCCTGCTAATATACAGGTATTGGCCATTACAAATCAATTCACGCAAACTACACCGCACAATCCTTTTATGGTGAGCAACTCTTTATGTTTTATGAGTAGTTACCAGGATGGTTTGCAATTGTACAATATTGCTTCGCCATCTACTCCAACATTGGTGGGTTATTTTGATACGTATTATCAAGGTGGCGGTAACAATAACGATTGGACCGGCGATGATTACGATGGTCAATGGGGATCTTACCCCTACTTTCCGAGCAAGAACATTTTTGCATGCGATCAACGCAATGGTTTATTTATGCTGAAAACGAACTTATACCAAAATCCTGCGCCAAGCTTTAATACACCAACTACAACCTGCACAGGTATAAGTATTAGTATGGTAAATACAAGCACTTCATCTATTACTTATACATGGACATTTTCTGGCGGTACGCCTGCTACTTCAAATGCAGCTAACCCGAGTGTATCTTTTAACGCACCCGGCATTCATACCATAACCTTATTAGCAGCTAATAATACAAGTACAACTGTTATGACAACAAAAACAGTAAACGTTACAGGTATTACGGCAGTTGCCAGCTTAACCAATGCGTCTTGCGGTGCTTGTGTTGATGGCATTGCTTCGGTAAATGCAACAGGTGGTTCTGCACCTTACACTTATACATGGTCGCCAACGGGTGGAAACGCTGCAACAGCCAATAATCTGGCAGTAGGTTGTTATACAGTTACCACTAAAGATGCAAATGGCTGTTCATCATATACCACTGCCTGTATTGGTTTTGCAACAGGAATACAAAATATAACTGTTTCTAATGAAGCTTTACTCATCTATCCTAACCCGGCAAAAAACAATGTTACTATTGAATACTCAGGTGCTGTTTTTAATTATTTTATCTATGATAATTTAGGGCGCTTAGTTGCCAATAGTAAAAACAATCACGATAAAGCAAAAGTAAATTTGAACGAATTTACAAGAGGGCTTTATATTGTTGAGATAGAAATTGGAAAAGATAAATTAAGAAAAAAATTAATTATTGATTAGATCTGGTTCTGGTATCACATCATTCTACATTTAAGTTTATGTTCACAAAAAATTCTATAATAGGCGTTATTGGTAGCGGCGCCATGGGAGGCGGCATTGCACAGGTTGCTGCCACTGCCGGCCACAAAGTTATTGTTTACGATAACAATAAAGATTCGCTTACAAAAGCAGAAAGCAATTTAAAAACTTCCTTAGCAAAACTGGTCGAAAAGCAAAAGATCACATCAGAGGCACAGCAATCTATTCTATCTAACATTAATTTTGTTGCTGCTTTAATTGATCTGGCGGCTTGTAATTTAATTATTGAAGCCATTGTAGAAAAACTGGAAATAAAACGATCTGTTTTTTCAGAACTTGAAAAGTTAGTAAAAGAAGACTGCGTATTGGCATCCAACACTTCTTCTTTATCCATTACTTCCATCGCTTCATCCTGCACCAAGCCCGAACGCGTTATAGGCATTCACTTTTTTAATCCGGCAACTTTAATGCCTTTGGTTGAGATCATTCCCGGCATTGCAACAAATACAAGTATTACTTCTGCCTGCAAAAATTTAATTGATGGCTGGGGCAAAACAACTGTAATTGCAAAAGATACTCCCGGCTTTATTGTTAACCGCGTGGCCCGCCCTTTTTACAGTGAGGCCTTACGTATTTATGAAGAAGGTATTGCCGATATGCCAACTATTGATTGGGCTATGAAAGAAATTGGCGGTTTTAAAATGGGTCCTTTCGAATTAATGGATCTGATAGGTCATGATGTAAATTATGTGGTAACTGAAACGGTTTGGACACAATTTTATTTTGATCCTAAATTTAAACCGGCCTTATCACAAAAACGTTTATTGGAAGCAGGTTTTTTAGGTAAAAAAAGCGGGCGTGGCTTTTATAATTATGCTGCCGATGCTAAAATAAACGAGCCCGTAAAAGATATTGAAATGGGTAAAAATATTGTAAGAAGGATCTTGTTTATGCTGATAAATGAAGCAGCAGATACCTTGTATTTAAAAGTAGCATCGCGCGATGACATTGATATGGCCATGACCAAAGGCGTTAATTACCCTAAAGGACTTTTAAAATGGGCAGATGAATTAGGAATACCTTTAATTGTAAAAGAATTAACGGGCCTCAAAGATTTTTATGAGGAAGATCGTTACAGGGTTAGTCCGCTTTTAAAGCAACATTTTATCATGAAAAAAACGTTTTATTAGCCCAAAGACACCATTCACTCATTTTAGACACTAAAAATTTGCCAAATTCGGGCATTTTCACTATTTTTGGATATAATACTTCTCAAAATGAAAAAACAGTTTTTAATTATCTCGGGTTTTGCAGTACTTACTGCAAGTTTAATTTTTTCATGTTCTAAGAAAAAAGACGATAATAGAATTACACCAACATATAAAGAAGATGCTACAGGAACAGGTGGTAACCCAAATGTAGGTAACCAAACCGTTACAGGAACTGCCACTTTAACTAATCCTGCTACGCAAAATTCAAGTTTATTGGTTGGTGGTGCAGGCTGGAGCAATCCAACATGTAGTTCAACCAACAGCATTACTTTAAAAGGTATTAACGGTGGTATTGATGTTACTTTAAGCTTTTTATTTCCTCCTACCTCAGGTACTTATGCAATTGCATCAAGTCCGGGCCCTCAATCTTGTGCTATGACAGTTGTTAACGCACCTAACCAACCTTCAGGTATTGTTTGGTATGGTAAAACAGGTCAGGTAGTGGTTAATACTACTACAACAGCTATTAATGCATCTTTCTCGGGTGTTTTATGTACGCAACAAAACTTTAACTTTCCTACAGTTGGCGTTAGCGGTAACTTAGGTTGTAACTAATAAATTTATTTTATTTTTATTTAAAAGCAGGCTTTGGCCTGCTTTTTTTATTTTTACACTATCTATCAATTAAAAAAAATACTCTTTTATATTACAAAAAGCTATTCGCTTGACCTGAGAGCACTTGCCTTATTGCGTATTGGAATTGCCTGTGTTGTTATTACCGATCTTTTAATTCGCGGTGCAGATCTTACAGCGCATTATACCGATGATGGTTTATGGCCAACTAAGCTCATTCATAATTTTGGCTGGAAGCCCGGTAACTGGAGTCTGCACGAATTAAGCGGATCGTACTCATGGGTGCTTTCGCTTTTTATTTTACATTTTATTTTCGCGCTTTTTTTATTGTTCGGCTACAAAACAAAATTTTCTACAATCATTGTTTGGCTACTTACAATTTCATTACACAACCGTAATTTATTTGTACAACAATCAGGTGACGATCTTTTACGCCTGGTATTATTTTGGGGATTATTCTTACCATGGCACGCGTGTTATTCTTATGATGCAAAAAAAACAGCTATTCCTTTAAAACAAAATATAACCGCTAATATTGGTTACTTATTATTATTAAGCTCAGTCTATTTTTTTACGGTAAGCTTAAAAACCAGTCCTGAATGGCGTTCAGACGGCAGTGCAGTTTATTATGCTTTAAGTTTAGAGCAGTTACGTTTGCCTGCCGGCGATCTGCTCTATCAATTTCCTACGCTTATGAAATTAGTGACCTGGTTGGTTTTTTTTATAGAATTGGCCATACCTGTTTTAATTTTATGGCCCTCAAAAAAAAGCACTTTAAGATGGATAGCTTTTATACTGATCGTAATTCTTCACACGGGTATTGGCTTAACTTTATATGTTGGCTTGTTCTTTATCATCAATATGGTTACAGCTATTGGTCTGTTGCCAAAAAAGATAATGGATAAAATAGATGCCGCTTTTAAATTAAAAAAGCAAACTATTATTTTAAGTATTAAAAGAACATCGCCTCTAAATTATATTTGCAATAGCATTTGTATAATTGTTATTGTAATTAGCCTTATTATTAATTTAAGTGCGGTTAACTGGTTTGGGTACGAATTAAGAAAAGAAATTTGGTATCCGGTAAATGCGTTCAGGTTAGATCAGTACTGGGGTATGTTCTCGCCCAGCATTTTAAAAAAAGACGGCTGGTTCGTTTATCATGGCATGGATTCTATTGGCAGACAGTATGATCTTTACAGAGATAATGATTATGTGGATTATAAAAAGCCTGAGCATATTGTATCAATGTATAAAAGTGACCGCTGGCGAAAGTTGGCAGAAAATATGCAGAATGATAATTATACATTTCTGCGTCCACAATATTGCCGCTATATCATTAAAAAATGGAATAAAGAACATCCGGATAAAAAAATGAATATGCTTAATTTGTATTATATGGAAAAAATAAATTTGCCGGACTATAAAACAACAGAAGTAAAAAAGAATTTATTTTGTGTGTGCAATGGCGATTAATTTTCACCAGATAAAAAACTACATTAAACATTATTTTATTGCTAAACGTAATGGACATGGTGTTCATTCGCCTTTTGCCTATCAATTATGCGAAGAGGTATTTTATAACACCAATCATTTTTATGATTTTGATGAGTTGAAAAAAATAAGAACTTCACTTTTAGCAGATTCAACAGAGCTTGTCATAGAAGACCTTGGCGCGGGTTCTAAAACATTTCATTCCAATAAAAGAAAAATAAATGAGATCGCGCGCAAAGGAATAAGCACCGTTAAACAATCAGAAATACTTTACAAGCTTATTAATTTTTTAAACTGCACTAACAGTGTAGAATTGGGAACATCTATTGGCCTAAATACTTTATATATGGCAAAGGCAAATAAAACAGGTAAAGTAGTAAGTATAGAAGGCAGTAAAAGTCTTGTAATGTTTGCCGAAGATCTCATTAAAAAAAACCAGGTTAATAATGTTAAGTTTATTAACGCCAATTTTGATTCGGCTTTACCTGAATTATTAAATAAATTAAATTCTCTTGATCTTTTATATGTTGATGGTAACCATACTTATGAAGCTACATTAAACTATTTTAAACTGGCTTTAGAAAAAAAGCAGAATAATACTGTTCTTATTTTTGACGATATTTATTGGAGCCCTCAAATGACAAGTGCCTGGCAAGAGATAAAAAAGCATCCCGCGGTTACTTTAAGTATTGACACTTTTTATTTTGGATTGATCTTTTTTAAAGAAGAGGTAAAAGAAAAAGTAGACCTTAGGTTCAATTTATAAAACACTTATTTTTTTAACTTAGATTCGATCTCTTTCATGATCTCTTTTAGTTTTTCAAAATTATTAGGCTTTGTATAATAGCCATCGGCTCCTAATGACAGGGCTTTTATTTTATCTTCTTCGCGCGCACTGGTTGTAAGGATGTAGATAATGATATCATTTAGCTGTTCGGTTTCTTTTACAGTTTTAATTACATCAAAACCATTTAATATAGGCATATTAATATCTGCAATAATAACATGTGGTAAAGGATTTTGAACTTCTTCATACATGCCTTTATTAAATAAAAATTCAAATAATTGAAAACCTGTAAATACAGAATGGATCTCTGCCGATTGGTTTATTTCCTGAATGGCATTATGTATCAAATAATGTTCATCAGGATCATCGTCAGCAACCAGAAATATAAATTCTTCGTTTAGCAAAATTAATTAAGCAGATTTTTACTATTTTTAAATATAGTAATTTTTACTTTTTGTTCTACATAAAAATATCCCAATTTACCTTTTCCATTAATTGGAAAAATTATCATTCCCCAATTTTAGTTAACACTATTGATACAAAATAATAAGAAATTATATTTGTTTGGCATTTTTTTATGTTCTTAATATGTTTTTTCGCTAAATATTTGATAAAATAAATTTATTTAATGGCCCAGGCAAGCGATAAAGAAAAAGAAATACACAAAGCCCTGCTTTTAGGAGATGATCTTGCCTTTGCCAAATTTTGCGATGAGTATTACGAGCTGATCTATGAAAAGGTTTTAGCTTTCAATAAGATTATTTTTAAAGAAAATGAAACATTAATAATAGATGTTGTTACCGATACATTTCTAAAATATTTTAGAGACCCCGGGCGATATGACCCCGAAAAACAAACGTTAGAACGATTTTTAATAATGGATGCTGAAGGCGATCTGAAAAATGAATGGGAAAAATATAAAAGACAAACTAAAAATATTCTGAGATCTGTCGAACTTGAAGAAAAAAACGGGAATAGTATAAAAGATGAAGAATTAGATCCTATAGACAATTTAATTAATAAAGAGGATATTGAAATTTTATATAAAAAATTAAAGATCCTGTTTGCCAACGATACAGATATAGAAATTGCCCAGTTAATGCTGGCCGGAGAACGAAGAAGCTCCGAATATGCAAAGCTACTGGGAATAGAAAACCGGCCACCGGAAGAACAAAAACAGGAAATAAAAAAACAAAAAGACAGAATAGATAAAGTAATACGCAGAAAGTTAAGAGCAAATGAATAAACTTAAATTATTTGAAAATACATACAATAAATTGGTTTTGGATAAGAACTTTATGGCTTATTATCTGGAGCAATTGATCGTTCGTGAAAACAAAACGAAAGAAGAAGTTTGTGTTTTATTGAATAGCAATTTAGAAGGCCTCTACAAACTGGCTTTATGTAAAGCGCCTGAATTAAACGCCGTTGATTTTAAGCAACGCATCTTAAAAATTGCCGAATACACAAATACCTCTGCCCTGATACTTAGTAATATTATTGGAATCTCTTCAAATAGTGCAAAAGAAGAGATCACCGATCAATCTCTGTTACAAAAAATTGCCACTGATATAAAACAACTATTTCCTGTTACGCATTGGTTAGTAAAAGCTAAACCTCTCATTTATAATACTCTTGCAACCGCTTGTGCTATTATAGTATTCATTTCTATTTTCAGTCCACCAAAAGAGAATGCAAAAACAGTACAAAACTTTATGGATAGTTATTATCAATATACTGACTCTATAAAATACACGCAGCTTCAGGACAATACTTTTATTCAAAAAGCCAAAATGTAAAAAAAGGTTAAAGCTGTCGAACTTCATTAAAAAAGCCGGAATAGCAATTTGATCAGGGTACTATCCCTTACTTTGCTATGGAATTTAAAAAACTTAACAACCTTACGGGCTGGCTTATTTGGGCCATTGCAGCCATTGTTTATTGCATCACTATTGAAAGAACTGCAAGTTTTTGGGATTGTGGCGAGTACATTGCCTGTTCTTACCGCTTAGAAGTCGGTCATCCACCGGGGGCGCCCTTTTTTATGTTGATGGGTAGAGTATTTACACTTTTTGGGGGAACAGATCCTGCAAAAGCAGCCTTAATGATAAATGTAATGAGCGCAATGGCCAGTGCTTTTGCCATCTTGTTTTTATTCTGGACGATCACGCGTTTATCTTTAAAATTATACCGTAAAAAAACAAACGAATTAACTTTTTCACAACAATATGCCATCATTATGGCAGGTATCGTTGGCGCATTAGCCTTTACATTTTCAGATACATTTTGGTTTAACGCGGTTGAAGGTGAAGTATACGCAACTTCTTCTCTTTTTACCGCCATGGTATTTTGGTGTATTTTAAAATGGGATGAAGAAGACAGTGGTGATCCCGCATCGGCTTTGCGCTGGCTAATATTAATAAGCTACCTCATAGGGCTATCAATTGGTGTGCATCTGTTAAGCTTACTAACTATACCGGCTATTTGTTTTGTGATCTATTATAAAAAATACAAATCCAGCCGTAAAGGTTTTTTAATTGCAGGTATTTCTTCTTTAGCTGTATTGGTGTTCGTACAAGACCTTCTTATTCCAAAAATTGTAAAATTTGTGAGTGATTACGAAGTCTTCTTTACCAATAAATTACATTTTGGTTTTAGTGCCGGTACAATTATTTATTTTTTACTACTGCTCTGTTCTCTCGTTTTTTTAATTGCTTATACTTTTAATAAAAAAGAAAAATACTATAAGGCAGGATTTTATTCAGCTATTCTTTTTTCTATACTATCTGTGATTGCTGCACCGAGCGGCAGCGGTATGTTTACACGCTTATTAATGTTAGGTGCAATAATTTATGCTATTCACAAATTTAAAACCAAAACCGTTACATTGCATGCTGTGTTTTTAAGTTTTGCCACTTTACTAATTGGTTATTCTTCTTTTTTTGTTTTAGTTATTCGTTCGCAGGCTAATACACCCATGGATGAGAACGATCCTGAAAATGCACCAAATATGTTAGCCTATTTATTGCGCGAACAATATGGTGCTGCCCCTCCTCTATTATACGGACAATTTTACAATGCTCCTACTTTATCCAGAAATGAATATGGCAGCGGCGATCCTTTATATGCAAAAGACAAAACAAAAAACAACTATAAGATAATAGATTCTAAAAAAAATTCAGTTCCAAAATATGATAAAGATTTTTGTACGCTATTTCCACGCATGTATAGTAACCAACAAGCAGCTCATGTGTCGGGTTATAAATATTGGGGAAATGTAAGCGAGCACCATCGCACAAAAATTTCTGAAAATGGCAATGGCGAACCGGAAACTCTTGAAGTACCAACCTTTGCATCTAACCTTATTTATTTTTTAAGGTACCAGGTAAATTATATGTACCTACGTTATTTCTATTGGAATTTTATTGGTCGCCAAAACGATGTACAAGGTTTAACGGGAAATAACATGGAAGGTAATTGGTTAACGGGTATTAAAGCTATTGATGATCTTAAATTAGATACAGATACATCACAGGTAATTCACCGCGATAAAAATAATTTTGCCACAAATCACTTTTATGCACTTCCATTTATTTTAGGTCTATTAGGAATGATCTTTCATTTTAAACGCAGTAAACCCGATGCATGGATAGTACTTTGTTTATTTTTATTGACCGGCCTGGCAATTATTGTTTACTTAAATCAATCACCTTACCAGGTACGGGAGCGTGATTACGCCTACGTTGGCAGCTTTTATGCTTTTGCCATTTGGATAGGATTTGGAGTTTTATTTTTACACGATCTTATCAGTAAAAAAAGTAAAACCTTAAAAATTATTGTGGGTGTTACAGCTTTAAGTTTAATTGTTCCGGGCATAATGGCTAAAGAAGGATGGAACGATCATAACCGTGCCTTAAGAACGTTATCGCGCGATAGTGCTTATGATTATTTGCAAAGCTGTGCACCCAATGCTATTTTATTTACCAATGGCGATAATGATACTTTCCCCTTATGGTATGCACAGGAAGTGGAAGGTATAAGAACAGATGTACGTGTAATATGCTTAAGCCTGTTAAGTACAGATTGGTTCATTAAACAATCGCGTCGCGCAGCTTATTTAAGTAAGCCGGTACCATTTACCATTCCTGAAGAAAAACTGGAAGCCAATAAACTTGAATTAGCAATAATTGACGGAAGAAATCCGGCAAGTGTTAATTTAAAAGATGCTATGACCTATTTAATAAGTGATGATCCACTTAAAAAAATGGATAATGGTGGCGAGCTAATAGATATTCTTCCTTCAAAGAATTTTTACCTGGACGTTGATACTGAAAGCGTCATAAAAAATAAAGTAGTAAGTGAGAAAGACACGCCTCGCATTGCTAAAAAAATTACCTGGGATCTTGGAAGCCGGAATTATATTAGCAAAAGTGATATTATGGTATTAGATCTTATTGCCAATAATAATTGGGAAAGGCCTATTTACTTTACCTCACAGGCAGATGAAACCTGTGTTGGTTTAAGAAAATATTTACAGTTAGAAGGGTTTGCTTATCGTTTTGTACCTATAAAACAAAATGAGATGGAAGAAATGCAGGGCGGCAGAGTAAATACAGATGTTATGTACGATAATATAATGAACAAATATTTATGGGGCGGTATGGATAAAAAAGGAATTAACCTGGATGAAAATTGTCTGCGCACTTCGGGTTTTATGCGCATGCAAATGGGTGTTTTAGCAGGAGCACTTATAAATAAAGGAGAGAATAAAAAAGCAAAAGACATATTAGATAAATGTCTGCAAAAAATGCCTGATGAGAATGTGCCATTTGATACCGGTATTTATAATATTTGTATTGGTTATTATCAATTGGGTGAAACTGAAAAGGCAAACTCGCTCTCTAAACAATTATTTGATATTTACGAAAGCGATCTTAAAATTTATAATTCACAAAATTCGAAAAGAAGAATGGCATACCTGCGGGAAATTGAACAGGCAAAATCCATTATGAAAAGTTTGACAGGGGTTGCTCAACAATTTAAGCAGGAAGATCTGAGTAAAGAATTTGTTTCACGCATGTATGCGATTATTCCACACGAAGAATTACAAACTGAAAAACAGCCGCTGCTGAATTAATTATTTAAACGATTTCTTAATATTGCCATGCTGAACTTGATTCAGCATCTCAGTTCTAATATAGGCTAAGAACTGAGATTCCGGCTCAAGGCCGGAATGACCCAGGTATTGCCTACTTAGTTAACATGGCCACAAAATCATCTTCGCTGATAATTTTAATATTTAATTTTTCTGCCTTCTTTAATTTTTCGGGTCCCATGTTATCGCCTGCCAATAAAAAAGAAGTTTTTGCGCTTATTGAACCGGAATTTTTTCCACCATTAAATTCGATCATATCTTTTAACTGATCGCGACTGTGATTATTAAATACGCCACTTATTACAAAAGTAAGGCCTTTTAATTTATCACCTCCGGCCTCTTGTTGTTCTGCACTTAATTCAAATTGTAAACCTGCCTTTTTTAAGCGCTCAATAATAGTTCTATTTTCGTTATTCGCAAAAAAATCAGCAATACTCTCTGCTATCACTTCCCCCACTTCATCGGTCTCTAACAATTGTTCTTTTGATTGACTCATTAAAACATCTAACGATTTTACTTTTTTGGCAATTTTTTTGGCAGTTGTTTCACCAACATGCCTTATACCAATAGAATATAACACTCTCTCAAAAGGTACTTGTTTACTGGCTTCCAGACCCTCGATCAAATTATTGGCAGATTTCTCAGCCATTCTTTCCAAAGGCAATAATTGTTCTTTTTTAAGATCGTACAGATCAGCAATATTTTTTATTAAGCCTGCATCATATAATTGTCCGATTGTCTCTCCCCCTAAACTATCAATGTTCATCGCTTTTCTCCCAACAAAATGTTCCATACGGCCTTTTACCTGTGGCGGACAACCCATATCGTTAGGACAAAAATGATTGGCTTCATCTTCATTACGTTTTAATAATGTACCACACTCAGGGCAGTTGGTAATATATTTAGTTGCTTCTGTATTTGGTTTACGTTTTGTAAGATCAACACCAATAATTTTTGGAATGATCTCTCCTCCTTTTTCCACAAAAACAAAATCGCCAATACGCACATCTAATTTTTCAATGATATCCGCATTGTGCAGTGAGGCACGCTTTACGGTTGTTCCCCCTAACGGCACCGGCTTTAAATTGGCCACCGGCGTAATAGCTCCTGTGCGGCCTACCTGGTAAGTAATATCTAATAATTCAGTTGAAACCTGTTCTGCTTTAAATTTATAGGCTATTGCCCAGCGTGGCGATTTTGCCGTAAAGCCTAATTGTAATTGTTGTTTGTAATCGTTAACTTTTATAACAATACCATCAATATCAAAAGGTAATTTAAAACGTTCTTTATCCCAATATTCAATAAACTCTAAAACTTCATTTATATTATTTAAAAGTTTAGAATGTTCGCTTGTTTTAAAGCCCCAGCTTTTTGCAGCGTTTAAATTTTCGAAATGACTTTTAAAAGGTACTTCTTCACCCAACATATAGTACACAAAACAATCCAGTTTTCTACTGGCCACAACTGCGCTGTCCTGCATTTTCATAGTACCGGAGGCTGCGTTACGCGGGTTTGCCAAAGGTGGTTCACCTATCTCTTCACGCTCTTTATTGATCTGATCAAAAACATTTCTTGGCAAAAAAATCTCGCCGCGAATTTCAAAAGAAGAAGGATAATTGCCTTTTAATTTTAATGGAATAGAACGAATTGTTTTTGCATTGGTTATTACATCATCTCCCTGCACACCATCTCCACGTGTAATAGCCTGCACAAATTCTCCATCTTTATAATGTAAGCCAATAGATAGGCCATCAAATTTTAACTCGCAAACGTATTGAACAGTGTTGGAAGCAAAAAGATCATTCTGCTGCAGCCCCAATCCTTCTTGTACTTTACGATCAAAATCGATCATATCTTCGGTGCTGTAACTATTGGATAGCGACAACATCGGATATTTATGCTTAACCGTTTTAAAAGTTTTGGTAATTGTACCGCCAACACGTTGACTTGGAGAAGTTGCCAACAAAAATTCAGGAAATTGTTTTTCGAGTGCAATTAATTCTTCCAGCAATTTATCAAATTCAAAATCGCTTATTGTTGGTGCATCATTTACATAATAATTATAATTATGTTTTTCTATTTCATCCGATAACAGTTTTATCTTTGCTTCTGCCTGTGCCTTATCCATACAAAATTAAAATTTCAGTAAATTAATTATTTTATTCAGATACAATTCATCTGTTTTATCAAAAGAATTCAATTCATCGCTATCTACATCAAAAACAGCAATAACATTTTTTTGAGCATCAAACAAAGGCAATACAATTTCACTTTTGCTTAACGAACTACAGGCAATATGTCCCGGAAATTTTTCAACATCCTCTACAATAATTATTTCCTTTTTTTGCCAGCTGGTTCCACAAACACCTTTACCTAAATTAATGCGGGTGCAGGCAACAGGGCCCTGAAACGGCCCTAAAACAAGTTGATCTTCTTTAACAAGATAAAATCCAACCCAAAAAAAGTTCATTCCAAATTTAAGTGCCGCGCAAATATTTGCCATATTGGCAATATTATCCTTTTCACCTTCTTTCAATGCGCTTATTTGAGGAATAAGTTCTTTATACTTTTCTTCTTTTGTAGTTGCTGTTAATTTAAGATCTTCTGCCATATTACAAATTTATGTATCTTTCAGTTTAAATTAATAAAAATGAAAAAAATATTAGCAATTGCATTATTTGGTTTGGCTTTTGGAGCTAAGGCACAAACTATTGAATCGAGCAGTCATTCAACAACAGGTTATGTAAAATCTGACGGAACCATCGAGAACAGCAGCCACTCTACAAAAGGCTATATTAAAAGCGATGGAACGATTGAGAACTCTTCGCATTCAACCATTGGATACATTAAAAGCAATGGTACTATTGAAAATAGCAGCCATAGTACCGTGGGGTATGTAAAAAGTGACGGAACAGTTGAAAATTCTTCACATTCAACCATCGGTTATGTAAAAGATAACGGTACAGTTGAGAACTCTTCTCATTCTACAATAGGTCACGCGGGTGGTGTTAAAAAAGAATGGGCTGCGGTTGTTTTTTTCTTTTTTAAATTTTAATTTCATTTCCGTGATGGAACACTAATCTTACGGATCAAGCAGATCATCCACAGATTTTTTATCTGTGATTACCCGTCAAATCTGTAAAGCCTGTGTTCTACCCCCTAAAATATAATTTAATGATCAGGTTCTGTGCGTTTATGAGTCTTTTTCTAATACAAGAAACGCTTAACGCTCAGGATCCTGTTCTTTATCTATTTCCCGGACAAGGTTCTGATGAGCGTATCTTCTCAAACATCCGGTTCGATTCTACCTACAAGATCGTAAATATTTTATACCCGGTTCCAAAAAAAGGAACCACCATGAAAGAATATGCATTACTGTTAAAAGAACAAATTGATACTACAGGTAATTATAGTTTTATAGGTGTTTCGTTAGGCGGCATGCTTTGTTCTGAATTAACAGATGTGTCGCATCCAAAAAAAGTGATCATTATTTCTAGCGCCAAATGCAGGAATGAACTTCCGTTTCGTTACAGATTTCAAAAAACCATTCCTATCTACAAACTTTTTCCGAAAGGC
The DNA here is from genome assembly GCA_032229505.1 of Bacteroidota bacterium. GTDB lineage: Bacteria > Bacteroidota > Bacteroidia > B-17B0 > Aurantibacillaceae > Aurantibacillus. Next base: position 136,902 of record JAVTWD010000092.1, read on the forward strand.
GCTATAAAATTTGGCGCCAGAATGCTGCAACCGATTGTTGAGCCCGACAGGAATAAAAATAAAGCCACTTTTAAAAGCATGCTTAAAAATAAAGATCCGAAGTTTTTAAAAAGAAGCGTGAATATGATCATTAGGTGGAATAAAAAAACATATAACCGATCTATCATTCATATTCATGGCACTAAAGATCATACTTTACCCATTCGCAAAACAAAGCCAACTATTGTAGTAAAAAAAGGATCTCATATGATGGCGCTTACAAGAGGAAAAGAAATTGAGAAAATACTAAACTCAATACTGCAGGAAAAATAACAAAACGTGATGGAACACAGATTTGACAGATAAAACAGATGAACCACAGATCTATTCTTTCTGTGTAAACCTGTTAAATCAGTGTTATCTGTGTTCCTTCTCCTAAAATTAAATGATCAATTGCAACCCATCAACAGCTAGCTCAATATTGCCCGGCAGTTCTTTTGAAACTTCCACATGGATTCCTAACTGATGCGAAATATGCGTGAGGTACGCTTTTTTGGGTTTTAATTCTTTTACTAATTCTATTGCTTCTTCAAACGTGAAATGCGAAATGTGTGGCTCTCTTCTTAAAGCATTTAAAACCAAAACATTTAAATTTTTTAATTTTTCTTTTTCTTCAACAGAAATAAAATTAGCATCTGTTATATAAGCAAAATCATTTATCCTGAATCCTTTTACAGGTAATTTATAATGCAAAACGTTTATTGGCTGCAATAAAATATTTCCAATATAAAAAGGCTCATTGTCAAAATCGATCACATTAATTTCGGGGATACCCGGGTATTTTTCTTCAGAAAAAATATAGGCAAACTCGCGATGTAAAGCCTGTTGCACGCGTTTTGTAGCATACACAGGCATCACCATTTTATTGATGAAGTTAAACGCTTTTACCTCATCCAATCCTGCAATATGATCTTTGTGTTCGTGCGTAAATACAACTGCATCCAAACGTTTTACTTTTTCGCGTAATAATTGCTGGCGAAAATCAGGTCCTGAATCAATAATAAAACGTGTAGTTTCAGTTTCCACTAAAATGGAAGAACGTAGACGATTGTCACGTTTATCTGCACTTGTGCAAACTTCGCATTCACATGCAATAATTGGCACACCTTGTGATGTGCCTGTACCTAAAAATGTAATTTTAACCGACAAAACAATTATTTTAAAAATTTTAACCCCAAAATAAACTTGTCATCCTGACGATAGGAAGGATCTTTGTAAGAGATTTCTCCTGGCGTCGAAATGACATTTACTAAGTTATTGTAAATATTAAAAACAAAATAAATTAATCTTTGTTTTTTATTAAATATTTATTCTGTGCAAAATTATAGGTTAGCCCTATCACAAACCTACCTGCGTTTGATAAACTTTGACTCGACACTCTTTCGTATGTATTGAATTGGTAAGAAGTATTTAATACAAAGCTTTTGTAGTTAATATCAACAGATGGTCCCATTAACAATACATTTACATTTGTACCTTTCTCAAGATCCTTATTTACATACAATCCTTTACAATACTCATAATTCATAAATACAGCAGGATATAAAGAAAGTTCTTTAATTTCCACTTTTGCAAACAAACTCACTATCTGGTTATAGGAGTTGGCATACTGTTCTTTATACTTATTGGTTCCATTAAATTTAAAGATAAAATTGGCATTTACTCCCCACCATTTTTGACTTAACATGTAATTGAGATAATAAAAATGATCAAAACTGCCTGTACCGTTTTGATTTAGTAATTGCATGCGTTGATCTTCGGTGTTTTTTTTATCTGAAATGCCTAGTGGTAATTTAACCCCTGCACCAATTATCATGCGTTGTTTTGTGGTGTATCCCTTCAATCTTTTTATAAGATGATAGCCTGAAAACAAAGATGCATCAGCAATACCGGAGTTAATATTCTTGTCCTCATCATATTTTGTTTTAATTTGTTGCACCGGCAAAATAAAATTCATTTCCCAACGCGAATGCAAAAAGTATTTTCCACGCAATTCAATTACTTTATAAGTTTCATAATCTTTGCTCGAATGCTCTTTTATTTCAGTTGCAGAATCTCCGGCTATGATAGAAGGATCGTGCATGGTTTTATATGCACCGGGAATTAAAAAACGTGATGCTTGCTGGTAGTTACGATAGCCGTTAAATACACGGTAACGGTGCAATAACGTTAACTGGCTTTGGTTATCGTAAGGTGTAATGCCCATGTAGCTGCCACATAGATCGCAGGCTAAAACAGGCATACTAAAAAACAATAAAAATACTATTCTAAAAAAATTCATAAATGGTTAATAATTAAATTAACCATTATACAAATTGAACTAATTTATTCTGTTACGGCCAGCTCTGCCTCCACTACTTCTTTATTTCTGATATTGATAGGCGTGCCGCCTTTTACAATACTTGGTGGCGGCACATCCAAATCTGTACCTACAGCATACAAATAATAATCGCCTTTATAGCATTTTATTGTATAATTACCTGCAGCATCTGATGTAACGGTTTTATCGTAAACAGAAACATCTGTGCCAGGAAATTCTTTTGCACCAAATTTTATATAAATGGTTGCATTTGGAATTACTTTTGCATGGTGTTTTACCTGACCTTTAATTTCGGCCTTACCACCTAATTCATTTTTTTTGCAGGAAACAAAAAACAGACTTAAAAGCAAACTATAAATAATGTATTTTTTCATGGCTTAAAAATTTGGATCGGCAAAACGTTTATCGCCTAAAAATTTATAATCAGTAAGGGTATGCAAAAACGCAATAATATCTTGTTTATCATTTGCTGAAAGCTGCAAACCGTTATTTTGTAATAAAGGATCGAGGTTGGTTAAATTAGTTACTCCATTTGTATAATGGTCTAAACATTGTTGTAAAGTTGTAAAACGCCCGTCGTGCATATACGGTGCGGTTTTTACGATATTTCTTAAACTTGGTGTTTTAAATTTATACCTATCTTGCGGTAACCCTGTTATATGCGCCCTGCCACTGTCTTTAACAAAAACATTTACAGGCAAACCATTATTTCTAAAGGCAAAATCAGAAAACAAAGGTTCTGTATGGCAACTGCTGCATTTTGCAATAAACAGGTTGTAACCTCTTAATTCAGCATCCGTAAACTCCACGTTATTTTCCTGGCGTTTATAATAATCGTATTTACTATTATAAGAGTACATTAAACCCATAAATTGCGCCATAGCGCGAAACATTTTTTGTGTATTAACAGTATCTGAGCCATAGGCTTTTTTAAACAGATCACGATATTTACTGGAGGCCTGTAATTTTGCAATAACAGGGTTTATATCCGCACCCATTTCCAAAGTATTTGTTATTGGCCCTAATGGCTGCACCTCAATATGATTAATGCCACCATCGTGCATAAAATAAGGGTGCCAGTTGAGATTGAAGATACCAGGAGCGTTTCGTGTTCCGACAAGATCATTAATACCGTGGCTTACCGCATGGTCAGCATGAGCAAAACATACAAACTGCTGGTGACAACTTCCACAAGAAATTGTGTTATTGGCACTTAACATTGTTTCATAAAACAGGGCTCGGCCCAATGCAAATTTATCCTCGCTGATAGTATTTATGCTAAAAGTATATTTAGGCTGAGGCCATCCATCAGGAACAACCTCAGCCAAATTACCTACCGGTAAAGGTTCAATAATTTTTGGGTCAACTTTACAGGAAGAAAAAATTACTGCGCCTAATAAAAAAAATATCGTTACAATTTTATTCATTAATTGTGTACGTGTTCAAAGCTTATCATATCGGCATAATTATCAGCGTAATTTTTTGAAGCTGCATTTACCGACATCTGAAAGTATTGGGTAGCAACACTCACGGTATTTGGTGCCTTAAAAAATTCGTTAACATCTACCGATAAATGAATGTAGGGAGAATTGCTTCCTGTAATATTTGAAGGTGTTGAGGCAAAATTAAAACTAAAATTGCGTTGCGCTTTATTAACGCCACTAAATCCACCAATATGATAGGTTAACGTTTTTGTTGCTGAACCTGATTGCGGCGAAGTACCTTCTAATTTAAACATAATATAACCGCTTGACCATGTCCAGAACATACCTTTGGCAGGATCAAGATCTCCCGTTTGCGAACCCGAAACATTTCGAGCGCTATCTACACCCAAAGTAAATGATAATGACTTGTAGTTTCCTACCGGTACATTAGCAATGCTTAAAATGGTTGAAGACAGATTTGATACGTCAATTAAATGATAACTGTTCGACTCCGTAAAAGTGGTATTATCGTCTTTGGTGATAACTATGTTACTGATATAATATTTTAAAATATTTAAATTAACAGTGTCACCGTTATCTGTTTTATAGTTTTGATTAAAATTAAACTCAACTGTATCAAACATATGCTCGAACTCTAATTTTAAAGTACCTGAAGTTGGCGTTACGGGGGTTGGCTCAGGTGTTGGCTCCGGATCTTTTGTATCTTTTTTACAAGAAATAAATACTGTTAATAATATAACGGGGATAAATTTTATAATGGTTTTCATTGTATAATAATTTGATTAATAAAGTTAATAAAAATAGTCCATATAATAGTAACCATACACTCATTAACAACAGGCTTTAACTAAAAAATAGTTAATACCTTGATGTGTAATAAACGCACGATACTAATATAAATTGTAACAAATAAATTAAAAAAATTATACGGTTGGTGGTTTTATTAAAACAGATAATTCACCACTTTTTAGCTCAGCTAAAAAAGGTGTTTTTATTAAAGAAAGAAAAATGGCAGGTGAATAAAATTTTATGGTCTTTACCACCGCTTCTTCAGTTTTGGTAATTTTAAAGGTAGAATTTGGCGTTTTTGCCGACTGATCTTCCTCTTTTTCGTCTAGTTTTGTTAATTCTTTCTCCATAGCACATTTACCATGGCAGCAGGAATCTTCCTCATCTTCAGCCTCTTTTTTATTCTCACAAAGTACCTCAGCGTAGTACTTTTGGTTAATTAAGTAGTTGATACACACCTCTAATCTGGCATAAAGAGAGAATAGAACCGAAATAAGAAATATGTAACAAATAAGTTTGATAAGTCAAAATTAAGCTAAAATTTTCTAAAACATCGATAATTTAATGATTTAATAATAAAAATGGTGGTTTTTTAAAAAACCTTATCTTTGCAGCCTAACTAAATTTACAAAATATGGTCTATTTGGATTTTGAAAAACCTATCCAGGATTTAGAGGAAGAGATTACCAAGCTTAGAGAAGTTGCTTCTAAAAGTAAGGTTGACCTAAGCGAGAAGATCAAGGAACTGGAAAATCATATTAAAGACAAAACCAGAGAGCTTTATTCTAACCTTACGCCATGGCAACGTGTTCAGGTAAGCCGCCACCCGGAAAGGCCTTACACCTTGGCTTATATCGATTCTGTTTCTAACAAAACATTTATGGAATTGCATGGCGATAGAACTGTGGGCGATGATAAAGCAATGGTTGGAGGTTTTGGTGAAATTGACGGGCAAACCGTTATGTTTATTGGGCAGCAAAAAGGTATCAATACCAAAATGCGCCAGATACGCCGTTTTGGGATGGCCAATCCTGAAGGATACCGTAAGGCTTTACGCTTAATGAAACTGGCGGAGAAATTCAACAAACCTATTGTTACTTTTATTGATACTCCTGGTGCATATCCGGGCTTAGAAGCAGAAGAACGCGGACAAGGCGAAGCCATTGCAAAGAATTTATTGGAAATGGCACAGTTAAAAGTACCTGTAATTTGTATCATTATTGGCGAAGGTGCCAGTGGTGGTGCTTTAGGTATTGGCATTGGTGATAAAGTATTGATGTTAGAAAACACCTGGTACTCGGTAATTTCGCCGGAGTCATGTTCTTCTATTTTATGGCGTAGCTGGAGTTTTAAAGAGCAGGCTGCTGAGGCTTTAAAATTGACTTCTTATGATATGAACAAGAACAAATTGATTGATGGTGTAATTGCAGAGCCTTTAGGTGGTGCGCACCGCGATCATGAAGCAGTTTTTGCAACCGTAAAACAAGAGATCTTAAAACATCTTGCAACTTTAAATAAAATAGATGCTGAAGAAAGAATAACTCAAAGGATAGATAAATTTTCTGCAATGGGTGTAGTTCATGATCTTTCGGTAGAAACAGATGCTTAATAATTTTTAATCTATAATTTATAATCTTTAATTAATACAAACATGGCAGACACAGGAGACATTAACGTAGGATCGATCATCAGATTTAATGGCGAATTAGTTCAGATAATGGAGTACCAGCACCGTACACCGGGTAACTTACGTGCTTTTTACCAGGCAAAAATGCGCAACTTAAAAAATGGTAAACAAACCGAGAACCGTTTTAGAAGTGGTGAAAGTGTAGAAGTAGTTCGTGTAGAATATAAAATGATGCAATTCATTTATACCGAAGGAGAATTTGCAGTAGTAATGGATAACGAAAATTTTGAACAGGTTCACATACCAATGTTAATGTTTGGAGATAGCGGTCGTTTTTTAAAAGAAGGTATGGAAGTAAAAGTAAGCTTTGAAGGTGATGAAGCTATTATAGCAGAAGCGCCAACCTTTATTGAAGCGCAAATCACTTATACAGAGCCTGGCTTAAAAGGTGATACAGCAACCAACACATTAAAAAATGCAACATTGGATACTGGAACTGAAATTCGTGTGCCGTTATTTTTTAATGAAGGTGATTGGGTAAAAATTGATACTCGTACAGGAGATTACGTAGAGAGAATTAAGAAGTAATACAACTGTCATTCCGGGCTTGACCCGGAATCTCAGTTCTCTTTTGAGTGCTGAGATTCTGAATCAAGTTCAGAATGACAGCAAAACAAAAAAAGCGGAGAGTTTCTCTCCGCTTTTTTTATTTCTTCATTTTATCTTTAAAGATCTTTTCAAATTTCTCAACCTTTGGTTGTATTACATATTGGCAATAACCTTGTGTACCATTTTGGTTATAATAGTTTTGATGATAATCTTCAGCTTCATAATAATTATTATAAGGAACAATTTCTGTTACGATAGGATTTGGATAAGCCTTTTCATCATTAATTTGTTTTTTATACTTTTCGGCTAATTGTTTTTGTTCTTCGTTATGATAAAAAACAACAGAACGGTATTGTGTACCATGATCGTTACCCTGATAATTTAAAGTGGTTGGATCGTGTGTTTTCCAAAACACTTCTAATAATACATCATACGTTACCTTACTTTTATCAAAAATGATCTGGCAAACTTCGGCATGGCCTGTTGTACCACTACATACTTCTTTATACGAAGGATTTTTAACCGTTCCACCGGCATAACCGCTTTTTACACTTACAACGCCTTCCACACGCTGAAAGACTGCTTCTACACACCAAAAACAACCTGCACCAAAAGTGGCGGTGTCCATTCCCTGATTGCTGGTGTGAATATTTACAGGGCTTGTGTTTGTTTCTACATTCATAATTACTTTGTTTGGATTAGATGCCTGTGTACATGACATCATTGAAAAAATTGCTGCAACTATTGTAGCTGCTGATTTAAAATATGTTTGTACTTTTTTCATTTATTTATTTCGTGCTTAATGTTATAGATATATACGATAACGTCAATAATTCCTTACAAATGAATTTGAAAAGTAATGTTAAAATTGATCTATTGAAATAAATACAATTTTAAAAGAGCAGCAGAGTGTTTAAATAAATTTTGAGATCTTGACTACCTAAAAGAATAACAGGCCATTGTTATTTTTGTTCGCCTTCCATTTTTGGCGCATCAATAATATTGCCGTTCTTATCTTTTTTTGGTTTTTTAGGTTTACCACCTTTTTCGCGACCGGCAAAATCATAAAACTTCTTAGGCTTATCGCTTTTGGTCATTTTAATAGTACCCTCAATATCCCATTCAATGTTGGTGAAATTGATCATAATGGTATTATCCTTATCATCCGTTACCGTAGCTTCTACATCTAACTGGCGAACTTCTGTATCAGTTGAATCAGTATAAATAGAGTCTTTATTAATGCGGTATTTAAGCCATTTGTATTGATATTTATCAAACAAAAAATTACTGAATAGTTTTCCGTCTTTAAATTCTATTTCGTCCATTACAGATTTTTTACCGGCAACACCATCTTTTACTTCTGTAATATTAATATTGAACTTACGCTTGTGCAAAGGATCTTTTTCTGCTTTAAATGCCAGGCCCATTATTAAAATCAGACCTAATGTTAAACCTGAAAGTGAAAATATTTTTTTGTTGTTCATGATCTTTTTTTAAACTTAGTTGTTAGAGCTTAAAAGTTTTTAATAAACACTGCTTGCAAAACAGTTTTATCTTGGTACTTTTCCCTTACGTAAAAATAAGAAATTATTGCTTATTTAAGCGTTAAAAATAATTAACAAAAATGCAACCATTAGCCGAACGCATGCGCCCCATAACCCTGAACCAATATATTGGTCAGCAACATATTATTGGCCAAGGCAGCGCCTTACGTAAGGCAATCAGTCAAAACTTATTACCCTCAATTATTTTTTGGGGTCCGCCGGGTGTTGGCAAAACCTCGCTGGCATTAATAATTGCCAATGAATTAAAACGTCCCTTCTTTCATTTAAGTGCCATTAACAGTGGCGTTAAAGAAGTAAGAGAAGTTTTAGAAAGAGCATCAGACAATAATATTTTTAATCAAAATAAACCGGTTCTTTTTATTGATGAGATCCATCGTTTTAGTAAATCGCAACAAGATTCTTTATTAGGAGCAGTAGAAAAAGGCGTTGTAACGTTGATTGGTGCTACTACCGAAAATCCTTCTTTTGAAGTAATTCCCGCTCTTTTATCACGTTGCCAGATCTATGTTCTTAAAAATCTGGAAGAGCAAGAGTTGATAGAACTTTTTACAAATGCCATAAAAAACGATGAGCTCTTAAAGACAAAAACAATAGAAGTAAAAGAGCATGAAGCTTTACTAAGAGTTAGTGGTGGCGATGCCCGTAAATTGTTGAATGCTTTAGAAATTGTTGTAAACAGCGCAGCAGAAGGTAAGATTGAAATTACTAATGAATTAGTGCTAACGGTTATACAGCAAAATTTAGCACTGTATGATAAAAGTGGTGAACAACATTACGATATTATCTCCGCCTTTATTAAATCCATTCGAGGCAGCGATCCTAATGCCGCTGTGTATTACCTGGCACGCATGATAAAAGGTGGCGAAGATCCTTTATTTATTGCAAGGCGATTACTTATATTAGCGAGCGAAGATATTGGCAATGCTAATCCTAACGCTTTACTGCTTGCCAATAATTGCTTTAATGCGGTAAATGTTATTGGCATGCCAGAATCAAGAATTATATTAAGTCAATGTGTTACTTACTTAGCGTGTAGCGCTAAAAGTAATGCCAGTTACATGGCTATTGATGAAGCGATGGCAACGGTTGACAAAACGGGAGACCTGCCTGTACCATTGCAATTAAGAAATGCACCAACCAAATTAATGAAGAATTTGAATTATGGTAAAGATTATAAATATGCTCACTCTTACGAAAATAACTTTATAGAACAGGAATTTTTACCTGAACAAATTGCCGACACCAAATTTTATGAGCCCGGCAATAATGCGCGAGAACAGGAACAGAGAAATTACCTTAAAAAACTCTGGAAAGAGAAATATGGATATTAAAAAGTTACTAGTAAATAGCTAATTGCGAATAGGTAAATTAAAATAATAATGCCAAAAAAAACAATCATACTATTCTTTCTTTACATTACAACCAATTTTTTTGGCCAAACTTTTTCAGGTGGATTGAAATTAAATATCCAAGAAAGAATAAAATCCGGTGATGGTAGACAATACGTAACCACTGAATCTATTACAATCGTTCTTAATGATAGCATAACTCACATCTTAACTACCGATCAAGAAGGGTCTGTTTCAATTAAAAGTCTACAGAAAGGAAAATATAAAGTAAAGATCATCAGAACGGGTTGCCAGGCTTCGGAAGTTAGAGATATAATAATTGGTGAAGGAAAAACAGCTTATGTTACTCTATTACTTACTTGTGCCTCATACATAAACAGCCTTACAAAAAAAGAAAAAAGAAAACTTGGCTATAAATAGCTAACACAACTCCTAATCCTATTAACTATTAAGGTTTATTATGTATTAACTTCCTCACTTTGAGGCAAGCTTTAAACGAAATTCATGCATTACTTTCTTTTTGTTTTAATTATAATTTTTCTGCTACCCTTATTTACAAAGGCTTTCAGGCCAGGTAATTGAAAATATTTTTTTTATGGGCATAATTCTGTTAAAGGTTTATTTAAAAACATAAACTAAAACACAGTACCCATGAAAAAATTAATACTCATATGTGCACTTGGCTTATCGGCACTTACCACATATTCACAAAACGAAGAAAAAAAGTGGAGCGTTGGCGCCCACGGAGGTCTTATACAATATAGCGGAGATATTGGAAATGATTTTTACCGATCAGATCAGGCTTTTTATGGCTTTGCAGGCCTTTCGGTTAACCGCTATTTAGGAAAGCATTTTGATGCTTCTTTACAATTTACAAGAGGTGAAGTTGGTTATATTGATCATAACACCGTAAATACACTTGAAAAACCAAATAACTTTTTAGTGCGTCATAACACATCTAATTTGTTATTGAATTTTTATTTAACAAAACCAAATGCGGTTATTCGCCCATTTATTATGGCAGGTGCAGGCGTTGTTTGGTACGAAGCTGTTTATGCCATTAAGCATGAGCGCTTTGAATTTTCGGTACCAACCGCCGGCGGTGGTTTGGTAATTAATATGGGGCCTGTGGTTGCTTTAAGGTTACAGGAATCGTTTTTGTATACCAGTACAGATAATATTGATCACGTTAACGCAAATGGCGATAATGATATGCTTTTATACCACAGCGCAGGTTTAACTTTTAACCTTGGTAAAAAGAAAGATTCTGATAACGATGGTGTATCTGATAAAAAAGATAAATGTCCCGGTACACCTGCGGGTGTTGGTGTAGATGCTTTGGGTTGCCCTGTAGATCGAGATGGTGATGGTGTTGCCGATTACCTGGATAAATGTGCAGATGTTTCAGGTTTAACTTCTTTAAACGGATGCCCTGATAAAGATCTGGATGGAATTACCGATAAAGAAGACCGTTGCCCCGAGGTATTTGGCCTAATAAACATGGGCGGTTGCCCCGATAATGATAAAGATGGTGTAGTGGATATTGACGATAAATGTCCCGGTACAAAAACAGGTTACAAAGTAGATGCAACAGGTTGTACTTTAGATAATGATAAAGATGGTGTGGTAAACGAAGAAGACGTTTGCCCGGATAAAGCAGGTATCTTAGCTTTCAAAGGCTGTCCTGATACCGATGGTGATGGCGTTGCAGATAACGAAGACCGTTGCCCTTCAGTTAAAGGTACAATTGCCAACAAAGGCTGTGCAGAAATGGCAAAAGAAGATATCTTAAGAATTAATGTTATTGCCAGTAAAATTTATTTTGAAACCAACAGCGATAAATTAAAATTGATCTCAAACTCGCAACTAGATGACCTTGCAGCTATTTTACAGCGTTACGATGGTGTAAACTTAACTGTAGAAGGACATACGGACAGTGATGGCGACGACTCTTACAACCAGGATCTTTCTCAAAGAAGAACCAACACTGTTAAAACATATCTTGAATCAAAAGGAATTGCTTCATCACGCTTAACAGCCATAGGTTACGGCGAAAGTCAACCGGTTGCTACTAACAAAACTGCAGCAGGCAAAGCTAAAAACAGACGTGTAGAATTAAAAACATCGTACTAAATCGAAATATAATTTCCTATAATTTAAAAGCTCCCTGTAGACAAAATGTTTACAGGGAGTTTTGTTTTTAGAGATGTTTGTTTTGTAATTTTACTTAAACAAATAACATGAAAAAATTAGGATTGATAGGTGGCATAAGCTGGGTTTCTACAATAGATTATTACAAAGCAATTAACGAAGGAATAAATGAAAAACTGGGAGGTTTGAATTTTTCGACCTGTATTATTTATTCGTTTAATTATGCCGAGATAAAAAAGAACAATGATGCTAATGATTGGGATTCTACTTTTAAAAAGTTGTCGGAAGCCTGCGAACATTTAAAGAATAGTGGTGCCGAAGCAATTGTTTTATGCGCCAATACCATGCATATGATCGCTGATAGAATTGAAGCAAAAGTTGGCTTGCCTTTAATTCACATTGCAACAGCCACTGCTGCCGAAATAAAAAAAAGTAATATAAAAAAAGTGGCTTTACTTGGAACTAAATTTACAATGGAACGCGATTTTTTTACATCCAAATTAAATGATCAGGGCATTGAAGCTATAATACCAGATGAAGAAGACAGAGAATTTATACATTATACTATTTTCGAAGAACTGGGAAGAGGATTGATCAAAGAAGAAAGTAAACAACGTTACATTTCTATTATCAACAAATTACAAGAACAAGGCGCGCAGGGTGTTATTTTAGGCTGTACCGAAATTCCATTATTAATTAAGAAAGAAGATGTAAGTATTCCTATTTTTGATACCGCATTGATACATTCAAAAGCTGCAGTAGAATTTTCGTTGAGTTAAAATAGCCACGAATTTTACGGATTTCACTGAAAATAATTTTTTAACTTATTCAATTTGTGTAAATACATAAAATAAAACTCATTGTGAGTTTTATTTTAAAAATTCACTAATCTGATTTTGTTAAATTGAGTTTGTGGCGATTTGTGTAATTAGTGGCAAAACATAAAGTGAATAATTACTTAACAAAACCATTTAGCCATTCAACAGCAGAAGGAACATCTTTAAAGATCTTATTAGGAGTTTTAGGTTTATTTATCTTAAGATAAAAATTTGCAACCAAACGATAGGCAACCGAATCGGCAACGATTGCAGTTGCAATTCCAGGATACTGTGGTTCTATTTTTATAGAGTTTTCTCTTGCTTCTCTTGTAAAAGTAACATTGTTCATGGCAGAAAAAATAAAAGGTCTTTTTTGGCCTTCACAAATTTCAAGATACATCTTAAGTAATTTTGTCTGCAAATCAACGTCCACTTCCGTATTTTCATTAAATCCCACATGAATAATTCCGTCTGCCCTGCAATGAATAATTGCTTCAGGAATCTCGATCTTTTTTTCTTCGTAGATTTTAATCTGCACCATAAAATTCAAAACTAAAGCTAAGAAATAAAAATGCAAAAACAATCTCAGGGGTAAATTACCTTTCAGACCTCCAAAAAAATAAATAAATGTTTAATTTTTAACCTATCTTACTCCAGTTAGGGCGGTTCTTTTGCTGCATTGTTAACTGGCGTTCGTAAACTTTATTTTTTTGCATTTCAAAGTTTACATCTTCATCTAAAATACTTTGTGCTGCTTGCCTTGCCAATTGTAAAATATGTCCATCCTGGGCCAGATTAGCAAGTTTAAGATCCATAACACCGCTTTGCTGAGTGCCTTCTATATCGCCGGGACCACGAAGTTTAAGATCTACTTCACTTATTTCAAAACCATCGTTGGTGCGCACCATCGTTTCCATTCTTAGCCTGCTGTCTGCTCCTAACTTATAACCTGTAACCAAAACGCAATAACTTTGTTCGGCTCCACGCCCTACCCTGCCGCGCAACTGGTGTAATTGCGACAGGCCAAAACGCTCTGCACTTTCAATTACCATAATACTGGCATTAGGAATATTTACACCAACCTCAATAACAGTTGTTGCCACCATTATTTGCGTTTCTCCTTTTACAAAACGCTGCATCTCAAAATCTTTTTGCTCGTTGGTGAGTTTACCATGCACAATACTTACCTGGTAATGCGGTGGTGGAAATTCAGTAACAATATTATCATAACCCTGTTGCAGATTTTGATAATCCATTTTTTCACTTTCTTTAATTAACGGAAAAACAACATATACTTGCCTTCCCAATTCTATTTGCTCCTTCATAAAACCGTATACGCGCAAACGCTGGTTCTCCATAAAATGTACAGTTTTTATGGGTTTACGGCCGGGAGGCAATTCATCAATTAAACTGGTATCAAGGTCTCCGTATAAGGTCATTGCCAGCGTACGCGGAATGGGTGTTGCCGTCATAATAAGCATATGCGGTGACATGGCATTTTTTGCTCGAAGCTTTGCGCGTTGCGCTACTCCAAAGCGGTGCTGCTCGTCAATTACTACAAATCCTAAATTTTGAAATTGTACGGTATCTTCAATCAAAGCATGTGTGCCAATTAATATTTTTAATTCGCCGTTTAATAATTTTGCGTGAATTAATTTTCTTTCTTTTGCTTTTGTTGAGCCTGTAAGAATGGCAATTTCAATATTAAGATCCTTTAAAGCTTCTTTAAAAGTAACGGCATGCTGTTGCGCTAATATTTCGGTTGGCGCCATTAAACAGGTTTGAAAACCATTGTCAATGGCCAGCAGCATACTCATTAAAGCCACCATTGTTTTACCACTGCCAACATCGCCTTGTACCAAACGGTTCATTTGGCGGCCACTGCCAACATCCAAACGAATTTCTTTTAACACACGTTTTTGTGCATTCGTTAATTCGAAAGGTAAATGCTTACTAAAAAATTCATTAAATAATGGGCCAACTTTATTAAACACAAAGCCGCGAACCGTTATGGCTCTTACTTTATTTAATTTTAATAGCCGTAGTTGTATATAAAATAGTTCATCAAATTTTAACCTTAGCTCTGCATCTTTTAACTGACGTGCGTTTTCGGGGCAGTGAATTTGTTTAAAGGCAAAATAGCGATCAATTAATTTATGATCTTCTTTTACTTCATCACTTAATGTTTCTTCAAGATGTTGCGGTTGCAATTGATTTACTAATGCGCGAATAGTTTTGCGAATACCTTCACTATCCAAACCCCGCACTTTTAATTTTTCGGTAGAATTATACACAGCCTGAAAGGCAGACTGCTGGCTTAACAGATCATCTGTTACCAGATCAATATCAGGATGTGCCAAATTAAAGCGGCCTTTAAATTCGGTTGGTTTTCCAAACACTACATACTCTTTTCCGGTTTGTAGTTTTTGAGCCATCCAGTTATAACCTTTAAAAAATACCAGTTCCATAGTGCCTGTGTTATCTCTTAGTGTAACTACCAAACGCTTAGCCTGCTTTAATCCTGTTATCTCTAACCTGTCAACAATACCTTTTATTTGTACATATTGTGCATCGTCTTTAATTTCTTTTATAGTTACAAACTTTGTACGATCAACATATCTGAAAGGATAATACGTTAACAGATCGCGATAGATAAAAATACCTAGTTCTTTTTTAAGTACCTCTGCACGCTGTGGTCCAATACCTTTTAAATATTCAATGGGTGTATCTAACATCAATTCCTAAAATTACTACAACTAGGTTGTTGAAACAATTGAGTAACCCAATGTATTAAAAAGAGTTATAAACGTAATTTTGTTAGAGGATGAAAAAGATCTGCATTATAATCTTGTTTTTTTGCTGCGCATTAAGCCGTGCGCAGTTCTTAGATTCGTTGCATGATATCTTTAACAACAAATCGAGCATTGATGCGCGCCTGGAATCCAGAAACAGTTTTATTGATAATCAAATTATTAGTGTAACGGGTGTGAGATTAGGTGTGGCATTTCAGCGAAAATTAAGAATTGGCGGTGGGGTTAGCTGGTTGAAATCGGATTTTAAAAAAGATTTTTATATAGAAAATGAATTAGGAAAAACAGATACTATTTCCCGCTTTTTAAAAATGGCCTATATTGCTTATTATATTGATTTTGTTTTTCACAAGACCAAGCGCTGGCAGCTGAGTGTGCCTATACAGGCAGGTACAGGCTTTGCCTGGTGGAAGAATGATAAGAATTATTTACTGAGAGAAGACAACAGGAAACACTTTTTAATGCTTTACGAGCCGGGAATTACTGTTCAGTTTAAAGTATTTAAATGGTTTGGTCTGGGTGCGGATGTAGCTTACCGTTTTACTTTGGTTAACAGTAAAAAAATAGGCGAAAAATTAAATTCGCCTACTTATAGTTTTAAAATTTTAGTTTGGTTCGATCAGCTGTATTATGAATTATTTCCTAATTCAAAATTCACTAAAAAGAAAGGGCCTGCTGTTTGGTAATTAAGATACCTTAACGGCTTCGTAGCATTTAAAATCGCCCGCTGCGCCTAGATACTCAGCATCCACATCTACTAAACCTACCTTTTTAATTTGCTCTTTTGATAATGGCTTGCTTGGTGTCCAACGGTCGTCAACTAATTTAAGATCTACATCTTTATTTGTTAAAACCTGGTTTAATTGCTTTTGAGTAAGGAATAAAACACCATCTTCTTCATCTTCGCTTTCAGAATTTAATAAAGTACCTACCAATTTAAGTTTTGGAACCTCGGGTTTGTATTTAAATTCCAAGCCTTCCTGCGAGTTAATTTCTATATAATTGATCCCTGTTATGTGAATTTCAGCCATTGTAAATAGTTTTTGCAATTTTACTAATAATAGACAAGTTTAGCAATAAAACGGCTCGTTTTTTCAACAAGTTGTCAAAAATTTTTAGCTTTTTTAAGGGTTTTAGGCCTTATTGGCCGGCTGATAAAGAAAAAGTAAACAAAGTACCCTTACCTACTTCACTCTCTACTTTTATAGATTTTTGATGGGCCTCAATAATATGTTTAACAATTGCCAAACCTAAACCGGTTCCACCCTGTTCGCGACTACGCCCTTTATCAATACGGTAAAAACGCTCAAATAAGCGCGGTAAATGAGCCGCTTCAATACCCATACCATTATCCTTTATTTCAATTACAACATCATCGTTAAGGTAGTTTAAAGATATTTCGGTTGTACCATTTTCCTTACCATATTTTATGCTGTTGGTGATCAAATTTACAAGTACCTGTCTTATGCGGAATTTATCGGCTCTTACATAAATAGGTTTTTCGTATTTTTTAGCGAGTTCTAATTTTATATTTTTCTTGGCGGCAATTAATTCCAAAGCTGCGTAAATATCTTTTATTAAATATGCAATATCAAAATTATCTGTATCCAATTGCAATTCGCCACTTTCTAACTGTGTAATTGTTTCAAGATCATCAATAATATTTATTAAACGATCAATACTTTTTTCTGCACGTTTTAAATAATCACGGTTAATGGTCTCATCTTCCAAACCACCGTTAATAAGGGTATCCACGTATCCCTGGATATTAAATACAGGCGTTTTTAATTCGTGCGATACATTTCCCAAATACTCTTTACGGTAACTATCCAAATTCTCAAAATGACTTAATTCTTTTTCGCGTGTTTCAATAAGATCATCTACTTTTTCTTCCAACAGTGTAATACCGTCCTGTTCTTCAAGTTGGTCGTGCTTTTGCGGAATTTCTTTATTTAAGAATTTTGAACGGATCTTTTCTGAAAGCGCATTTATTTTTCGTGTAACAGAAATGTAATAAAAATAATAAAGAATTAAAAAGCCGGTTATAAAACAAATAAATGTAGATAGTAAAAGGTAAGCAACATCTATTTTAAAATTGCCAAAATAAAACAGCATTAAAAAGCCCGTTAAACAAACAAGGGCGTTCAATAATCCCAATTTAAAAATGCTTGACGATATTTTTTTTGGTTCTTCCAATTTTACGTTGTGTAAATTTAATAAACGGTTTTGAGTTTTGATAGCCTCACCCTAAATCCCTCTCCTTTTGGAGAGGGATTTTTAGGCCTGTTAGCTCCCTTCTCCAAAGGAGAAGGGCTGGGGATGAGGCCTTAAACAAAAAAAGCGAAAGATCTCTCCTTCGCTTTTTTTAAATATACTGTGTAATGGTAAAATTAGCCTGCTAAAACAATTACCTTGTTTTTTAGAACCTCAACAACGCCGCCTTTAATGTCAAAGTCGATCTTTGTGTTATTCTCGTCCACTAATTCTACTTTACCCGCTTTTAAAGTACCAATCAGAGGCGCATGGTTATTTAAGATCCCAAAGCTGCCTTCTGAACCTGGAAAAACTGCCGATTTAATGGTACCCTCGTACAATTTTTTATCAGGTGTTATAATTTCTATTTTCATCTTTTTATTTAAGATTTAAGAATTTAGATTTAAGATTGCCTGATTAAAATCTGGCTTCTTAAATCTAAAATCTGAATTATTTACTTTCAGCTAAGATCTTTTTACCTTTTTCAATAGCATCTTCAATTGTACCTACAAGGTTAAATGCTGCTTCAGGATACTCATCTACTTTACCTTCTAAGATCATGTTAAAACCTTTGATAGTATCTTCGATGCTTACGAATACACCTTTTAAACCAGTAAATTGCTCAGCTACGTGGAATGGTTGTGATAAGAAACGTTGAACACGGCGTGCACGGTGTACAACTAATTTATCTTCTTCACTTAACTCATCCATACCTAAGATGGCAATGATATCTTGTAATTCTTTATAACGTTGTAAGATATTTTTTACAGCTTGTGCACAATTGTAATGCTCGTCTCCTAAAACCGCAGCAGATAAGATACGTGATGTAGAATCCAATGGATCCACAGCAGGGTAAATACCTAACTCAGAAATTTTACGGCTTAGTACAGTTGTTGCATCTAAGTGAGAGAACGTTGTTGCAGGAGCCGGATCGGTTAAGTCATCGGCAGGTACGTATACCGCTTGTACCGATGTAATTGAACCGTTCTTAGTTGAAGTGATACGCTCTTGCATTACACCCATTTCTGATGCTAATGTTGGTTGGTAACCTACCGCTGATGGCATACGACCTAATAAAGCCGATACCTCAGAACCTGCTTGTGTAAAACGGAAGATATTATCAATAAAGAATAAGATATCACGTCCGCCTTGTCCTGAACCATCTCCATCGCGGAAATATTCTGCCATTGTTAAACCTGATAAGGCAACACGGGCACGGGCTCCAGGAGGCTCGTTCATTTGACCGAACACGAAAGTAGCCTGTGATTTCTCTAATTCTTTAAGATCGATTTTATTCAGGTCCCATCCGCCTTCTTCCATTGAATGTTTGAAAGCATCACCGTATTTCACAATTCCTGACTCGATCATCTCACGTAATAAGTCATTTCCTTCACGAGAACGCTCACCTACACCGGCAAATACCGAGTAACCAGAGTGACCTTTTGCAATATTGTTAATTAATTCCTGGATCAATACGGTTTTACCTACACCCGCACCGCCAAACAAACCAATTTTACCACCTTTTGAGTATGGCTCAATTAGGTCAATTACTTTAATACCTGTAAATAATACTTCTGTTGAAGTAGAAAGGTCTTCGAATTTTGGCGGTTGGCGGTGAATAGCATAACCCCCTGCATTATCAACGTTGTTAATACCGTCAATAGCTTCGCCTACCACGTTAAATAAACGGCCTTTAATTTTTTCGCCGGTTGGCATAGTAATGGCCTTTCCTGTACCAATAACTTCCATTCCGCGGTAAACGCCATCAGTACTGTCCATTGCAATGGTACGTACAGTGTCTTCACCAATATGTTGTTGAACTTCTAAAATAATTTTTTGTCCACCCTTTACAATTTCAAGGGCATCCATAATATTAGGTAATTTGCCGCCTTCAAGATCAAAGCGTACATCTATTACGGGACCAATAACCTGGGCAATTTTGCCAATTTGTTTCGACATGAGAATAATTTCTTAAAATTTGAGCGCAAAGATACTATTAAAGTCATAATAAATAAACAAAAAAAGGTAATTTATTAAGGGCTTTTTAACAACCTGGCCTCTTTTTATTAACCTTATAAATTGGTCGTTTTTAAACGCCCTTTTGTCTTTAAAAACTAGAGTACAAAGGCCTGAAAATAAAATTAAAATAATTAAAGTATTTTTACACCGTGTTAATTGTACAAAATACCGAGCATTTTAGGATAGAGAACCCTACTATTTTAACCATTGGCACGTTTGACGGGGTACACCTTGGCCACCAAAAGCTGCTGGCCCGCCTTAATGAATTAAAGCAACAACATGGCTTAAAGACCGTTGTACTTACTTTTGAGCCGCACCCCCGCAAAGTCTTGTTTCCTGAGCAAAAAGACCTTAAAATCATTACCGTTATTGACGAAAAGCTGTACCTGCTCGAAAAATACGGTGTAGATGTTACCGTAGTTTACCCCTTTAACAAGGCTTTTTCGCAATTGGAAGTGAAAGATTACCTGGAAGAAATCTTATTAAAGCAATTAAACGTAAAACACCTTGTAATTGGCTACGACCATAGGTTTGGCAAAGATCGTTTGGGGGATATCAATACCTTAAAAGAACATGCAACCAAATACGGTTTTACGATTGAGGAAATAAGCAAACAGGATATTGACAGTATGGCCGTAAGTAGCACCAACATTCGCAAAGCTATTGAAGCCGGCGAAATTGAAAAGGCCAATGCTTTTTTAGGGCACTCGTTTTTCTTAAAGGCAAAAGTGGTAAAAGGCAAACAACTGGGCCGAACCATTGGTTTTCCTACAGCTAACCTGCAAACCGAAGGTACCGATAAGCTAATACCAAAAATTGGGGTTTATTTTGTTGAAGTTTTTATTGATGAGAGAAAATATTTTGGCATGTTAAACGTTGGTATTAATCCAACTACTGATACCGATAATAAAATAAAGATAGAAGTAAATATTTTTGACTTTGAAGGCGATCTTTATAATAAGACCATAACGTTAAATTTTATAAAATGGCTGCGCGACGAAGAAAAATTTAATAATTTAAACGAACTAATTGCGCAACTGCACATTGATAAAGCAAATTGTTTAGCATTAATAAAAAACAAATGAAGAAATTTTTATTATTAACCATCGTTTGCCTGGCGCAGTTCTCTTCTTTTTCGCAGGAAAATTTATTGGACTCTTTAACACTTGCAACTTACGATGAGTTTACCGATCTGGATAGCGCCCGCCGCGATCCGGATAAAGTGGTAAAGCTAAGCTTAAGAAAAAAGAAGTATAAAGATTTTCCCATGCAGATCTTAAAATTTAAGAACCTGCAATACCTCGATCTAAGTAAAAATTCTATAAAAGAACTGCCCGATTCTATTATTACTTTAAAAAAGCTGCAATATTTAATAGTAAGTAAAAATGGTTTAGAAGCATTGCCAAATACAATTGGTGGCTTAAAAAATTTAAAATATTTAAATGTTAACCAAAACGAAATTGGAAGATTGCCTTATACTTTTGGAAATCTTGAAAATTTAGAGATCGCCGATCTTTGGAGTAACAATCTCGAATACTTTCCGGAAACATTAAAGCAACTTAGTAAATTAAAAGTTATGGACCTCCGAAATATTCTTATCCCGCAAATTCATCAGGATAACATACAATCCATGCTTCCTAACACCCTTATCTACTTTAGCCCGGCCTGCAAGTGCAGCTGGTAAGGGCTTTTGAGTATCCGGACTTATTAAGAATGCCTTCTTAATAAGTTTATAATCAAGGGCATATATTAAAGCGCTTTTATTGCAAATTTTATAGGAATTATTTACGATTGTTAACTATGCTTAAAACCGGTTATCTAAAACTTGTTATTTTCTTTCTTTTTTTGAGCGTTTTGTCTGCCTCAGGGCAAACAAAAACCAAAAAAGAATTAGAAGAAGATGCATTTAACGCGCTGGCAGATGAAGACTATGCAGCTGCTTATGATAAGTTTGATGCACTTAATGCCAAATATCCTAAAGAATTTAACTACAAATTAAACTTAGGCATTTCTGCCTTAAGAAACCCCGAAAGAAAAGAAAGAGCGCTCGAGATATTCGAAGAAATAAAAAAAGATTATCCAAAATTTACTGATGTTGACTTCTTTTTAGGTCGGGCCAACCACGCCAATTATAAATTTGATGAAGCAATTACAATTCTCGAAGCTTTTGTAAAAGAAAATGCCTCTTCCATTAAAAAAGAAACAAAGCTTTTGGTTGAGGAAGCAAAAATTACCATTACCAACTGTAATAACGGTAAACAATTAATTGCCGGAAAAATAATTGCAGATATTGTAAATGTTGGCCCGCCTATTAATACAGATGAAGAACAATACGTACCTGTAATTACTACTGATGAGTCTATTATGTTCTTTACCTATAGCGGCAAACAAAGTATTGGCGGCAAATTAAATTCTAATTTAGAGCCTGATCTTATTGAAGGACGTTATAATGAAGATGTTTACGTTGCTTACAAACGCCCAGATAATAAGTATGCCGAGCCAATAGGTATTGATGCCATTAATACAAAAGGTAACGATGCAGCAATTGCTATTTCGCCGGATGGGCAAACTTTATTTACATTTTATAGCGACGCAAAAAACTCGGGAGATATTGCCATGAGTAAATTAGTTGGTGATGAGTTTACAAAACCTGAGTTATTAAATAAGAACATCAATTCTGATTCATGGGAAGGATCTTGTTCTATTTCAGCAGACGGAAGATATTTATACTTTGCCAGCGAACGCCCGGGAGGCTTTGGTGGCAGAGACATCTGGATAAGTGAAAAAACAGATGGCGATTGGGGTCCACCTAAAAACATGGGTGCTGCCATTAATACACCTTTAGATGATGATGCACCTTTTATACACCCCGATGGTATTACTTTATTTCTAAGTTCAAAAGGACACATGAGTATTGGAGGATATGATATTATGTTCAGCATTAAAAAAGGAACCGAATGGAGTACACCAAAAAGTATGGGATTGCCATTAAATACAACCGAGGATGACCGTTACTATGTGATCAATTCAAAAGGTGACAGAGGTTATTTTAGCAGCAACAGGGCCTCATCAAGCGGTAAAGGCAAGAATGATATTTATACTGTTACACCCGGTATATTAGGTGAGAAACCGGTTATTGCTTTATTAAAAGGAACTATCTACGCTAATGATCAACCGATAGAAGCAAAGATTGAGATCATTCGTAACATTCCAAAAGATCAGTACACAAAAGAAGAATTAGAACTGTTATCACAAAATGATATTAGTCCGGATGGAAGATTGGTTTTAGGAACCTATTACTCTAACTCATCAACCGGAAAATATTTAACTACCATAAACCCCGGTGCTGTTTATAAAGTAAGAGTATCAGCAGATAAATACGAAGCGGTAGAAGAAGACCTGGATGTAGAAAAAATAACAGAATATAAAGAGATTGTAAGAGATTTTTACCTGGTAAGTACACAAACAGTTGCTACTACACCATCACTGGCGGTAGAAAATCTAACAGCTGCAGTAACCCCAACAACAGCCGTTACACCAACCACTGTATTAAGCCCAACGGTTGCGGTAGTGACGCCTACAACTACAGAAACTAACACAACAGTAGCTGTTGTTACACCAACAACAAGCGAAACAAATACCGTTGCAACAACAACATCACCGTGCTCAGGCGGTACCCTTCCTGATTTTGGTCCCTTAAAAGGTAAATCGTTAAACGATATTACTTACTATAACCAATTATTAAATATGGCCGGTAACTATTGCGCCAGCAGTTTAATTTTTAAAGTACAAATTGGGGCCTACCGTAAACCTGAGAATTTTAAATATCCTAACTTACAGGTGTATGGTAAAGCAGAAGTGATAAATTACCCTGATGGTATTACACGCTTTACGCAAAAAGAATTCACTACCTTAAAAGAAGCCGAAGTACAACGCCAAAAAGCCATTGCAAAAGGCCAGAAAGACGCCTGGATAGTTGCATTTGTAGATGGCAAACGCTACACACTCGAAGATCTGATAATGCTTGATTTTTTAGGGAAAACAATTAATTAGATCTTTAGCTCTTGCCCCGTAAGGCATAAGCCGAAAGAAAAAGCCTTCTGTTATGCAGAAGGCTTTTTTATTTATATTTGGTATAGTAAACTATGCCAGGCGATTTTAAGTGTTTGTAATTGTTTGTAAACGGCTTTATGGTGCTTAGCGGGTAGTTAGGTGCAAAGCGGTGGACGGACATTCTGTAAGACAAATGACAAGAGTAATTGGAAAAATAATCATTTTAGTAATCGTCCTTGCAACCGGAGGACTTTTTATTTATAGTTGTACTAATCAACCAAAAAACGACATGCAAGACAAAAAACCATTTCTAAGCAGACAACAAGCAGAAGATGTTGTTAAGCAACTTACCGACAACGGTTATTACAAATATGCAGACCCAAACGACATTGACACTTTAAAAGAAGACCTAATTTCAACAATTGCTGAGTATGGTATTTTATCAACTGTTTGCTTTGACAGGCCTGTTACTCCAAAAGATTACCGCTATTACATTTTTGATAATGAAACTATTTTTGAACAAGGTGGATTTGACGATGCTATCAATGACATGAAAGGCATCTTTGAAAAAATTGGACTTAAATTAGAAATCACAAATCATATTGAAGAATGGGACACTACAACTAATAGTCTCAATCATGAACTCACTATTAATGGAAAACATTATGTAATATTTAAAAATTTCAAAGACTACGGATGGGGAGAGGCCGCTGCGAAATTTGCTGAAATGATTAACGATCAGTTACAAATTCAAAACAAAGACGAAAGACTTTATCTCATCAATGCTGCTAACGACGGAGTAGCTATTTTTTTAAATGACAAACAATTTCAACTTATTGATAAATTACTTCCAGACGCTGAATGGAAACCATTAAAGGTCGACAAGTGGTGCGAGGTATTTAAAGTCCATGGATATTTTTACCCAAATCAGTAGACAAGTGTAAAACTGTGTGCACCGCTCAGCACCTAACAGCGGCTAAGCGCAAGGCGGGCGGAACGGTAGATCGCAAAGCCAATTTAAAGCCTGCTTCGCAGACATTTATTTTCGTTTTGCTTTGCTAACAAACATTTGTACATTTAATAAACATTTTGGCGGGTAGAAACGGGTAGAAAAGAATGTTTAAAATGAACCCTTGCGCGGAGTCTCAAAATGTTAAGCAATATTACAATTGACGACAGAGTTACATAGACAACTTGATAAGAATATAAAAGCTCTATCAGAAGACGAGGTTATCAACTTTGCAACTGAACTATGCCGCCAGATACTTCCAGATTATAAAGTATTTCAAGAAAGACATAGATGGGGCAACTACTCTCTTCTCGCAGACACTATTACTAAAATCGCAAACAAAGAATTACTCTTTTCTGATATAAAATCACTGATTGACAAAATAAAAAAAATTATTCCAGACACCGAAGATTTTGGAGATTTTGATGGCAGTTGTGCGTTAAACACCAGCGCTTGTGTTCTTGAATTATTAGAATATTTAATAGACAACAAAAAGAGTCACATTTTTAATATTAGTGGTTATGTAACAGACACACTTGATCTTAAATTACAGGAAAAGCATCCTAACATAACTGACAAAGAGCTTGAGAATCACCCATTACTAATTGACGAATTAAATAAACAGCTTAGGTTGACGAAAAATACACTTAACACTAAATGAAAAAATACTTTTTACTCTTTGCTCTTCTATTCAATTGTGTTCTTATCAAAGCACAAAACGATAGTCTTTATAAAACAATTGTAAAATTAGACAGTATATTTTTTCGCGCTTATAACACTTGTGATATAGCCACGCAAGAAAAATTTTATTCAGATAGTATAGAGTTCTTTCACGATAAAGGAGGTTTAAGTAATTCAAAAAAAGAACTGATAGAAGGTACCAAAAAATTTATTTGCGGTAAAGTTACAAGAGAACTTATAAAAGGGAGTATCGAGGTATCGCCCATTCCGGGTTACGGCGCTGTTGAACTGGGATTGCATCAATTTCATAATAACCACGAGAAAGATGCCAAGCCACACCCAAGTAAATTTGTGATCGTTTGGAGAAACGCAAAAGGAAAATGGTCAATTACAAAAGTTATTAGTTTGCATTAAAATAAAAATATTATGAACTACAATTTCAGAAAAGCAACATTTGCGGAAGTGCCACAAATATGGGAGATCCTGCAACAGGCCATTTTGCGCAGAAAGAACGATGGCAGCCAACAATGGCAGGATGGTTACCCTAATGAAGAAATAATAAAGAGCGATATAGAAAAAGGCATTGCTTATGTTTTAACAGGCAATGATGAAATTATGGGATATGCCGCTGTTATATTTAATGATGAACCAGCGTATGATGATATAAAAGGTGCATGGTTATCTACCGGAGATTTTATTGTGATTCATCGCATTGCCATTTCTGATAAACAAGCAGGTAAGGGCCTAGCAAAATTAATAATGAGTTTTACTGAAGACATTGCCTTAAAAAACAACATCTTTAGCGTTAAGGTTGATACCAACTTTGATAACCCTGCCATGCTAAAAACCTTTGAAAAATGCGGTTATAGCTATTGTGGCGAGGTAATGTTACGTGATGGACTTAGAAAAGCTTATGAAAAATTACTGCATAAAGCATAATTTATTCTTTTAGTCTTTTAAATGTTCGCTCAATATATTTTTCTACCGGCAATAAAGAGTTTTGAATGCGCTTGGCATATTTAATGCTGTCTAAAATATCTTTTTGCTTATCCTCCACCATTTTTTTTTGTTTTTCGATAATAATTTTTTGCCCCTGAATAAGTCGATAACGGCTAAATAATATCACCGAAAAAATTACTACCAATAATAAAACCAAACTTGTAGCAAAAATAATAATTCTCTGCTTTTGTTTTTCACGCGCGGTAATCTCATCTCGTTTTTGCTGTTCTGCTTTTACCAACTCCTCTTTTTTATTAAACTCGTATTGCAAAGTTGCCTTTAAAGACTCTTCATTATTTACTTTGTCAGTCATTTTTTTCACCACCACCATCATATCAAATGCTTCTTTAAATTTGCCTTGACGCTTATATAAAATTGAGAGTTTTTCAGCGGCACCTAAAATATTCTGTGGATATCCTATTTCTTCACTTATTTTATATGAACGTATTGCAAAAGGCGCTGCTTTCTCATTTTCGTTATTATCAATATATATAGAAGCAATATTATTTAGTGCCTGTGCCAGGCCATGCTTAAAGTCAATTGATTCAACAATTGCAAGGCTTTTAAAATAATATTCAAGCGCTTTTGCCGTGTTACCAGAGGCCTGGTAAATACCCGCAATATTATTTAAAGATCGGGCGATCCCGACTTTATCACCTCTCTTTTCAAGAATGTCCATACTCTTTTTATAAAAGTACAGTGCCTTGGAGTAATTTTTTTGTTTATGATATAAAACTCCAATGTCATTATAACATAAGGCAAGGCCAACCTCGTCGTTGATATTTAAATTTATTGCAAGACTTTTTTTCAAATAATCCAGTGCTACTTTAAAATTATTAAATTCTGAATAAATATTTCCCATTTGATCGTAGATTCTGGCTATACCTTGCAGATCTTTTTGTTTTTCACGAATAGCTAAACTTTTCTTATAAAAGGCCAACGAATTTTTTGAATTGCCACGGTTTTGATACAGATCGCCCATAAAATAATAGCAATTTGCAGCCCCTGATTCATTTCCGATTTCTAAATTTATTTCAAGACTTTGATTATATAATAGCAATGCGCGGGTAACATTACCTTGGTGCCCGTAAGCATAAGCAATGTTGTTTAAAGCGTTAGCCATACCCCGCTTATAACCCAGCTTTTCTGCTAACTTTAAAGCCGGCTCAGCATAATTTAAAATATCTTTTTCATCACAAATTTCAGATAAATTAAAAAGCAACATAACCTTATTGGTATCTTCCTTACTTGTTTTTAACTCATTTATTAATGAATCTATTGGGCTTTTCTGGGCATGAATAACAAGAGAAAAAAAACAGAGGAATAAGAATATTTTCATGTCACGCATTTCCATTTAATTATGAATGATTAAAACACAATTCTAATATACGTTTTTATAATTAACTTTTTATTTATTATCTTTAGGCGTGCAAAAATTTAAAAGATATACAGCATTTTTTTTATTGCTTGTTTTTAGCTGGGTAATTTTACCTGCTTCTCTTTCGCACGAGATCTTTGCCGATCACGAGGATACCGACTGTCATTTCGATCACAATAGTAATACCGCAAGTGTGGAGACCACGCACACACATTGCGACGTTTTTAAGACCAATACTCCGGTTTACGATTCTCCTGAATTAGCAGTTTTTAAAAAAGCAGAGCTTGTTTTAGTAAGTGAATTGCTTGCAAAATTCGAGAGTTCTTATTTTCATTTAGCACAAACACAACTTCCTGCGAGGGCGCCGCCTGTAGCTTAATTTTTAATGTAAAATGTAAGAGGGAAAAGGAAAAATGTAATAACATTTCCATTTTACATTTGCCTCCCGATAGTTATCGGGATTACATCTTCCATCTTTAAAAGATATTTCTATTTTATTAATTAGGCGTTTATCGCCATAAAAATATTTATTTATATATGAAAAAACTTATATACCTGCTCTTGCTATTATTTATAACAGAATGGATGCAGGCACAGAAATTATCAGGCTTTGTAAAAAGCAAAAACGATGAGCCCTTACCCGGTGCCATTATTTATTTTCCCGATCTAAAAAATGGTACGGCTGCCAAAGCAGATGGTTCTTTTGAAATAAATAATTTACCTAAAACAAAAACACTGGTACAGGTAAAATTAGTTGGCTACCGTTCAATTATTAAAACAATTGATCTTGCAGAAACTTCTGTATTGACTTTTGAATTGGAAGAATCGGCCGTGGAGGCTACAGAAGTTGTAGTTACAGGGCTTTCAAAAGCAACAGAAATAAAACGTAATCCTTTGCCCATGGTATTTATTGATTCAAAATACCTGGAAGAAAATACCGCTACCAATGTGATTGATGCCTTGAGCAAAGTACCGGGAGTTAATGCCTTGTCAACCGGACCAAATGTGTCAAAACCTTTTATTCGCGGTTTAGGTTATAACAGGATCTTAACTTTATTTGATGGTGTAAGGCAGGAGAGTCAGCAATGGGGAGATGAGCATGGCATTGAAGTAGATCAGTTCTTAATAGATCGTATAGAGGTTGTAAAAGGGCCTGCCAGTTTAATTTACGGTTCGGATGCTTTAGCAGGGGTGGTAAATCTGTTGCCTGCAAACCCTTTACCCGAAGGTGTTATAAAAGGTGGTGTTCAAATAAATTATCAAACTAATAATGGTTTACGTGCTACTTCTTTAAATTTAGCGGGCAATGCGAAAGGATTTATCTGGGGCATTCGTAATTCGCGTAAAGAAGCCACTAACTTTCAGAATAAATACGACGGGCGCGTTTTTAATACAGGCTTTAAAGAAAATGACCTTAATGCTTACATTGGTTTAAACAGAAGTTGGGGCTATTCGCATTTAAATTTTAGTTCGTATGATAACGAGCAGGAAATACCTGATGGCAGTCGCGATTCGAGCAGCAGAAAATTTACCAAACAAATTTCAGAAGAAGATACATTACGACCAATTGTAGATACTAAAGAATTAAATTCGTATGATATCAATGCCATTCATCAACGCGTACAACATTACAGGATCTTTTCAAGTAATAACTTTATTATCGGAAACGGCAAACTGGCCTTGCGCTTGGGCTACCAGCAAAGCATAAGAAGAGAATATGCACATCCATTAGAACCTACAATACCGGGATTGTTTTTAAATATGCACACCGCTTCTTACGATCTTAAATATTATTTCCCGGAATTGAGTGGTTTTGAAATTGCAGTTGGTACCAACGGCATGTATCAGTTAAATGATGTAAGATCGGGTACTGATTTTGTGATCCCTAATTACAAGTTAATTGATGTGGCACCTTTTCTTTTTGTAAAAAAGAATTTAGGAAAAGTAGATCTTGCCTTTGGCGCAAGATATGACACACGTTCTTTTAAAAACGATGAATTGTACGTTACAACTAATCCAACAACCGGTTTTGAAATGGCAACCAACGACACAACCGGAGCCGCTAGACGATTTGAAAACTACTCACATACCTTTTCAGGATTTTCTGCCAGCGGAGGCATAACATACATGATCACCAATAAATTTCATGTAAAAGCAAATGTGGCAAGAGGATACCGCGCACCAAACATTTCTGAGCTTTCAGCTAAAGGCGTACATCCCGGCACAGGCTATGAGCAATTAGGCGATGCTAATTTTAAACCTGAATTCAGTTTGCAACAAGATCTTGGTTTGTTCTTTGAAAGCGAACACGTTTCTGCCAGCACCGAAGTGTTCAATAATTTTTTAGAGAATTACATTTTTAATCAAAAGCTCGAGAGCTTGCTTGGAGGTGATTCTATTTATACCGAAGCAGGAAACAATTATCCGGTATTTAAATTCAGACAAACAAAAGCGCAGTTATATGGTGGTGAAGCCCGCATAGATATTCACCCTCACCCACTCGATTGGTTGCATTTTGAGAATGCGGTTTCGGTTGTATATGCTTTAAATTTGGGAGGCAACGGCGCTGTTATAAACGATAGCAATAAATATCTTCCCTTCATTCCTCCTTTACACACAACGTCGGAGATAATTGCAGAATTTAAAAAGAAGATCGCCTGCTTTTCTGATATCTACTTTAAAGTGGGTATGCAATATTATGCCACGCAAGACAGGGCCTTTCTTTTTAATAATACCGAAACTAAAACACCCGGCTATGTTTTATTTGATGTGGGTTTTGGAACATCGGTAAAAACAAAAAAAGGAAATACTTTATTTACAATAGGGATCTTTGCAACAAATTTAGCTGATGTTGCTTATCAATCTAATATGAGTAGATTAAAGTATTTTGACAATTATCCTGTGAATGGCAGCGGCCGCTCCGGCATTTATAGTATGGGTAGAAACTTTAGTTTTAAGCTGACAGTACCTGTGGTTATAAAAGCGCCTAAACCAAGAATAGAAGAAGTGAATGTTATTAGAACAGAGTAATATTTGCATTGTCATCCTGACGAAGGAAGGATCTTAAACACAGATTTCTCCTTCGTCGAAATGACAGACCTTGTCTTTGCGAGGAGGTTTTGCGTTGAAGCAAAATGGAAAGAAGCAATCTCAAACTCCTGTGTGTTAGATTGCTTCGCTATCGCTCGCAATGACGATAAACAAAAAAGGAACCTCATCGGTTCCTTTTCGTTTTATAAAAATTGGTTTTTTATTTTTTTCCCGGAATAAGATCAGTAACAAATTTAAAGATGTTAAAGTAAACCGGTTTTTTATAATCCATATCAGAAGTCCCTTGCGTTTCTACTTTAGTTTCTGTTTTTGGTAAAAGAGAACTGCCTTTATAACTAAATAAATTAGCAGTATAAATAGATGGAACCGCAAACCATAAAATAACAAACAGTGTAAAAACTGTTACTGTTACTTTTATGAATTTATTTGTTTTCATTTTACATTACAAAATAACAACATTCTTTTTGAACCATCAAAAAATTAACAAAGTGTCCGCTTTTGATACAGTTTTTAGAACTTTATTATTCCAGACTGTCCGTCACCCTGAACTCGATTCAGGGTCTCAGCCCCTTAAGAGAACTGAGATGCTGAATCAAGTTCAGCATGACCCGTTTAGAACGTAACGTTTATTTTTTATTTAATTGCTGGCGTTGTTTGGCCATGTCTTCCAGCTTTTTTTGGAAGTTAGAAACCTTTGCAGGCTTCTTCATATTTGCTTCCAATTCTGCCCTGATCTTAGTATCGCTGATCACTTTTTTCATGATCCAGTTTTGTAAGAAAGTGAACATGTTTGCTAAGAAATAATACCAGCTTAAACCTGCAGCATAATCATTCATTACCGCTAAAAATATTACCGGCATAAAGTACATCATAAATTTCATGCCCGGCATTTGATTATTTTGCTGCGGCATCATGCTACTGTTCATGTACGTATAAACCAAAGTACTTACAAACATTAACAGCGCAAATAAACTTACGTGATCGCCATACGCCCAGTTAATAAAAGGCACATAACCAAAATCCCATACAGTATCATAAGTACTTAAGTCGGTAGCCCATAAAAAGTTTTGCTGACGCAACTCAACAGCTGCCGGTAAAAAAGCAAATAAAGCAATTAAAATAGGAAACTGTAATAACAATGGAAAACAACCTGACAATGGATTAACGCCTGCCTTTCGATAGAGTGCCATTTGCTCTTGCTGTTTTTTCATTGGGTCGGCGTTCTTTTCGTATTTTGCATTTAATGCATCGGTCTCAGGCTTCAACACACGCATACGCGCGCCGCTCATATATGTTTTGTAAGCAATTGGTAGTAATAAAATTTTAACGATCAAGGTTAAAATTAAAATTACAATGCCCATATTCATTGAGCTTAAAGAATCAAATAAAGGAATTACCATCCATTTATTGATGTAGCTGAATATGCTCCAACCGGTAGGGATTATTTGTTCAAGATCATCGCCGTAAGCTTTTAAAGTTTTGTAATCGTTTGGTCCGAAATAAAATTTATACGCAAATTTTTCGCTAGGTAAATGTTGATATGGAATTCCTAATTCACTTGAAACAGCTTTAACGATTTCAGTAGAATTTGGTCTGCCACTTGTTTTAATAAAGCTTCCACCTTTTGAAAAAGCATTAGCAGCAATAATGGTTGAATTAAAATATTGTTGTTTAAAGCTCACCCATTTGATATCAGCTTCGCTTAATTCTTTTTGCTCATCTTTTATAGCATTAATGTAATCAGGATCATTAATGGTTTGCTTAAAATAAATGGTTGCAGCTTGTTTTTCTTTTTTGATATATTTTTCCTGGCTCGGGTAAAGCATGCCCCACGCCAACTGTAACTGATCTTCGGTTTGAGAAATGATCTTTTCCATTCCAACAAAACGAATTTCAGAATTAACCATGTATTCGTTTGGTTTTATTGAGTACGAAAATTCAATATAACTTCCCGGTTTAGAAGTTTCTAATTTAAGATCAATACTTGTTGGGGTTTGCTTAGCAGACTTAAAATAAAAACTATCGGTAGAAAAAATGCGTGAACGATCGTAAGCATTTAATTTTAAAGCAAAGTTAAGTGAATCGCGATCAAATAAAATTAAAGGTTCTGTTTTGCCTGAGCGATGATATTTTTTTAATTCAACTTTTATTATTTGTGCACCTTTATTTAAAATAGTGGCTTTAATATTTTCGTTCTCAATGGTAAAGGTTTCTTCCTTACCCACTGTAGCAGGTGTGAAATCTTTATATTGCTCGTTAGCTAAAACAGCTTTAGCCGAATCGTTTAAAACAACTGTTTCTTTTAAAGTATCAGCAATTTTTTTTATGGCAGCATCTTTTGCCATTAATTCAGCTTCCTGTTTTTGTTGAACAAGTGCTACTGAATCTTTTATTGCTTTGTTGCGGGCAATTGTCTCTTTTGAAGGGCCACTTATGTATAACCAGATGCCTAAAATTCCGGCAATTAAACCTAAACCAATTAACGATTTCTTATCCACTCTTTTATTAATTTAAAACGGGGCAAATTTAACGTTTTTTGAACGATAAAGGCTAAGAAAAATTCACAAAAGAAGAGAAAAGGTCGGTTAAAATTTTTCGCCCTCGAGTTTAGCTACCACCGCACTGGCAACCGCATTACCGACCACATTTGTAGCACTGCGCCCCATATCCAGCAGTTGGTCTACCGCCAAAAGCAATAATAGGCCTTCGCCCGGAATTTTGAACATACTAAGCATTCCGGCAATAACCACAAGGGATGCACGGGGTACTCCGGCCATTCCTTTACTGGTAACCAATAAAATCAGCATCATCTTAATTTGATCGGCCATTGTAATTTCAATACCATAGCTTTGGGCAATAAAAACAGTAGCAAAGGTCATGTACATGATACTTCCATCCAGGTTAAAAGAATAACCCAAAGGCAAAACAAAACTTACAATACGGTTACTGATACCGTGCTTTTCCAAAGCTTCTATGGTTTTTGGCATGGCACTTTCGCTGCTGGCGGTACTAAAGGCAAGAAGTATAGGTTCTTTTACATCTTTTAAAAGACGGAAATAATTTATTTTAAACGCTAAGCTTATTACATATAGAACAACAAAAACAAAGAATAAAAGTGCGCCAAAGAAACAAAGTATCAAATAAAGATAGCCTCCCAAAACATCTAAGCCTTGCTGTATAACAACCGCTGTGATAGCGCCAAAAACACCCAGCGGCGCAAAGTTCATAACAAAATTGGTTACTTTGAACATTACATGGCTCAAGCTGTCAAAAGCTTTAATAATAGGTTTACCATGATCGCCAATACTTGCGGCAGCTACACCAAAAAATAAAGCAAACACCACAATGGGTAAAATATCGTTAGCTGCCATAGCGCGAATGATACTTTCGGGAATAACATGATCTATAAAATTAGAAGAAGTTTGTTTACTGATCTTCACGCCGGTTTCTACATTAGCCGTCGGCAGATCGAGGTGCATGACCTTACCGGGCTCAAAAACATTTACAATTATCAAACCTAAAGCTAAAGCTATTAAGGTGGCAGACGTAAAATAGATCATTGTTTTTAAGCCTATGCGGCCAACGCTTTTAAAATCTCCTACTTTAGCAACGCCTAATACCAAAACTGCCAATACTAAAGGAGCAATGATCATTTTAATTAAGTGAAGAAAAATATCGCTTAAAATAGAATAGTTGGAGGCTACTTCTTTTTTTGCTTCTTTAAAACACGCTGCTTCATATTTTGCGATCGCTTTTTTTGCTTCTTCTTTTGCTACAGGATTGGTAATATGATTGAGTTTTGAAAGATCGAATTGAAATTTATTTTGGGTAATGGAAACATTTATAAAATAGCCCAATACCAAACCGATCAGCATAGCTACAATAATAAAAGTAATAAGCTTATTTTTTTTAAAATAGTTCATTTTATAATGCCTCTTGTAAAATTTCCATTTTCATACCCCGCGAACCTTTTATCAGTACTGTGTTTTCAGAAACATGAAGATCTTTTAAATAGGTTAAACATTCCTGCGTAGTTTTAAATTTTTTAAATTGGTCAGCGTTTAGCTTATAAAACTCTTCGCCTACCAGTACAACATCTTTTAATTTTTTTTCCTGCAGCAAGGTAACTATTTTTTGATGTTCTTCAAGGCTGTATTCGCCCAATTCAAACATATCACCCAATAATAATAGTTTTTTTTCGGCTTTGTAATTTGCAAAATTCTCGATAGCAGCAAACATGCTGTTGGGATTGGCATTGTAGGCATCCAATAAAATGGTGTTACGCCCTGTTTTTACCAATTGCGAACGGTTCATATTGGGCAAATAGTTCTCTAATGCAGTTTTAATATCATCATCTTCTACTTTAAAATAATTGCCAACACAACTAGCAGCTAAACAATTAATGAAGTTATAAGCTCCTACTATCCGCGTATTGATCAACGGGAGTTTATTAAAATCTTTTTCGCCGTAGCGGGTGGTAAATTTCATACTAACGGTTTCGGCTGTGGTGCAATCTTTACCAATTACATCGTATAGTTTTTTGCAGCCGTAAGTAATTTTATCATTATTAAAAGCGAGTTCATATAATACATCATCATCTCCATTTACAAATACTTTACCATTTTTGGTTTTAATGTATCTGTATAATTCGCTTTTTCCTTTTTTTATTCCCTCTACCCCGCCAAAGCCCTCCATGTGGGCCTTGCCAATGTTGGTGATCAAACCAAAATCAGGCTCGGCAATATGGCACAGTTCATCAATTTCGTTTTGATGATTAGCACCCATTTCAATAATCGCAAATTCGTGTTCTTGTTTTAAATTCAATAAAGTTAAAGGCACACCGATGTGGTTGTTTAAATTGCCAGCTGTAGCCAACGTATTATATTTTTTTGAAAGCACGGCATTTATCAATTCTTTATTGGTTGTTTTACCATTGCTGCCTGTGATTGCTAAAAAAGGAATTTTAAATTGCCTACGGTGATGGGTGGCTAATGCCTGTAATGCTTTTAAAACATTTGCAGTTAAAACAATTTTATCGTTAGTTACATGTTTTTCTTCATCTACTACTGCAAGGCTGCAACCTGCATCAATTGCTTTTTGCGCAAATTCATTGGCGTTAAAATTTCCGCCTTTTAGAGCGAAAAAAACAGATCCCGGTTCCAGTTTTCTGGTATCGGTACAAATTTTTTGACCTGCTTTTAAATAAAATGAATAAAGCTCTTCTGTAGCGATATGTTTTGCCATGGTACAAAATAAAAAAAACCCTTAAGCAATTAGCTT
This sequence comes from Bacteroidota bacterium, assembly GCA_032229505.1. Lineage (GTDB taxonomy): Bacteria > Bacteroidota > Bacteroidia > B-17B0 > Aurantibacillaceae > Aurantibacillus. Next base: position 173,147 of record JAVTWD010000092.1, read on the forward strand.
AAGGGTTTTGTTATATTATTAACAATATTATTTACCTAATCCAACAGGGCTACCTACACGCGTCATAGCGCAACGGAAACCTAACCATGCATTAGCCTGGCGTTGATCTAAATATCTACGTACACCCGGGTTTAAGAAGTAAGCACGATCTCTCCAGCTACCTCCTTTATACACACGTGATTTATCGTTTACTAGAGATGTTTTTGCATACTCATACATCATCTTATCTGATTTATCTGTATAAGCATCTTCACCTTGCTCGTAGAAAATACTTGAGTTAACATCACCATCCATGTAGTTGATATAATCTGCCGCTTTATAATTTCTGCGCTCATCTAAGTTATCGGTAGATACAGCACTTGACACCTCTCTCCATTGTACACGGCCAGGGATATCAGATTTACCTTCTTGTGTAGCATTGTTATTACCGTTAATATCGTTTGTCATAATAGTTAAAACGCTATCCGTAACTTCAGTTGTTTCACCAGAAACACCGTGTAAAGTTGGAACGTTAACTTTATGCTTGAATTTTTGGTAAACCGGACCATCAACGTTGGTCATGATCTCCTGGCCTAGACCTGCAAAACCGGTTGTACTATCGCGTTTTTGAGTAGTAAATACATTACCACGGAATGGACGGAACTCATCAGCATCCTGTAAAGTATTAGGACGATAAACGTCCATTACCCACTCACAAACGTTACCTGACATATTATATAAGCCATAATCATTTGGCCAGTATGAATAAACAGGAGCTGTAACGTCGGCATTATCATTCAAGAAACCTGCAGTACCCATGTAATCACCGGCACCACGTACAAAGTTAGCATTGATCTGACCCATGTATTTATCAGTAGCATTACGAACACCATGTCCGTTCCAAGGATAAATACGACGATCTGTGATACGCTCACCAATTGTGTTACCAATTAAACCGTAAGCAGCATATTCCCACTCAGCTTCTGTTGGTAGTCTGTATTTTGGTAAAAAGATACCATCTTCCATACGTACATCACGCTCAGGATTTTGCTCATCAAATGAAGGTAATTTTTGTTTTAACTGACCTTGCCATTTACCTGCTAAATAAGCTTCAGTAGAAAAATAATCCTGATCGGAAGGGCTTGGAACGTGCTCCAATAAACCTTCACGAATTAAAATAAATTCATTTACGCGGTCTGTTCTCCATGCACAGAAATCATTGGCTTGTAACCAGTTAACACCAACTACCGGATAATCACGGTATGCAGGGTGGCGTAAATAATACTCAACGTAAGGCTCGTTATATGCTAATTTTTCGCGCCATACTAAAGTATCAGGTAATGCTTTATAATAGATATCCGGGAAAGTTGGTCCGAATACACGGCTTGTCCAGAATAAATATTCTAAATAAGAGAAGTTGCTTACTTCAGTCTCATCCATATAAAATGATGAAACGGTAACCCTGCGGGATACGTTGTTCCATTCATAAGTAACATCGTTTTCTGTACGTCCCATAGAGAAAGTACCGCCTTCAATAAGTACAAGGCCAGGTCCTGTTTCTTGCTCCTCATACGGTGGTTTTTCAAACCCCCCGTTTGTAGGATCATTATAAGCCCATCCTGTTGCCGGAGAGCGCTCCTGAGAACATGAAACCAAAATAGCTGCCGTAATTAAGGCTAGCGATCCGGGTTTTTTTATCCATTTTATATTCATAGTATTAACTATTGGTACAACGCTATAACGTTATTTTATTTAAAAGGTTACAAAAATAATTAAAATGATGGGCAACTAATGGTACGGTATTTTTTACGTTTAGGCTTACATTCGAACTGGATCTGCAACGAAATTTCGTGTGAACCGGCTGTGTTACCACTTAATTTTGAGACAGTTATATCATAACTGTACCCAAATTTAAAGTTGTTATTTTGAATACCTACCAATGCTATCACAGCATCTGCATTTCTATACCATAAACCTGCTACAAAAGCTCCCTTAACATAATAAAGACCTAAATTTAACTGGCTGAATTTTTGTTGTTGCTGAAATAAGATATTTGGCGATAGGTAGCTGGCGTTTCCTTTTTCAAGAGGAATAATAGCACCTGCGTGACCTGTAATTTTAGCAGGTAATTTAGATGTACCTAAAAGTCCTTCATCGGGTTGGTTAATATGGTGTGCGGCTAAACCAAAGAAATAATATTTACTATAACCTAATATACCTGCAGAAAAATCGGCGTTACGCTTGTTTTGAGAAGGCACAGCTTCCTGTGTATTCCAAACGAACCCCCTGCGGGCATCAATCATATCACCAAAGTTTAATTTTGTTTTATCTAAAGATTTTTGAAGGTAGGTAGCCTGAATACCGAATTTTAATGAAAATTCACGGGTAACTGCCGCGTGATAAGAGTATAATAAACTAAAATTAGTTGTTTTTAAAGTTCCGCGAGCCTGATCGTCAGTAGTAACTAAAGCCCCTATTCCACCTGCCAATGCATCTAAATGCATATCGTAAGAAGCTGAGTAAGTAACGTAAGTACCGGATAAATTCGGCCATTGGTTACGGTAATTCATGCATATTCTCGGACACCTCGCAGTACCCGCAAACGCTGGGTTCAGATATAAAGGGTTTGCGTAGAATTGCGTAAATTGCGGATCTTGCGCTTTTAAGTCTAATAAAAACACTGAGAACACTAATAATGGTAACAGTATGCGTCGATTCATAAAAATTGTTAACCTAACCTATTCTACAAATATATAAAAACCTTTTCAAAAACAAAAATAAAATCTTAACAATAATTTAGCGAGGTAAATCGTTTATATCTAGTTAATGGCTTAATTTTACCAAATATATGAATTTTCTTAGAATTAGTGGTTTTGTGGTATTTTTTGGTTTGAGCGGTGTTTTATTAGCCCAAAAAAATTCCGGCACAGCTCAAAATATCGATCAACAGGGTAAAAATAATATTTCTGCCATAATTTCTTCTTCACTTTTGGATTCTGTTTTAGTGAAAATTGAAGTTAAGAACGCACAATATGATCGAAAAAAGAACAATCTGCCGTATTATGTTATTTCAAATATTACCGCTTATAACCAAACAGCTAATCCTTCTTTAATAATTAAAAAAACGCAAATAGTTACAGAGCCTCACGCATCGGTAATTAAAAAAACACTAGCGGCTTACTTAACTCAAAATTTTGAAATAACTGCAATTTCAAGCTTGTGTAAGAATCAAAATCTTAACAATCATAAATTAGTTCCTTTCAGATTAAATAATCAAAATCAAGTTGAAGAGTTAGTAGACTATAGTTTAAACTGGCAAGTAGTGAATGACAATAGCAGAAAGGCTTCCAGCGCTGCGGTATTTAAAAATAATTCTGTGCTGGCAACAGGCACCTGGTATAAAATTGGTATCACTAAAACCGGTTTTCATAAAATTGATAAATCATTTTTAAGCAGTTTGGGCATTAATGTTAACGGTCTTGATCCAAAAAAAATAAAATTATATGGTAATGGGGGAAGAATGTTACCTGAACAAAATTCTGCTTTTCGTTACGATGATCTTGAAGAAAATGCAATTCAAATTGTAGGAGAAGCCGATGGTATTTTTGATAACAGCGATTATATTATTTTTTATGGCCAAGGTCCTACAGGCTGGATAAATACAGGTTCTGCAAGTGGTTTAAAATTTAAGCACGAAAAAAATCTATACAGCGATACAAGTTTTTATTTTATTACCGTTGATGCAACAAATGGAAAACGTGTTAGCTCGCCGGCAGCAATATCTGTGCCTTCTAACACCAGCACCTCAACATATGATTATTACAATTATGCTGAAAGTAATTATGTGAATTTTGTAAAAAGCGGTCGACAATTTTATGGCGAATACTTTGACATTACTACATCTTTTGGATTTAATTTTCCTGATGGCGATTTTGTTTTGGGTGATACGGTAAGATCTGAAGTTACTGTTGCCGGAAGAGGTGCCAATGGCGGTGTTTTTTATATAAACGGTTCGGGCTTAAGCTATACATTGGGTACAGGTGCTGTAAATATTAATAATTACCTGGCCGACTATGTAGATGTACAATCTAAATTTGATAAAGCCTTAATGACTGATCCTAACGCTCTTGGTATTTCTATAACAAAACAAACTGCTAATTGCATTGCATGGTTAGATAAAGTAACATTAAACGTTCGCAGAAAATTAAACATTAACGCAAAGCAATTCGAATTTAGGGATACTCGTACTGTTGGTGTTGGAAATATTTGCAATTATACTTTTACAAATCCTCAAAGTATTAATCCTTTAATATGGAATATTACCGATCCTATCAATCCTTATGTACAGGCTTATAATAATGCAGGAACTACCATTAATTTTACTGCCAATGCCGATTCACTTAATAGCTATGGCGTTTCACCAGGAATTGATTTTTATACTCCAACCTATGTAGCAAAAGTTGGCAATCAAAATTTACATAGCATACAACAGGCAGATTATGTTGTGATCACACATCCCCTGTTTGTATCGCAGGCGCAGCGTCTTGCTAACATTCATCAACAGCAGGAAGGTTTGACCTATGCTGTTGCAACGGTTGATCAGATATATAATGAGTTTAGTAGTGGAAGGCCCGATATTTCAGGCATCAGAGATTTTATCCGCATGATTTATAGTCGTGGGCTCTCAACCGGTAAACAGGTTAAATATGTTGCCTTGGTTGGTGATGGCTCTTATAATAATATCAGCAGAAATTTGACCAGTAACAGCAATTTGATCCCAACCTATCAAACATTTGATTCTAAATCATTTTTAAACAGTACGGCCTGTGATGATTTTTACGGGCTGATGGATCCCAATGAAGGGTTTTCTGCCGAAGCCGTTGGTATTGTTGATATTGGCGTTGGCAGACTAACGTGTCGCAACCTTACGGAGGTGACCAATGTTGTAAATAAAATTGAGAATTATTACCGTAAAGAACCTGATTTTAAGATACAGGAAACAGCTCCCGAAAATTGTAATTCAGGCAGTACATCGCCTTTAGGAGATTGGCGAAATTGGGTTGTGTTTTTAGCAGATGATGAAGATCAGTCTACACACATGAACCAGGCAGATCAATTATCCTCTATCGTTCATTCAGGTTATCCCAATTATAATTTAGATAAGATCTATCTGGATGCTTACCAACAATTTTCTACACCTGGCGGACAAAGATTTCCGGACGCTGCTGCAGATCTTTTAAGAAGATTTAAAAAAGGTGCGCTTGTTTTTAATTATACCGGTCATGGCGGCGAAGTTGGTATTACAGGTGAGCGTATTTTAGATGTGCCAACCATTGATGCGTTGGATAATTTAAACCGTTTACCGCTTTTTGTAACAGCCACCTGTGAATTTAGCCGTTATGATGATCCTGACAGAACATCGGCAGGTGAATTGTGTTTATTGAATTCAAAAGGTGGATCTATTGCTTTATTAACTACATGCCGTTTGGCTTTTTCATCTACCAATTTTGTTTTAAATACTACCTTATTTGCCCACATATTTAAAAAATTGCCAAATGGTAAAATGCCCGCTCTTGGCGATGTGATCCAGGAAACCAAAGCCGCTTTAGGGCAATCCATTTATTTTGCCAACTTCCATTTATTGGGCGATCCGGCCATGCCATTAGCTTACCCGCAACAAAAAGTAATTACTTCAAAGATCAATAATAACCTTGTAACCCAAACAAGTATCGACACTATTTCTGCGCTTGCCAAAATAACGGTTTCGGGTTTTGTAGCAGACACTTTAGGAAATAAGTTAACCGGCTTTAATGGCATTGTTTATCCAACTGTTTTTGATAAAGAACAAACCGTGAGTTGTTTATTGAACGATCCTGAATCATATTATACTACTGTTGGAAATCCATTTACATTCAATCTTCAGAAAAATATTTTATACAGAGGAAAAGCAGAAGTAAAAAATGGTGATTTCACTTTCTCTTTCATTGTTCCAAAAGACATCAGCTTTGCGATTGGGCCGGGAAAAATAAGTTATTATGCTACCAATGGCCAGTTTGATGCAACAGGTTATACAAATAATGTAAAAGTAGGCGGCAGCGCAAAAAATCCGATATTGGATAATGATGGCCCGCAGGTGGCTGTATATTTAAATGATAAAGGTTTTGTGAATGGCGGTACTACTAACGAAAAACCTATTCTTTACGCTAATTTAACAGATTCGAGCGGTATTAATACTGTTGGTTCAAGTATTGGCCACGATATTACCGTTGTTTTAGATGAGAACAGCAGTAAACCAATTATCTTAAATGATTATTATGAGGCAAATTTAAACAGCTATCAAAGCGGTAAAGTAAGATTTCCTTTTGATGAGTTGGCCGAAGGTAATCATCGCTTAACTTTTAAAGCCTGGGATATCCAAAATAATTCGGCCATTGTAAGTACTGATTTTGTAGTAGCCCCAAGTGCAGAATTAGCCTTAACACATGTTTTAAATTACCCTAACCCTTTTACAACCAACACTAAATTTTATTTAGAACATAACCAGGCCTGCAATCCCTTGAAAATAACAATACAAATATTTACAATTAGCGGTAAAGTGGTAAAAACCATTCAACGCTCAGTTACCTGCGAGGGTTTTAGGCCCGAAGGCATTGACTGGGACGGAAAAGATGAGTTTGGTGATAAACTGGCCCGCGGTGTTTATATTTATAAATTAGCCATAATTAACACAGATAATCAAAAAGCTGAAAAAACTGAGAAATTAGTTATACTAAATTAGTAAATTTGGCGTTTACTTTTTGGTTTATGGAACTTATCCAAAATTTTAAATGAATAAAAAAATTATAATTATATCTGGCCTTTTTCTTACCAAATCTATATTTGGTCAGATCAGTAGTACGCAATTAAATGGTCAAAACATCAATCCCATTACTACAGCGGTACCTTTTTTAATGATCAGTCCTGACAGCAAACAGGGCGCCATGGGCGATGTTGGCTGCGCTACAGATCCCGATATCAATTCTATTCACTGGAATGGAAGCAAGTTGGCTTTCTCAGAAAAAAAATTCGGCGTTGGCTTTACAGTTACGCCATGGTTACGTTTATTAGTGCCGGATATTAACCTTTATTATTTAGGCGGTTATGCCAAAGTAAATAAAAGAACAGCTATTGGCGGCTCTTTACGTTATTTTAGCTTAGGTAATATTGAATTAACTAATGCAACAGGTGTAAAAACAGGTGATTTTAAACCAAACGAATTTGCGGTTGATGTGGCAGTATCTCAAAAATTATCTGATAATTTTTCACTGGGTGTTGCTATGCGTTATATTAATTCCAGCATTAGCAAAGTGTTTTTTAATGGTAGTCAGGGTAATGCCGCAAGTACCGGCGCTGTTGACCTTAGCATGTATTACAAAAGCAATAAATTTGAGTTAGGTGATAAAAAAGCCATTTTTACAAGCGGTTTGGCCTTTACAAATTTGGGTGCGAAAATAAAATACTCCAACGATCAAAATTTCATTCCAATGAACATGCGTTTAGGTGCAGGTTTAAAAACAGATATTGATGAATTTAATACCATTGGTGTGTATGTTGATCTTAATAAATTATTGGTACCTACCCCTCCTGTTTATAAATACAAAGTAGATGCGCAGGGAAATCCAACACCTGATATTGAAATTGATCCTGCCACCGGCGCAAAAGTTATTGAAAAAGGAAAAAATCCAAATGTACCTGTTGCACAAGGTATCTTACAATCGTTTGGTGATGCACCGGGCGGAGCAAAAGAAGAATTACAGGAAGTTAACATCTCTACCGGTTTAGAGTATTGGTACAATAATACTTTTGCCGTTAGAACCGGTTATTTTTACGAACCAAAAACCAAAGGGTCTCGCCAGTTCTTTACTGTAGGTATGGGTTTTAAATTTAAAGTTATCAATGTAGATGGTTCTTACCTTATCCCTACTCTTTTAAACAATCCGCTTCAAAGAACCTGGAGAATAACCCTGAGCTTTAACTTTGATGCGGCTCCTAAAGAAAAAGACGCTCCTGTTCAGCCTTAATTTCAGGCTTCAGATCCTTTTCACATTCTGCTGTGCATAATTGCATGTGGCTGGCTTAAAATACAAGCCCGCATTTGAGATATTTGTATTATGCGCAAATTACAAATCTCTTTACCCTTTATCTGTTTATTTATTTTATTCTCGTGCAGTAGCTCCGACGAAGAAAAAGATAACAGAACAATTTTTAGCTATAACGAAATGGCAGGTGTTACCTCACTCGATCCTGCTGCTGCTATTAGTTTTGAAAACATCTGGCCCGTTAACCAACTGTTTAATGGCCTGGTGCAAATGGATGACGAGTTAAACGTAATACCTTGTATTGCCCATAAATTCAGTGTTAGCGAAGATGGACTTGCTTACACGTTTAATTTAAGAACAGATGTTTATTTTCACGATAACGCTTGTTTTGAAGGCGGCAAAGGCAGAAAAGTAGTTGCAAAAGATTTTGTTTATAGTTTTCATCGTTTATACGACAGTAAGGTTAGCAGCGCATCTACTTTATTGAATAATATTGACAGAAGTGATAAAACAGAATACAAGGGCTTTTTAGCAAAAAACGATTCAACACTTATTATTCGTTTAAAAGAACCTTTCAGTCCTTTTTTAAGTGTGCTTACGCAAAAATTCTTTAGCGTATTGCCTTACGAAGCTATTGAATACTACAAACAGGATTTTAGAAAAAACCCGGTTGGCACAGGCCCCTTCCAATTTAAAATGTGGGAAGAAGGCACGAAGCTTATTCTTGTAAAAAATCCGCATTATTTTGAAATGGATAATAAAGGTACTCGATTACCTTATCTTGATGCTGTTTCAATTTCTTTTATAAAAAGTAAAGAAACGGCTTTTATGGAATTGCTTAATGGCAAATTTGATATGCTAAGCGGTGCCGATGCGTTTAATATCAATGAAGTGTTAGATAAAGATGGAGGATTAAGAGATGTGTACACCAACAAATTTTATTTGCAAAAACAAACCTTTTTAAAAACAGATTACATTGGTATTTTAATTGATGATAAAATAGCTGCCGTACGTAACTCACCGTTAATTCAAAAATCAATTCGCCAGGCTATTAACTGTGGTTTTGACAGGGATAAATTAATTAAATATTTAAGAAACAACATTGGCACACCGGCTCACGCAGGCTTTATTCCTAAAGGAATGAAGAGTTATGACCCAACAAAAGTAAAAGGCTATTCATACAATCCCGATCTTGCAAGAGAGTTACTAAAAGATGCAGGATTTCCTAACGGTGAGGGCTTACCTGAAATTACGCTGCATACACCGGACGTAGGAAACTATAAAGAACAAGCAGAATTTATTCAATCGCAATTAGCGCAATGCAATATTAATTTACAGATCAGTATCGAAAAAACATCCGTATTACGCCAGGCAGTAAACAACTGCGAATATGCCATGTTTAAAAAATCGTGGGTGGGTGATTATGCCGACGAAGAAAATTTCATGAATATTTTTTATAGCAAAAATTTCTCGCCGCAAGGTTCAAATTATTTTCACTACAACAATCCTGCTTTTGATGCAGCTTTTGAGAAAGCTCAACAAGAAACAAGTGAGGCCAACAAATTGGAATTGTATCAAAAAATGGATCGCATGATCATTGATGATGCACCTATCATTCCTTTGTACTACGATCAGGTTATCCGTTTGGTAACGCATAAAGTAAAAGGCTTAGGCAGTAACTCTATGAATCTTTTAAATTTAAAAACAGTTACCAAAGAAAAATAATCCGTGCAAAAAATTCTTTTTGTTTGTTTAGGCAATATTTGTCGTTCGCCATTGGCCGAAGGAATTATGCTGCATTTAAAACAAAAAAATAATTTACTATTAGAGATAGATTCTGCCGGCACGGCTAATTATCATGTAAATGAAGCGCCAGATCCAAGAACAATTGCTAATGCAAAAAAGAATGGTGTAGATCTTTCTGCTTTAAGAGCAAGGCAATTTCATGTAAATGATTTTGATGCTTTTGATAAGATCTACGTAATGGATAAAAATAATTTAAAGAATGTACTGGCGCTTGCAAAAGACCAAAAGCAAAAAGAAAAAGTAAGCTTATTCTTAAATTCCGTTTATCCAGGTAAAGATCTTGAAGTACCCGATCCTTATTACGGTACTGAAAAAGCATTTGAAGATGTATTTCAATTAGTGTATAAAGCCTGCGAATTATATATCAATAATCTTCATTAACCAAATTAACTTTTTTAAAGAAAATCGTTTCGCAATTTTTATGTAATTTCGTTTACATGCGAAATAAGATCTCATATCTTACATTAAACTTTACGTCTTTTTCACCGTCAAACAAATAATGAGATCATTTCTTGCGGCCATATTTGTACTTTTTGTTTTTTATACTTCTTCAGCACAAAACGATTCCATAAAAAAAATAAAGATCGATTCTTTAACTCAAAAATTGATGGCTGATTCTGCCCAAAATTACCGTTTTAAAAAATTACGCCCCTATGCTAATGTTGATAGCCGCAATTCGTTCGTAGAAAATAACCTTACCAATTTAAGCGGTTTTCAGCTTGGTGTAATAGTAAACGAGTACCATACATTTGGCATTGGTTTATACACACTCACAAAGTTCTCGAAAAAAAACTCTCCTTTTAGCGCTATTGCCGAGTTTAACCGCTTTGGCTATATCAACGCCTTTTACGAATATTTTTTATTGAATAGAAAACATCTTGAGATCGACCTTCCGTTTGAGATAGGTGCCGGGGGCTTTCAGGCTAAATTGCGCGATACTACGGCAACCGGACTTAATAAAATTGAAAAATGGTTTATGCCCTTGGGCGCTGGTGTAAAATTAATTGCTAAGCCCATAAGATGGATCGGGGTTTCAACCATGATCGGCTACCGTTATATTCCCTATAAACAAGATTTGATCGATTATGACGGACTTTATTATTCATTAGGGGTTTGGATAGATTTTAGAGGAATTTACCGTGATATAAAGTACTATGGCCGCATAAAGAAAAAATACCATAGCGATGTGGACGCAATTCTCTTAAATTAAGACCAATTTAACGCTGTTTTAATCTGCGTTTCCCATAAAAATTTTATCTTTGCCCTTCAAAAATTAAGAATTATGTCTTCAGCAGCAAATAAAGGTCCTGTTTCAAAATTTGTAGAAACACATTATAAACATTTTAACGCAGCAGCTTTGGTTGATGCTGCCAAAGGATACGAAACACATTTGACCGAAGGTGGTAAAATGATGGTAACCCTTGCAGGTGCCATGAGTACGGCAGAGTTAGGTAAATCATTGGCTGAAATGATCCGCCAGGGAAAAATTGATATCATTTCTTGTACAGGTGCCAACTTAGAAGAGGATATTATGAATTTAGTAGCGCACAGCCATTACAAACGTGTGCCTAATTACCGCGATCTTTCACCGCAGGATGAGTGGGATCTTTTAGAGAATCACTATAATCGTGTTACAGATACCTGTATTCCCGAAGAAGAAGCGTTCCGTCGCTTACAAAAACACATTCATAAAATTTGGAAAGATGCCGATACTAAAGGCGAGCGTTTTTTTCCGCATGAATTCATGTACAAAATTTTATTGAGTGGTGAATTAAAACAATATTTTGAAATTGATCCTAAAAACAGCTGGATGTTAGCTGCTGCGGAGAAAAATTTACCAATGGTAGTACCGGGTTGGGAAGATAGCACCATGGGGAATATTTTTGCATCGTACGTTATTAAAGGTGAAATAAAAGCAAGTACCATGAAAAGCGGTATTGAATACATGGCCTGGTTGGCAGACTGGTACCCGAAAAACAGCGGTGGCAAAGGCGTGGGCTTTTTTCAAATTGGTGGCGGTATTGCGGGCGATTTTCCTATTTGTGTTGTGCCAATGTTATACCAGGATATGGAAATGGAAAACATTCCTTTCTGGAGTTATTTCTGCCAGATCTCTGATTCAACTACTTCATACGGTTCTTATTCAGGCGCTGTGCCAAACGAAAAAATTACCTGGGGTAAATTAGATATTAATACGCCAAAATTTATTGTAGAAAGTGATGCAACCATTGTTGCACCATTGATCTTTGCATGGGTTTTAGGTTGGTAAAGATCTGATCTTTTTAGGAAGCCATTACTAAACAGGTAATGGCTTTTTTATTGCAAATATTTAAGCAGGTCGGTCGACTGATAAATTATTTCTGCCGATAATTTATTTTTTAAAAGATCAGTAATGGCAGTATTTCCGCTTACCAATAACCTGGTACTTTCATTTAAATGAATATTGTTTTTAAGATCGTTATACACATCTTTCGCATCCTGGGCCAAAGTAAAAAACGTTAATATATAATTTGGCTTTGTTTGTTTTATAACTAAAGAGATATTTTCATACGGTACATCCTGGCCAAGATAAATTGTTTCGTAACCTTTTGAACGGATCACATAATTTGCAAACAATAAACTCATATCATGCATCTCTCCGGGCACCAATAAAAGCAGAAATTTTTTCTTTTTATTTTTTGATAATGGCAACAGATCTGTTGCTACCATCAATTTTCTTTTAATTAAATGCAATGCAAAATGTTCCTGGGCTGTACTCACATCATCTATGGCCCATAGCATATCTATTTTTTTTAGTAACGGATCAAAAACTTTGATCATTCCGTCAAACAAACCAAACTTATCAATTACAGTGTTATAGTTTTTTTCAAAAGCAGATTCATCAAAACTGATCATGGCTTTAAGCATGTTATTTATAAAAACTATGCAAATAGCATCAATACTTATTGAAGATTGAGATTCTAAAATTTCTCCATGAAGTTCTTTTTCGCTTAAAGCAGCAATCTTAGAAATTTTATAACCATTAGAAAGAAGTGTAGAAACATTTAAGAGTTTTTTTACCTGTTCATCATTGTATCTTCTGTAATTAGTAGAAGTACGATCAGGCTCAATAAGTTTGTAACGTTTTTCCCAAATACGAATGGTGTGGGCTTTTATACCGGTTAAATGTTCTAACTCTGTAATTTGGTATGATCTCATTTAATTGCTGACGTTTCTTCTTTGTTAAGAAAGCTAATATCTCCTTTATTCTTCAGAATCTCCTTTATATTTTCAAAAACATGAAGATCAATTGAGTTCTTAGGAATTAAAATATAATCTTCTTTTTGATCAATTATCTTAATATGATTTTCCGACACATAATACTTAATTATATTTTCCCAAAACCTAAAATTGATTTCTTCATCTTCTTGTATTCCACAACCTTTATTATTTATAGTAAGAATAACATTTTTATGTATTAAAAGTTTTTTAACATAATCATCCACTTGCCTTTTCCATTTTAAGCAAGCATATAAATATTTGGCAAAATTGTATAAACTAATAATTGACGGAACTAAAAGAAATAAAAATGTCAGCCAATAATCTTCAGTTTTCTTGCATTGCGTAAGAGATAATAAATAAAGGATAAAAAATGACCCTCCAAAAATGAGGGAGGTATTAAAATATTTAAAATCAATTGTACTTATAAATGATTTTTTAAAAAAGCATTCATAAACTTCCTTTTCTTTGTAGTATATGTTACAATTTACGTATTCCAAAAAATTGAGTTATTATAATTAAATCAACTCACCTTCTCTACCCAATCACCATGTTCTTTAATAAGCCCTATTAATTCATCTACCGCAGTTTCTGAAGTAACATTTTTCTTTACTACCTCTTTGCCTTTGTATAAACTAATTTTTCCAACGCCAGTACCAACATAACCATAATCGGCATCAGCCATTTCACCAGGGCCATTAACAATGCAGCCCATAATGCCAATTTTAATACCTTTTAAATGATCAGTACGTTCACGGATTTTTTGAGTGGTTTCCTGTAGATCAAATAATGTACGGCCACAACTCGGACAAGAAATATATTCTGTTTTACTAATGCGGCTGCGGGTTGCTTGCAAAATACCGAATGCTGTTGAATTGCAAACTTGTGTACTAACACAATCTTTTTGCTTGATCCAGATACCATCACCAAAGCCTTCTAATAACAATCCACCGTTATCGGTACTACAGTATAATTGAAATTGTTCTTCACTTAAATTAGTATAATTTGTTTTTATAATAAATGGTAAGTCACAATTATATAATTTAAGATCTATTGCCATTCGGCGCAGTTCAGGCATTGTATGCTGATTAAAAGAATCTAAAATTAAACAAACTGTTTTTTCATTTCTTACTTTTTGAATAAATTCTTTTGTAAGAACTGTTGCATCTACTGCAACAAAATTTAACTCAGCAGATTTTTCCTTTGCTTCAAAATATTCTTCGCCGCAAAATAAAGGGTAAGATCGGTCTTTACTTTTTTGTATTAACCAGGTTTGAGAATTATAAATTAACCCCAAAGTTCCGGGAATTTCAAAATCAATTTTATTATCACCTAAAAACAAATAATCTACTGCAAGATCCGTTAAATTCCATTTATCTAATGGTACCGAATAGTTATAACCAACACCAAATAAGCTTGCTGCTGTTACTTCCGGCCTAGCACTGTAATCAGCAATAACGCGCGGCACATTATGATTACCAATATTTATTCTTTCCTGAGTTTTATTTCTATTAAACTCAAAAGGATCGTAAGGTAATTCAGCTCCGATAGCTATCGGGGCAATTTCTTTTATTTTTGCGTGCTCTTTTCTTTGAGAATAGCGTTCTGCCAACGCCTTTGCCACCGGAATTTCAAACTCAGGCTCTTCGGTTAAAGACACACGAATAGTATCACCTAATCCATCTTCTAATAAAGTTCCAATACCAACAGCGGATTTAATTCTTCCGTCTTCACCATCTCCGGCCTCTGTAACTCCTAAATGCAAAGGATAATTGCGGTTACTCTCAATCATTTTTGCAACCAGCAAACGGTAAGCCTGCACCATTACCTGTGTGTTGCTCGCTTTCATAGAGATAACAATATTAAAATAATCATTATCCTCACAAATACGCAAAAATTCTAAAGCGCTTTCTACCATACCTAATGGTGTATCGCCATAACGGCTTAAGATACGATCGCTTAAAGAACCGTGATTGGTACCAATACGCATGGCAGTACCATATTCTTTACAAATTTTTACCAATGGTGTAAAACGATTTCTTATTCTTTCAAGCTCCTGCTCATAAGCAGAATCTGTATAATCTATAGTTTCAAATTTTTTCTTATCGGCGTAGTTACCGGGATTAACGCGTACTTTTTCTATCACGCGCGCAGCAAACTCGGCTGCATTCGGTGTAAAATGTATATCGGCGCAAATAGGTGTATTATAGCCTCTGGCAACTAATTCTTTTTTTATTAATTCTAAATTCTTTGCCTCGTTCATACTTGGTGCAGTAATACGCACCAATTCGCAACCTGCTTTTATCATACGAATACTTTGCTCAACAGTAGCTATTGTATCCATAGTATCGGTGGTGGTCATGCTTTGCACCCGTATAGGATTTAAGCCGCCTATTTTAAGATCACCCATGGTTACTTCACGCGTTAAAAAACGAGAGTATGCTGTTAAGCTATTGCAGTATTTTTTTGAGAAATTCATGTATTAAAAAGACGTTCAAAGATACGAAAAGAAACGGGCTTTTTTGCCCGATAAATAACGTTAATTTTAACTAAAAGCTATTTTTGCGCGTTAGCAATGCGGCGGGTTATTGGCACCCATATCCTTCTGCCAACATCTTCAGAAAGATTACCGCAAATGTTATCATCTAACAATTTGGTTCTATAATTGGTATGATCTTTATTTGTTCCCATTATAAGATCGCCAACATCGCGGTTATTCTTTAATTTTTCAGACCTGCTTTTTGTATTCGAGCAGCTGCTTAATTTTTTGCTTCTATCTTTTGCGTTTGTAAGTTCAACTTCTGCAGTAACATCAATGGTATTTAAAACCATTTCCTGTCCGTTATATGGCGATTTTTCGTCATTAATCTTCTCTACCTTAGAACTTTCTACAATTTTCAAAGAAACCACTCTTAAAATATAATCGGCATTTGTCTCTTCTGAAACAATGCTTACGTTTTTTGTAATTTTTGCTTCACTGTCAAAACCTTTTAAAAAATTTTCAGTTAAACCTGTCTCTGCCAAATTAATGGTATACTTTGCATTCAAAGCTGTAGAGCTAATACTTACAGGCACTGATCTATCCGGCATGGCTAAAATTACCGGTTTACTAATTCCTTTTTTAAAAAGTGTACAGGTTTGCAGTGTTAATGAAATAACCGCAAGCGCTAAAATTTTTTTAAAACATTTCATGGTTTAATATTACTCAATTACAAGTTCACTAACAAATATAAAGGCCTTATCTCCTTTTCCTGCATGCCAATCTGGAAGATCGCCGAAATTTTTGGCAACTATTTTAAGGTAGCGGTAATTTAATTTTATTGGCGTTTTCTTTTCAAAACGTTGCAATTGCGTATTATAGTCGTCTGCCTTTACTTCGTTATCAATGGACGCAATCAATTCATAAGTTTTTCCATCCTGGGATCCATAATAGGAAACATTAGTTGGATAAATGATCCACGAACGTGTATCCTGTAAACATTCAAGGCTTATGCGATCAATAGATCTGATCTTTTTCATGTCCACCAAACATTCAAAATCTTGGTATTGAAACCCAAGCCAGTTACCTTTGCGCCAGTTTGTATTACCTTCAATACCATCGATCAATGTTTGAGAGCCTTCTGCTGAGTATTGCGGATTAGGTTTTGAAATAATAGTAATATCATAATCGTATTTTAATTTAAAGAAACTTGCTTCTGCAATGGCACTACTTTCTTTTCCTGCAAATTCTTTTGTTTTAACAGTGCAATTCTTTTCAATAGTGAAAGGTTTTAAATACCGTGTTGAAGTTTGTTTTGGTTCTGATCCATCAGTTGTATATACAATTTTTGCGGCTTTTGTATTTACAGATTGAATGCTTACTTCCATTTTATCTTTAAACACCTGCGCAGTTGAAACAATAAGAGGGGTTGCAATAAAAGAACCTGAAGTAACTGATGTAGAAGGCATACTTACACCATATTCGTTTGTAAAATCTGTCGGTTGTGAATAATCAAATTTCATTGAACCACCATTCATTAACATTTTATGTTCAATGAAAGAATTATTTTCTTTTTTACCATTCAAGGTATAACCGTTTATGATCATTTCCTTTTCTCTTTCATTCGAAATTGAAAAGCTTTTACCATTTTCTAGATTTATTTTTATTTCATCAAAAAGTGGTGTCCCTAAAATATATTGTGCAGTACCCGGGCAAACAGGATACATGCCAATGGCACTAAGAACATACCATGCGCTCATTTGCCCGCAATCTTCATTACCAATTAAACCATCAGGTTTATCCTTGTAAAAGTTTTTACCTATCTGGCGAACAAGCTGGATTGTTTTTTGTGGTTTGCCAACAAAATTATAGAGGTATGCCATGTGATGACTGGGCTCATTGCCATGCGCGTACTGACCAATTAAACCGGTTACATCTGATTGATCTCTGCCGCTTAGTTTTTCTTTTGTCATAAATAACTCGTCCAATTTCTCTTCAAATTTTTGTTTACCGCCATGCAGGTTTATTAATCCGTTAATATCGTGCGGTACATTAAATGAGTATTGCCAGCTATTGCCTTCGGTAAAATGATTATTTATTTCGCCGGCATAAAATGGAGAAAACCAATTGCCATTCTTACGCGGACGCATAAAACCGGTTGACGCATCAAAAATATTTTTATAGGCTTGCGATAGTTTTAAATAGTTTTTTTGTTCTTCTTTTTTATTGAGCATGCCAGCAATTTGCGCCACACACCAATTATCATAACCATACTCTAAGGTTTTACTTACACTTTCGCTTTCATCATCAATTTGTAAATATCCATTTTTATTAAAGATTGGAATACCCATGGCCGAATAATTTGCTGCGGCCTTTGCAGCCCGGTAGGCAAGTTCTTTATCAAAACCTGTTACGTCTTTTGCCATAGCATCGGCAATAACCGAAACAGAATGAAAGCCGATCATGCAATCTGTTTCATTACCTGATAATTCCCACATGGGTAAACGACCACTTTGCTGATACTGAACTAAAAATGTATTTATAAAATCAGAGGTACGCTTACGTTCAATAATTGTAAATAAAGGATGTAATGCACGATACGTATCCCATAAAGAAAAAACCGTGTAATTTGTAAATCCTTTTGCAGTATGAACCTGCTTATCACGACCGCGATACTGATTGTCCACATCCATATTTAAAGAAGGATGGATACAAGTGTGGTACAATGCAGTATAAAAGATCCTGCGTTTATTAAAATCTTCGTCTTTATCTTTTACTTCAATTTTTTTTAGCTGTTCGTTCCATGCGCTTTTTGCATCTGCTTTATATTTATCAAAATCCCAGTGCTTTGCCTCTGCTTCTAAATTCTTTAAAGCTCCCTCTGTGCTTACTGGAGATATAGCAACTTTAACGATCAAAGGCTCTTCCTGTGTAACATTAAATTGAAAATAAGCGCCCTGCGCGCTTTTCCCTTTTTTTACAAAATTTGCGGCTTCGCGAAACGACTTTTGAAAAATGAATTCTGTTTTTTTAAATGGTTTTGAAAAACGCATCACAAAATAAACTTCCTGGTTCTTTGCCCAGCCTTCACTCATTCTATAACCACCAACAGTTACACTGTCAATAATAGTAAGTTGACTCTGCAATCTTTTATCACGATGGATCAGATCTAAAATTATATTTGCTTCTTGTGTTGTTGGAAAAGTATAGCGGTGAATGCCCACCCTTAAAGTGGTGGTTAATTCCGCTTTAATTTCATCATCCAATAATCTTACTTCATAAAATCCCGCACCCGCAGCTTCCTGACCATGACTAAATTTTGAAGAATAGATCTTATTATCCCATGTAGGTTGTCCTGTTGTTGGCATCACCAAAATATCACCCCAATCACTAACACCCGTACCACTTAAATGTGTATGCGAAAAACCATAAATAATACTATCACTATAATGATAGCCACTACAACCATCCCAGCTATCATCTATTCGTGTATCGGGGCTTAACTGAACCATGCCAAAAGGTAAAACCGCTCCGGGAAAAGTATGTCCATGACCACCTGTGCCAATAAAAGGATTTACATGCTGAGATAAATTAGTTTGACTGAATGTTACATGAAAACATAACACCAATACAATGGAAAAAGATCTTTTAAAAAAACACAAAGGCATATTCAAAGATACGATTAATCGTTTAAAAAAAATCACAGCTGTATTTTCCAATATAACTTAAATGTTACCGGATCAACGGCAAAAAAGTAAGACCCAATAGTAAAATACAATATGTTGTTACGGTATTTACGAACCGCCACTTCAGGATTCTTGCTATCAGCAACCAATTCTTTATTTGTTTTTTTCCATTGGGTTTTATAATCAAAATCTTTGGCTTCAATAAAATATTCTTCTTTTTTGGTGGTAGTGTAATAGCCAAACACAAATACTTTTTTAACAGTATCAATACAAAGCAGGAAAGGAGAAATATATCCCGTTGAATCAATTTTTGAAAAATACTTTACAGCGCTATAACCTGGTACAATATACTCAAGACTGCCTTGTCCGCTGGCAGTCGTTTTTAAATACTCAAGCTCTTTGTTATCATTAGTCTTTATGCTCAACTCCGAGAATCTATTTGCAAATTCAGACCTATAAATTGTTTCAGGCTCTTTAGTATATATTTTTTTTGAAAAGGGTTCGAACCAGTATTTTTTACCATTCAAACAATCCAGTCTTATAAAATGAGAAACAATATAATCTACTGTTTCATTTGTTACATCTATATATTCAATACCAACAGCCAATTCAGGCAATATGGTGCCCCACGCATCTTCTTTTATCCTGTATATCTCTTTAAGATTGGCCGCATCGTACAACACCACTTCTTTTTCATCAAGGTAGCACAAAGTATCACTGTGCATTCCTATCATTTCACCGGGCTTACCTGCAGTAAAACGTTTTTTGCGTATCCCCGTCTCAATATCTAAAATATGAATACGCGCTGGTTTACCCGCACTTTTACCAACTGCACGAATTGCTTTTTCAAAAAGACAAATAGTTGTTTTGCCAAAAGCAATGCTTTCAAAACGTTTGGCGTGACCATAATTAAAAAGAGGGATAGTGAAAAAAAACGCTACTGAACACAGGTACATTAGCATTTTGTAAAATTTATTAAGAAAATTATTATTAAACGGTTTTAATGTAGCAAGAAAGATAAATAAAAAAAGCAGGATAAATGCGATCACCAACATCGCAATAAAGCTGGAATAAAGATCGTCTAAAAACTCTGTCATAAGCGTGATGTCCAGATTGTTTTACCGGTTGCCGGCGCTATAGCAATTACAAAACCGCCAATATTAAAATAAAGTATTTCATTTACATATTTCCAAACATTTACTTTTGGCTTGTTATAACTATCACTGGCAATTTCTGCACTGGTTTTTTTCCATTTAGTACTAAATTCAAAATCTTTGGCCTCAATATAAAAATCTTCGCGATCGGTTGTAGTATAATGTCCAAATACAAAAACCTGTTTCAGAGTATCAATTGCTAAGAAGAACGGATCAAGATAAGTAGTAGAATCAACCGTTTTAAAGAATTTTTTGCCGTACTCTCCCGGAACAATTATTTTAAGTTTATCAGTACCATAAGCATCGTTTAAAATGTAGCGTTTATTACCTGGGCCATCGTCTATTGCTAATTCGTAATCTTCTTTTGAAAAAACGGAAGATCTGTTTTCTTTTGGTTCTTTAGTGAGTATTTTTTTTGTAAAAGGATCAAACCAATATTTTTTACCGTTCTTACAGTTTAATTCTGCATAGGCGTTACGTTTATCACTATAACTATAAATGCTTTCAATGCCCACTGCCAGCTCGGGTAAAAAGTTACCCCATTCCTCTATCTTAATGGTGTAAATTTCTTTTAAGTTATCCGCATCAAACAATACAAGATCGTCTTCTTTCAAATAACAAATTGAATCATTTCTAATGCCTAACAATTTTGCACTCCAACTCAGATAAAATCTGTCTTTTCTCACACCATCATTTTTATTGATAACATGCAATCTACAAACCGTTTCATCGGGACCTTCGCCCCCACGCTCGTACACTTCGAACAAACAAATTGTTTTTTTGCCAATGTGCATTGATCTGAATTCATCTGCATAACCATAATACATGAACTGGAAGCTCATCATAAAACAAAAAGCAAAAACGTATAAAAAAGCCTTATAAGCGTAATTAAGATTTTTTCTTTTAAAAGGATTGGCGAATGCCAAACCAACGCATAAGAACATAACAACACAGAGTATCACTGTCATCCATACACTACTGGAATACAAATAATCTAATACTTCGGTCATTAAGTAAATTTAAAAAGAAAAGCCGGATAAAATAAATAATACTAAAAACTAGTGGCTGTTTGCATTTTGCTCGTCAAGATCGATCCCCTGTGCCTTAAGCAAAGCAGATGTTTTCCATCCATAAAAGGCAAGATATGCAAAGCATAAAACACCAACTATATAACTCCATTTGATACCTAAAAGATCATCGCCTGCCAACCATCCCTGCAACCAGCTAATTAAGCCACCGCCCATTATCATCATAATTAAATAACTAGAACCCTGGTTGGTATATTTTCCTAAACCCGCAATTGCCAAAGTAAAGATGCATGGCCATAAGGTAGAACAGAATAAACCTACACTAATAAAAGAATATACACTTACAAGGCCCGTTGTGAGCATGCCTATAACTAAAGCTGCAATGCCGCATATGGAGAAGATAACCAATTGACGTGCAGGATTTCCTTTACTTAAAATATCTGCGCCTATCATAACAAGAATTACAAACGCATAAGGATAAAAAACACTGAGATCGCTTTTTGCAATAGCATTTACCAATAAAAACACACCAAAAGCGAGATAAGGCATTAAAAATCGAAGCACTTGTTTGGTTGTTGGCTTAACATCGAAAGCACCGGCAGAACTTGTCCAGCGGCCTATCATTAAACTGGCCCAAAATAAAGAAACATAAGGTGCAGCCTGGCTGGTTTCAATATTGATGTATTGCTTCATGTATTCCGGCAAGTTAGAAGCCGTTGCCACCTCTACCCCAACGTAAATAAAAATGGCGATCATACCTAACACTAATTGCGGATAATGCAGTGAACTTTTTTTGGCGGTTGGATCGTTAATCACTTCCTGTTTTTCATCATGAATCCTATTTGGAAGAGAAGAGAATTTAAAGATCAGTGCAACAATTAAAAAAGCAGCACCTAAAATAAGGTAAGGAAATTTTACAGCACCAATGT
This sequence comes from Bacteroidota bacterium, assembly GCA_032229505.1. Lineage (GTDB taxonomy): Bacteria > Bacteroidota > Bacteroidia > B-17B0 > Aurantibacillaceae > Aurantibacillus. Next base: position 195,544 of record JAVTWD010000092.1, read on the forward strand.
CGTCCAGCTTGTTACCACTACCAACGGCTCCAAAAATAGCATAACTTACAACCAAAGGACCAATAGTTGTACCAATATTATTTACGCCACCAGCCAGGCTCAAGCGTTGCGAGCCTTTGGCAGGATCGCCCATTACAATAGCTAATGGGTTAGCCGCAGTTTGTTGCAAAGAAAAACCTAAGGCAACAATAAATAAACCGCTGATCATTAAATTAAAAGATACCAATTGCGCTGCCGGATAAAATAACAAAGTACCTACGGCAGAGATACATAAACCTAAGGAAATACCATTTTTATAACCGATCTTATTTAAAATATCGCTACCATACAACTTTGAGATACCAATATAAATCAAAGAACCTACAGTGTATGCTAAATAAAATGCTACAGATATTAGCTGGCTTTGCCATTGTTCGAGATTTAATTTTTCTTTAAAAACCGGTATCAAAATGTCATTACTCGCCGCTACAAATCCCCAAAAAAAGAAAACGGAGATCAAGGTTATTAAAGCCGATCTGTTTGTTTGCATGATAATAATTTTATCGAATATATCTCAATTTAAAAGCATTTTGCAGGCTAAAATAGTCAAGTTGTTAACGTGCTTGTTTTAATTTGTGTAAATTTGCCCTCATTATAAATACAGCATGCAATTACTTACACCTACTCATTTTACCGATTACGAATTAATAGACTGTGGCGATTTTGAAAAGCTGGAGCGTTTTGGTAAATATATTACCATCAGGCCCGAACCACAGGCCGTTTGGCCTAAAATCTACTCTAACCAGGAATGGGAAAAACAGGCGCATGTAAAATTTGTTCCCCGCTCATCCAGCAGCGGCGATTGGAAAAAATTAAAACAAATGCCCGATCAGTGGACCATCAATTATGCGCCGCAAAATCTTGTTTTTCGTTTGGGCTTAACCTCCTTTAAACATGTGGGCATTTTTCCTGAGCAGGCTGTTAACTGGGATAAGATCTATTCATTTTTAAAAGATAAACCTAAAGCAAAATTCTTAAACCTTTTTGCTTATACCGGAGGCGCATCTATTGCTGCAAAAGCTGCAGGAGCCGATGTAACACATGTGGATAGTATTAAACAGGTGGTTACCTGGGCCAATGAAAACATGAAAAACTCTAACCTGGATAATATTCGCTGGTTGGTAGATGATGCTTTGAAGTTTGTAAATAAAGAAGTGAGGCGTGGTAATTTTTACCAGGGAATTATTTTAGACCCGCCCGCTTTTGGTCACGGCCCAAATGGCGAAAAATGGAAGCTGGAAGATAATATCTCTGAAATGATAACAGCGGTGCTGCAAATACTCGATCCTAAAGAACATCTTTTAATTTTAAATGCTTACTCTTTAGGTTTTTCTGCTTTGGTGCCTGAAAATTTATTAAAACCATTTGCTCAAAAAAATAAATCAGAATTAAATATTGGTGAATTATATCTGAATGCTAAAAGTGGTGTTAAACTGCCTTTAGGTGTTTGGGGAAGTTTAAAAAAATAATTTATGTACAAACAACATCTGTTACAAAATATTGAAAGAGAGTATATTCTTTTAAAACAAATAATTCCTTTAATTGAAGAAAAAGATCTTTCTTACAGGCAATCAGAAAAAGTAAGAAGTACTTTAGAACTGATGCAATACCTATCTACAATTGGCACAACAATGTTACGTTGGTTTATGTTGAACGATCTTACAAAAGAAGAATTTGTAAAACTGAGAGCTTATCGCGAAACATTAACAATTGCTGATTTTAGTGAACGCCTTGACAAACAATTTGAAGAAGTAAAAAGATATTTTGAAATGTTTAGCGAAGAAGAGCTTTACACCAAAGAAGTTGAATTGCCTTCAAAAGAAAAAATGATATTGGGTGTTGCTATTATCAATTGTCCTATAAAATGGCTGGCTACTTATCGGATGCAATTATTTTTTAATTTAAAAGCGAGTGGAAACCACCAGATAAGTACTAAAGAAGCCTGGACAATAACAACTTAATTATTCTTCCATTTGTTTTTTAAACAACTCGGCGTAAGTACGCCCTATAGGTAAATTAATTTTTCCTATTTCTACTTCGTTGGCATTAAAAGCGGTTAAACGATTAAGATTAACAATAAAAGATTTGTGGATCCTGAAAAAATTCTGATCCTTTAAGAGCTCTTCCATTTCTCCTATCTGAAATTTTGTGATCACGCTTCTTTCAGCAGTATGTACTTTTACATAATCTTTCAAACTTTCTACATAAAGTATTTCATCAAAAAAGATCTTGTGCCTTTTTTTATCTGCAACAAAAAAATGAAACCTTCTTTCCTGAACCTCTTTACTTATTATAGTTTCTTTTGGGGAATTTTGGGCATATACTTTATTCACAGCTTGTACAAATCGGCTAAACTCAATTGGTTTTAATAAGTAATCCGTAACATTTAAATTAAAGCCTTCTAAAGCATACTGATGGTAAGCGGTTGTAATGATAATACTGTATTTATTGTTGATAGATTTTGTAAACTCCAGTCCGTTAATTTTTGGCAGGTTAATATCCAAAAAAATAATATCTATCTTTTCGCTACGCAATTTTTCACCGGCAAAGATCACATCACCGCAAATACCTTTTAGCTTAAGACCCGGCATTTGCGAAACATAATCTTCAATGATCTTCGCTGCCAACGGTTCATCCTCTACTATCAAACAATTCAGATCCCGCATAACTGCTTAATTTTATTTCTAAATCTACAATAAAATAATTCTCTTTTTCAAAATAATTTAAAATATAGTCACGATACAATAATTCTAATTGTCGTTTAATGTTCGCCAATCCTATTCCTTCTTTTTTATCAGTAGCAACAGATTCTTTCGAAATAATATTTTTAGTTTGAACTGTTAATGTATCTTTTTGTAAGCTCAGATTAAAATAAATGATCGAATTTTCCTGCAGAACATTAATACCGTGTTTAAATGAGTTTTCGATTAAAGGTAATATTAATAAGGGTGTTATTTGCGCACCGCCATATTCGAGCTTAATTTCTTTTACAACTTTTACCTTATCACCATAACGCATTAACTGAAGATCAATATAATCGTTCATGATCTTTAATTCATCTTCAAGTGTTGCCATCTTCTTTTCAGATTCGTACAATGTATAACGCAAAATATTAGAAAGTTTTAAAACCATATCAGGCGTTTTTTCAGATTGCATGCGCGATAAAGAAAAAATATTATTCAATGAATTAAAAAGAAAATGTGGGTTTATTTGCGCTTTTAAATGCAATAATTCTGCTGTAAATTTTTCCTGCTGCACTCTTTTTTCATTTTTAATTGCTGCTATTCTTAACCTGAACAACTTTATAGCAGCAGCAATACCTACAACCTGCAAAATATCTAATAACGAATAAAGGTAGCGGGCTACCATTGATAATGCCTGTATCTCGCCGGGTTCTCCATAAATAAATGGCCAGATGATGAAATGCATCATGGCACGATAGGCAATTATAAAAAGGCAAAACATGAGCACTAATTCTACAGTAAGATCTGTTTTTTTATTGCTTTTTAACCATCGGGGAATTAAAGAATAAATAACATAATAAACCGCGCTGATTTTGATGATTAAAAGTAACATCTGGCTCAAAATAGCTTTGTTCAACCATTTTGCAGAAGGATCTTTTAAAAAAGAAGAAGACAGATAGAGTTCATTAAAAATGATAACGCTAAAATAAACCAGCCAAAAAACAATATGAAGCAGCCATCTTTTTTGCATAATTGTAATTAAAAGTGATGAATAATTACAGATATTCAAAAAAAATATACCAACAGCGTTAAAAACAATATGAAATAAAGGTTAAAACATCTAAACCGTTTCTGTCAATAACAACCTGGTGAAACTATATTAAACACAAAACACTTTGTTTTTTGCCATAATATTGAGTTGTAATATTAAAAACATTTGTTATGAAAAAATTATTATTTACTTTTTTGCCTGTTATTTTATTGACTGCAGATCATAAAGCACAATTCTTCACAAAAATAACAACCGGTCCACTTGTAAACTCAATTGGTGATTCGCGCAGTGTTAACTGGGTAGATGTAAATAATGATGGCTTTATGGATTGCCAGATAACTAACGGTCCAAGCGCCGGCCAAAACAATATGTTATACATAAATGATGGTGTTGGCGGTTTTACCACATTAACCGGCGATACTATTGTGAGGGATAAAAAACCTTCAGACGGCGCTACATGGGCAGATATGGACAATGATGGAGATATGGATTGCTTTGTTGTGAATTGGTATAATAAAAACAACCTGCTTTACTCAAATAATGGTTCAGGTACATTTACACAAATATTTTCGGGTCCACCGGTAAATGATTTTGGTTATTCAGAAACAGCTGCCTGGGGCGATTATGATAATGATGGCTTTGTTGATCTTTATGTTACTAATAGCGAAGTTCCTAAAAAGAATTTTTTATATCACAACAACGGCAACAATACATTTACAAAAATTTTAACCGGTGCTGTGGTAACAGATACAGATACTTCGAGATGTGTTAACTGGACAGATATTGACAATGATAACGACCTTGATCTTTTCGTTACTAACGAAGGATACCAGAATGAAGTGATATATATGAACAATGGTAACAGTACTTTTACAAAACTAACAAGCGGTACTCTTTTAAATAATGGCCTTAGTACTATGAGCGGCAATTGGGGCGATTATGACAATGATGGCGACCTTGATGTTTTTTTGGCAAATAATGGCGGCAGTAATTGTTTATTCAGGAATGATGGTAATTTTAATTTTACAAAAATGTTAAACGATACAGTTTCAAAAACAAATGCACATTCAATGTGTTCATCGTGGTCAGACATAGATAATGATGGTGATCTTGATCTATTTGTTACAAATGCTTATTACACTTCTTTAAAACAATTAAACTTTTTTTATACTAATAACGGTAATGGTACTTTCACACGTAATTCAACCGACATCGTTGGAAAAGATTCTACATGGGCCTACGGTTGTGCCTTTGGCGATTATGATAACGATGGTTTTGAAGATCTTGCGGTTGCAACTACACGGTACGCATCTGTAGATCGTACAGATCTTTTGTATCACAATAATGGTAACAGCAATAAATGGATCACTATAAAATTAGTTGGTGTGCAGGCAAACAAAGCTGCAATAGGAACAAAGATCCGTATTAAAGCGGTCATAAATGGTAATCCTGTTTGGCAAATGCGTGAGATCTCAGCACAAAATGCTTATTGCAGTCAGAATGATATTCGTGCGCATTTTGGTTTGGGAAATGCAACACAAGTTGATTCTATAAAAGTTGAATGGATGCCGGGAACAATTGAAACATTAACCAATGTGAATGTGAATCAAATTATAACTGTAACGCAAAGCATCAGTACTGTGAATATAAAAGAAAATAAAATTGACAACGACTTTATTGTTTATCCCAACCCTGCTAAAGAAAAGGTAACTTTAAAATTAAACGAAAAAAAATTTTTGAAAGGAGAGATAATAATTATTACAGATATTTTTGGGAGAAAGGTTCTTGAATACACTATTACTGAAGATCTGCAAGAGTTGAATTTAAACACAAAAAGTCTTATTTCAGGGAATTACTTCATCAACCTTCATTCAGATTCTAAAAATATCACTAAAAAAATATTGATAAATTAATTACAACTGGCTGTTGATCTTAATAGGAATTCAAGGCGCTGATCCCATAAACTGGTATCGGCAATATCGTAAGTACTTGAATAAACAACAACCTCATCTTTTCTTAACCAAACCAATTCTATAAATTTATATTTATCAATTAAGTTTGACATGTAGCCTTTGGCATAAAAACAATTTTTATCTTTCAGCAATTCTTTTTTCTCCACTATCTCTCCCTGCTCTTCCGAACTTTCAAATCTCTTCTTAAAATAATCCTCTATTGATACAGAAGGATCTTCTCTAAACAATCCCTGTATTTTAATTTCATTATCTTTTTTTGTTTTGTGCTTAAAAATATGTTTTGCCTTTACATTGTTTTGATCAAAATCTTCGGTGTAGTCATTTAATGGTATTGGCAAACAATATTCTATTTGCTCAATATTGGTAAAGTTAATAAGGCTATCAGCCGATAAAGCAGATTCCTGAACAAGAACTTCTTTTTCTCTAGAATCTTGTACTTTAGTTATTTCTTCTTTGGCTTTAGAGCCATCACAAGAAAAAGCCATTAAAGTGATTATAACAAAACAAAAAATGATTGGTAAGTTTTTTATTTGATTGATCATGCTATCCAAATATTATTTACGATTTGCTTCAGTTATCTTATACAAAAGTTCTTCCAGTTTTTTTAATCGTGTTGCATCAACATCTTCATCTAAAGCAGATAAACTATTTGCTTTAATATTAAGATCCGATCTTTTTGCATCGAGATTGAAAAATCCGGTAATAGTAGCGGTGAATTCATATTTATCAAGAAAGTCTTTATCCAGATCTTTTTTAATTGTTTGACTTAGTTTATTTTCATTTACAAATTTTATAAGTGAATCTAATTCATCATTTTTTAATTTAATTGTATCTGAATATCTTTTATCATGAGCGTCAATAAAATAGATCAGTTTTTCCTTTTTCAAGACCCACTTTCTTTCATTTGAATGAAATGTACGATTAGAGTGATCATTAGTATAAGCACCATATGTAATTTCAAATTCTATTTTCTTTTGAGAAAACAAAGAAAAATGCAAACAACATGCAATTAAAGCGATCTTAAAATATGAAAATTTACGCCTCATGAATTTCTTATTAAAAATAACTATTTAAATACACAAAACAGGATAGTATTTTATGCCCCACTTATCAATAATATCAAGCCATTTATAAATATTTGGCTATGTGGCTTTTATTAAAAAGATCAAAAATAAATAAAACAAAAAACGCTGTAAATATTAGAATTTACAGCGTTTTTTATCTTAATTCACTCAATTTGAGCGGGCTCAAATTTACCCTGTTCGAACCAAAAAACCAACGAAAACCCTGAAGAATTGAAAGATGCTGAAATTCAGCGATTTTTAGCCGATTTACGGGCGATAAGCCACTTCTGCAAGGTGTTTAGGGTTGGTCAGAAATAGGGGCGGTTATCGTATTTTACGGTAATTTTACTGTAAAGATCACCGTAGGGTCTCAGGTAAATGACTTTACAACGAATTTCTTACCGCTATTTAAGTGAAATCTTGCTGTTGAAAGGAAGGAAAGGAGTTTTCATTTTAACCCTGAAAATTGATTCCGAACTTATTCCCGGTAAATTTATCAAGTTTTACTGATGATTTTCAAGTTCTAAGGGGGGGATTTCCTGCCTTAATTCAAAAAATATTATTTAGACAGTTTAAGAATTCTTATTGCTCCTTTTGCGACCAAAACAAAAACAATGGAGCCCACAATTAAATCGGGATATTTTGAATTTGTGAAATAAACAATTGCACCAGCTAAAATAACTCCAATATTTACGATTACATCATTACTCGTAAAAATTACACTTGCTTGCATGTGAACCTCATTGCTTTTTGATTTCTGAAGAAGGTAAAGCGAAACCGCATTTCCTACTAAGGCGAAAAGCGAAATGATGATCATTAATTGAAATTCGGGAACTTCCTCAATCCCCCAAAACCTTCTAATCACCTCAATTATTCCAAACAGAGCTAATGCCATCTGAAAATATCCACTCATTTTAGCAATTTGCTTCTTTTTAGAAGCTAAATGACCAACAGCATATAAGCTTAATCCATAGACCATAGCATCAGCAAGCATATCAAGGCTATCGGCAACTAATCCCATTGATTCTGAAATAAACCCTGCGATAATTTCCAAAATAAAAAGCGAAAGATTGATCAATAAAACTGTCCACAGTAATTTTTTTTCTTTTGAATGGTCTTCGCTAACATGGGTATAATTACTTTCTTCACTACCAATTAATGAAGCCCCAAGATTAAGGTCGTTAACAGCATTAAAAATAGACGTTATATCACTTTCATGATACACATATAAATTTCTATTAGGGATGTCAAAATCAAGTTTCATAAAATGCAGACCTTGCAATTTTAGTCGGATCATGTTTTCCTCTGAAGGGCAATCCATTTTAGAAATATAAATAGTTGATTTTTTCACAATGCTAAAATACTGTAATAGATTCTCGATAGCTACATGTAGATGACTTTTACTGAGATTTTCTTATCACAATTCAACTCAAAGCTTGCTTTTGAAAAGTTGGGGCGGTTTGTTAATCCAATTGATTCATAATTCGAAAACCCAATTCCCTCTATTGGTAAAATAAACCCTTTGTCTATCTCACCATTCTCATTTTCATCGTGAAGAATATTTACAGCATACTTACCTACCGGAAGATTACTAAAGGTTACTTTAGATGATCCATTTTGTATTTTTTCTTTCAATATCTTACAACACTTTTTGTAATCTTCATCAGGAATCGTTCCGTCCTTATTATATAATGCAAACTGGACAATACCTTTCGAGTTCTGTAGACCATTTACTTCCACGGTTAAAGAAAAGTTTTCTCCTTTTTGGTTATTAAAGGAAGATAAGGTCAATAATGATATGCTGACAAGTGCGAATAAGAGTAATTGTTTCATTTTACTTCGTTTTTCTATTTGTAATTTTTTCTTTTAAACGATCTACTAAATAATAAACCATTGGCACTAAATAAACAGTTAATATCAAGGATGAAAACAGCCCACCAATAATTACCCATGCCAAACCATTCTTCCATTCACTTGCTGTTCCTTTGCCAAGGGCAATTGGCAACATTCCTATAATCATTGCAATGGTTGTCATTAAGATTGGACGCATACGACCTTTTCCGGCAATGATTAATGCATCTTTGAAATGTTTTCCCTCCGCCTTCAATTGATTTGTAAAGTCTACAATTAAAATAGCGTTTTTTACTACTAATCCCATGAGCATAATCAATCCGAGCAAAGCAAATAAACTAAGATTGTTTAATGATAAATTCAATGCTAAAAACGCACCAATAGCAGCTACGGGAATTGAAAACAATACCACAAATGGGTAAACGAAACTATCATATAAAGCAACCATGATTAAATAAATCAATAGGAATGAGATTAATAGAACCGAACCCAATGCACCAAAACTATCATTTTGTCTTTTGATATCACTACCCCAAGTCATTTGAATTCCATCGGGTAATGGGTTATTTTTAAGGTAAGCAACTACATCATCGGCTACTGTTCCCGAAGGTCTACCAAGTGCGTCAGACGTAAGCGTTACCGCTGGCTGACGATCTTTTCTTTCCAATAAGGATGGTGAATTATCTCGTTCCACCGTTGCAAACTGCGATACTTCTACTGGTAACCCCATTGGATTAACAATTGAGAGGCGCTGTACATCTTCATAATTTTGCCTACTGTAACCGTCAAGCCAAATTCTTACAGGATATTCTGTTCCGTTTTCTGTTAATGTTGCATCGTCATTGCCAGTAAAAGCTGTTCTTAAATTCATACCAATATAAGCTGTCGTTAATCCTAAGCGTTGCATTTTATCTTTATCGGGAATTATTTTGTATTCAGGACTACCTTGTTCAACAGATAAACGCACATTATCTGAACCCGGTATTTTTTCAATCACCGACTTTAAATCATTACCTGTTTTCATTACTAAATCTAAATTACTGCCGCTTAAAGTAATTTCAATTGGAGCTGAACGTGGTATCAATCCTAATGCAGCCATTGAATAATTTATTCCAGGGAATTTCATTTTTAATTCTTCCCTCAATTTTTTCATAAACTCTTCAGTAGGTTGCTTATGGCGTTCTTTTGCGGATTTTAACTGAATAGTAAATTCAGTTTTATTAGCTGATCCTACACCTAAACTTCCAATGCCTGTACTCGGACCACCTATGTTACTAAACACAGTAGAGACATCTGCTTGCTTAATAATATAGGTTTCTATTTTCTGAGCGATTAAATTGTTTTGTTGAATGGAAGTTGATTTGTCAAACTCTAAAGCCATACGAAATTTACCCTGATCTCCAGTAGAGATAAGCTCTTTACCAATGATACCTTGTTTCATTATTCCCAAAGTAACCGCAAAAAGTAAAACAACTATTCCTGTGAAAATTAATTTGTGGCTGAGTACCCATTCTAATTGTTTGCCATACCAATTGGTGAATTTTTCTAATTGATGTTCAAATCCAAGCAAAAAACGATTGAAGAAGTTGGTTGGTTGTAAATCTTCTTTCTTACCTATTCTTGATGCCAACCAAGGTGTAAGCGTAAAGCCAACTAACAAACTCGTTAAGGTTGAAGTTACTACAACTACTGAAAATTGTTTGAGCATATCTGCCACAAATACTTGTAAAAACAATATCGGTAAAAACACAACCACGTCAACCAATGTGATCGACAATGCAGAAAATCCAATTTCCATACGCCCATCCATTGAGGCAGCATGTTTTTCTTTTCCCATATCTAAATGCCTTTGAATGTTTTCCAACACCACAGTAGCATCATCAACCAAGATTCCAATAATTAAAGACATGGCGAGCAAGGTCATTAAATTTAGAGTGTATCCTAGAAGCCACATAACTGCAAAAGCTGTGACCAAAGAGGTAGGTATTGCAATGATTACAATTAAAGAGTTTCTGAAACTTCTTAAAAATAATAGCATTACTAAAGAAACTAAAACAACTGCTAATCCCAAATCAAATACAACAGAATTAACAGCTGCAATTGTATTGTCGGTGCTATCATCTGCAATGATGAATTTTACAGAGGAATTACTATTTTGTGCTTCGATACTTTTAAATTTTGCACGAACCATTTTTGAAACATCAACAGCATTTGCATCGCCTTGTTTTTTTAATAGAATTCCAATGCCATCTTTTCCATTGTATCTACTGATAGATGTCGTTTCTTTTATTCCATCAACTACCTGAGCAACATCTTTTACATAGACTGGGCTGCCGAGCATTGGCATAGCCACCTGAACATTTTTTACATCATCAATCGTTGCAAATTTTCCGGTTAAACGAACGGAGTTATTCTCCTGATCCGTTTGTACTTTTCCGGCAGGTAAGTCTAAGCCTGAACGATTAATAGCCTCAACAACCTGATACAATGAAATTTTATATAATTTCAGTTTATTCCGGTTTGCTTTTACTTGTATTTCTCGTTCTTCACCGCCCAAAATCGTCAACTCTGCAACCCCCTTTATTTGTTGAATTTGAGGAAGATACTCGTCTTTCATTTTTTGATAAAACTCAGTTGCGGGTAAATTACTTGTTGCACTAATGGACATGATCGGTAAATCATTAGGAGAAACCTTACTCATTACCGGACTTAAAATATCCTGCGGTAAATCTTTGCGAATGTTGTCAATATAGCGTTGAGCATCCTGCATGGTTTTATCCAAATCAGTTCCGTATTTCAGGTTGGCAATAATGATAGAAGCGTTTGGTAAAGATTTGGTTACCAAATAATCAACGCCTTCTAAATTAGATAAAGCATCCTCTATTTTTCGTGACACCGAAGTTTCTACTTCGTTGGGCTCTGCTCCGGGATACACGGTTTTAATAACCACAACAGGTTGATTAAAATCAGGCATCAATTCATAACTTAAATTTTTATATCCTATAACTCCCAATAAGGTAAGTACGCTGAAAAGAACAATTATCAGCGATGGACGTTTTATTGATATTTCTGTAATATTCATAATTCAAATTTTATTTAATAGTTACATTCGCATTGTCAAATAGATTAATAAATCCATTTGTTACAATCACATCTCCTTCTTCTAATCCCTTTGCCACGACAGTTTTGTTTTTTATTTTCTGTGCAATAGTTATGTTATGCAAAACAGCCTTTCCATTCTTTACTTTATATACTTGTGGTTGACTTGAAGAGCCTATAATGACAGAAGACGGTATAATAATTCCGGATTTTTGATTGTCACTTTTCAAATTTATTTTACCAAACATTCCTGATTTGATTTTAAAATCGGAGGTGTTACTTACAATAAACTGAACAGGAAAACTACTGCCCATATTAGCTTTACTACCTATCATTGTTGCTTTACCCGACAATAGCACATCCGAATAAGCATCTGCATTAATCGAGAAGGTTTGATTTAATTGAAATGAACTCAAATCATTTTCAGACACATTAACGGTAAATTTTAAAACAGAAATATCTGTAATTTGAAGCAATGGTAAACCCGGTGCAGCAAATGCGCCCTCTTCAGTAAGTTTAGCAGTAACCACTCCATTAAACGGTGCTTTGATGGTTGTTTTACTAATTTGTTCAAGCAAAGTTGCTCTTTGAACTTTTGCAGATTTTAAACCTAACTCTGCTTTTTCTAATTGAACCCCTTGTACAGCATCTGCATTCGCTAAAACAGTAAATCGTTTTACATCCGCTTCTAATCCTTCAACTTGAACCTCCGCTGATTGTAATTGCAATTTCAATAGTGAATTATCTAACTGAATTAATGATTGTCCTTTTGTTACAAAAGTTCCAACTTCAACTAAAACATCATTTATCTTGCCCTGTATCTCAGCGCTAAGCTTAGTCTCTTTATTAGGTTCAAATGTTCCTGAATAAGCAAATTCAGCTCCTATTAATTCCGATTTGATTGTATCCACCTGAACATTAATTGCTTGCTCCTTATCATATTGATAAACTTTATCTTTTACGATTTCTTTATTGCTTTTTAATTTTATGACTACAATTGCAATTAATGCCAATGGTATGATGATGTATAAAACCTTTTTCATTATCTGTTATTTTTAATTATTAATTTATTTCGTTTTTAAAATATTTCCTGATACTTTTTTTAGTTCTAAGTCTGCCTTCATCACATCCACTAATGCCGACAAATAATTTTGTTGCGCTTCCTTTTGGGTATTATCTGAAAGTAAAACATCTGTTAATGATGCAACACCCTCCTTTTGCTGAATAAGTGTTTTAGAATAAATTGTTTCTGCTAATGTCAATTGTGATTTTGCATTTAATAGATTAGAATTTGCAACTTCATATTGCATCTGTGCATTTTCTATCTGAACGTTTTGTTTATCATTTAATAATTCTAATCGAGTTGTATTTTGCTTTATCTCTTCTCTCTTTTGAAAAACCTTGTATTCTAAAGTAGTACCGGAGAAGATCAACCACGACATTTTTACTCCGGCAAATCCAATGGGGTATGTTTTAAAGAAATCATTTGTACCACTGTAGTTTCCAAATCCGTTAGTTCCATAAGTACCATAAAGTGAAAAAGAAGGTAAATGTGATAGTTTTAAAGTTTTTAATTCAGATTTTAAGAGCTGTTCTTTCGTATTAAACAATAATATATCAGAGGTTGGTTTGCTTGTATACTTTACTACTTCTGACGATGTGCTAAATGTTTCTTCAATTGTAAGTAGTCGGGATGGTGTTATGCCCAATTGAAGTTTTAACAAATTAAGGATTTGTTGATACTGTGCATTCGCCTTACTTAACTGTGTATTTAGCTGACTTTGCTGAAGTTTAATTTTATCTACATCTGTACCCTTTGCCATTTGTTGGGAGTAAAGCAATTGAATATTGCTAAGTAGTTTTTCGCTATTACTTAATCCGTTTTTGATAAACACAATCTGATTTGATACTAACTGTGCATTGTAATACAAATTAGAAACATCAAATACCACTTGCTCCTCGGTTTGTTGAAACTGTATTTGATTTAATTCTTTTGCTCTTTTTGAAACGGTAATTGCTCCAATAGCTTGAGGATTGTATAAAGGCACATCAAGAGTTAGATTTGCATTTAAGTTATGAGGCACACCAAATTGAGCTTCTTTATATACGCCAGCTGGTCCACCAAAAACAGATGCAGGGAGTAACTGATATGGAAGATCGGTGTAGTACCGATAGTCGACATTACCGTACAATTTGGGTACTAAACCACCTTTTGCTTCCTTGTTTCTTTTATTGGCAATATCAATATCGCCTTGTGCAATTTTCAGCGTTTTATTATGCACTAATGCTGTATCAATACATTGCTTTAGTGACCAATTTTGAGCCTCAGAATTGGTTGTAAAAATTAAAATGGTGAGAACCATTAATAATTTCAATTTTAATAAGTGAGTGTTTACTAACATGATTACACAAATTTTTTTATTTGATTAATAGTAATTGAGTGTCTTCTATTCCTTCTACCCAATGTTTTACGTTTGGCTCAATGTTAACCATGTCGCCACTTAAAAGGTTTTCTGTTACACCATTTTCATTTTTAAAAACTACATTGCCATTAATACAAATAAGTAATGCAGGAACAGTTGTTATATGTTCTTTTAATGTGCCGTTTGCTTTGATTTGTAAAGCAGTTACATTTCCTTCAGTTGTAGAAAATAATTTCTTTGCGCTGACAGGCTTTTCTTCGGTATGGATTGATTTTATGTTCATGATTTCTTTTTTATTCAAAGTATATGTTAAATAATTTATAAGAAGCTTTTATTTCCTCAAAGGTGTGCAATGCCTCATCGTTATTTTTTGATGTATTCAATTTGTCTACCATATCAATATAAGGCAACAACCATTTATGTAATTCATCATGGGCTTTTCCTTCCATTGTGCAATTTGAAGTTAACAGATCAATGTTTTTCTGCAAGTTTGTTCCAAGTTGTGTGAAGTCCTTTAATTCTGTGTGTTTAGTTTCCGAAAAGCGATTAATGTCTGATTCCATGTTTCTAATATGCGCCATCATTTCCGAAACAACCTTCCATTTGGCTCCGTTATTTAATTCAATAGAATCGCTTTCAGAATGATGGTGTTCACTTTCCTTGGATGATGGTAGAGGTTTGGTATTCGAAATCTCATTGTTTTCTTCCTTTACAGAACTATTGCAGCCATAGGTAATACCTATGAGAACCACAATTAATATGGCGATGTTCTTTTTCATTTATGCTAATCTTTTTTTTGTTATAAAGAACCATGATATTCCTGCAAATGCTGCCGTAATGGCAATCCGAGAAAGCATGGCTTTAATCGTTTTATGCTCATAAATTCCACCTGTATTTGCGTGAATTAATAACCCAACAAAACTCACAACAAGAATTGTTGTTGTGATTAAAAGTAATTTTGTTGCCCACGCTTTTTCTGTAAATAATCCATATGCAGCAAACAGATACAGGAAACCTGCAATAAAATTGGAGACTACAACAAACAATACATAATTACCCTCCTTCGCTCTTATTCCGAACAAATCAAATATTACAGACGTACTCATAAATAGAGTAATTAATGCAAATAATGTAATGATAACTGCTGCTGCTTTTAAAATAATTGGTTTCATGAGTTTTTTGTTAATGATTAGTTTCTACCATTTTTAATATGCCATTCAATACTTTATTTCCATCTTTTATCAAATCGGATTTATGACCTGATAGTTTCCATTTAAGAACTGTAATTCGCATACCACCCATTATAATTGTAGTTGTTGTTGAAACGCCCACTATTTTACTGAATGAGCCATTTGCTTGACCTTTTTTTACAATACTTTCTATATGATTCTGCATCAATTCCATCATGGATGAAACCGTAGAAGACAGCTCTTTATTAAACTGAAAAATACTTTCGGAAAAAATTACACTAACAACTGAAGGCTTTTGTACAAATGTTTTCAGTTGTGAATCAAACAGATCTTTTAATAGTTCTGATGGACTGCGATCTTTATTGGAAAGTATTACATCAAGCCTATCTTTCATTTCCTCAATAAAATAAGTTAGCAAGCCAAGTAATATTTCGTTTTTGCTTTTAAAATGGCGATACAACGCTGCTTCTGATAGATTTAAATCAGCAGCAAGTGTTTTAATAGTTAAATCCTGAATGCCATGCTCATCAATCCTTTTGGTAGCAGCTTCAATGATTTCTATTTGTCTTTCAGAGAATTTATTATTTTTCATTTTCAAGTTTCATTTTATAAAAAGATATTCCTAACCAAATTACTGACACCGTCATACTAATTGCGCCAATAAGCACAAATACAGGAGGCGCACCTAAATACACTTCTAACAGAATCCCTATTGGCATTAACAGACCAATTAAACCAAGCCAAGAAATTACCGTTGTGTTTTTAAGTTGATTTTTAAAATGTAATAGTAAGTAACCTATCAAAATATTTAAGAAGGCGAAAAGATTACCGTGTACATGGGCTAATCTTGTTTCAAAGTGTTTACCTATTGAGTAAGAGTTAATCCACTCGTCCTTACCGGGAGCAAAGTCTCTTAAATATATTAATAGAAAGCCGTATGCCATAAACAATCCCATTACAAGAAAACCGATAGCTATGTTATTTTTTCCTTTCATAATTTTAATGTAAGTTAGTATTCACTTACAAAAGTATTAAACATTTCTTTCCCCCACAATTATTTTAACAACTATTTTGAATGATTTAAATCACATTAACACCTAGTTAACGAATTATTTTCCAAAATTCATCTCCCCAATCTTCATAAGTACTGTCTTCAGAATGAATTTCCATAATGAGCTGTAGTTCTTTTTCATTTGCGATTGTTTCTATTGCAGGAAACAATACTCTTTCTTCGAAACGAATATGTTTCTCAAGTTCCTCTTCAAGCAGGCTTAGAGATTTTTCAATATCCGTTGTGTCTTCAAAGAGCCGTTTTAATCTTCGATGGTCCGTTAGTGCCTTTTTGACCAACTCATGTTCATTGCCCAATAGTGGAAAAACGAACTCTTCTTCTATATTAAAATGGGTTGACAAACTATTCTTGAAAAACCAATCTGAATATTTTTTTATCCTATCGATATCAATACCTTTCTTTAGCCCTGTTCTTATTTTCCAACATAGCAGTAAGCCATGATGATGTTCACGACTTAGGGGTTGTAAAGCAATGCTTCTTTTAATTGGTACTGTTTTCATTATCACTAGTTTTAATTATTAATAGAGCCTATTAAAACAAGGCATTCAACGACTGTATTACTTTTTATTGAATGTTTAACATTGCACGGAAAAATAAAAAAATCACCTGACTTGCCAATAAAATATTCATTATCAATAGAAAATTCAGGGTTTCCTGAAACTACATAGGCATATTCTGTTTTATCTGGATGTAAATGTTCAGGATAAATTGACATAGGATCAATTTTAATTAACTTAACTCCGCCATTTGATAACTGAATGAATTCCTTTCCTAAAAAACCCTTTACTTGACCTGTTTTCCAATTTAAATCAGTTACATCAACTTTGTAATTTTTAAGTTTATTTTTCATGATTATAATTCTATATCTATTAATTTTAAATTTTGGTCAATTATTATCTGGCAAGAAAGCCTATCATTTAAATTATTAAAATTGTGTTTTTTAAGAGTAGCTAATTCATTTCCTTCAAAATCGTTTACTTTATGGAATTTAGAATTTATTTTAATCAGACAAGTACAACAACGTCCCATGCCTTTACATTCGCCAAAATTCTCTAGATACAATTTATCCGATAAAAGCTCCATCAGGCTTCTATACTCATTAGTGTAAGTTAATAATTGGATTTTTTCACCCCCTTTAATTACAATTATTTTTATATCTTTTATTTGACTCACGTGGGTAATTAAAAACAATGAATTATTTGATTTCAGACATTAGCATTAAAATATAAAATAGGGAAACATCTATTTTAAGACATTTCCCTATTGAAATTTTTGCTTAAATATATTTTAGTATTCTTTTTTAACTTCCTTTTCCATCTCGATTGATTTTGGAAACAAGATGTTGTTTTCTAAATGAATGTGAAGATGTAAATCAGTTTCAAATTCTTTAAGCAAAGCAAATGTTACTTTATATGTATTGCAAGCATCAAGTGGCGGTGTATAATTATCAGTTAATTTTTCGATTCTTCTAAATATTTCGCCTTCGGTATCATGCTCGTGCATCATTGTTTTTATGGGACTTTGAACTGTTCCAAAAGGAGGCTGAGGAGAAGGCTGATTTTCTTGTTTTGCAATTGCCATTTTTCTTACAAACGGAAATAAAATCAACTCTTCTTTTTTCATGTGAGCAGCGAGTTCGCTCGCAGATTGATTAAACAAATCTTTTATTTCAAATAATTCTGGATGGTTCTTACCATGCACTGTACATATTTTATCAAGGTATTGTTTTAAGACAGGTGTTTTATCTTCAACGTACCTGTGATGCTTTTTCTCAATATAATCAGCTAATAAATCCAATGGCCAAAACTTGTAATCTGTTGCTGGATTATCTTCACTTATCTTTACTTTTTCGAGATCATTGTACAATAAGCTTTTACTAATACTTTTGCTTTCACAAACTTCATCTATCGTTTGATTGCCCTTACAACAAAAATCGATTCCAAATGATTGGAACACTCCTGCGGTGCGGTAATCGTCTGCTACCATTTCACCAATTGTTTTTTCTTTAGTGGTATTCATGTTATTAATTTTTAGTTTATAAATTCTATTTCTGATTCAACTGGCATCATTACAATTGCTTTAAGACTAGTCATTACTAATAATGAATGTGGAACGGCAGCTGGAATTATCATTGAATCACCCTTTTTTAATAAACGCTCTTTGGAGGCTATTTCAATGATTGCATTACCTTCTTCGATAACAATAACTGCTTCTTTGGTACTGATATGTTTAGGCATCTGCATATCTTTTTCACCTGTTACTTGTAATATTTTAAATACGACTCCTTTTTTGAGTAATGTTACTTCTGGTTTATTCATTTCATTTAAATATTAGTTGATTTTCCCCATTCTGATATCTCATGTTCAGTCCACAACTCAGGGAAAAATTTTCGTTGTTGAAACTGTGGGTGCAAATATTTTTTCCATTCAGAACCACCTGTTGCTGCCTGATTTTCGCCTTTTTTGTCTAAATACTGTTTAGCTGTGTTAAGATGAACTTGTGGCCATTTAATATTATACAAACAATCAAACTCTCGCAAAATTTGTGTGAGTTCATTAGATGGGTTTTCAATTTTTAATATTTGTTCTTCGATTGTTTTTCCCTTTACTTTTTTAGCTAGAGATATAAAACGGTCAAGATATTTTTCTTCAAATTGTCTTAGAGTCAGTGTTTTCTCTCCAGTTTTCCGGTTTAATCCAGCATCTTTCCAATAAATATGTTCAAAATATTCTTCGATTGATGGTTGATCTGAGATGCGTTTTTTACCTTCTTGATTAATTAAATTTTTAATACGAGTACAATAAATTTCTATTAATCTGAATTGAGCACTTTGAAAACCACTTGCTGGCGCTAAGGTTGTTCTGAATGTATTATAGTCATCGTAATCCATGCCATCTTTCATAACGTCAAACGAATTGATTAACATCGTGGTATAACGATTAAGCCGACTCATTTTTGTAATTAAGAATGTTTCAGTAATTGAATCACTATAAACAATTTGTTTAATTTCATGAATCATTAATTTTAAAAACAATTCTGTAACTTGATGATACATAATGAAGATTTCTTCATCTTTAAAATTTGTACGTGGTTTTTGTAATGATAATAGCGTATCAACTTCAACGTAATCCCAATAGTTAATTGGTTTTGCTTGTAGTAAGCCTTTTAAGTATGTTTCAGGATTTTCGCCCAAATTCTTATACTTTTCTTCAATTTGATGAATGATTGTTTGTTCCATATTTGATTATTTTAAAAATTTAATACTGTAAATAAAAAGGAAAATTGTTTTTATAATTTCAATTCCAACGTAATATAAATGAAGGTTTGAAGCGGGTACTACCTTGTTATCTATATGCATTTGAGCCCTTGTATCTAAGGCTGGCAACAACCAAGTTGTTTGTATAATTAGCAATACTAGTGGGAGGTAAAAGAATAAATTAGAAGGTGCATATATAGTATCTTTTGAATTAAATAAGCTAATCATTAATGCGATTGCAAAAACCCATTCTACTTTGTTTAAGGCATTAAAAATTAATCTTCCGATACCTAATCCAATTTGTAGATTTACACCGGGCGCTCTAAATTTTAACCATGCTTCCATAAAACTGATTGCACAGACAAAGCCTATCCATAAATAAATTACGGCAAATGCTAACGGATCTTTTGTGGCGGCTGTCATAAGATTAATTTATCTGGATTGTTTTTATAATATTCAATTTTATGATAAAACATTTCGGCCATTTTTTCGGCTCGCCACTTGGCTTCTGTTGCTTTTTCCCCACTAAAATTTTCATCTATTGTTTGGTAAAACAATAATAGCCATCTATCGAAATGATGTTGGTCTACAGGAAGTTTAGCATGAGGAACAAATGGACTGCCGTTATAGGTATGTTGATTTAATAAAACGGTCTGCCAAAAACGATACATTTTTTCTAAATGAAGTGGCCATCTATCTTGAATTTTATCATTAAAAATTGGAGCCAATAAACTGTCAGTTCTTACTTTTGTGTAAAACGCATCGACCAATAATTTTATATCCTCAATGGTTATTATTTCTTTCATTATAGAAGTGTATTTAAAGCGGTTACTGCATAATAGATTCCCCAGCCTACGAAGCCAATAATTAAAGCCCAAAGCCAAGCAGGTATGCTTTGGGGAGTTTCACTACCTTCAATCAAAAATCTTTTTTGATCACCTTTACCATAGGCATTTATCATAATTGGTAAAACGCCATCTACTACTTCGTTTTCTGAAATACCTTCAACAGCAATAGCAGGTCCATTTCGGACTGTAAATGGAATGAGGCGGATGCCTTCTTTACCTAATGGATCTTTGCTGACTATTTTTAGATTATGAGCTCCATCAACCAACTTACGCGTATCGAGTTCAAAATTTATTGGAGCTTCAAATTCCCCAAACGGAAATTTTTCTTCGTCTAAGAATATAATTACTTTACTTTTAGCGCTCATTTTAATCGTTATTTAAAATAAAATACTTGATGTGTGATTTGTTTTTCTCACCTGGCTTAACAAGCCATTTTATTGAAAAGAAAAGTGTCAATATGGCTATAATTGCAATTGACCAAACGATAACATAGTCCCAACTATTATCGGGACCAGTACCATGCACAATACCTCTTAAAATTTTCGGTTGTTGTCTTTCACAAACTGGGCAAGCGTTGGCAAGTGTTTGCAGAAATATAATTAATATCACAATTTTCTTTTTCATTTTGCTGCTGTCGCTTTAATTTTAATAAAATCCATTATTTTCTTTACTTCATCAGGGCTTACCTTTTTACCAGTATTTCCCCAACTTGTTCTTTCGTAATTAATAATTGCCGCAACTTGATGTTCGTTGAATTCCATGTTTGTGCCCACTGCGGACATGACTCCATATTCTGCTCGGGCATCATAACCATTCATAATAATATCTACATATAGTTCTAAATTGTCTCCGTTAACAATAGGACTTCCTTTTAATGAAGGGAATGCACCTTTAAGGCCTTCACCATTTGCTTGATGGCAGCTTTGACAATTGGCTATGTAAAGCGCTTTGCCATCAGCATCGCTACTCGAATTAGACTCAAGTGATACCTTGGTTTCTTTCTTGTATAAAAAAATTGGAGTTTTAGATCCGTCTGGTAGTGGAATTTGCTTTAAAGATTGTATATATGCAACTAGCTGTAAGGCTTCTTTTTTCGCAACTAGTTTTCCATGCAAACCCTTTAAAAATTCTGGAGGCACATTTACAACAACATCTGATTTAGTTGGATGAAGTTTTGTTTCGAACAGCCATTCGTAGGATGGCATGATGGATTGCTTAACAACGGTACGAGGATTAAATAGGTGCATTAAATTCCAATCTAAACTTGGTTGCCTATTTCCTACATCGGTTAAATCCGGGCCTGTTCTTTCTGTACCCATTAATGTTGCCGTGTTTTGCCAAAAACTGGTTCTTTCTATATTGGCATAATCAGCAGCCATTCCTGGGCGAGAGCCAAATACTTTGTCCATATCCACATTTCTTACTTGTTGTGAATGACAAGCAACACAACCTTCGGATATGTAAATCATTTTACCGGCTAAAGCATCACCACTTAATGGTTTAGATTCGGGCAGAGGTGCAGTATTTTTTTGATTTTGAAGAGCGGGCATAATTGCCGTAAAGAATGTTAGTCCCAAAAACAAAGCACCTGCCGTTGTATATAATTTCTTATGGTTATTAAATATATTCATGATACTTTATTAATTTCCAGTGATTGATTTCAAATGTTTAATAGCCTCTTCTTTAATATCAATTTCAGCAATTGGTTTCCGTGTCATTTTATAAAAATTATAAGCGAAGACAAAGTGAGCTAGAAACATTAAACTGCCGCCAATTGCTCTCCATAACCAGTAATCAAACATCATTACTACGCTATCAATAAAAGGTTTACCTTCCATCCACATCATACCTTTTAATGTACCACCAATGGATAAAGGGATGGCATAAAACAGTAACCCAATAAAGGCTAACCAAAAGTGCGCTCCAACGATATGATGTTGTGGCTCTATACCTGTTAATCTTGGAACGATTGTGTAAGTACCACCCCAAATAGCGAATGTGATTATCCCGTAAAAACCAAGATGAGAATGCCCCACTGTAAAATCGGTAAAGTGCCATAATAGATTTGTAAACTTAAATGCTTCAGCTGTACCCTGCATGGAAACAATAAAATAGTACATAACAGCAACAAAAAAGAATGGTAAAGTGTAACTGTTCGATACTTTTTTCCATTGACCTTTAAACGTAAAAAAGTAATTAATTGTAGCGGCTACAACAGGAATTATCATACCACCACTACCAACAATTGCAACTGTTTGCAGCCACCATGGAATTGCGCTAAAAACAAAATGATGTGTACCTATTATTGTGTAAAATAAAATTTGTGTCCAAAACGCCAATATACCTAAGCTATAAGCATAGATTGGACGGTTTAATTGCTGAGGAATAAAGTAATATAATAACCCAAGTGTGTATAAAGTAAACCACATACCAACACCGGAGTGCATATAATAGCCTTGAATGATTGTTTCGCTAATTCCATTTTGCCAAAATGGCAAGTAAGCCGTTAGTGCAATTATAATTGTGAAAATAATGGATGAAATAATATACCAGTTTGAAATGTAAATTTCTTTGGTAGTGCGTTTAGCTACAGTTTTTAAAAAGTTTAATAATGTTAGAATAAGAGCAACTGCAAATAGCGCCATGATTGGCCATATATATTCTCTAAACTCCCCGCCACCATTATTGATACCTGCCATTAAACTTATTGTACCAAAGATTACCATCGCATTAATTAACCAAAGAGCATTCCATCCCCATTTTATATTGTGTATTTTTGCATTACTAACCGTTGGTACTACGTAATATCCTAAACCGATTATGCCTAATGATGCCCAACCCCAAAAAACCATATTCGTATGAACAGGTCTTAGCCTTCCAAAACTTAACCAACTAATATGATCCGCATCAGGAGACACAAATTTTATTCCTACATATTCGCCAATAGTACCACCAAGTACAAGCCAAAAGGCAGCACATCCCAAATACCATAGGATTAATTTTGTGATATCTTTGTCGAGGCTAGGCCTTGGAATTGCTTTCTTTTTTTGTGCTGTGAAATGAACCTGATGATCTGGACTTGCATTTTGAATGATGCCTATTGTATCTTCTGCCTTATTTTTTCCAGATAGCTCATAGTTAGACAATGTATAATCAAGTGCAGCTTTACGTTTTAGAAGAGTACTTTCCAGTTCCTCATCTTCTATTGCTATAAGATTTTCTGCAAATTGCTTAGAATCTTGTAATTTATTTTGATTATTATAAATTTTGAACGCATTAATTGCTTTAACAATCGCAAAAATTGATCCTAACAAAACAGGTATTAAAATTAATATAAGGGTTATAATAATACCGCCTTGACCAAACAATCCCTTTTCCGGATTAGTATTATTTTGAGCAGATAATGTTAATGATGAGAAAAGTATAAGTATAATAGTGCTTATACCTTTATTTATAACAGGTTTATTTTTAGAACGAAGTAGCCGTTTTACTTTAAGATATTCTGTTATCTGATTTGAATTTAAACTAGATATATAGGAAGAAAATCTTTGAGCAGTAGTTTCCTTTCTCCATTTTTTTTCAAGAGATACCTGAATCTTAAATTTCCTAAGGAAATGCCAAATGATGGCTAAAAATAATCCTATGAATAATATAAATATGAAGGTTGCGGTTGGTGGTGAATTTTCAAGATGAATCATGTTATTCGCTTCTTGAGCATTTAATAGCGTTGAGCCATAAAATATAAGTATGATGGTTATTATTAGCCTTAGCTTCATTTTGACTGAATTTAGATGTTTGTAATAATAAAAATGGTGTTCAAAAAAATACTTAAGTAAAACATCGAAAGACAGAGCTTGCCCGAACCAAGGGCAATAAAAACAGCGTTGCTAGCCATTGTAATTGCTGCACAAGTTGCTAGTAAAATAACGTGAGCATTATTTTGAAGAATAAAGCCACAAGCAATGGAACCCAAACAGCTTTGAATTGTAATACCCATTGCCATCCACCCAAAACGGGATTTCTCGAATTTTTCTGCTTGCTCGTTGAACCAAGTATCAATTCCTCTGTCAGATGAATTTTGGCTTCCATTCCGAGTATTGATTTGTGATTGTTTAGATGTATTCATGATTTCTATTTTTTGAATTATATATTACAATATATTAAGACCTTTATATCCTTTAATGTTTTAATTTTTTTTTATCTATGCAAAAATGTTAACCCTTCTTTTAGCCCAAGTGACAATTCAAGAATAGTGGTATTTTCGAGCATATATTTTAATTCATCTCTTACAATTTTAAATTTATTATGTACTGGGCAAGGCTGTTTTTCCGAACATTCTTTAAAGCCTAATCCACAACCCTTGTATATAGAATCACCATCAATAGCCAATACTATCTGACTAAGTTTTAAATTACGCATATTTTTTTTTTCTATAGAAAATCCTCCATTAGGACCTTTAATTGAGTCTATTATTTGATTTTTTGAAAGTTGTTGCAAAATTTTTGCAGTAAATGCTTCAGGCGAATCAATCGCTTTTGCAATGTCTGTAATACTTACACGCTTATCTAAATTGGACTGTTCTGCAATGTATATTGTAGATCTAATAGCGTATTCACAAGCTTTTGAAAACATAGTAATGATATTTATAGTACAAATGTATACAATTTTAAATAAAAGACAAAAATATCTTTTATTATTTTTTTAACCCTAAAATGAATCGAATCCTTTTTCTATAATCCTTTTTTACAGGATACCTTCTGTTTGGCGTGATATTGTTAAAAATTAGTGCGACAAAAAATAAGATTAGAACACCTGTTAATACTGGAGAAAGAACGTATATATATCCCAATGCCTTTATTTTTTCACTGCCGATATTTGCGATTAAAGCTGTAGCTCCACCTGGCGGATGGAGCGTTTTTGTAATCTGCATAAAAACAATAGAAAGAGCAACGGCTAGTGCTGAGGATAGCCAAATTTCATTTGGTATTAATTTGTGAACTGTGACTCCTATAATAGCAGACACAATGTGCCCGCCAATTAAATTACGTGGCTGAGCTAATGGACTGTTTATTGAGCCATATATAAGAACCGAAGACGCTCCAAAGGATCCAATCAAAAATAAATTATCATTTAGAACAAAATACTTACTGCTAATAAAGCCAATTATGCCAATACCGAAAAATGCGCCGAGAAACGTAAAAAAATGTTCTTTTTTATCAATTAACGTTTCTTTATAAAAAACATACTTAACCTTTCTATAACTTCTTTTTATTTTTTTTGTTGGCATAAATTTAATGTCTATTTATAAATAATTTTTGTAGAGACTGCAATTCTTTTCTATGAATTTATTTTTTGGTTAATTTAAAAAATAGAAAAAGATAATCACTAAAAATCCCTGTAAAATCATTGTACCATCTAAAATGCCATAATGATAATAATAAAGGCTACGTAACGCCTTATTATTAAGAAAAAACAAGGTAGTTAATGCTGATAAAATTAGACCAGGCAAAATAAATGTAAGTTTATACATTGGATAATGAACTAAACAAATTATTGTGAATAATAGGAGAGAAATATTAGCTACAGCTATTGACTTTTTTTGACCTATTAATATGGGAATTGTTTTTAATCCAGATACCCTATCGTCAGAAATATCTCTAATGTCAAATGGAATAGTAATTGCAAATACGAATATAAATCTTTCAATTAACATTAGTAATATATGGCCTTTATCATAAGTAATATTTGACTGAATTATAGGAAGTAATATTGTGACTACTGACCATACAAATGAGATTAAAAATATTTTAAGAAAGGGAATTTCTCTCAATCTAAAAACATACTTTATTTTTTTAAAAAATGGTAAGGAATAAAAAATTGTTAATAAGCCTATAGGCGCTAAAGCAAAAAGTACTTGTACTTTAGCAAGAAGTATTGAAGCTAAAAAGCCTATGATAGAAAAAAATACAACGAAATAAAATTGTTCCGGATTTTTTTTGATCCAAGAATGTCTATCATGGTTTAACCCATCCTTATTAGTTAAAACTAATATTAAACGATGTATATTATATTCAAATAAAGTCGCAAAAAAAATAATAAACACGTAGGGATGCAACTGAGGTCTCATTCCCAACTGAATTTGCGTCTCAAATGCTAATATTGATGCGGCAAATGAAATATAAATATTAGTATTAATTAAAAATGAAAATGATTTCACTGATTCATATAGATGTTTTTATTGTTGAATTTAGGTTTATTGCACTTACCTGCACATTTTAATACTTATTTAATAATTGCTCTTTTTAAAGATTGAAAATGCCTATCGTTTGTTTTTAATAGATCGATAAACTGTTTTACAGCATCGGGCAAATTTAATATTAACTCATCGTGTTTGCCAACCTTTTCCATTGTTGTAAAGTGGGAGAAGTGATTCATGAGTTTAGCATAATGTGCTGTTATTAAACTTTCTTCCTCCAGTAATTTATATAACCGAGTTTCAATGCTATCGTGCAAATCAGGGTATAATAACAGAGTATAAATTTCTACGAACCGCCTAAGTGCATTAGGAATAAGTAAAAAACTCTCGCTACTTTCCTTGTCCTCATTTGGTAATTCGTTAAATGCATAAAGAATATCGAATAAATAAATATACTCAGATTTATAATTTTGAAAAACGGAAGGCAGTTTCATTATTGAAGATTCGTCTTCCGATATTCTTTTTATAAAATAATAACTACATCTCAATTTCGTTTCCAAATTATTTTCATTTCTCGATTCTTTTGTAAGATGTGAATCTGTTAAAAACGAGAAGAACTCAAAATTGTGCGTTGATATAAATAATTGCTGAAAATAGTGAACATTAACAGGAAGACCTTCTCCATTTGGTTTCTTACCGAACAAATGTGAATTTATAAGCGAGTATACTTGAAAAATGTGGTTACTATCAAGACTGGAAATTGGATCGTCAATAAAAATAATTGTCTCCTTTAATTTATCTTCACTTTTTAATCCATCTAATTTTACTAAAAAATATGCAAAAGCAATTGCTGTTTTTTCCCCTTCGCTTAAATGTCTTGCTTCAATTTCACCCCTTTTTAACTTAAACTTATCGTCTGCTGTTACTTCAATATGTAAGTCTTTTCTATTTAGAAAGCTACGGATAAATTCATCTAATTTATCCTTTCCTTTAAGTATATCCTTTAGTTGACTTTCTATTTTACTTTTCTCTGATTTGTGGTGCTCCAATATTTTATTTATTCTTTCTAAGGCTCTTGTATTGCAATCTGCAACATACTTTTTGTTTAAGTAATCTTCGTCCTGTAAAAATTTTGCAACATAATGTTTCTTTACTTCTTGGCGGGCATCTTCTTGTACAGTATCAAAATTTGTTATGAACTCCCTTTGCAGCCTCAAAATTTCGTTGATATTCGTAATGTTTAACACAATGGCATCACTTGAATATTGTGCAATACCAATTTCAACGGAATTGAAAATGTTATTTTCTTCTTTTGATTTTAGTTGTTCGGATAAGGCTTTTAATGCTTTAACGTATTCATCTTTTTCTTTCGCAAACAATGTACTTTCTGTTTCAAAATCATCACGTTTACTTGGAATAATTTCCTTTAAACTACTTGGAAGATTAATTTTTTCAATCAACTCAATTTCCAGATTAATTTTATCCGAGCAATCCTTTATGCTTTTTCTCAATACTGCTGAAGCGTTTGAATAATAGCTATTTAGTAATTTTATTCTCTCTTCTAATAAACGACTACCGCAAAAAGAGCATTCCTCAAGTTCTTTGTGAAGACTAATACCTTTCTCCGCCCAATCACGAATTTCTTTGCTGTCGTCAAAAATTTTAATTGTTGTTTGTTTAGCAGGAGATTCGTGAAGCAGCTCTACTGCCTCGTTAAACAGGCTGGCGTATTTTAAATCAATTACTATATCATCATACGATTTGTATTCATTTTTAGAAACAGAAGTCTTTTTAAGTTCTTCAATTACTTTATCTGATTGAATATTGCTAGCTAAATCACCTTCAACTAAAGCGAGTATCTTTTTTAAATCTCCTTTGTCAAATTTAATTGTTCTGTTAAAAATGTCATTTTGTATCCTCGTACTCTCTTTAGTAAACAAGCCTCCGCTACTTTTGTCAAACTCGTTAAAAATTGAAATTGAATTTTTAAATCTATCAGTAAACGGTGCTATTTTATCAACGCCTAATACCTTATCAATTTTTACGGTATGTTTTTTTATATCTGCTCTTAAATCAACGTTTGTTCCAATATCAAAAGCAATGGGCTCCCAATTTTCTTTTGAATCCCATTTTAAATTGCGCTCAATAAAGTCGGTGTTAAATATTTCGATGCTTAATGAATTGGTAGAAAAATTAAGATGCGTAATATCGTCTCCTAAATCGTGCTTTATTTTAAATTCAACATTTACCGTTTCTCCAAATATTTTTTTGTCTTTTAAAGATTGAAATATTCTTGACAATGTTGTTTTGCCCGAATAGTTCCAGCCATAAATGATATTTTTTGAATTAAAATCAGATAAGCCAACCGATTTAGACCATTTGAAGTCTTTATAAACTCCGAAATTTTTTATAGAATCTATTTTTGTTATCATTAAGCCCCCTCCACAATTTTTATTTCATCTTCTGTTAAATCATATAGCTTATATACTATTTGATCTAACTGATCTTCCAATTTATTTGTCTCACCTTTTTCTAGTTTCGTTTTAAGAATTTTCTCTACTAATTCAATAAGCTTTGGTTGTTCCTTAGTAAGTTTTTTTGTTATTGGCAACGTTTTAAAATGCTGCAATTTCAATTTAGGGAAAAGCTCATCAAATTCAGAATGTTTATTTCTAAAATAATAAGCCATTAATTTTGAACCTATAATGCCAAGTACTGCCTTTGCAGAAATCTCGTTCTGTTCAAACCTTGCAATAAACACAGATTGATCGGTAATGAAATGTTTATCAATTAAAGTGGCAATTAATTTTTTTCCAGGAATTTGCCTGAGTATAATTCTTTCGCCTTCAAAATATTTTGGTTCTCTTGGTTCTGCAAGCCATTTTCCATAACTAATAAAACTATCATGATTCCAATCAATAAAAAATGGCTTAACATTCTTACCTCTTAAATAGGGAACAAAAGTATTATCTTTTTTCGTTTTCGACTGATACGGATCTTGCTCTATTATTTCTTTTGTATGACCAACTCTTTTGTGATATACCCCAACACCTCTTGCTATACTTGTGAACTTTTCTAGGAGCATAGTATCTTTTTCAATTTTGTGAAGAAGCTTATCTATTATATCATCCCTAAAAACATTTATGGAATTTGTATCTGAATTCAAAAAGTCTTCTTGTTTAAATTCGTTTTGAAAAAGAAATTGTTGATTTATGCAGTTTTTGACCGATGTATTTCCAATTTGATCTAATGACTTACCACTTAAAATAATTGTATCCACAACAGCCTCTTCAAATACAGTACTTGGCATATTGCAAATTTCTGTTATTGCCATATTCGTTAGAAAGTATTTTCGAACATCCGCTAGAAACAAATTGTTCAACCAAGCATTAGGGACAATGTATGAAATAGATCCTTTTTTAGTAATTAATGAAAGTGATTTTTCTATAAATAAAATATAAGTATCAATTTGATATCTTGAAGTATTATAATGATTTAATGCATAATCTTTGAATGATTTACTAAATTTCTCTCCTTTACTATTTATGTATGGCGGATTTCCTACTATCACATCAAAGCCTTCAAAGTTCCCATCTTTATCCAATACTTCAGGGAATTCGAAGCGCCATTCAAAAGCATTTCGGTAAATGGCATTACTTTTAATATCTTCAATAAATTCTTCCTGTTTGCTTATTTTTTCAGTCTGTTTTCTTACCTCAAGGTCAAATTCTTTCTTCTCTTTAGGCGTTTTTTCAAACAAGTCGGTCTGCATGGTAAGGTTAATTAATTCGCCTTTCCATTTATTCAAATCCTTTATTTCCTTACTATTACTGCTTATTTCAACTCTAAAATCATTTTTTATTGAGTTAATGATTTGCTCTAAGCCACGCTTTAATTCTTTATCATGTGCATTTTTATAATCGTGGACAAAGCCTTTGTACTGATTAATGTTGTATTTAATGCTTTTTAACGCTTTGCTTAAATCGGCATCTAAAGCAAAACGACTTATTAAAGAGTTTCCGCATTTGATGTTAATATCAATGTTAGGGAGTGTTTCTAATTCCTTGAATTTTGTTTCCTCTGTGTAGTAAGCATTCTTTAATAACTCAATCCATAAACGTAATCGGCAAATTTTAACTGAGTTCGGGTTAATGTCCACCCCAAATAAACAGTTTTCAATAATAGTTTGCTTTTCGTGAAAGAGTGATTTCTGAACTCGTTGGGTTTCTTTATTAATACTACCGTTGTTTACTTGATATTCAAAAATATCCTGCCCATCGTTATAGGTAACAATTAACTCATCATTTTCAATTTCTATGTCATAGCCTGATAAACGAACTCCTTTATCATCCGCCAATATGCCGAGTTCTGCCTTAATGGAAATAATTTCATTTAAAGAAGAAACTAAGAAGTGACCAGAACCAACAGCAGGATCACATAAGTGCATACCGTTTATTAACGCATTAAATTCCAATACATCTTTTCCGGTTCTGCGGTCAGCCATGTAGTTTTTTAAATCTTCAAAGGCTTCGCATTTCCATCCATAAGCATCTTTAAATTTCTGTAACACCGCCAAACGAATGGCTTGTCGGCACATGTACATTGTAATAAAACCCGGTGTAAATATTGACCCATCTTTATAACCGTTTATTTTTTCAAATATTAAACCTAATACCGATGCGTTTATTAATGTTTTGCTATCTTCCTGTATTTCTTCCGAACCTTCAGAGGCAAAGTCATATGCTTCTAAAAAATCAAATAGATATTGTAATCCGTTTAAACTTTTTGCAATGGGTTTGTTCTTTGGGTCACGCAATACCGTTCCACTATATAAGTCCAAATCCAATGCATCATCAAGGCTATTAATTTTAATAGTTTGGTCTTCCAACTCACTAATTTCAAATAAAGAACTATTGAGGTAAGGGATGTTGCCGAACTTTTTATTAATAACCTGGTTTCTATCACTCTGCTTTTTTGCCAATACTTGAAAGAAGAGTTTATACAACTCATCGTATTGAGATATTTTAGTGTAGTTTAAAAACTTGTAAGATTGATCACCTTTGTGGTATTTAATTAATTGCGCTTCGAGTAATTTTAAAAACAATACTCGGTTAATCCATGTGATTGAAAGTTCTAATGCAAGATTAAATAACCGTTCTTGACGATTATCACCATAAGAAGATATATCCGGAACTTTATGAAGACTGTCCTCTAAATCCAAAATTGTAATTATATTTTCTAAAAGCGAACCCGCATCTCTTTTTCCTTCTTGCTTTCTACGAATTAGCTTTTTACTACCTTCTTTTACTTCTTCTAATCCGATAATATGTAATAACTCAGAATAAAACCCTTTATCTAAAGAGTTGCTATCATTTGCAAATTGAATTTTTAATAAATGAATTGGGCTGAAGATCTTAAATAAAGCGATGAGTTTATTGTCATCTGCTTTGTCATTATTCTTTAGCGGTTTTTCGTATTCACGAATATCAAACCAAGTAAAAGAGATGTCCTCTTTTAACTCATCTAAAAATGGTTTTGCAATTTCCTTGTAAAATAAATCTGTATTAGTGCTTACCTTCTGTCCGCTGTCCCAATCTTTAAAAGCTTTTACAAGTTTGGTGTTTTTAGCAAATGTTTTTTCAAAAGCAGAAGCATCAAAAATAAACCACTCGTAAATATTGGTTATAACTAAATGGCGTATATCAATATTCTTTTCATTAACACGTTCACGCAAATAGTAAAGTATCAATTCGTGCATGGCTTTGGCATTTAGATTTTGCCTTGTAACCATATCACCTTTATTTGAAGGGCGTTTTACCTCAAATAAAACACCACTTGGTGCTTTTGCCTCCTTGCCTGTGTGAATAACAAAATCGGTACGACCTTTTGTAGCAACTAAGTAATCTTGCTTATACCAAGTATCCTTTAGAAAATCCATCAAATGAATTTTCACATTCTCTTCGCTTTCCTTTTCGTCAATTTGTCCTAACAACTTTATAAGGTTGCTCTTGAACAACTCAATATCCGGACGCTTTGGTTTAATTAACCTGTAAGCTTTATTAAGCGATTTTTTTAAACTTATTTCTTGTAGCTTCATTTTTTGCTAAATTCTTTTTTTACCAAATCCAATGCTTTAACTCCTAATTCGTCTTGTGTTATAAAATCGGTGATCTTATCTGCCATCCATAGCACAAGTAATTCCTCCGGTTTAATTTTAAGGAATTCAGCCATTTTTATTACTTGTTCTTTTTGTGGTCTGCGTTCGCCACGTTCCAGTTTGCTTACTAAAGCAGTGTCTACTTCAAGAAAAGCAGCAGCTTGTCGCAAAAGCAAACCTTGGCTTTCACGAGCCTGTCTTATTTTTTCTCCGAGGGCATTCAATTTGAATAGTATTGACTTGTCATAATTAGTCAAATATATCAATTTTGAACTTTTAGACAATATTCTTGAAGGGTTTATTTTTAAACTACTTTTTAACCTCTTGGGTTCAGCAATTCTGATAAAGTGAGTTGTTTTACCATAACTGCTTTAGATAGCATTTGAGAGCACTTCTCGGCAGTTTCCGCCCAAATCGGTAAAGCGTGTTAAACCCCTGCCGTTATTTTACGCTAAAATCGAAAAACTTTAGAAAAGATTATAAAACAAACGAAAAAGATTGCAATGAACGTCAAAAATGCGGAAAGCGTAAAATACACTTGTTGCACCTTTGTTTTTGTAAACGATAAACACCAATACCGTTCAATAAGAACCAATAAGGTTCAATGCGTTCGGGAATCGGCAAACAGTAAAATACAGTAAACGACCTTTGAATTTTTAAACGTAAAATACAATAGCCATGAAAGAAACGAGAGAAGAAAAAACAGAACAAAAACAAAACGGAAACAAAACCGAAAAAACTTTATCAGGAACTGATGCCGAAAAAGGTGTTTGGGAAAAAGCAGCAGATACCATTGCCGGAGATAATAAATTAATGGGGTCGGTATTAAAGCTTGTATTAAGTCCTATAACACTATTGGTTGGTGTCGGTTTATTGATCTATGCCTTTATAAAATTAAAAGGACAAAAGGAGGAAATAGAAAAACTGAAAGCAGAAAACCTTAAGCTAAAAGAAGACTACACGGAGCTTGAGGAGGATCTTGAAAAAGTAAAGAAGAAATACAAGAAGATAAAAGTGTTATCGGAAACAGAAACGGAGAATCCTTATTTAGGAATCGGGATGAATGCAATCAGAGATGTTATACCAATAACGCAACCGGAGAAAAAGAAAACATATGAAACCGCTTATTTATAAAACGAAAGACATGGAAAATAAACTCATAGTAAAACGATATAAAATTCCGGAAGATCTGCTGATGGATATTTTACGCATTTTGTTTGGTAACAATATCAAGCATAAAATTAT
>JAVTWD010000093.1:0-7676 GCA_032229505.1 Bacteroidota bacterium
AAACGACCTCACCCTTTTCATAGACCCTTTGTGTAAATTTTTTAATGTATGTTTGGGAGTTAGGCACAATTGTATGGACACACCCTAATTACGGACGGAAACTTTCAAATTGGTATCTTTGGCAGCTATTTAAAAGTTAGTATAAAGACAACGCAGACATGGATAAAAAGTTTAGAGATTATAAAGCAGACGCTGCTAATTGGATAACACTTGCAAATGGTGAATTTTACCCAGACATTCTTGTTGACGCTTGTCAACTATATAGACCTGTTCTCGAAATATTTGGACAACTGCTGAAAACTTCAGAAAGTTCTCAAAGATTATTCATGGGAACAAGCGA
The DNA here is from genome assembly GCA_032229505.1 of Bacteroidota bacterium. Lineage (GTDB taxonomy): Bacteria > Bacteroidota > Bacteroidia > B-17B0 > Aurantibacillaceae > Aurantibacillus. The sequence goes on from JAVTWD010000093.1 coordinate 341, forward strand.
GATTAAACAAACTTGGATGAGAATTCAGCTAGCCAGAGTTTTTAGAAAATATGTAAGTCCAAATACACCTGTCGAAATGCTTAAAGCAAAGAGCAAAGCTCAATGGATATGTGACGAATTTGGTAAAAGTTTTAGGCCAATTGTAGAAGTCCAAAAAGCATTTTTTGCGAGACCAATGCCGGATGAAGCTTTATGTGCAATTCTATGGGAATATAAAGACAGAGGTCAAAAGGGATATGATATGACCGAAAGAATGTTTGAACTTCTTAGAGCAAAATTCCCTGATTATGTATTTGAAGGTCCAGAAAGAGCAGGTAGAGACATCCTTTTGGGTGAAGTTTTCCCCGAATATCCAAAACCGGGCAGACCTGCAGATTTTGTAATAAAAAAGAATGATGTAATTCTGGCAGTTGGCTTTGCAAGATATGATTCTGACAGAGGTGGTGCACAAGAAGATGATAGAACTGGTGGTTATCATTTTGCTTCAGATGAATTATTGGTATATGCTAAAGGAAAAGAACTACGAACAAAAGTCATTTTTGTAAATGATGGGCCAGGATTATTACTTGGGTCAATGTGGAATGACTATAGCTATCTTGAAGAAGTATCGGATGATCATTATTGTAGTAACTTTAAGAATGATAACAGAAAGAATAACTGAAGAATGGTTAAATAGTTAATTATGGCAACGGGTGTAACAATAAATAATTGGACAACAGATACTCACATCATTACAGACGAGGTCTTTACTGGTGACTTTAAGTATGAGTTAAAGTATGAAGGCAAGACATCAGAAAACGAAATACTTCAAGCTGAACAAAAAAATGAATATGAATTGTTGGTAGGGGGTAATCATGACAACAATTTATATTTTGGTGACAATTTCGATGTAATGTCACATCTTTTACATCAAAAAAAGCTAAAAGGAAAAGTAAAGCTTGTATATATTGACCCACCCTATGGTACAAACTGTATATTTCAATCCCGTCACCAAAAAGATTCATACAAAGATGACTTAGTCGGTAGCCACTTCATTGAATTTATCAGACGGCGACTAATTCTAATTCGAGAATTACTTACTGAAGATGGTTCCATTTATTTACATTTAGATGGCAACATGACATTTCAAATTAAAGTAATTATGGATGAAGTATTTGGAGCTAAAAATTTCCGAGGCTTTATAACAAGAAAAAAATGCAGTAATAAAAATTCGACTAGAAAAACTTATGGTAATATATCAGATTACATAATCTTTTATTCTAAAAGCGACAATTACACTTGGCATAGAGCAACAGATGCTTGGACTGATGAAAAAATATTGAAGGAGTATCCTTGCATTGATGAAAAAAGTGGTCGGAGATATAAAAAAGTCCCAATCCATGCTCCTGGAATAAGAAATGGCGAAACTGGTAAAGAATGGAAAGGAATGTTTCCCCCACAAGGAAAACATTGGCAATATACTCCAACTAAACTTGACGAGTTTGATGCTAAAGGAGAAATATATTGGTCTCCAACTGGAAATCCAAGAAGAAAAGTATTCTTAGACGAAGACAAGGGAATCCCAGTTCAAGATATATGGATGGATGTTCAAGATTCATTAAATCAAAGTATAAAAATTACTGGGTACCCTACTGAAAAAAATCCTTATTTATTAGAGCGTATAATTAAAGCATCTTCTAACAGTGGGGACATTGTATTAGATTGTTTTGCTGGCTCTGGAACAACATTAGATTTAGCGGAACAATTTGGCAGAAAATGGATAGGAATAGATAATAGTTCAGAAGCAATTAGAAATATATTTAAACGTTTCTACAAAGGATTAGAGGAAATGGGAGATTATGTGAACAAGAATGAAATAACAAGTACTTCATCGAGTAATCAATCAACTTTATTTGAACCGCAAGCAAAATATAATTCCAACTTAAAAGAAAGAAGAAATTTTAATTTTTATTCTGACAACAGATTTAAAGAGTCTATTCAAGATATACTTGAAGAACATCTGGACACAGAGAACAACTGTGCCTAACATCCGGTTTGGCTATATGGTGGCTGGACGGAAGTTCAATAAACAATTAGCAAAGCCAGACAGTGGTCCGGGCTGGACAAGCAACTTTCAGCTTCAAATTAAACTTCAACAAAATAATTTCAATCGGCAGCGGTTGTGGGCGGACGGAATACTAATATCACCACATCGCCAAGCCGTGGCCCGTTAGTGGCAAGGCTAAGAGACCGACAACCAAGAAAAAAATGAAACTAAATAATTAAGTATATGAAATGAGAAAGGTAAGTGGTTCGCTGAATAGTACGTTTTATCTTCCACAGCTAAGCAAGACATACGTTGCTTACGGAGCAGGAATTCCAATTATGCAAGAACAATCGCAAGAAAGTTCAAGCATGTTGAGAATTAACTGTACTGTTCTGATTGACTTCATAGTATTTATTATTATGGACAAAGTTACGAATAGAATTCTTCCCGAAAGGGAAATCGGGGCGACATTCAATAGAGTGTTGTGTAATGCATGTACTATTCCGTTAATGAAAATTGATGTAAAGGCTTGCCCCGTCTAACCACTTACCCCTCATTTCTCTTATGAAGTCAACTATTCACAAAGGCAAAAAACAGAAAGATTGGTTCAGGCTAAAACGCTATCCCCACGTTGGCTTACAGTTAGAGCCAAAGGACAGAGCGTGGATAGAGTATTACTTAAAAGACAAAGATGCAATTTCAAAACACGCATTTTATCCCTTTATTCATAGACAATTGAAAGTGCGTAAGTTTCGTAAAGAGATTTGCCATGACGGAACCCGCTCAAAACTTAGAAAACCAACAACAAAAGAGCGTGAAATTTATTTCTCAAATCATTTAGACTCCAATGTGTTTAGCTATTACTCAGAAATACTATCTTCTGCATACGAAAGTGAGATAAGCGAATTAGGTATAAGCAGTAGTATTACAGCTTATCGTAAAATAAAACTAAACCCTGAAAAAGAAAAGAGTAGGAACAAATGCAATATTGATTTTGCACACGATATTTTTCAGTTTATTAAAGCAAACAAAGGAAAGAACCTAGTCGCAATTACATTCGACATTAAAAGTTTTTTCGACAACCTTGACCATAAGCTACTGAAAAAATATTGGAAAAGAGTAATTAAATCAGGTGCGGACTTACCAAAAGACCATTACAACGTCTTCCGAAACATAACTAAGTTCTCATATATTGAAGAAGACGAACTTTTTGATAATTTCAAAAATCAAATAATAGTCGAACGTAAGCCAAAATCTTTCAAGGAAATAAAAATCAAGAAGAAAAACTATCTGCGAAACAAAAGAGCAGTTGCCTATTGCTCAAAAGACAATATAGATGAAATACGAAACTTAGGTCTAATCAAATCAAATAAACGTATTAAGGATAATGAAGACTATCCTTTAAGAACAAAAGGAATTCCTCAAGGTTCTCCAATAAGTGCCACCTTAGCTAATGTTTATATGCTAGACTTTGACAAGCAAGCACATGACATGCTTAAAAATATCGGTGGTGTATATCAAAGATATTCAGATGATATGGTTGCGATTTGCCCAATTGAATTTGAACAACAAATCATAAATCATTTTTTATCTTCTATTCTAACATATAAGCTTGAAATCCAAAAAAGCAAAACTCAAGTGTTTCATTTTATTTATGACAATGAAGCAGAAAAACATTATTGCTTTGAAAAAAACCTAAACACTAACAGACTTCAAGACAACACCCTCTTTGAATATTTAGGTTTTCAATTTGACGGATACCACACACTGATAAAAAATTCCAGTATTTCAAACTACTACCGCAAAATGAAACGGACTTTCGCAAGAAGTCGGTTTTATATCTTTCATAACAGGACAGCAACAAAAGGTCAAGTTTTCAAGACAAGACTTTACAAGAAATTCACTTATGTAGGTGCTGAACGGAGAAGAATTTATCAAAGACACCCTAGCAAATCAGACTTATTTATTTTATCTCATAAATATGATTGGGGCAATTTTATTACCTATGCTAAACTCGCAGAGAAAACTATTATTGACAATAAAATTGGTGGACAACTGAAAAGACATTGGCGAAAATTTCACGAACTGATGAAAAAAATCGAAGGGAAATGAGAAGCCCAGCCACTAACAGGCGTTTGGCTCAATGGCGGTTGACGTGGTTAATTGAACATTCTACCTCGTATCAACTTTTGTGGGGTATTGACAGTTTTGTGCTCCGAAATCCGCCACTGCGCCAAGCGCCCCAACGTTGTAGGTAATGCAGGCGGACACCCACTAACCAAGCAACATTCAGACAAAACGAACAGGGCAAAGACGACAATAAATTGACAGAAGAACAAAAAAATGAAAAGAAAATCCCACGCTTCGCAAAATTAAAAGAGCTGTTTTGTCAACGCACAGCCGACACAAAAACAGCACATTTAATTTTGCCCGACCGCACCCAAGCACACTCACCACCCAGACAGTTTAGTTGGACAAAATCGGAAACTTTTATTATTATCTTTGACAATCTATAAGTGAATGCTTTTTCTAACATAAAAGAATTATTGCGTGCCCTCAATGACGGACGCGACCTTCTGACAGAAATGTTTAAGAAGCGGAAATCTGCGGACTACAAATACGAATATGCTCTTGACTTAGTTGAACACAACGACAATAGACTTCAATATTTAATTGACCGTTCTGTTATACGACAAAACGGAAACAATCTTGAAATAGACGACCTGTACTTACAATTCTTTGAACAAGTTTTGGAGGCAAATGAAGAAATAAACACTTCGTACATCAACGAAAATCTTGAAAAAGTAAAACAAAACATTGACTACTATTTCAACGAACACAACGAACAAAGAAAATACGAGTATTTACGAGTAATCAAAAACACACTTAGAAAAATTGGAGTTATTACTTTAAGAAACGTTGTTGATTTAAAACGAAACATTGACAGCACTTTCAAAAGCGAACCAACTTTCAAAAACAAAAAAGCAAAACTCATAAATCTTGACAACAAACGTAAAGACATTACTAAACTAATTGAACAAACTGAATCTATAATTACAGAAGACGACATTACATTTTTCAAGACAGCAACAGACGAAGAATTGAACAGAATAATCGTTCAGTTAAAATTGCAGTTGCAAAAATGTACACACAACTTAATTGAAATAGAACGACAAGTAATTGACTTCTTAAATCAAATTCAGCAACAAAGTGGTGTAGTTGAAAAATTGCGGCAAATTAAATATCTGAAAGACCAATTTAGACTTGAAGCGGAAACAGACATCAAACAAGTTGTATCAACAAACAATTCCGTAATTTTTGAACCTAACCCAAGTTATCCGTTAAAACTTTCTCTTGTTTATTTACAAACAAGCGAAGAAGCATTTGCGAGTATTAAGAAAATTGCACAACGCCAAAAATCAGGTGTAAAATTAAGTCAACCTGTTGCGGACAAAATTTCTGACGAATATTTAGAAACTCAAATAGAAGAAGAAATTCAAATCAATTTAGAAGAAGTGAAAAATGGTTTTGTGGCAGGAAGCCACAATCTTTTTGACTTTGTAATGACTTACAACTTCGCAAAAAAAGTTACGTTTGACGAGCGGGTTACAATTTATTGTCAAATGGTTTCTCAATACGAAAATGTTTTTGAAATAACCGAACAGTATGCGGAAAAAGAAGAAATTGAATTTGCAATGATTTACCCAAAATAAACCAATGGAAGTACCAGCACAGACATCAGAAATATTCAAAATCCTAAGTAAAGGGCAATTTATCAGTTCTAATAGTTCTGATAAAACGATAAGCAATTTGTACAACGTTATTGATGATGAACAGAATTTTGAAAACCTGTACGAATACTTTTTGAACATCAATTTCATTTTAGAAAAAGGCGATGAATATTTTTATTTCAGCAGACCTGAAACAAAAGTTGACCTTGAAAATAAAATTGACACCGCATTTCGTTGGATAGACATTATTGATTTTATGAAAACTTTTGACAACTCTTTCGGTGCAGGTTATCGCTTTACACCATCAGAAATTTTGGTGCGAATAAAAACTGATGCCGAATTAGAAACAAAATTAGACGGCTTAAAAAAACATACAAACGACAAAGAAAAACATCAGGATATTTTAGATAGAATTTTGAAGATGATGATAAATGAAACTTTCATTGAATTAGAAAATGAAATCACACATCAGTATAAAGTATTGACTTCATTCAAATATCTTGAACAACTGATTTTACTAATAAATATTCCCGATGAAGTAAGAAATGAAATTCCTGAGTAAAATAATATTCATCAATAGTGCCGATAAATCGTTGAAGTATGCCGAAGTTGATTTGGACGGAAACGTGCATTTTATCGGTACGCAAGGCGTTGGAAAAAGTACATTGCTAAGAGCAATTCTTTTCTTCTACAATGCCGACACTCAAAAATTAGGTATTCCGAGAGAAAAGAAAAACTACAACGAATATTATTTTCCGTATCAAAACTCTTACATCATTTACGAAGTTCAAACCGAAACAGGAAAGTTTTGTGTTTTATCTTTTAAGTCGCAAGGCAGAGCAGCCTTTCGTTTTATAGATTCGGAATACGATAAAAAGTTTTTCATTGACAAAGACGGCAAAGCGTTTGAAACTTGGGACAAAACAAGAGAAGCATTAGGAAAAAATGATTTCACAAGAATTATCAGCAATTACGAAGAATACAGAAACATTTTGTACGGAAACAATAAAGGTTTACAAAATGAATTTAGAAAATACGCTTTAATTGAAAGCAAGCAATATCAAAATATTCCAAGAACTATTGCCAATGTGTTTTTAAATGCAAAGTTGGACGCAGAATTTGTAAAGGAAACAATTATCAAATCTTTGAATGAAGAAGAAGTAAAAATTGACTTAACAACGTATTCGCAAACGCACCTCAAAGATTTTGAAACAAATCTGAACGACATCAAGAAATGGACAGAGGGAAATGTAGGTAATCAGGCAGAAAAAGTAACAACAACTTATTCAGCTTTGCGATACTTAGAACAAAAGAAAAAAGATTTGGCTTTTCAATTAGGCTATTCGTTGAACAACGTAAAAGAAAAACAGCCGAAAGTTCAAGACCAACTAAATGCGGAAGAATTAAAACGTGAAAGAGTATCAGATAAACTCAAAGAACTTGATAATGTTTTTGATAAAAAGAAAGGCGAAATACAAAGACAAATTGGTGTTGTTTCAGAAAAATTAAAAGAAATCCTAACCAAGAAGTTGTTTAAACTTATTTTATAATAAAAGAAGTCCCAGGAATTAATGATTTT
>JAVTWD010000094.1:0-7285 GCA_032229505.1 Bacteroidota bacterium
CATTGTTGTAAACTCAAAGTTTATTTCAATGGAAGGCGAAGTAAAAAAATATTCTGATACACAAATATGCCCTTTAGAAGTTGGAGAAATCGTGATGGTAATGAGTGATGTTCCAAATGGCAAAGCATTAGCAAAATGTTTCTATGTTGATGAAAATGATAAATACACTTTGAATCAAAGAATTTGTGCTTTAAAAGCTACGGCAGTAGAACCTAAATTCTTATTGTATATTCTTAATAGAAACAGGTATTATTTAATGTTCGATTCTGGTGTTGGTCAAACAAACTTAACAAGGGATGAAGTTTTAAATTGCCCTCTTGAAATCCCAAAGGAAAAGAAAGAACAAGTAAAGATTCTAAATTTTATATCAAGTATTGACGCAAAAATTGAAGTCGCAAAAAATCAACTTGAACAGACATAGCGTTTCAAAATGGGTCTTTTACAAAATATGTTTATTTAATGGCTAAGCAACCCGAACAAATATTAGAAGAACAATTGGTGGCACAACTGCAAAGGTTGGGTTATGGCTTGGTGCAATTGAAAGACGAAAAAGATTTAATTGGTAACCTTAAACAACAATTAGAGAAGCACAACAACATACAATTCAGCAAAGCAGAATTTGAAAAGGTATTGAATATTTTGAGCAAAGGGTCGGTGTTCGAGAAAGCCAAAACATTGCGAGAAAGACAACACATCATAAGAGATAATGGCGACAACTTGTATTTTGAATTTATCAATTCAGAACATTGGTGTCAAAATCAGTTTCAGGTTACTCACCAAATAACCGTTGAAGGCACTTACAAAAATCGTTACGATGTTACTTTATTGATAAATGGTTTGCCATTGGTTCAAATAGAACTTAAACGTAGAGGACTGGAACTGAAAGAAGCCTTTAACCAAATTAACCGCTATCAACGCCATTCTTTCGGGGCAAATTCTGCCTTGTTTCAATACCTGCAAATATTTGTAATCAGCAACGGTGTAAATACAAAGTATTACGCCAACAACAGGCATCAATCTTTCAAACAAACTTTTTACTGGACAGACAAAGAAAACAAACGCCTAACCAATATTCTCAACGGTTTTACTTCTGAGTTTTTAGAACCTTGCCACATCAGTAAAATGATATGCAAATACATTGTGCTGAATGAAACCAACAAAATATTGATGGTACTTCGTCCGTATCAGTTTTATGCAGTAGAAGCACTCATAGACAGAGTAAAGAACAGTAACAAAAACGGATATATTTGGCATACCACAGGTTCGGGTAAAACCTTAACATCGTTTAAAGCCAGTCAGATTTTAATGAATCTGCCACAAGTAAAAAAAGTGGTGTTTGTGGTTGACAGAAAAGATTTGGATTACCAAACCAACAAAGAGTTCAACAGTTTTAGCAAAGGCTGTATTGACGGCACAGACAACACCAAACAATTGGTTCAGCAGTTTTCAGACGATACCAAACTCATAGTTACGACTATTCAAAAACTCAATACTGCCATTAGTAAAAAACAGTATTTGAGCAAAATGGAAAAACTGCAAGACGAACGTATTGTTTTCATTTTTGACGAATGCCACCGCAGTCAGTTTGGCGAAACTCACAACCGCATCAAAGCATTTTTCAATAACATTCAGTTATTCGGTTTTACGGGCACTCCCATTTTTGCCGACAATGCAGTAAAAAATGAATTGGGCAAACGTACGACTACCGAACTGTTTGGCGAGTGTTTGCATAAATATGTAATTACTGATGCCATCAAAGACGAGAACGTGTTGAAGTTTTCAGTTGAATATGTTGGCAGATACAAACGCAAAGAAACCGCCACCGAAATTGATATTGAAGTCGAAGACATTGACACCAAAGAGTTGATGGAATCGCCCAAGCGATTAGAAAAAATTGCTGATTACATTATTGCCAATCACAACCGCAAAACACACAATCGGGATTTTACCGCAATGTTTTGTGTAAGCAGTGTAGAAACACTGATAAAATATTACGACATCTTTCAACGCAAAAAGGAAGAAGGCAAACATAATTTAAGAATAGCAACTATTTTCAGTTACGCAAGCAACGAAGACGATGCAGATGCAAACGGATTTTTGCCCGAAGAACTTTCGGTTGTAGAAGAACCAAGAGCTTTGTATGGTTTACAAGCACACAGTCGTGAAAAATTGGACGAGTTTATTGGACATTACAACACAATGTTTGAAACGAAATTTTCGACCAAAGACAGCGAAAGTTTTTACAACTATTACAACGACATTTCTAAGAAAGTAAAAGAACGTAAAATTGATATTTTACTTGTGGTAAATATGTTCCTCACAGGATTTGACAGCCAAACGCTGAACACAATGTATGTGGACAAGAACCTTAAATATCACGGACTGATACAAGCCTATTCGAGAACCAACCGAATTTTAAACGAACAAAAATCACAAGGAAACATTATTGTTTTCCGCAACCTTAAAAACGCCACCGACCAAGCTATTACCCTATTCAGCAACAAAGAAGCGATAGAGGTAATTATAATGAAGCCTTATGAAGATTACACAAAGAAATTCAATGAGGCATTCATAGAACTGATAAAAATAACGCCAACCGTAAACAGCGTAAACGATTTAAAAAGCGAAGATGATGAACTGGAATTCATCAAAGCATTTAGAGAGTTGATGCGAATAAAAAATATTCTCACTGCCTTTGCTGATTTTAAATGGGAAGATTTGGCAATGGCTGAACAGCTTTTTGAAGATTACAAAAGCAAGTACCTTGACTTGTACGACAAAGTAAAAAGCAATCATCAAAAAGAGAAAGTTTCCATTTTGGAAGATGTGGACTTTGAACTGGAATTAATTCACCGTGATGAAATCAATGTGAACTACATTATTCAGTTGCTCATAAAACTGAAAGCAAGCGTTCAGAAAGACGTAACCAGAACGGAAAAGGAAATTTTCAATTTACTCAACAGCGATGCCCAATTGCGAAGCAAACGAGAATTGATAGAAAAGTTCATCCAAGAAAACTTACCAGTTTTAGAAGATACAGACGACATTCCCGAAGCATTTGAAAAATTCTGGAATGAAGAACAACAAAAGGCATTTAACCAATTGGTAAAAGACGAAAATCTATCAGCCGACAAAACCGAAAAAATCATAGAAGATTATTTGTTTGCCGAAAGAGAACCGTTGAGAGATGAAGTCCTTGAACTTATTGAAGGCAATAAACCAACGGTTTTAGAACGCAAAAAAGTTGGTGACAGAATATTGAGCAAGATTTTAGATTTTGTGGACACATTTATTAACGGAATGACAGGGAAATGATAATGAACTTTAACCATTTTAATTATTGAGATTAATGAAAAAAAGCACCTACAACCCAAGTGAGCATAAAGGCGAACAGCCAATTAGAGTTTTAGCATTTAATATTATACAATGGTTTGAACAGACATATCCTGATTTTATAAGTGAATTAGAAAGTGAGGTTAAATATAACGGACTGAAAAAAGGAATAACATACATCATAGGCAACAATCCCATAACAGAAATTGCTTTTGTGGATGAAAATAAAAAGATAGCCATTGAAGAAACATTTTTATCCTATTTGTGGAGCATCTCGTATGGCCTTGTAGTTATATATGACCAAGGGATTCTTCAACCTACATTAAATGGAACTTATAATGGACAACTGAATCCACAAGATGAAAAGACAAACAAAGCGTTAAACTTATTTAAGTATGGTTTATCATTAATTGATACTTACACAGAATGGAACAAACTTGACTTACCGAATCCTGAAGAGTATGACAATGTAAATGAAGAATATGTAGAAAAGGTTAATAGTGTATTTTTAAATGCTATCAAATTTATTCTTTGCCACGAATTCTCACACGTTTATCTTGGTCACGTTGACCTTGATAATTCAGGGGTAATTTCGACAGATGAGGAAATAAAAAAAGATGAGTATGCTGCTGACAATTATGCAATAAGTGTAGTATTGAAGGGCGTTACAGATGAACAATCCAAAACAAATATTTGTGCTGGGGTAATAGCTGGACTATGTTCTTTACTTTTTTTGGATAAAGAGCTTGCAAAAACAACACATCCTGATTCAGATTTGAGAATTAAAAATGCAATTGAGCAATTTCATTTGAAAGAAGAAGATAATATTTGGGGGATAGTTTGTTTAGCCTTTCAGTTTTGGGCAACTAAATATTCAATTGATTTGAAGTTACCCAAGGAAAAAGTTGAAACCTACAAGGATTTATGTTTATACATATTTACACAAACAAGTAACTTAAAGTTGCATTGATGCTATAACCCACGCAATTTGCAAGCACAATTAAAAACCGCACAAGCCGAACCACGACCAAAGTTTTTAATAGAGCTTGCAAAGCCGACCCAAAAGAAAAATTGTTTTTAAAAAATTTCCAACGCTTCAAAAAAAAAAATAAAACACCCGACACACAAGCCAGACAAAAAAGCACTCGACAAATGACACAAACAGACGACATAAAAATGGTTGTAACCCACGACAGACAAGAACGCCAGCCTATAACAGCGGTTTGGCGTAATGGCGGGTTCAGTGCTTCGTATGACAGTTTTGTGGTAGGTTCAAGTGCAGTTCTTCGATTGAACTTTTGTGCTAAAAATCCGCCACTACGCCAAGCCGCAAAACGTTGGCTGCAAGTGTACACCAAAACACCGCAGAACAACCAACGGGAAAGCTGAAAACCGACCAGAGTAAGCACTAAACTAAAAACATCAAAAAAATGAGTAAAGGAGTTTTATGGACGATTAAAATCGTAGTTATTTTCGTGGCTTTAATTTTCATAGTAATTGCAAAAGAAATGGGTATTCCTATTATTGTAGCAAATCTAATTGGATTTGGTATTATTTACGCTGTATGGAAATACAAACCCGAAGAACAAAACAACAACAACGATAATATCCAACTCGACAAATCTTAATGTTTAAAGATTATTACAAAATTCTTGAAGTATCTCAAAATGCGACTGATGAAGAAATTAAAAAAGCATTTAGAGAACAAGCAATAAAGTGGCATCCCGACAGAAATCAAGGAACTGACACAACTTTGCATATGCAAGAAATCAATGAAGCGTATTTAATTCTAAAAGACAAAGAAGCGAGAACACGATACGGCATTGAATACAATAAATTCAAACAACATCAAGAAAGACAGCAAAAAAACACAACTGAAAACGAAAAAGCAAAATCAGAAAGTCAGTATAAACATCAAGAAGAGAAGCAATCTAATCGTCAATATGAATATTCGGACTTTAAAGTTGAAGATGATTTGCTTGAAAAATGGATGGCTAATGCTAAAAAGCAATCCGTAGAATTAGCCAAACAAACCATTAGAGATTTTAAAGGTGTAACAAAAGCCGCTGCAAATGGTTGTGTAAATGGTATCGTTCAATTGGTTATTTGGGTTGTTGTCATTAACTTAATCGTTTTACTTTTTAGAACTTGTTCAAATTAAAAATTATGAAATCAATTACAACTATTTTTCTAACATTTCTAATGTTTCAAATCAGCTTTGCTCAAACCAATTGGGACAAAATCAACTTGGATAATTGGGGAGAAATCAAAATGCCAAACACAATGGAAATCCAATCAGGGATTTATAAAAAAATATTGGATAATTCAAAACGACATTTTTCTGTAAATGCAGAAAGAATAGTCTTTCAGCAGAAGGGCGTAAATGACGGAAAAAATTTAGAGACTTATGCAAGAATTATCATTAGAACTGATTTTACCAATGAAAATCTTCCTAATTTAAACACAACTAATTTTACAAGTCAAGATATTTCCGACCTAAATCAAATGTACAAATCACAAGTTTATGAATTAGCAAACAATACAACTTTTTCTGCCAAAATCATAAAATGGAACGGAGTGAAAATTGTGACTTTAAACGGTAATAAAGCTATCAATTATAGCTATGTGCGACAAATGAATGGGAAACCGCAAACATATTCCGAGTTTTACGTTTTTTGGAAAGGTAGTAAACAACATACACTAAACATAGAATATCGAATTAACGACACTTCTATTTGGAAATCAGACCTTGACAAAGCTGTTCAAACCTTTAAATTGAAATAAAAAGCTTCTAAACAGTTTTTACCTTAACAAGTTAAGGTATAAAATTGTAAATTTGCCTTATTTACGATTTGAAAAATGAGCAGAATTAAGATAAAGAATTTTGGACCAATTAGAAATGGAAATTTAACCAACGATGGTTGGATTGACATCAAAAAAGTTACCGTTTTTATTGGTAATCAAGGTTCGGGTAAAAGTACAGTAGCCAAACTTATCTCTACATTTATGTGGTTAGAGAAAGCATTGATACGTGGCGACATAAAAGCACCTGTTTCTCATCAAGATTTTATTGAACTTATTGAATTTCATCGGTTAGAAAACTATTTAGAATCTGACACACAAATTGAATACGAAGGAAACACTTATCGTTTAATCTTATCCGAAAGTTCAAATAAAAAAACTGTCGAAGCTATAGTACTAAATCAGAAATCTGTCAAGCAACCTAAAATTATGTACGTTCCTGCCGAACGTAATTTTTTAAGTTCAATTACTAATATCAATAAAGTTTCTGATTTGATAATCGGTAGTTTAAAAAACTATTCGATAGAATTTCGTAATGCTCAACTTGCTCACAGAAGCAAACCAATTGATTTACCTATAAACAATACAAAAATTGTTTATGAACCAAAAGAAGATGAAAATTACTTGATTTTTAACAACAAGCGACTAAAACTTTCTGACGCTTCAAGTGGCTTTCATTCTATTGTACCATTGTATTGGGTTACAAAATATTTGATTGAATATGTAAAACAAGGAGAAAAAAAATTGTTAGAATTATTGAGTACCGACCAAACAATTCGTAGAAATAACGAGCTGAAAGAGTTGAATACTCAACAACTTGATGAAAAATCTTTGCGAACAAAAGAAAAGAAAATAAACGAAAAATATGTCAGCAAATATTTTATAAATATTGTCGAGGAACCTGAACAAAACTTATTTCCAAGTTCTCAAAGACAATTATTAAACAGTTTGTTAGCGTTTAACAATGGTAACAATATGCTGATAATGACGACACACAGTCCTTATTTGATAAACTACTTGACTTTAGCTGTAAAAGAGTATATGTTTTAATTAAATCTAAATTCATTATTTTTTAAAATTTTATTTTCTAATATATTACCTATTGAGTCAACTCTAAAATCAGATAATTTAATAATTTATGAATTAAATG
>JAVTWD010000095.1:0-211283 GCA_032229505.1 Bacteroidota bacterium
GGCATATCCATGCCAAATGCATAGTAATCATGATGGCTTGAAATGTCGGCACTATAGCTGGTAACAACTGCTGGCGCTGTAAGTGCACACCAACTGAAATTGTCAAATGAGAATGTGTGCGTTGTTATTGGGCCGAATGTGTAAGCGGCTACATAGGCGTGAACGCCCGGCCCATAAACAGTTGGCGTATAGGTAAAGGAATAATGCCCCGCCGGTGGTACAAAACTACCATCGCAAAAATACGGACCAAAGTGGTGAGAGCCATCATAATCAAACGGCACAATAAATACACCGTCGCCAACGGTCAAATTACCGGGGTTCCAATCGTACTCTATTAAGTAAGTAACGTTTGGAATGTTGGTTCCGAATTTAGCGTCAATGCCAGATATACCACCGGTTTGAATGGTACAGGCCAGCGAGCCTGTTGCCGCACTTAAGAGCATGTTTTGTGGCACAATGTCTGAAGGCACGCCGCTATTCATATCAAAATAGTTTATGCATGCTGCCGCATCGTATTCGCCCTGCACCTTACGATCGCTTACTGTTGCAATTACATTGCCCAGGTGATTGTTCAACTCCAAATCTTTATAACCTAAATGGCGCGACGCTAAAAAAGCTGTTGCAGGAGGGTAGTAGGGATCTGTAGGCGGCCCTAAAACTACCCTGCAGGTACTGGCATTGCCACTTCCTCCACAAGGTGTGCTGCTTAACGAAAAGGTGTAAGCCCAGGTTGAGAAAGTATTGCTTGGCACAGAGAGCGCTAAACGGTTGCTGCCGTAAATATGATCTTCGGCCAGGTAAAGCAGATCGGTATAATTGCCACCGCCCACCGGTGTTGAATTACGCTCGTATACGGCCAGCACATTACCGCTTGCATCATACGTGTAATAGGTGTAAGTCCAATATTCAATACTTTTTAATGCTTTGGTGCTTGGGTCGCGTGGTTTTACTATTTTTACTACGCGCTGGCGAAGCGAATTGTATTCGTATTCAATATCGCTTTTTGTTACGCTGTAGGTGCTTAAGCAAGTGGCATCGCGCGTAATGGATCTTACTTTACGGTCAACCGTCCACTCAATAGTGGCAATGCATTCGTCACCCTCGTCGGAGGTAAGATTACCAATGGCATCGTAGCTGTAACGTCCGTGTCCCGGGCAACTGCTGTTATTAATATCTTCGTAAGCAGAAGGAGATACAGCATCCTGTACACAGGCCAGCTTGTTTGAGTTATACGACGAACCAAGCACAGTATTAAAGTAAACATAAGAAAGATCATCCATTGGTAAGCCCGGTCCGGCGGTAGCAAGAACGGTACTTGCGCCATTACGGAACAGCGATAATATATTACCGTTATTGTCATAAGTGAAATTCATTTTATAACTGTCGTCGTAGCTTGTACCTGCAGTGCCGGTTAAAGGCGCATTCCACGTAAAGGTACTTGTTGAATAACTACGGAATGTTTTTTGACTGGTGATGCGGTGCAGCTGATCGTACCTGAAAGCAGCCAGCTGCGGAAACGGTGTATTATCGGTAATTGAGTTTGCTGAATTTTTATCGATAAAGGCTGTTTGCATACTGCTGATGTTACCATTAAATAAATTAGGACCATCGCCATTGCCGGTGCCTCCATCCAAATAAAACGGCGCTGTTGAAGCCGTTAAATTAGTAATGGACATTAAAGGATTGAGATCGGCGGTAGTAAATGTTTTGATAGCAATGTAATCTTTAATAGAAGATGTATTATAATAATTAAGGCTATAGGCCATTGCATCGGCGGCAAAATAATTATGAATGTCGGCATAGGCACTTAAATACTTGTTACCATCGGTTGCATCTTTACCGGCATCGCTGGTTTTATTCAAGGCATCGCTGTTAATGCCTTTGATCCAACCATGGAGCGTGTAAAAATAATCCATACCCTGCACCTGTTTATCTGCACGTTCAATACGCGCCAGCGGCCCGTGATCGTAGTAAAAATATTTTGCATCGCGATCGTAATTAAGATCATCCTTACTTGTAAACACTTCGTGCAGCCTGTTATCGGCATCGTAATAATATTTATGAATGAACTGATCGGACTCGCCCGGCTGCAAGGTTGCTTTTACCACATTGCTGCTTGTAAGTTCGTATTCATACACCACTTTTCGTAGGCCCTGCGCAAAGGCATCGAGTTCTTTGGTGTGCTGGATCAATTCTTTTACGTTGCCATGATCATCATAACTGAATATTGTAGCATGGTTATATGTTGTTGCTGTAGAACTAAACACATCGTTATATGAAGAATAAGAAACACGATTACGGAGATTAGCCTGAATACCTCCGCTAAATGCAGCTACTATAGATGAAGTACCGATTGGCTCATCGTAAAAGGTTTGTGTGACCTGTGTTTTTTTATTGTCGGCAAGGCCGGTAATAAATGTATGGAAGTTATAATAGGCAGCATTAGCTGTAGGGATAATTGAACCTGTGTTTACCTCGCCCACCTGGATGATGCGACCCAACTCATCGTATAAAGTATAGCTATACATGTTGGCTGAAGCAGTACTTGCCGCTAATTGCTTGGCATTTTGAGACGCGACAATGCGGCCCACGTTATCGTAGATAAATGTAGTTGTGCCACCATCTACCGTTGCTTCCTGCAAAGGCAGATTATAGCTGTTGAAACGGTAATCGCTTACAAAATTATAATCAACGCCAGAGGAACTACTATATGCAGGCAAGGAAGTTGTGTTAAGCGCGAGAGGAGCTACCACAGATGCGAGTAAACCCGGGTCTGAGCCGTTTGGAGGCACAGTTCTTTGCAGGTTACCTGCCTGATCGTAATAGTATAAAGTAAAATTATATTCATCGGCGCCATTGTACTCACGTGTAAAGGTTTCGTTAATAGCGCTGAAGCAATGATCTTTGTAGGCAGCAATAAACTCTTCCTTGATCTGATCCATATTTTGATCAGCCAGCAGTGTGGCCTGTGTGAGCGCATTATTGAACAAAGTAATGGCGCAAGTGTTTTTCTTTTTTAATTTTTTAGGACAAAGCGCCGGGGATACAGGGCTGCTTGCGCTTAAGTTGCAGATAGGGAAGGCCTGGTTAACAACGGTGCCTGTTAAAGTAACGGTATTAAAAAAATTATCTTTTGCGTCGACCTTGAAACCGTAATTAGGGCCAGCTACGGGTAAAGGGCAGTAGGCCACAAAATTGCTGAGCGTATAAAAATTATTCCATGAGCCTGCCGTATAAGTAGCGGGAATGACCAACTGTACATTGAACATAACGGTTGCGGCTGTGTTAGTAATGGTTATATTAAGACTATTGCCACTAATTGCCGTTGTGTAAGAGCAGGCTGGCATAGGGTACTGCAGGTTACCGGTGTACAATGTGGAGAGAAAGAATTTATCGTCGGTGCAGACCTGTGCAGAATGATCGACATGAATTAAATGGGTTGATACCATTTGCTTGAGGTAATGGAACAGTTCGAAGGCTTCGGTGGTAAGCGTATTTGCAAAAGTATTGGAGTAGGTGGAGACGCTGTTAAAGGTTTGACAATCTTCATAAAGATCGAGATAATCCTGGAAAGCACGGGGACCAAATAAATTATTAAGATAGCTTACCGCCAGTAAATTATAGGTAGAGTCCTGTGTGATGGCAGCAATAATATTTGGGTATGTTGGCGAATAAGAGATCTGTGTAGTAAGGCTATTTATAGCGTTAACCACATTTTCGCAGCTGATACAGCTACTGCATTTAAATTTAGGATCGACACTGATGCTGTAATTATTTAAGGTTGCCAGTTCACTGCCAGACCAGGTATAGCTGGGCGAGGATGTCCATGTGCCTGTTACTGCAGCGGCGCAATAGCATTTTAGAACGTTGTATTCAAGCAGATCAAAACCATAACGGTTTTTAAATAATTGCCAACCCGATGTTATACCCGTTGGTAAAGTGCTAGCGGTTTGCATGGCTAAAAAATCTTCTTCTACTTTAAGCACCTGGTCGCATTTACAGCTTGTTAAGCCATCAACTGAAAGCGTACCTGTAGAAGGATATGGCGCAGGATTAGAAAGAATAACAGCGTTACAGGTAAGTGAATATGCGTTAAGTACCTGCTGAAAGCTGGTAACCGTTGTGGAAGAACCGGTAAGTGTATGGCTGGTTCCGGGAGCCGTTGAGCTGGCGCCTAACAGGCCTGTATACACATCGCAACCTTTTTCGCATACACCCTGAAGGCCGACTAAAACCAGATTTTGCAATGTGGGCGAAGCTGCCGCGTAAGCGGGGCAACCTGTATTTAAAGTATTGTGCCAGTAGGTTGTATAGGTTTGACATGACTGTGCACATTGTGCAGATGCGGAACTTGTAAAGTTTGAAGAAAGATTTGAAGTAAAATTATTAACTGCATTGGTATAAGCAGTGCTTGTAGAAGGTGCATTTAATAAGGTTGTAAGGGTTGGACCACTATTTGGAGAGCCGGGAAAATAGGTAGTTACCGAATCTTGCCAGTTAGGAAAATTACTGGTAAAGCCACTGGCTACTGTTGTACATGTGCCTGCATAACCAAAGGCTGAGGGACTTGCCTGGAAAACACTAAGAAGATTTTGATACAGAACATATTTTTTTGTCTGGTAAGCCATTTTAAATTTTTGCCAGTCGGCATCGCGCGAACAAGGATCACTGCCAAAATATATACCTGAAATGCTCGGAGAAGTTGCTGCAGCACTGTAGGTTGTTGCGGCGATGTATTGGTAAATGTCGATACCAGTACCGCTGTAATTTTGTGTGATCTCATTTGTAAAATTACTTACAGCACTCGTGTAACCAGATATAGCACTGAAGGTTGTATTAGCAAGCGATATTATCGGATCGGTAATATTTGAGGTGCAAGTAGCCGGTGCGTAACTGCTATATGCACTATAGGTATTAATTGGAATTGCATAACCTGCATAGCAGGCAGTGTCGAAATGCGTAAGAGCAGTTAGCTGATCATCATAATCTACAGACGCGCCAATAACATTGCATTGGAAATACAGTTTACAGTATTCAGGATGTTTTGTAAGGAACGATTTTGCCCAGCTTTTTCGGAAATGCTGTATGTACTGACTTTGTGTTAAGCTTTGGGGTGAATATGTAATGGTTCCTAATTGAACATAATCCTGAGTATTATTTGCATTCAGATAAGGGCCGGGAGGCGTTGACCATGTTGGTGTTGATGTAAGCGCATTTGTGGGACTAAAAATTGAATGCGTCCATTTGGGATCTGAAGAAGATGTAACAGCATATTGCCCGCTATTCGGATAAAAATCTGCCAATAACATAGCTGTGTATTTTGCGCATTGCGTTCGTGGCGGACATAATAAGCCACAAGCTTCATATGCCTGACTTATTTGCTGAGGCGTAAGTGTTGGCGAATAAATGGTAGTTGAGTAAGTTGGAAGAACACCTCCCATGGTTGGTGTACTCTGTACAAGTACAGTACCTGTTGTTAACGGTATAGCGTCCATACAAGCCTGGCAATTCATGTCAGCCGGACCGCAGCCATCAAAATTTGTCATGGCCAAAATGCTATCTAAAAACATACATTTTTTATTGTCGCAGTAATTGGCAATAAATTCCTGCGCATAATCTTCGATGGGTGCTTCGCTCACACATAATTTTTTGTACACATTATAAACGCCAGCCTTTGGAAACGTAACGGTTGCGGCCGTTACAGAACCGCTGCCGGTTACCTGCACAGATGTGGCACCAGTGCCGCAGGTGATGGAATTATAAGGTAATGGCTGACCTATTGTATCGTTATACCAATCAAGTGTAGCGTTATTGTTATCGTAATCAAATATATCTTCACCACACTCATCGGTTATTTTTATTTCAAGATCGTACACACAGTTAAAACAAGTAGTGCTAAAACATGGAGAAGTGAAACTACCCAAAGTAGTATTGTATACATATTTTTCAACTGTGGATGATGAGACGAAGAAAGATGTATTTACCTCGAGACAGCGCGTGGTTGTGTCGGGATAATTTGTAGGAAATGTATGAAGGTATTCTGTTAACGTTAATGTGCCGGTTTGGTTTGTAAGCGGGTCGACATTTAAAGGCTCGGAACCCATTAAGGATGTTGCCACCGTACGGCCATACATATCGAGGTAAGTGGCACTTGCCTGACCGTTAGGATCGATGGTTGCATTTTTGAAATAATATTTTGCCCGGCCAGCTTCGGCACCAAATAAACGATCCAGTTCTACCTGCGTTGGCTGTGCGTAAAAATACTGCATGTCTTTTCCAGAACCAAGCGTATGCATGTTGCCCGGCATGCTTTGGCGAACGATCCTGTTCATAGGATCTGCCTTATATTTTATCATTGTATACGGCAGGCCTTTTGCATCGGGCAGATATCCCTGGAAAGCTTCCTGATCGGAATTGGCGGGTGAATAATAGTTAGAAGCACCTGTAGTATTGGTTAATGTAAACGCAGTAGACATGCAGACATTATTGGATGCCGTGCATTGGCTAAAAATACTTTTGTCGAATATGGCAGAGCCCGTATAAGTGTTTAAGCCAAAACGGTAATTAAAATTTAAGCCGCTTACCGGGCTGGGCAGCATGTTAACGGTTGGCCTGCCATAATAATCATATAAAGTGCTTTGCACAATTGTTTTTTGCGCGGTATTGAGTCGCGCCAGGTTTTGACGTTTCATGTTTAAACCATCAGTGAAATCGACGCCTACGCCCGTCTTACCATTTTCGGCAAAGGTTTTAACACCCTGCCAATTAATTATATCACTTTGCAAGGTGGAGACTGCTTCGTAAAAACCGGTAGCCGAGACAATGCCATTAGCAGGGGCGCCATACCAATCGCCCTCGATCCTTTGTTTAGTTGAACTCCAACCAATTGGCCTTATCCTATACACAATATAACCTCTTTCGTAAACAAGCGGTATTGAAAATGTATTATAAATGGTTACTATTCTTGTTGCATCGTGCTCCAGATCGTATGTTAAACTTCCTGCACCAATTGGAGAAACTGTTGTAGAAGGAGCTACATAGTCGTCA
This sequence comes from Bacteroidota bacterium, assembly GCA_032229505.1. Taxonomy (GTDB): domain Bacteria; phylum Bacteroidota; class Bacteroidia; order B-17B0; family Aurantibacillaceae; genus Aurantibacillus. The sequence goes on from JAVTWD010000095.1 coordinate 7,048, forward strand.
ACATGCGTGTACTCCAACTCGTAACCTTCGGCACCATCCACATAATCCCAACTCACTTCCATTTGTGCAGTTGTTGTATTTGTAACATGACTGAGGTTTGCCAGTGCTGTTGTAAAAGTAAAAGAGGTGTAAATTCTTTCAGTACTTACTTCGGCCTGAAGGTAAACATCGGGTTTTGTATATTGAGTATTGCAGGCTGTATAAGTAATGGAAGGGCTGCAATATTTTATAGAGATATTGTAGACCCTTACTTTATAAAAATCCGGAAACACGAGTTGAGCTTTGTCTTGATATCTTGTATGCTCATTAGGATCATAGTCGATTTGTAACTGTTGGTTAGTATAGGTTGTAGTTGATAAAGATGCATCCGTTACAGCTACATCAAAGGTGGCATATATTTTTATTGGTGAGCTGATGTAAAGATGTTTATATTCATCCAAGCCCAATTCAACCACCGTTTTATTTGAATAATTTGTAAAGCCGCTTACCCAGCCGCCACTGCCTGTGAACTTATCATCCTGGGCATGAATAAAAACACCGGGCGCTAATTGATCGGCATACACGCGATTGTTACGCGTTTCGTTACCAGCCAGTACTGTATAACCAAACATTACTAAAATGCAAGATGCTATTGCTTTAATATTTTTCATGGATATTAGTTTAAATGTCTTCATCTTCAGGAATAATTAATTTGTATTCAGCATATTTTTTTAATGGAACCAGGACACCATCTTTTTTTACTGTTATATAGTTTTTTTCGCTGAAGAAAGTGTTACTGTAAGTATTATTTACTTTAAAATCTTCATAATTAAGCACCATCGTTATAAGATGTGTTTTTCCATCGAGTTTGTTAATTTTTATCGGGTCTTTATATTGTACAGTTAAGCTTTGGTACATATTTTTTACTTTATCTATCACAAGAATACTTTTTACGACGCTGCTATTTTTCTTATAAGCGATTTCGTATTTGACGAACTTGTTTGAACTTTCTATGATTTTTATTTTTTCAAATATCAAAAGCAACGAATCGAAGTTGTTTTGCATGAAATTCTGATACTCTTTAACCTGCGCTTTTTGATTTTCCTCCTGAAACTTTTTGCGTGCCGCAAAAACTTTGTCTTTAGTATTAATAACGATCTGGTAATTCTCGTTGTCTAAAATTTCAAGCCCGGAAGTATTATTCATCCATACATTGTTATTATACCTTTTGATCTGTACATTTCTTTCCTGATATAGTTTGCTTAAATTATTGTCGAGGTAAAGTTTATAATGCATTGTTAATGAATAATTTTTTAATTCAGTAAAATATTTACTTACCGAGAGTATATCATTCTTATAATTTTGCGACCTTAAAAGAAAGGCGGCAGTTACTAAAAAAAACATTGCTTTATAACGCATGGTAATAGATTTTAATTTTTAACTGAACCTTTTCTTGTTTCTGTCATAGTAAATGTGCCGCGTTCTGTTTCTTTCTTTTTACGTACCAGCATACCTTCTGCATCATATTCCATAAGCGTAGCATAATTCCTGTCATCCAACTGCGCCCATAATCTTAACTGATAAGGATCGTAAACATTGCAAACCATGGTTGCATTAAAGGGCTGGATCCTGAAATCGTCCATGTAAAATGCGCCGGCGGCGGTAGAGAAAATTTTCAACTGAATATTTGTAGGGTTAAGCAGCGATGGCGTTTGCGGTACCGTAAACACATAATCCAGCTTTTGCCAACCATTAATGATCGGTGAATTTGGATTGGTTAAAGTAGTTGCAAGAGCTGAAGCGCTTGAAACGGATAAGCTATTAGTATAATTAGCAGTTACACTGAAGTTAGCGAGGTTAGAATAATTAAGTGCCAGTGAGCTGCCTTTTACCCACATTGAAACCAGATATTTTTTACCCACATTAGCCGTTAAGCTTGGTTTTAAATTTAATTTGCTCATATCCATTGCATCTGATAAGCAAGCAAACTGATAATCGGCATTGATAAAATTAGTTTTTTGTAAATTATGTGTGAGTGTTACTGTATTTGTTGTATTAAATAACATGCAGTTACGACCAGTATGTGCAGTTGATCCGCTAAATGATGGTCCACCGCCGGGGCTGACCTGTGCATAAAAGCCCAGATAATCGTTATTATAAATATTAGTAGTGTTAGTAACGCTGATATTGGTTAGTGTGCCATATATACCAGATCCACTATCATATTCTTCAAAACTTTCGAAGCCAGCTTCATCCACCGGCGCATTGCTGGCCTGAAAGGATGGTAGTGTATGATTAAATACATACCGTTGTGATTGAGGAACACCTATTGCATTTTCGCTTTGAACAAGATAACCGTATGGTGAATAATATTTATTATTGTTCATTGCCACCCAATTAGTGGTTGGCGAATTCTTTACCCAATTGTTTCCACCTGAATAGATCCAGTAAGGACTAAAAGAACTGTAAATTCCATCTGTTTTAATATTGGGTTGCGTGGTATATGTTCTACTGATATTATATGCGTAACTTAATGTTGGCCTTAGTGTACCATTAAACCCTGTTATAATACCATTAAAGAGGGCATTGGTAAAGCTTGGCGCTACATTTGTTAATGTATGATCGCCGGCAGCAGGTTGAATATAGAATGAAGGAGAGGTGCAAAATTCCTGCACTTTTGCATCAATAATATTTTGTGATGTATTGGTATAATCAATAATTGATGCCAAGGCCGGTGTGACCGTTGAGGTGAAGCGCGAAGTGACCTGACCCGCACTTGCCACGAGGTTGTTTTTATTGATCGGTTTAATTATTTTGATGATATGATCGTTGGCCACATTTAATGCGGGGTAGTTTCCGGTTGTGAGCTTCAGGCCATTTTCATCTAACAGGTAATGGTTTGTGAATGGCGAATTACCATGATCGATCATTACCCAAAATCGATCGCCTATCTGTGTGCGTGTTGGATCGTTTTTCATGACAATGACCTGATCACCTTCTGCCAACAGAAGCGTAGGTGTTGTTACCGCAGTGGTACTTATAATACCGGTACTGGTTGTTATGATCGGGTTAGGATTTGTGGTGGCATTATAAGCGGGGCATAAAATCTCGATGCCATCCCTTTTAAATTCGTGACCCATTTGCGGATAAATCCAATAGGCAGGATAATTAAAATTATATACTGCCTGATCTAAATTATTTGTGACCTTAGTTAATACGACATCACCTGTATTTTTATCCCATAATAAATTCTCAGTTGTTGTTTTAGAAGTGTTGTCAAAGGTTTCTACTTTTTGTAATATACCATACTGCTGTACGACCTTTGTAATGGTTGCATAGCGGGAGCCAATTTTTTGGTGACCGTTTACTGTGCCTGCATTAATATTTACACCGATAATTAACGATGTGGTAGATAAATCAATACTAATTTCAAGTAAAAATGAAGTGCCAGAAGTAATATTTTCGGAAATGTTTTCCCCGGTGTCGACCGTAACATCAATATCTTTGCTCATAACAGAGTTACCGATCTGGTTGAACTCGTTAATTGTAGGAGCGGTGGTAATTAACTGCGCACTGCCATTGCTGCCAGAAGCAGTTTGCTTATATATGTATTTTATACCTGATATTGGATTATTTGGTTGCTGTGTATTTTCAGCAAAGGTGTTAATGGCTTTTGGTTTGCCGTGCATATCGTTGAACTTAACTGTAAAGCCTTGTGCAGCATGTAATATTTTATAAGCCAACTCAACAGTAACAAAATTTTCAATCAGGTCATTTTCAGCCAAGGATTTACTTAAGCCAGAAGTTTGGTAGATGATTGGAAAATCTTTGGCGGTATGAAATTCATATTCGACCCTTCCGATCCTGCAAACATCCGGAGGCGTATCAGCTCCCGGATCCGGCAAGGTGGTGACCGTTACCTTTGAATAGCCAACAAGAGGGGCAGGGTAAAGCATTTCGGCATAAGGAGTTTCCTGGTACAAATTATCGTTAGGCGCAAATTTTTTCGGGATCTCAAATTCAATGGGCTGGCGCAATGTATTTTCATCGCCACCCAATATAGGTTCATATAATGCCACGCCACTGCTTATTGTATTAGTGCCTTCCTTTGTAGTGTACTCATAGGTTTGACCGTAGGTTGTTGCAGGTTCCTGAGTACCTGTCATATCGTTCCAGCTATCGTTCATGATAATTTTATTTACGCGGTAGCCACCTCCGAATTTCTTTTTGTAGGGAATATATGCCCTTACAAAAGATTTATCATAGACCATTGCATTGCAGAAATTTTTATTATAAAATCGTTTGTTAGGATCGCCTGTAACCCCATTGACAAAATCTGCCAATGCAACTCCTATTCCTACAATAGCGTTTTGAAGTTGTTTAAGCGGTTTATGATTGCCATCACCCATATTTGCAGGTTCAGAGCCGGGATATGCAATCCGAGGTAAAAAATTCCGCATGAAATCCCAACCAGCATAAGTGATGGGGTTAACTTCTTTGGAATCAAAACCAATTTCTTTTTGCAGCCTTACGTAAGCAAAACGGTAGCAGGTTGCACCTGTAGCATCTGTAAATAAATTTCCGGGAATACCAGTATTTGTAAATACACCTACCTCTAAGGGTTTTGCGTAACCTGATACAAACTCATAATAATTTTCTTTTAATCCAAATGAATTTGCGGGACCGCCCATTTTTAACATACAATGATAATAGAGTTGTTTGCCGAGTTTAATAAGATTTTTGCGAGCAAAATTATCTGCTTTTGCCTGCGTGCTGTATGTACCGATAGGAATACCCTGGTGAAGTGAATCCATATCGATGATCATATATTCGGATTCTTTAATATTGCCGTTGGAAGATATATTAAGTACATCATCGGAAGGACTGAGGCTGCCAACCATATTTTTGATGCGCAGCATTTGCCCTGCCTGTTCGTTTTGGACGTAAGCGTAATCATCGGATTCGTAACTCACTTTTATTTTTGAGCCACTTGGCGTTTTAATTTCCGTTAAGTTCCAGGCGGCGGCATACTTGTCGGCGAAACCCTTGTTTTGTGTAGCATAGGGGTGCTCAACATTATTTAAAGTGGAGATGGTTGCACCTGTAACAGCAGTTACATTATTTGGTCGATAGCTACCCCAGCGATCGACCGACCTTGGATTGTAAGCAAAATTAAAATTATTGTCGTATGTAAATTCATAGGGTGACAAGGCCGATTTTTCAGAGGTGCCGTAAGAAAAGCTTACTTTTTTTAATGTCAGTTTTCCCCTCTGTTGATTATCTGTTGCATCGTAAATGCTGTTGAATGTGCCCGGACATAACGAATAATTATATTCAAAATTGACTACTTTAATTGGAATAGCGTTTGTTACCCCACCTTTAGCGAGGATCTCGCTTTTTGAATACAATTTAATTTTATCCAGCTTCAGGGAACTGTTACCGCTTAGGTTAGTACCATGCTCGTCGGTTACACTACCTCCGTCAAACCTGTCGCTACACTCGAAAAGCGCAACATAATTTTTTGTTTCGATGGAATGTGAATAATAATTTTCGCGGATGCCATATTCATAGAACGCTTTATCATCTAATTTATCGGATACAAATCCCGGTATAAAATTAGCCTGGGCCGTAGTGCTTGCTATTGAACCTTCGCTGGCCACCCAATCTGAAGGTTTGTTTGGCACTGAGCCTGAACCAGGGTAACAATATGGTTCTCTCCAACCATAATCATTGTTTTTATAATAATTAAATTTTGTATAATTTCCAAGGTCATCATAGCTTGGCCCATCGCCGGTAACATCTACATAATCGGGCGATAAGATAGATGTGAGTAAAAACGCAGTTGAGTAGGCAGGTGTAGAATCAGACTGATAATAATTGTCGGTTCCTCTCACGTTTTCATTCAGATCAGTTCCTGCAGGATCATCGTCATATGCTATTAACTGATAAGCTTCGGATTTTAATAAAGGATTGCTGGAAGTTGAAGTATTAGGATAACCACCACCATAAGGCACCTCTGTTCTGCTTGACGCATTGAACATTACCCGTTTTTTTGCCAGGTTATATACAGGTATTCCATATACATATTTTGAGCCTGCATTGTTTGTAAGACTCATTTCAGAAAGGTGATGATCTATAGACGCAGTAACCGTTGGGTTGACAATTGTTTTTAGTTTTCTGTCGATATTAGTATTAGCGCTTACGCTTGAAATGGCAACTGCGCGAGTATTTGGATCAACAATAAGATCGTTTTTGTCATAAAGATTGATGGTTTTTTCAAAACCAAATTTTGAAGCCTCTGCAGCCGTTAAAGATTTAATGTAATTGTTACGAATGTCTCTTTTGGATCTTGAAGATCCGGATATAGTGCTTGCTGCAGCATATTCATCACCAAATGCAACTAAAACCGGGCTGACAGCATTTTCGCCACCCAAAGCAGCATTAAAAGAATTATCCCTTTCAGAGATCTCGCCCATTTGTTTGAAGTAGTATTTTTCATAAAAACGATCAGCAGCATCTAAAATATCTTTATTATCAAATTTGAGTGAATTGTTTATTAATGAGTTCCATTCACCACTGTAGGTATATGAGTTTGTATTTGTAAAATCCAATAAAAAATGTAAAATAAGAAATGCACCAAGTTCAGTGCCTGCATTTTTATTTAAGGCTGTAACCTGACCATCGCCATCGTGTACAGTTCCCACATCACTTCTGAATGCCCTGAAGTTATTTCCCATGCCCTGACCAACTGCAGAAAAAATATCATAAGTTTGATTAGAGAAAGATATGTTTGGCGTTTGCTCCATCATCACCCCATCCCTGAACCGGTTAAAATCCATTAATGAACTATTGTCTGCATTTTCAGCATATAAATAACCATAAGCATTTTGAGTTTTGATTGGAGTTGACAGTTTTGATAAATTATAAAATCCTTTAAAGCCCAATAATAACCCTCCTTCTAATGTTAAGTTTACCGGCGGTAAAGCGATTCTTGCCCTGCCCCAAAAGCCTGCTTTTAGCTGTACCCCGAAGCCGTAACCGGAAAAATTATTTGATATTCGCGGAGAATAAGATACTGAACCTACTGGTATCGATTGAGACCTGGTGCCGCTAACTGAGACGTTAACGCCCGATGCCCCTATACCAATAGATGCAGAGGAAAATGAAGACTTGGTTTCAGCTCCCGTTCTTGTATTTATTGAACGCCCCTGACCCATTGATGCAGAAAGATTAACACTTAACTGAGGCATTCCAATACTTACGCCTACACCTTGTGAATAATTGTAACTTAGAGTTCCGCCATCCTGCGAACTTAATGACATGCCCACACCAACGCTGTTATTAAAGCTAACAGGGCCAAGGTTGCGAGTTGTTGATGCATGCGCATCGATCTCCACTTCAAGCCCGTAGCCCTTATAATTATTGTATGATAAAACAACAGCCCCATTACCTCCAATTTGAGCGCCAACGCCTACTATGTCGAAATCGACATTTGCGCCAAACCATTTTGATTTCATAAATCCAACACCCATCATAGCATGTGGTTTTATATGTGTTTTTGATGTAACCGTTTCACCATTAAAATCATCCGGCAAGCCTTTAACCATTCGGTTTAAAACACCGGGATTTAAACTCCATCCTAAACCAACCCAGCTGGCTTCACTTTCCATATTCTGCCCGGCATGATATGAAAGATTTAATGGATAACCATCCACATCCATTAAAGGAATGTTGTATTTAAAATCACCAGTAAAGAGATCGACCATCTCGGTAGTATTTGCCGGTTCAAAGCCCAACATTTCAGGCTGTGTTGGTCCGTTGGTCAAAGCTAAAGCCATTGTTGGTGAAATGACTTCAAACACTATGTTTAAAGCCATAAAAAACGCAAACGATCTTAAAAATTTTTTCTTCATGGTTTTTATATTTTAAGTCCTGGTAAATTTTCAAATACTTGTTTTGAAAAATAAAATTTGATAGGGCCATTCATAAAAAGTTTGTCATTATAAACAAGTGTGTATTCTTTTTTTACAGTATCAACATTGTTAAAAGCAAGTGAAAGCCGAAATACCGGTTGGATAGAATTGGCAGGCTCCAGGTGAACCATAGAGCAAATTAAAGTGTCGACACCTTGTACCAATTTAAAGTCATTCTTTAATTCGGAGTTAGCATACAATAACATTTTACCGTACATGTCTTTGTCGAATACAGCCAGCTTAACACGGTTATTACTTTGAAGTGCATCTTCAATTAAGAATATAAAGCTTAGTTTGTTTTGATAATATTTATATTCTTTATTAAAGGACGTATTATCCGTATTTTTTCCGGATAAATTTTTTAAAGCCAATACTTCGGGTGTTTGCAGCTGAAGCTTGTAATTAACCTGGTTAAATTCTTTTTGAAGTTTGAGCCCGCTTTTTTCAGAGTTTAAAAAAGTTAAGAACTCGGCAGGAGTCAGCATCTTTTTCTTGTTACACGAAAAGAACATCAAACAGGTGCATATGTAAAAAAGTTGTTTCATGGATTGATCGTACCATTATACCTGTTATTAATATATTGAATCACATCCTGTGTAACATTTTTAGATTCGGAAGCATACATTACATTTCCATTGCCATTTGCTCCAAGCATAAATGTATAATCATGCGATTTGCCATAATCTTTAATGTATTGGTTGATCTGGTTCCAGATCTTTGCATCACATTCTGCCGAAGTAGTTTGATTTTGCTTTTCAAACTCCTGCTGCTTATAATAGTATTCTTCTTCGAGTTTAGCTACCCGTTTCACGTCATTAATTGTTTTCTTTTCAAGAAATTTTAATTCCTGTGTCTGTTTTCTAAGATCTTCATATAAAGAATCAATCACCAACTTTCGTTTTTTAAAAACATCCTCCAAACCTTTATTCAGTTCTTTAGATAAGCTAAATTCATTGTATACTTTTCCCATTTCTATGTATACAAGTTTGGTATCATGATTGTACATAGATATTACAAAGCCTGAAATACCTGCAATAAATGCAATTGATAATAAAGCGTTTTTAATCATAGTTTATCGTTTAAAGCGTAAATAAAATTTTTCTTTTTTTTCATTTATTATTTCTAAAGTATAGTAGCCCGTTGAAAGTGATGCAGCATTTAGATAATAACGATTGTCACCCGAATTGACGACCAGGCTGGACGAAATATTATTTACAGCATTTGAAGCAACAACAGAATTGGTTTTGCTAGTAACGTTATATACAAGATTTGTAGAAGCGTATTGTGCATCGAAGACAAAAAGTAATTTATTATCGGCCAATTTATAATAACCCCCATCTGGTTGTTTATTTAAAACCGCGTAAGGTTGCATTAGCAATTCAACGGCAAAACTTGCGCTACAATCTGCATTGTCTGTTATTGTAACAGTATACACCATTGATACAGGAGGATTCACAACCGGATTTTGACTGGTGTTGGTACTTGGACCGACAAAATATAAGTTAGGTTGCCAATTGTAAGTATATGGGGACACACCAAGTATAGGTGACGATGTGAGGGAATAGTTTGTTCCTACAACAAATGTTCCTGTTGCGGGGGTGGCAGTGGCGTTTAATGTACAGCGCTGTGAAAAGCTATTTAATATTGCCATAAAGGCCAATGCTGTAAATAATAATTTGTTATTCAGTTTGGTTTTCATGTTTAATTTGTATTAATTGTACCTGTATTAACTACAGGGTTATTTCCTGTTAAGTGGTCACAATTTATGATATGACTATTATTTAATAGGCCTGTATTATTTTGTATATCCTGACTCACCGTTAATGTTCCGGCATTATATAGTTTTCCGCCTGATAATATTAAAAAACCATTAATACTCATGATACCACCTGTATTGTTATTTAATTGATTTGATGAATTAAGAGGAACCTGTGAACTTAAGGCTAGGTTTCCGGTGTTCGTTATTTTCCCGCTTGCAAAGGTTAATACGCTAGGTGTAAAAGAACCTTTATTAAAAATATAACCACCATTAATATTTACTGTTCCAGAAAAACTTCCATTAGGCTGGATGATCATAATCTGGCCGGTAGCTATATTATAAACAGAAGAATCGGCAGAAATGATATTAATAGTGCCAGTTGAATTAGCCACTTGCGATTGCCCTTTAATATGTTTTGCTGAAACCAGCAATAACAGAAAAATAAAATTTTTTAAACACCTCATGATTACTAAAATTTGTTAAGACTAAATTATTGAAACGCCTGAGCGATAGAATACGCACAGTTACGAATTTTTTTTTGGTATTAAGTGTAGCGTTTAAAAAAGAAGTACAAAATTATAACAGTGTATTTACCAACTTATTTAATAATGTATATGTGCGATTTTGATTCGTATTTATACTAATAAAAACACTTGTAGATATACAAAAAAAAGCATAGCATTTAATTGGTTTGAATGTTTTACTCAATTAGTAATTTTAGTTGGTTGCTTTATGAATAAGGCAATTACAATTTTCATTGGAAACGATAAGCAAAATATTAAACGAAGATATCAGGAATATGATTTCTATAGATCAAGCCTGGTTTTATGGTATAGTTCCGGATAAGATAGAAAACGATGTCTTATTTCTTTTTACAAGCTTAGACAAAAATACAGGTGCTTTACAACAGGAACTGGAAATTATTTTAGGAAGGAAAATTTTCCTGGTTTCAAAACCAAATGCCGAAATTGAAAAGAAATTAATTGAAACGTATCCAAAGAAAAAAGATAATGCAAACGATGTTATTAAGACAAATTTAGATGTGCAGTCTAATGACTTTTTGCAAGCGTTGTTATTTGAGGCCCAGACCTTGCATAGTTCTGATATTCATATTGAGACGTATGGAGAGAAATGCAGAATAAGATTCAGAGTTGACGGCGTTTTAATAGACAGGCATAAAATTTCGAAAGGAGAATACCCTACACTTATTAATAAAATAAAAATTTCGGCCGCCTGTGACATTGCGGAAAAACGTATGCCACAAGACGGCAGAATAAGGTTTGAAAATGATGGAAAAAAACTGGATATAAGGGTTTCTATTTTACCTACACTTTACGGTGAGAAGATAGTACTGAGACTATTAGGTAGTGATGCCAGCCACATAAATATTTCCAAGCTCGGATTTCAGCCAAATGAACTAGACAGGTATAGTTTAGCTGTTAAAAAACCAAATGGCATAATTTTAATTAGCGGCCCAACCGGTTCAGGAAAAACAACCACATTATATGCAACATTGAAGGAACTTAACAGGCCGACTAATAACATTCTTACAATTGAAGACCCAATAGAATATACGCTGGATGGTGTGAACCAGGTTCAATTAAAAGAAGATATAGGTTTAAGTTACGCGGAAGCATTAAAAACTTTTTTGAGACAAGATCCGGATATTATTATGCTTGGAGAAATAAGAGATGGCCAGACCGCACAAATGGCCATACGGGCTGCTCTAACGGGACACCTGGTTTTATCCACTATACACACCAACTCAGCATGGGGAACGATTTCGCGCTTAATAGATATGGGTATACCAAGTTATTTAATTGCTACTACCCTTAACTTATCGGTTGCCCAAAGATTGATACGACTACTTTGTACTGAATGTAAAGAAGAGACTGAATTAAAAGACGCGGAGCTACCTTTAACTTTCAAGACAAAACGGGTTGAAAAAAAGATGATCTCAAAAGGTTGTAGCAATTGCTTTTATACCGGCTACAAAGGAAGAAAAGCTATATATGAAGTTGTAAATATAACCAATGAACTGGCTGAGCAAATAAAGCAAAATAATACAGATGTTGAGATTTATTATAAGGCCAACAATATTAATACTCTTAAAGATAATGCCTGGAGTTTATTTGAAAGCGGTGAAACAACGTTGGAAGAAATTTACCCTTACCTGATATGAAAATTAAAATCATATTCATTTTTTCATTTTGTCTTTTCACATTTGCAAAAGCGCAAGACCGTTTTGATATTATTGAAGAGAAGCTTACTCAACTTTCAAAAAATTATCCCGGTTTGAATGATAAAGTTGAATTATCTGTTTCTTCAGCTCCTATACAGGAATTTATTAGGGCGATAGGTACAAACAATAATTTAAACGTAAATGTGGATCCCACTATTGATGTAAAAGTATCTAACAATTTTAATAATGTTACAGCAATGGATGTATTCTTATTTCTTTGTAAAAAATATGATCTTGACATAACTTTTGCAGGTCCTATTATGTCGTTCACGAAATATACAGCCCCTATAATACCGTTTAAAGTGCCGGAGAGGAAGGCCTTAAATATTATTTACCAACCGGGAGGTGATTTGATCTCCTTTGATTTTTTAAATGATACGATAGGTAATGTTGCTAAAGAGATCACAAAAAAAAGCGGTAAGAACATTGTTTTTTCATCGGAATTGATTGGAAAACTCATCAGCGGATATGTTCAAAATGTTAGTTTCAATAATGCGCTGGAAAAACTGGCTTTTGCCAATGATATGAAAGTATCATTAACCGCGGACAATTTTTATGTCTTTGAAAAGCGTTCTGCCGCCCAAGGCTCAACTTTAAATGTAAATCAAATAAGCGGAGCAACAAAATCACCGACAGTTTCTGCCAAAAATTATTCTATTACCGTTGTTGAGGGATACATTTCAGCTGATGTGCAAAACATGTCGCTAACTGATATTTTGAATTACATCTCGAAAGAAAGCGGTAAAGAATATTTTCTTTTTTCAGAATTAAAAGGTTACACGACCATTAAAGTGAAGGATGCACCATATGATGAGTTTTTGAAACTACTTTTTAATGGTACTGAGTTTACATTTAGAAAGGAAGGCGATATTTATTTGTTTGGAGATAGAAACCTGGAAGGTTTAAGGCAAAACAAAGTAATAATTTTAAAGAACAGGCCAATAGATAAAATGATGGAATTTATTCCGGCAGAATTAAAAAAGGGGATTGATATTAAAACATTTAAAGATCTGAATGGGTTGATAGTAAGCGGTTCACAACCCAGAATAGATGAATTAGAAACATTTATAAGGCAAGTAGATTTAGTAGTACCGTTGGTTCATATAGAAGTAATTATTGCTGACGTGAGAAAAAGCAATACATTTTCGGCTGGAGTTACTGCAGGTATTGGATCGAAACCGGTTTCAACAACAACGGGACAGGCCTTGCCGCAAATCGATCTAAGTTTAAACGCCTCTTCTGTAAATAATTTAATAAGTGGCTTAAATGGTTTTGGAGTAATTAACCTGGGAAACGTAACACCAAATTTTTATTTAACTATTAAAGCTTTAGAGCAGCAAGGTATTTTAAAATTGCGTTCAACACCTCAAATTGCAACATTAAACGGTCATGAAGCAAAATTAAGCATAGGTAAAACTGAATATTATCTTGAGGTTCAAAACAATCTTGTTAATAATCTTAATTCACAACAAAATATTTTGCAATCACAACAGTATAAACCTGTAAATGCAGATCTGTCATTGAGTATTGATCCACAGGTGTCGGGCGATGAACAAATTACAATGACTATTAATGTTAAGCAATCCTCCTTTACTGAACGAATATCCAATACTGCTCCTCCGGGTGCCATAAACAGGTCTTTTGAATCTTTGATACGCGTTAAGAATGGTGAAATGATCATGTTGGGAGGATTGGAAGAAACAAATAATTCGCATTCAGGTAAAGGGCTTCCGGGTTTATCCAGAATACCTGTTTTAAGATGGCTTTTTGGTGAAAGGACAAAAACTAAGGCGCAAAACAAACTCACCATATTTATAAAACCAACAATTATTTATAGTTAAATGTTTTGGGATAAGTGGATACCAAAAAAGTATTTAGTAAGATCAGAAATATGTTCTGTAGAAGTGGTTTTTTCGGAAACGGGCCACACTTTTTTTTATACCCATTTAAAAAACAAGAATAATAAGCTTGAGGTTATTTACACAGTTTCTTCAGAACGGTTAGAGTTTTCTAAAAGCATTGAGAAGAATAAGGTGCCAATAGTTGTTATAGTTAACGGACGAGGCATTATTCTAAAAAAAATTGTCGGTAGTGAGACAAGTGAACTTACTTATGATGAAATTATACGTTCACATTTGCCGGCCTTTAATACCGCTGATTTTTTTATCCAGATTTTTAAAACGGAAAATAATTATGCGTTTATTACATTATGCCGTAAAGAACAAATTAATCCGATCTTAGAATCATTAAAAGATAAAAAATCAGAAATAGTAAATGTATTTATTGGCGCAGCTGCCATTGAAGGGTTAAAGCCATTATGGACGGGTTTTGACTCTTTGCCAACCACACTTCACACCATTGAACTATCCAATAATATTATAGATACAATTGTGATAAATCCATTAAACGATACAACATGTGTAAAAATAGAAGATATTACTATTGATTCGCAGCATACCCTTGGTTTTGCTGCGGGATTGAGTTACCTATTGCAAAACAGAATAGCTGAAACAGATTCACCAGAAATATTGGAAATTGAGCAAAAGCATATTGAAAAAAACAAATTAAGATTATTGATGGTTTGTTGTATAAGTATAGCATTTATTATGGCCATTATTAACGGGGTCTTTTATGCAGCTTATTTTGCAGAGAACAAACAGCTGGACACTGAACTTTCGATTTATCAGGGTAAATACAAACAAATCAATCAATTACTTAATGATTACCAGGAAAAAAAAGGGCTGATAGAAAATGCAGGGATACTCAACAAAAACAAATTAAGTGAATATGCAGACAGGATAGGGGCAACTATACCTGACGATGTAATTTTAAGTGAATTATATTTTAACCCAAAAAATGAAAATGAAGAGAGCGAGGACAGCCTTGTTACTTTTTATAACAAGCAACTTATTTTAAGAGGCAAATGTAACAAAAGCATTATCGTTAACGAATGGTTAAATGTGCTAAAGATGCAGCAGTTTGTAAAAGGGATAAGCCTTGAGAAATTCTCATATAATAACGAAGGTATGTTACCGAATTTTGAAATTAAGATTCTTACCGAATAATGTTGGAACGATTGAACTATAAACAAAAATGTTACCTACTTTTTGGGACACTTGCGTTATTTTTTTTATTGGGATACAGGTTTAGTTTTTCGGATACTTATGCTTTAATAAATGATATAGATGCAAAACAAGAAAAACTAGAATGGTTGAAAGAGAAAGAAAGAGAATTGCCCGTATTAAGAAAGAAAATGGCAGAGTTTGAAAAATCATATTCTAAAGACGATTCAATAGCCGTTAGAGATAAGCTGACCGCATATATTTCAGATTTTTCTGAAAACAACTATTGTCTTGTAACAGAAATTCCTCTCAATTCGTCTTTTAATAATGATAATTTAAATGTGCAAACAAACACGTTTACAATAAAAGGAAGTTTTAACAGTTTGCTGATGCTGCTTTATAAATTAGAGAACGATTATAAATATGTAGCCAAGATCATGTCAGCCAGATTTTACTGTTTAAAAGATCTTCAAACGAAAAAGAAAAGCCTGTATCTGACAGTAGTAACACAATCATTTGAACAAAAAACGAAGTAGCATGAAAAAAATATTAGTTGTAACCGCATTTATTTTTTTATTTGCCTGCCAAAAAGATTTTATTGTAAAGGATATTAAAGATAAAACCCTTACAGTAAATGCACCGGCAAATAATACCATAACACCAAATAACTCTATTACATTTTGGTGGGAGTTACTGGATGGTGCAGAGAAATATAACATACAGATTGTGAAGCCTGATTTTATAGCAATACAGCAATTAGTAGCAGATACAAATGTAAGGGGCAATAAATTAACTTTAAGTTTAAACCCCGGAACCTATCAATGGCGAATAAAAGCAGTTAATAACGGCGGCTCTACAGTGTATCAAGTTTTTAATTTAAAAATAGACAGTACAACTGACCTTTCGAACCAATTGGTTGTTTTGACCAGCCCTGCAAGCGGAATAGTAAGCGCCAGTAATACCTTTACTTTTTCATGGAATACATTATACGCTGCAGACAAATACGAGATACAGGTTTTAAACGGAGTTGCAATAGTTATTGATACTGTTACTGCCAATACAAATTATGTACGTACTATTTCAACAACCACAACCGGAAATTTTTCATGGAAAGTAAAAGCTATGAATAATATGAGTGTATCTCAATACACTACACCAAGAACTTTTAAGATAGACCTTACGAAACCCGGCGCACCTATTAATTTAATGCACACCAACGGATCAAACCCTCCGCACACTTACGATACATTAAAATGGACACGATCTGTTGCATCGACCGATATTGATCAAGATAGCCTTTATATATATACTGACGCAGGTTTAACTTCTGTATATACATCGACTATGGTTGCAGTAAAAAAAATCAGAATAAGTGATCTTGTACCGACACTAACACCTGCAGCCTATTGGTGGCGTGTTAAGTCGGTTGATTCAGTGGGTAATATATCAGTTTTTAGTTCAACAGCTTCGTTTACCCTTATCCCTTAGCAGATGCTTAAAAGCAAAAGCAGTATATATATATTAATTCTATTAAATATCTTTATCTGGGGATATTTTATATACCGTTTTTATACTGCCTATATGGAAGGAGACAGTGATGTATTAACTGAACAAATGCAGGTAATAAAGCTTGCAGATATAAGTGATAGTAACAACTATAAACTAAATCTGAATTATAAAGATCCTTTTTTAAAAGATTCTGATATAAGAAAGAAAGCAATAAGGGAAACAGGTAATGCGAAAGAAAAGAAAGCAAAAATCCAAGTTCCAAAAATGCCTGAGCCTGTAAAGACAATTAATGATATAAAATATTCGGGCTTAGTAAAAAATAACAGCAGCGGCATTTCGACGGCACTTGTTTCTATAAATGGAAAAGGACATTTGGTTAGAAAGGGAGATATAATAGACGGAATTGTTATTAAAAATATTTCAAATGATCATGTAGAAATAAAGGATGGTAAAAATATAATTACAATAAGTAAATAATAATTTACTTTTTACCTGTTTGATTTTGATCCAATATTTTTTTGATATCATCGTACTTAAAATAGATACATTTACCAATACGCGTAAAAGGCAATTCACCTTTAGAGCGCATTAATTGCAATGTGCCTTTTGAAATATTAAAGGCTTTCATTACCTCCCATGTTTTTAAATATTCGCGGGTTTCATTTGTTTTCTTTTCAGTAAGTATTTTATTTAATTCGGCTAATAATTCATATTTAAATCTATCGAAATCATCTTTTGTTACCATAAACTATAACTATTAAAACAAATAATAAAGAATTAGTAGAATAAACTACGTATATACACGTAGATTTTAGAACTATTCCAATTAATTCGCAAATAAAAAATTAATAAAAACTAACTTAACAAATACTTTGCCAAAATTTAACAAAAGCTAATACGTTAACTAATTAATACAAGTTGGGTTAATAAATAAAAAATTGTAGCGGGTTTTTTACATCTTTTACCGATATAAAATTGGTGACTACCGAATAAACCCTGCATTTTTTTTAAATGGCATGTAACTTTAATAGAAAAGAATATAAAATGGAAGTTATGGAAACAAATATTATAAAGGTTAACGGAATAAATGTTTCGTATACCGATAGTGGAGAGGGCACTTATCCTGTCATTTTTATTCATGGTTTTCCTTTTAATAAACAGGCCTGGAAACCGCAAGCAGATCTTTTTAAAAGAACTAACCGCGTTATTACTTATGATATAAGAGGCTTTGGAGAATCAGGAACAAATAATGAAAATACAAGCATTGCGTTATTTGCAGATGATCTTTTAAAATTTATGGATGCGCTGGAAATAAAAAAAGCCATCCTCTGCGGTTTATCAATGGGGGGCTATATTTTATTAGAGGCTGTAATGCTTTATCCTGAAAGGTTTAAAGGCATGATCTTATGTGATACGCAATGTGTGGCTGATACAACCGAAGCAAAGGAAAAACGTTTAAAAACCATAAAACAAATTGAAGAAACAGGTTTAGAAGCTTTTGCCAAAACATTTTTAGAGACAGCATTTTGTAAGGAATCATTTAATTCTAAAAAAAAGTTAATTGAAAAATTATATAAAGATATTATTGATCTTGATGTAAAAGTAGTGACTGATACTTTACATGCATTGGCACAACGGCCTGAGAAATGTAGTGCGCTTAAAGATATTGTTGTGCCTACACTTATTATTTGTGGTAAAGAAGATAAGATAACCAGTATTGAAAGATCTGAATTTTTGTTCAGTAATATCGATCATTCTTCATTAAAAATAATAAGTGATGCCGGCCATATCAGTAATTTGGAGCAGCCCGAAGAGTTTAATAAGTGTTTAGGTAATTTTATTACAGCTCTTTTAAAATAAGTTCTTTTAAGATTGTAGAATATTTATCAGTTTGTGTATAGGATTACACAAATTGATCAAAGCAAAAAGCAAACTATATTGTTGAGCACAAATTTTATTTTTCTGGCACAGTGTTTGCAATATAAATAATGTAATTAACCTTAAACTCCTGAAGTTGAAAAATACAAAGGGCAAAGGATGACGATCCTGATAAGTGTAAAGGTAAAAAAATATCTACCATAAGCCGACACCATTACATAAGTAAAGGTGGGATACGGTGTACGAAAATAGAATAAATACTCAAATCATTTATTCTTAAAGAACAGGTCGCTACTTTGTATAAGGCAGCGGCCTTTTCTTTTTTAACACAATTTATTTTATTAATCTTATCACAAAATAAATAGCCACGAATTGCACTAATTACACAGATCGAGTATTTCTGAATTATTTATTTGTGTAATTTATATTTTTTCAAAGCAATTTATTGTTTTGAAAAAATTAACCTCACTAATTAAATCCATCTTTAATTAGAGTAAATTTGTGAAATTGGTGGCTGTTTGTTTTAATCTGTTCGTAATTTGTAAAAGCCAAAAGCTGTTAAAACTAATAAGCTTCCCAATACAATAAAAAGAACTTTAAAATTTGTTGCTTCTACTAAAATTGAGCATAAGAATGGACCAAGCGTTTGGCCAATACCCCAGGCTATTGTATATAAAGCAGCATATTGCCCGCGATTGTTTTCGTTAGAGCGGGAGGTCCAGTACGAATTCATAAATGGCATAGAAGTAATTTCGCCAATGGTAATAAAGGTTATCATGATCAATGTTACTATTTTTCCATTTCCCGGAATCAATAAAGAGAAAAAAGAAAGTGCGCAGAGCGATACACCTAACCGAATAAAGAACATATTTCTTTTTTTCTGTTCCAAAATATATACCAACACCATTTCAATACAAACGATCATTAATCCATTAAATGCCATTAACAATCCAATAAAGCGTTCGCTTAAAAAAAGATCGAATCTGAAATATTTTGTAACTGTGGTAAATAATTTAAAAAAGCAAAGTCCGAATACGGTTACCAAAGCAATGAACCATAAATAGGTTTTGTCTTTATAAGCCGATTGAACAGGTGCAACTTCTGCAACTACTTTTTCTTTTTTGATCAGACTTTGTTTATTACTGAAAATAATTAGAAGCATTATAGCTGCGCTTATATTTGTAAGTCCGTCAATCCAGAACAATAATTCATAACTGTATGAAGCCACCAGGCCGCCAATAGAGGTGCCAACAGCCCAACCAAGGTTAACGGATAAACGGTGTAAAGAATAGGAGCGTGTTCTGTTTTGTGGATTACTGTAAAAAGCAACCGCGGAGGAATTGGCAGGGCGAAACGCTTCGTTTACAAAACTCAATAAAAAAGTAAAGATGCAGATGAGTGAGTAGGAGTGAAGTTGGCCTAATACAATAAATAAAATACCGCCGCAAAAAAGAGTAATGAGCTGTACTTTATGAAAGCCAATTTTATCGGAGAATTTGCCGCCAAAATAAGCACCAATGATAGAACCAAGACCAAACAAAGCCATTACAATACCTGCCTCGCTTAAGCTGTGGTTCATTTGTTTACTGGTTAAATAAAGTGTCATGAATGGCACAACCATAGTACCACTGCGGTTGATGAGCATTACCACCGAAAGCAACCAGGTTTCGCGCGACAGGCCGGTAAAAGAAGTTTTGTATAAAGAAATAGTGCGGCCTAACATAATTTTTTGAAGAGAATAGAAAATTGTGTGTTCAAAGCTATGAAGTTTTTTTTCAAAAAAATGTCATAATGACTTTTAAATGAGTGATCAACTGAAATAATTTCCTGAACAAACGTAAAAAAATGTGAAAAAGGCAATGTTTTGTCATGTTTTTTTGGAGTGGAACAGGGTTTGATAAATACTTGCAGGCGCCTGAGTTTTAAAAAACAGAAAAATAAAAACTAAAAAGATAAGAGTTATGACACTAATAAAATTTAAAAATGGAAACGGAGTAAACAGCTACTCCAACTTTAATCGTGGTATTGATTTCCCATCATTCTTTAACGATACATTAGATCGTTTATGGAAAGAGGAAACAGTGAACTGGATGCCTGCGGTAAATATTAAAGAGCGTGCGGAGGATTTTAAAATTGATCTTGCCGTTCCGGGAATGAACAAGGAAGATTTTAAAGTGGAAGTTGATAACGGTGTATTAACTGTAAGCGGTGAACGTAAAGAAGAGAAAAGTGAAGAGAATGAAAAAGTAACTCGTACTGAATTTCATTATGGTTCGTTCAAACGCACATTTAATTTACCTGAAACTGCCGATGTGGATAAGATAGCGGCAAATTATAAGGATGGTTTGTTATCCTTAACAGTTGGAAAGCGTGAAGATTCGAGGCTAAAGCCAAAAAAACAAATCACTATCGAATAATTTAAACACACTATTCGAAAAAAAGGCCGGCATCGTACCCGGCCTTTTGTGTTTTATGATTTTTCGTGATGGAACACTGATTTTACAGATGAAACGGATTATCACTGATTTGATCTGTGTAAATCTGCTTGATCAGCGTCATCTGCGTTCCATCACGTTTAATGATTCGCTTTAAAATAAGCACAGTGTTTGCTCACCACACAATCCTGGTGATGCGGGTGTGTTGGTCTGCAGGTTTCTCTTCCTAAAAAAGAAATAGCCATTCCAATTTCGCCCCAATCTTTTTCAGGGATAACTTCCATAATTTGTTTTTCAATTTTTTTAGGATCTGTTCCTGTTGCAATGCCAATACGCGGTGCTACACGCACCACATGAAGATCAACAATAACGCCTTCGGCCTTTACACCTGCGCCACGCATAATTACGTTGGCAGATTTACGGCCAATGCCCGGCAATTCAATTAATGCTTCCATGGTTAAAGGAATATTCTTATCGTCTTTAATGGTTCTTGATAATTCCATTAACCACTTTGTTTTATTGCCAAAGTTGCGCACCTTGCTAATGAATTCGAATAATTCTTTTTCTGTTGCAGTTGATAAAGCTTTCATATTTGGAAAAGCCTTAAACAGGGCAGGAGCAAGGTTGTTGATGTTCTTATCAGAATCCTGCGCTGATAATACAACCATTACAACTAATTGATATAAGTTCTTATACTCTAATGGATGTGCTTTGCCTTTGTATTTATCAAGCAAAGGTTTTAATGCGGTAGACCAGTTTGTTTGTGCCATTTGATTTTGTTTATTCTAAATTAATTAATTTCTGCTACTCTTACAATTTTTATAAAACGCAATTTATAATAAGGATCATTTTTAAAAGAAGAGATCTTTACGCCGGAGCATTTTTTGCTGGAAGAGCTGTGAATGAATGTAATATCCTCTCCGGGGTTAGAAATAACAATACCAACATGGCCGGCTTTTCTATTCTTTGGATTGGTTCCTGTAAAAACGATCACGTCACCTACCTTACATGAATCAGGATCTACCCTTCGTCCGTAATTCATATAATCGATAGAAGAGCGGGGAACTTTAATACTAAAATGACTGAAAGTATAATAAACAAAACCCGAACAATCAAATCCGTTACTGGGTGTACAATTAGCGTAGCAGTATTTTATGCCAATTTGCTTTTTTGCAAAAGCTAAAAGGCTATCAGCACTTAATTTGTTTTTAGGTTCATTAAAGGTTCCGGTTTTATCAGTAAATCCACAAAAAGAAATAAGTGAACAAATAAAAAATATACGGATAAAATACTTCATTAATTTTTTAACTTATCAATCCTTTCCTGTTCTCTGCTTAATAATGTCCACCATTCTTTATTGTCTCTGAATGTTCTTATAGCACCCGCTCTCACAAGAATTCTTCTTAATTCATCTTCATCATTATCCCAACCGCCTAAATGTTTTTTGAGCGTTTCAAACGAACGGTCGGTATAACCTTTATGCTCCAGAAAATGTTTAGCGGCTCTTTCGGCCATAGTTTCTCTTTTGTAAGAAGTTAACTGAAGGCGAAAGATCAATAATGAAATAAAAGCGGTTATAATAGCGGTAATAACCGAAGGGATCAATGCGATCAATAATGTTTCAGTAAATGTCATTTTGATAAAGGTTTAAAATATAACAAACAAATTTTTATATTGTTGAGATGCCATTCACATCCGTTGTAAGCACTTCACTCATATAATCAAGAAAGGGTCTTGCATGTTTAAATGCTTCATTGAGCATTTTTATAAAATCAGGAGCGAGTACTTCTTTATCCGTAAAATTCTTTCTTAGTAAAAATTGTTTGTAACATAGCAGGTCAATGGCTTCATCAGTTGGATCAAAACCTTTTGGGGTTGTTTTAATTTGTTCGCCTTGTAAAAGGCCAAATGTTTTGGTAAAATTCTTATTCTTTAAAATAGCACGAAAAGGTTTTGGGTCATAAGAAAACTCATCGCGCAAGCGCTTCAGATCACCGGGCTCAGGCCCCCAAAAGCCAATGCCAATAAATGAATTACCGGGCTCTAAATGAAAATAATAAGAACCCCTTCTTGCTTTTGTGGCCCGTTTAAAACTGCCGCCCCAATGTGTATTATAAGGTGTTTTGTCTTTTGAAAAACGCACATCGCGATAAATACGATGCAAACTTTTTTTACCGCTTGCCGTCTCTATCACATCATGCTTATTCATTTCAATTAACAATGCATCTGCAAATAATTCTATGTTTTGTAACTCTTTTAAGTAACGTTCTTTGTTCTTATTGAACCAATCGCGGTCGTTATTTTTTTTGATCAGTTTTAAGAAATCAAAATTACTTTGTTGTATTGTAATTTTTTTACTCATAAGATTTAATAGATTTAAAACAGATCTTTTGTGATCTTTGCCAATGTTTCTTTTACCTCGGCTAATTCCAGTTCTACCTTAGCCAGGCGGCTTTCCATATCACTTACATGTTTACGTGCAGGCTCTTCATGTACTTCATCTTCTTCAATAATAATTTCGCCGCCAAGCAAATGGGCAAAGCGAGTTTCTTTTTGTCCGGCACGTTTTGATAATTCTTTTACAAAAGGAAATTCACCGTTCATTAATTTGGTAAGACATTCAACAACTCCTTCCAACGATCTGAATTCATGCAGCCTTGCAGAATTGGTATTTAATTCACCAGGTGTTTGAGGCCCACGTAAAAACAATAAACACATAACAGCTAACTCTCCATCACTTAAAGGGTAAATTGTTGTAAAATTATGTTTGTATTTTACAGCGCGTATACTCCCGCCAACAGCGGTACTTACAAGGCTTTGACTTTTTAAGCTGTTGAGCGCCATTACCACTGTTTCTTCATCATAATCAACAACGGGTTTGCGTGAGGTTTTTTGATTACAGGCTGCCGTAAGCGCATTCAACGTCATTGGATAATAATCGGGAGTAGTTTTACTTTTTTCGATCAAAGCACCCAGCACCCTTATTTCAATGGGATTTAATAAAGGTAAATTTGTATTCGATTCCATTCAGAATAGTATTGAATTTTTAATAATTTTTAAACAAGAAACCAGGAACCTGAAACCTGGAATTATTTAGGTGCTTTTAATTTTTCGCACTCTGCCAATTTATTGGTGGCATAAGGATCTTTGTCTTTATAAGTTAAAGCTTCCATATAAATATCTTTTGCTTCATCGTACCGTTTTCTTTTAAATAACTCATCAGCAGCTTTAATTCTTTCACGGTATTTTTCTGCCGCGCCAATAACCTGAGGGATCTTATTGTCAGAATTGCCTTTAGGTTGTCCGCCATCATCTTCTTTAGATTTTGTTTCGTAAGCTAAACGTTTTTTCTCCGCCTCTTCTGCTTCGCGCTGTTTACGCTTTGCTTCTTTCTTTTCTGCGGCCTCTTTCATAGCAGCTACATCTTCTGCTTTTGATTTTGCCATGCCCTCTTTTTGTTTTTCTTCTCTTTCCCTTGCAGCTTTTTGTTTTTCTTCATATTTAGCTTTTGCTTTAGCCGCGTCTTCGGCCATAGCATCTTTATCTTCCTGCTGTGATTTATATTTGCCTTCGCGTTGTTTTGCTTCCTTTGCTTCCTGTTCTATTTGCTCGGGCGATTTTTGTTTTATTTTAATGGCACTATTCTTGTTATCAGGCGTTTGAGCTATAGTAGTAGTTTTTGCAGTAGATTGATTAGCTGATGCAGCTTTTTGTTTGGCGATCTTTGCATTTTCTTTTTCCTCTTTCTCTGCTTTTTCCTTATTTGCTTTAGCCAGTTTTTCTTCCTGTTCTTTTAATTGTTTTGCTTTTTCTTCGTTTGCTTTTGCAACAGCATCTGCAATTGCTTTTTTATCGGCATCTTCTTTTTTTGCATTTGCAGCCGCAGCTTTTGCAGCAGCTTCATCAGCCGCTTTTTTCTCGGCCAATTCTTTATCTTTTAAGCATAGACCTACCTTTGCTAATTGTACTACAGGATATTGTTCGCCGGGGATCATGGCTATTGCTTTTTCGTAAAGTGATTTTGCTAAGGGGCAATCAGGTTTTGCCAAAGCAACATCACCTGCCTTATTCGTTGAACAAAACTTACTAAAAAGTTCATCTTCGGCCGCGTATATTTTAGAAACAATTCCTAAGCCTTGTTCTGTTCCCGCGTCAGTATCATCAAATGCTTTTTTACCGGCAAGAAATTCTACACGTATAAGATCTCTGCTTAAGCCTGAATAATCAATGCCCGGATAAGGTTTTACCATAATAAAACCACCTGTAATTTCGAAAGTTGGTTTAAAATTATCTCCTGAAAATTTTTCGGGAACATTTTGTGTATTAACTGCCATGCGTTTGGCATTGCAGCCAGGATATGATACAGTTAGATAATATTCACCGTCTTTTGGAACCATGATGGTAAATTCACCATCGCCGCCTGAAGTAGTCTGACTAATTTGTTTTGAACCCTGAAAGAGTGTAATTGTAGCACCACCAATTTCTTTTTCTTCTTTAGAAGCTTTAGTGTCTAATTTCCAGGTGCGCAAATAAACATTACTCGTTAATTTTAAGCTCCATTGTGCATGCGAAATGCTTGTAATAAATACAAATGCGGTAATTATTCTCAAATATCTTTTCACGGTATATAAATGTGTGTAATAAAAGTAAGAAAATATCCCTGATAATGCAAAACGGCTATTTCCACGCACTGGCCTTATTTAGCAAGGTAATAGTGTCATCACGAAGTTCTAATTCAATTGCTTTTAGGATGATGGAAAGCTGTTCTTTACTTGTTGCACTGGCAATAGGAGCGGTTATGCCCGGCTGTTGTATTAACCAGGCAATAGAGATTGCTGCCAGGCTTATTTTGTATTCGGCTGCAACTTCATCCATTGCTTTTAAGATCTTAAACCCTTTTTCATTCATATATTTACTTTGAGCGCCAGCTCCCCGAACGCTTTTAGAGACATCTTTTTCAGTACGGTATTTGCCGGTTAAAAAACCTGCAGCCAAAGCGTAATAATTAATTACGCCAATATTGTTTTCAATGCAAATATCTTTTAATTCTTTTTCAAACTCTTCACGGTTGTATAAATTGTAAATTGGTTGCAGGGTCTCATAGCGTGGTAAATTATATTTTTTGCTTGCGTCCAACGAAGCCTTTAAGCGGGCAGGTGTAAAGTTAGAAGCGCCTATCCATCTTACCTTACCTTCTTTTATTAATTGCGCGTAAGCATCCAAGGTTTCTTCAACAGGTGTTGTTTCATCATCCTTATGAGATTGGTAAAGATCAATGTGATCGGTCTGTAATCTTTTTAATGAGGCCTCAACCGCTTTTAAAATATATTTTTTAGAAATGTCAATTTTTCCCTGGCCCATATCCATTCCTACTTTTGTAGCAATATTTACTTTATTACGGTTCTTGCGCAATTTCATCCAGTTGCCGATGATTGTTTCAGACTCGCCACCAATGCCCGAAGCCCAGCGTGAATAAACATCGGCTGTATCAATTAATGTAAAACCGGCGGCTACATATTCATCTAATAATTCAAATGATGTTTTTTCATTGATGGTCCAGCCAAATACATTGCCGCCAAATGTGAGCGGTAAAGTGCTTATATCAGTATTTCCTAATTTTCTTTTTTGCATATAGTAAATGTACGCAAAGAAGAGAATAATTTATTTAATTCTTTAAAACTTCTTCCGCCTTACTTTTATAAAGTTCTCCATTCTTTTTATCATTCATTAAAAAGTAAACATCACTCAGATATTTATAAAATTTGGAAAGCTCTTTGCTTCCTTCTCCAAATTGAACGATCTTGTTATTAAGTGCTTTTTCAAAATATAGGATAGAAGATTGATGGTCTTTTTTTTCTTTATACAATTTTCCTAAGCCAACATAAGATTCGGTAATTTCAGGACTCGTTTTTCCAAACAATTTCTCTCTTATTTCAGCTGCTTTTAAATGTGCATTAAGAGCGTTTTGATGATCCTGCATTCTTAAATAAACGTTACCAATATTTCCATAGCTTGTTGCTACATCACGATCTGTTTCGCCTAATCTTAAAATGCGAATAGCAAGCGCTTTATTGTGATAATAAAGCGCTTGTGTTACATTATCCTGCGCGCCATATAGCACGCCTAGGTTTATATAAGTGTTAGCGAGCGTTAAGTTATTACTGTCTGCCAATGCGCGTGCTTTAGTTATAGATCTTCCTAAATAAACAGCAGCACTATCGTATTTATCCTGCCTTATAAGAATTGCTCCTGCCTGGTATAAGCATTCATTAGTTTTTCAAGATCTTTTTTATCCTGAAATTCTAATGAAGCTTTTTTATAAAAAATAAGCGCGCTATCCGGTTTTAATTTCTTCTTATAACTATCGGCCAATACAATATATTCATCGCCTTTTTGCGAAAAAGAAATGGCTGTAAAAAAGAAAAATAAAATGCAGATGGCTGTTCTCATATTAATTTACATCCTGTCCTTTTTCAAGCTTATCGATCATGCTTTGAACCGATTTTTTATTCAGATCATCCGGTGCTAATGCTAAAGCAGCTTTTGCATTTACCAATGCATTTTTATAATCGCCTGTAGCTGAATAGCCGCGGGTTAATCCTGCATAAGTTGTAAATTGTTTAGGATTCTTTTTTGCATTCATTTGAAATACCTCTAAAGCTTCTTTACTTTTTTTCTGGCCAACAAGCATCCTGCCATATTGATGTAATTCTATCATCGATCCCATGGCTAACGCTGCTTTCATGGTTGAATCCGCTTTTGCTTTTTTACCTAACTTTTCTAATAATGCTGCGTTTGTTCTTAAGCTTGTAAAATTCTTTTCAAAACTCACAGCGTTATTTGACCATTCAAGACCTTCTTCTAAATTAGTATTGCTTTGTAAGCACAAGTTGGCTGCTTGTTCAGAAGCTTCCCATGTAAAACCATCTTTATTTCTTAATGCTAAACGAAAATTATCTAAACGTGTTTTTGTAAGGTCTACTTCTACTTTAAAAGGAATACTTAATTTTTCCCACTGCAAAGCAATAACAGCCGAATTATCTGCTTGATCTAAGAATTCGTATTTTAAGCGCTCTACATTTTTATCCAAAGCAACCGGTTTTACTTTTACGCGTAATGCATCTTCTTTATCATCATAAAAATAGCTTCCCCATGATGTGCTGTTCTTTGAAAAGATCAAAGTACATTCATTTGGATCATAGGCTACAAAAAAGCCATATTTACCTGCTGCTAATTCCTTTCCTTCAATTTTTACGTTGGTCGAAAATTCGATCGTTGTGTTTTCATTAGCGCCAGCACGCCACGGCGCTGCTTTACTAGTGCCAAAGCCTAAGTTTTCGTAACCAACGTGTACAATATCTGTTCCGTAAATTTTTCCTTCACGGCCTTTAACCCCGGGCCTGTCATATTTAACAGTTACTTCAGTAATACCAATTTGTTCGGTTGTGGTTGCTTTTTTATTACCGCCGGGTGGAAGTGATTTAAGCACTTGTGCAAACGAAAAAATACTCGTAAAGAGCAATGCTGTAAAAATGTACTTTTTTTTCATGGGATATTTTTTTAAAATTAGTGTATGGGTTAGTACACTAAAATTAAAAACCCCTTAAGAAAACGCTCTCACCCTAAATGGGGGATTTGATTTGGAATACAATTAAAAAGGAGCATTTATCCTCCTTATTTTTATTTTTTTAACAGTTCGGCCATTTCCACAGTCGAATAAATTCTGTCCTATAACCTTCATTGTCTTTTACTTTTGATGAGCGGACTTGTGCTAAAATGTTGTTGAATTTGCTTCACCTTTAAATTGAATCGCGTAACAACATTTAATAAAAATTTATTTTAAGTATTATATCTGTATGCCTAAAAGTGTTACATCATCTACCTGCTCATGTCCTGTTTTCCAAGCCTCAAAGGTTGTTACCAACTTATTTTTCTGATCAGAAAGCTTTTCTGCACAATGCTCGGTTAAAAGCAGTTGAAGGTTCTTGTATTTGAATTTTTTTCCCTTTGGTCCGCCAAACTGATCGGCATAACCATCCGTCATTAAATAAAAAATAGTGCCTTCTTCATAAGGTATTTCGTGTGTGGTAAATGCTTTACGGTAGTCGTTCTTGCCAATAGGCTGTTTGTCGGCTTTTATCTCTTTGATCTCTCGAAATACACCGTGGGCCGGTGCAATTATTAGTTCGGGTAAAACATACCATAATTGATTGTTGGCCCCACTCCAAAATACTTTTTTATTTTTTTTATCAATACATAACAAAGAAATATCCATCCCATCTTTTATCTCTTCACCCATTTCGCCTTTGGTCACTTCTCCGTTCTTTACAAA
This sequence comes from Bacteroidota bacterium, assembly GCA_032229505.1. Lineage (GTDB taxonomy): Bacteria > Bacteroidota > Bacteroidia > B-17B0 > Aurantibacillaceae > Aurantibacillus. The sequence goes on from JAVTWD010000095.1 coordinate 36,217, forward strand.
AGCCTCAATAATAAGATCGGTTGTTTTATCCAATATCTCTCCCGGTTTTGTTAAGCCAAAATCTTTCACCGCTTTATCCAAAGCATTACTGCAAACAATACTCACCATTGCTCCCGGCACACCATGACCGGTACTATCGGCAGCGGCTATTAAAACAAGATCGTTGTTGGCATGCATCCAATAAAAATCACCGGCAACAATATCTTTGGGTTTATAATACACAAAATTGGAAGGAAAATGTTTGGTGATATCACTCACGATAGGCAAAATAGCTTCCTGTATACGTTTTGCATAATTAATGCTATCGGTAATTTCTTTTTGTTTTTCTTCAATTACTTCATTCTTATGCTTTAATTCGTCACGCTGCGATTCTACTTTTTCTTTTTGTTCGGTAATAATAAGGTTGGCTTTTTGTTTTAATCTATAACTTCTGTAAACAGCAAATATTAATAACAGACATAAGCCCAACCCAATGGTTACAGCAGTAATGGTAGTATTGCGCTTTTTAATTTGTGTAGCCTGAAGGGTTTTATCTTTTTCTAAATTTAAAATGGTAAGATCTTGTTTTTCGGTTTCAAACAAAGTTTGCAAACGCGCCATAGCACTTGCGTTTTCTTTTGAAAAAACAGAATCTTTTAGATCCGTAAAATTATCAAGATATAAATTGGCCTCATCTGGCTTATTGAGGTATGGATAAATTGTTGCAAGCAAACGATAGGTTAATAATAATTGATCAAAATTATTGGATGGTGTAAGAGACAAAACTTCTTTACTTGTTCTTTCTGCCTCCAGGTAATTTTTTTCAACTAAATAAATAGAACTTAAATTGTGTAAGTATAAAAGCAGACTTTGTGTATTGTTTATTCTTTTACAAATAACAATAGCTTTTAAATAATAAGCTTTTCCTTCTTTAGTATTACCTATAAGGCGGTGCATATAACCTAAATTATTATAAGCACTTGAAAGGCTTAACGAATCGTTATACTTAGTGTAAACATTCACAACGCGTTCCATCATTTCAAAGGCTTCTTTTTCCCTGCCTTTTTTTAAATAACAGCCGGCAAGGTTTGCCAAACAATTGGCTTCGCCGTATTCATTCCCAATTTTTTTACACAAGGCCAGTGATTTTTCGCAATAATAAATTTGTTTATCCATACGATTTAATTTTTCGTATAGCTGGCCAACATTACCGTAAAGCAAAGCCAGTTTTGGCTCGTCTTTCATTTGCTCATAAATATTTAAGGCTTCTAAATTAGTGATAAGCGCCTGAGAGTAATTGCCCTGATCGGTATAAACATTTGCAATTTTGCTTAGCGAAGAAGCCATAAGATCTTTACGGCCTGCAGCTTTTCTTATTTCGTAAGCTTTTTTATTATAGTATAAGGCAGAATCGTTTAAGGTTAAGCGATAAAAAGAAATTGCTATGTCGTTATAAGCTTGCGCTTTTAATAACGGTGAAGCATTAATTGCCAACCTTATTTCCTGTACGGCGTATTCTTTTGATCTTTTTGGATTGGATACGGCAAAAAGCCAGTTGAGGTCGGATAATGCTGTTATGCGAATGCTGTCGGGTGAATTACTATTAGCGATCTTTGTAAGTGAATCAACCTGTTTTTGATCGATCTGGGCAAAGACAATCGAACTAAGCAATAAGAGTGATAAAACTAATTTCATTTAAATTAATTTAATGCTTACTCTTATGGCCCTGCCAAAGGGTAAGCGGTTAAGGCTTATGCTCTACCATTTCGATGGGATATTTAATGCTTTCCTGGATAATTTCTCCCTGTTCGCAAATATCATCGTCATCAAAATCGTAGACCCATTTAATTTTAAGTGCTACATTTTCTTTTGTCAAGGCTACCAGGTTTTGCAAAAATCTTAATACGATACGTACACTTGAAGTATTCATGTACTCTAGCTTAAGGGTTAAGTTAATAGCTGGAGGCGATGTTTTTTTGAATTCTTCCAACCAGGCAAAAAGAGGTTTGTAATAACTGTTTGAATCTTCAGGAATTGATTTTCCTGCAATTAAAAGATCACCGTTAGTATTGAATTTTACTTCAGGAGATTTTAATGTAGATGCAATAATTAAATTTTCCATTCTCTGCTTTTTAATTTTTTAAATCGTATCTGTGTTTGTTTGTCCTACAAATCGTCCTTAAAAATATTAAAATTTTTGGTTTAGAATTACTTCTTCAAGTGTAGGCACTTTAAAGATAAAAGAATATACCCAACCATGGGTATATTTTTAAGGATTTTTTGAATTTATCTATCCAAATAACTGAATGTTGGGATTTTACAATTCACCATCGAAATTCAACAGTTCATCGGTTTTATCATTTCCGGTGCTTTACCTTCTGTTTAGTTTTGAACTCACAAAAACCCCATAAAATGAAAAAAAACTATTTAAATCTATTATTGCTATTTTTTGCAGTGTTTGCTTCAAAAGCAATAGCACAAACAACCACCCAAACCGTTCGTGGTACAATAATGGATAAACAATCGCAATCAACAATTCCAGGCGCAAATGTTATAATAATGGGTACCGATCCGCTTAAGGGTTCGGTTACTGATATGGATGGCCGCTTTAAGATCACTGATGTTAATCCTGGAAGATATGATCTTAAAATATCTTACATGGGTTATAAAGAAATTGTAATGTCTAACGTAGTTGTTACCTCAGGTAAAGAAGTAGTGTTGGATATTGGCATGGAAGAAAACATAAGTTCATTAACGGAAGTTGAAGTATCGGCTTCTAAAAAGAACGAAACCAATAATGAAATGACAAGCGTAAGCGGTCGCTCTTTTTCTATGGAAGAAGTGAACCGTTATGCAGGCGGAAGATCTGATCCATCGCGCCTGGCTGCTAACTTTGCAGGAGTTAGCTCACCGGATGATTCTCGTAATGATATTGTTATTCGCGGTAACTCGCCAATAGGTGTTTTATGGCGTATTGAGGGTTTAAATGTACCAAACCCAAATCACTTTTCAACAGTTGGTACAACAGGTGGCCCGGTAAGTGCTATCAATACAAATGTAATTAAGAACTCTGATTTTTTCACTTCTGCTTTTCCTTCAGAATACGGTAATGCCAATGCAGGTGTTTTTGATCTTGGTTTTAGAACAGGTAATTCAGAAAAACATGAGCATACTTTGCAATTAGGCGCTCTTACCGGTTTAGAAGCAATGACCGAGGGCCCGATAAACAAGAAAAAAGGTTCTTCGTATTTATTAGCCTATCGTTATTCGTTTACGGGTGTTGCACAAGCTATTGGTATTCCTATAGGTACAACCGCAACTCCTTTTTACCAGGATCTTTCTTTTAAAATAAATGGGGGCACAACAAAAATTGGTAAGTTCACTTTATTTGGTTTAGGTGCAAAAAGCAAAATTGATTTTAATCATGCCAAGATAGATAGCACCGATCTGTTTGCCAACCCTATAAAAGACAGTTATTTTACCAGCGATATTGGCATAGTAGGCATAAAACATTTTATAAAAGTAAATGAACGTTCTTATTTTAATACAATAATTGGCGCTACTTATAACGGCTCAAATTATTTAGAAGATAATATTGCAACAGATACAAAACCATTAGAGCGTTATGTAGAAAATAAATCAGGCCAAATTCATTATTCCATTAACACTTCATTTAACTCAAAAATAAGCCCTAAATTATTTATAAAAGTGGGTGTAATATCTGAGGTGATCAATTTAATTTTGGATGCAAGAGTACGAGATTCAAACTCTGTTTGGAATAAATACTGGGATTTTAATGATTACATGACATTGCACCAGGCTTATGCACAGGCAAAATATCGTTTTACAGATAAATTAACACTAAACTTAGGTGTTCATGGCCAGTTGTTGGATATTAATAATTCAACTTCAATTGAACCACGCGCCGGATTAAAATACCAGTTAAATGAAAAAAATACAGTAAGTCTTGGTTACGGTATGCACAGCCAGATGCAGCCTGCCGATGTTTATTTTTATCGCACACGAAAAGCAGATGGAACTTACGAATCGACCAATAAAGATCTTGGCTTTACAACCAGCCAACATTTTGTAGTGGGTTATGATCTGTTGCCAATTAAAGACTGGCGCATAAAAACAGAAGTATATTATCAAATGTTGGCTAATGTTCCGGTAACACAAGTGCCAAGCAGCTATTCAATGCTAAATGCCGGTGCCAGTTTTTTACCTAACAATCAAATAAACTTAGTGAATAAAGGCACAGGTACTAACTACGGAGCAGAATTAACAGTAGAGAAATTTTTTAGCAAAGGTTATTATGTGTTGCTAACTGGTACAGTTTACGAATCAAAATATAAAGGCAGTGATGGGGTAGAACATAACACGGCATTTAATGGTAATTACGTTTATAATTTGTTAGGCGGAAAAGATTTTAAGATCGGTAAAGAAAAACGCAACGTATTTTCTGTTGGCATAAAAATGACACAAGCCGGCGGGCGTTATTTTACGCCGGTTGATCTTGCTGCATCACAAGCAGCGCATGAACAAGTGTTGCAAGGCGATGATAAAGCTTTTTCGGAACGTAACCCTGATTTTTTCAGATTAGATGTAAAAACAGGTTTTACATTTAACAGCCGTAAAAGCAAAATATCTCAAACGCTTTCGTTCGATATTCAAAACGTAACTAATAATAAAAATGTGTTTGCACAACGCTATAACCCGGTTACAAATAAAATAAATATAGCTTATCAAATAGGTTTCTTTCCAAACTTTGTTTATAAAATTCAATTCTAACCACTAAGACACTTAGCACACTAAGAGACACTTAGCTATTATTTTTCTTAGTGAAACTTGGTGTTCTTAGCGCCTTAGTGGTTTAAAAAAATATAAAATTAGTTCAAATGAAAAAGATTTTGATCATAAACGGGCATCCCAAAAAAGATAGTTTTTGTAATGCTTTATGCGATGTATATCAAAATGGAGCAAAAGCAGCAGGCAACCATGTTATTTTACTAAACCTGTATGAATTAGAATTTGATCTGAATTTGCAGAACGGTTATTCAAGCCAAAATAAATTGGAAGCAGATATACAATTTGCACAGGAAAAAATAACATGGGCCGAGCATATTGTTATTGTACATCCTGTTTGGTGGGGTTCGGTGCCAGCCTTATTAAAAGGCTTTTTTGATAAAACATTGTTACCGGGCTTTGCATTTAAGTATAAAGAAGAAAGTGTTTTTTGGGATAAACTTTTAAAAGGAAGAACTGCCAGGATCATTTACACTACAGATACACCAGTGTGGTACTACAAATTCTTTTATAATGCACCCTCGGTAAATATGGTTAAAAAGAGGGTGCTGGGATTTTGTGGCATAGCACCGGTAAAGGTCACCGGAATTGGGCCAATACGCAAATCAAATTTAGAATTCAGACAAAAGTGGATCGAAAAAGTTGAACTGCTTGGAAAGAATGCAGCATAATTTTTATTACATTTAAGCAGTGAGAAGAAATAAGATACGCTTTGTTTACATGATCATCCTGGGAATTATCATTTCCTTTCTTTTGGATATTGTTGTTGAACACAATGATCATGGTCATAACAAGATCTTTGATTTCCTTATTTCTATTTTAATTACAATTATCGTTTGGGAAGGTAATTTAAGGATTGACACTTTAATGAATCTTAAATTTCCATGGGAAAAGAGTCCGGCAAAACGCATTCTTTTTCACCTTCCAATAAGTATGTTGTTTAGCGCCTTTTCAATTTATCTTTCCATGTTAGCGTTTGATAAATTTGTGTGTGCCTTGCCCAGTGAAGCAAAAGACGCGTTTATGGGTACTGCTATAGTAATGGGAATTTTAGTAACCTTTATTATTTTAACTATTGAGATAAGTACTTTGTTTTTCGGAAACTGGAAACGTTCATTAATTGAAATTGAAAAATACAAAACAGAAAATCTGCAGGCGCAATTACAAAATTTAAAAGACCAGCTTAACCCTCATTTTTTATTTAATAATTTAAGTGTGCTTTCTTCTTTGGTTTATATCGATCAGGATAAGGCAGTAGGCTTTATTAACCAACTTTCAAAAGTTTACCGTTATTTATTAGATAACCGTAATTGTGAATTGGTAAGGCTTGATTCTGAATTAACATTTATTCAATCGTATACTTATTTAATCCAGATACGTTTTGATAAGAATATCGCCTTTGATATTGACATTCCAAAAGAAAAAATGCATTTGATGTTACCTCCTTTATCGTTACAGATGCTGGTTGAAAATGCTATTAAACATAATGAGATATCAAATGAAATGCCATTAAAGATCATCATTAAAATGAATGATGATATGATAGAGGTTTCAAATAATCTCCAGTTAAGAACAACTACTGAAGAAAGTTCTAAAACAGGGCTTCAAAATATAAAAGACCGTTATAAATTTTTTACCGAAAAGCAAGTTGAGGTATTTGAAAACGGCAATTCGTTTATTGTAAAAATTCCTTTATTATCAGCCAAATGAAAGCCATAATAATAGAGGATGAAAAATTATCGGCCGAACATTTGGCTACACTGTTAAAAAAAGTAGATAACTCTATAACCATTATTGCCAGCTTTGATTCGGTGAAAAAAAGCGTGGAAGAATTTAAAAAAGGTTTAAAAGCCGATGTTTTGTTTGTAGATGTGCATTTAGCTGATGGTATAAGCTTTGATATTTTTTCGCAGATATCGGTTGATACACCTGTTATTTTTACAACCGCTTATAACGAATATGCTATTAGAGCATTTAAAATAAACAGTGTTGATTATCTTTTAAAGCCAATTGGTGTAGAAGATCTTCGTGCGGCGGTTGAAAAATATAAAAAATTAAACGGCCTTAACCAGTCTGTTATTTTAGAAAATATTTCTAACGCTTATCAAAGCATCAATAAACAATTTAAGAATCGTTTTATGGTGAAAATAGGCGATACAATTTCTTCTATTAAGACCGAAGATATTTTACATTTTGTTTCTGAAGATGGAATGGTTTTGCTGGTTACCGAAAACAACAAACGTTATGTAATAGATTATACTTTGGATAATTTAGAAACATTAATTTCTCCCGATGTTTTTTTTAGGATCAATCGTAAAGTGATCATTAATATAAGCAGTGTTCAAAAAGTCGCATCTTATTTTAACAGCCGTTTAAAAATAAATTCTTCTTCATTAAAAGATGAAGATTGTGTTGTGAGCAGAGAAAGAGTAAATGATTTTAAACACTGGTTAGATAAATAATTTATATAAAATGGAAGAGGTAAAAATGGAAAATGTTAAATTCAAACTCGATCTTCCATTTGATATCTTACATTTTCCATGCGTTTAGCTATAAATTATAGCATTTTTTTACCGTGCAAAAATAAAGCCGTTACTTTGTAACAGCGTGTTTGCCATTATAGATATAGAGACCTGCGGCGGTAAATTTAATTACGAGCGTGGCCGCATTACCGAAATTTGTATTTTAGTACATGATGGTTTAAGTGTGGTAGATAAATTTACAACACTGCTCAATCCCGAATGTAATATCTCTCCTTATTTTACAAGTCTTACTAACATCAGTAACGATATGGTAAAAGATGCACCTAAGTTTCACGAAGTAGCAAAAAAAATAATTGAGATGACTGAAAATTGTGTATTTGTAGCGCACAACGTTGGCTTTGATTATAATTTTATAAAAGACGAATTTGCGTCTTTAGGATACAAATACAAACGAGAAACTTTATGTACCGTTCGTTTAAGCAGAAAGTTAATTCCCGGAAGAATTTCATATAGCCTCGGGCATTTATGTGCTTCGTTGGGTATTGAGATCTTTGGCCGTCACAGGGCAGAAGGCGATGCGGTTGCTACTGCGCAGTTGTTCGATCTTTTGATTCAATTAAAGAACAACAATCCTCAATATAAAAATAAAGGTCTTGTTGAAATAATGACGCGCCGTGTAGATAACATCAAAAAATATATTCTTAATAAATTACCTGAGAGTTGCGGTGTATATTATTTTTTAAATAAAGAAGGTGGTATTATATATATTGGCAAAAGCGTAAACATGTATAACCGTGCGCAAACACATTTTGGAACTGAGGAGAAAAAAGGCAAAAAAATGTTGAACGATCTTTACAACGTTGATTTTGTAGAGACAGGCAGCGAATTAATTGCTTTGTTATTAGAAGTGGAGGAAATAAGAAAGCATAAACCTTTGTATAACCGAAAAAGTAAAGCCGATATTTTTACCCATAGTATTGATTGGTTTAAAAATAAACAAGGCATAATTAATTTTAAAATTGTGCCTTATGAAGAATCGGAGAATTCACTCGTAGCGTTTACCAATTATACATCTACACGCGAACGATTGGAATCATGGATCGATGATAAAGCTTTATGCCTTCAATATTGTTCTTTGACCGAAGAAGGAAGTTTTTGTTTTAATCACCAAATAAAAAAGTGTAATGGTATTTGCGCAGGCGAAGAAGACATAGAAGAATACAATAAACGTGCACTGCAAATAGTTCAGCAATATAGTTTTCATCATTCTGATTTTGTAATAATCGAAAAAGGCAGAAGGGCTGATGAAAACTCGATTGTATTAATTGAGAATGGACATTATGTTGGTTACGGTTATTTTGATAATACCGATAATTTTAGCTCACGCGAAGAGATAGCCGGTTTGGTAAAGCGTAGTTTTTATTATCCGGATGCAGATGGCGTGGTGCAAACCTGGCTAAGAAAAAGCAAGCGACTAATAATTGATTTTGATCTTAGTACCAAATCCTAATAAATAAAAAACCCTTCCTGTTACAGGAAGGGTTTTTTATTTTAGTTAAGATTTATTTTTATCTGAAGATACTGATGTTACCTTTTTTATCGTAGGTAGTTCCATCTTTACCTATTGCTTTAAGTGTATAGAAATAAGATCCTGCCGGCATATCTTTTCCTGAAGCAGTTTTTCCATCCCAGGTAATGTTTCCGGTGTTACTTGTGGTTTCATACACCTGGTTGCCCCAACGATCAAAGATAAAAGCATGGATCTCGGTTACATTCTGAACTTTTAAGAAGAACGTATCATTGTTTCCATCGCCGTTTGGTGTAAACACGTTAGGTACTTCTAATACAGATGGCAGTTCAACAGTGATTATCTTTTTAACTGTATCCAAACATGTTCCTTTTACAACATACATTGTTACTGTATAAGTACCAGCATTTGTAAATGTAGTAACCGGAGAAATATTTACGTTAGCCGTAACAGAGCTTGTACCGTTTCCAAAACTCCATGCCGTGGTAATGCTTGCAGTTGGCGTAGTATTTGATGACGAAGAAGATAAGTTGGTAAAGTTTACACTTAAAGGCGCAAAACCATTATAAGCACTTGGTTCAAAATCACCATTTAATGCACCGTTTATAACTTCAACCCTTCCTTCAGCAACACAACCATTTGCCGGGTTGGTTACTGTAATTTTATATTCACCCGGTTTATTTACAGTAGTCATCGAACAAGTGTAGCAACCAAATGATGTTGTTGGTACCGCAGTCCATGAATAAGTGAAACCTGTGGTAGAGCCACTGATGATTGGATAGATAGTTGCATTAGTTGTTGCTAATGGACCACAATCTAAAATAAAAGGCGGAGGAGGATTTGGTGTATTTACAATAGGATAGATCCTGTTATCAATAACTGTTTTTGTTGCAACAGCAAAACAGCCATTGTTATTATCACGCACTGTTAATGTATATACGCCAGGTGTGTAAGCAATATATGTACTACTATTAGAGAAGGTTGTTTGAGGCGAAGGACCTTCCCATAAATAACCAGCTACGTTCAATGCATGCGGAAATGGCGCCGATACAGCATTTGTATAACTTGCGTTTGTTAGGTTAATAGTTGGTGTAGTACAGGTAATTGAAGGCGAACCAACAGGGGTAATACTTGCATTTGGCCTTGATGTATTTTGATAAATAGTTAAGGTTTGCGTGCTCTTGCATTTATTAATATTATCGGTAACCGTTAAAGTATATGTACCAATGGTAGTAGTATTTACAGCAGTTGTTGTACAGATTGTCATGGTGTCATTAGGCAATTGACCTGCAGGAGGCCCAGCAAATGCCCAGCTAAATGATGTATTGGTGTTTGTACTTGTACCTTTTAAAATAGTGCATGACGTATAACAAGTTAGTGTTGGAGTTACAGCCGCTGCGGTACTTTGCGGTGCAAACGTATTTGAAATAATAGATACAGGAACATGTGTTTCACAATTGTTTGTATTATCATGAACAACTACCGTATATTGTCCGGGTACGTTTACAGTGTACACGCTAGGCCCAGTTGTAGGGTTTAATGTGTAAGTACCAACAAAACTAGGAGGCAATAAGGTATAACTTACAGCACCACCTGTTGGAGGACTGGTAGAGGAAGTATAAGTATTTACGTTAGAAATATTAATTGAAGTTACACTTGTTGTACCGCAACCAATTGTAAATTGTTGAGGGCTCGTTACAGAATAGGTAGGGAAACCTGATAACGTAGCAATAGTAACTGTTTTACAGGTTGTACAACCATTAATATTATTGGTTACACACACAGTGTAAACGCCCGGAGCAAGAAACTGTTGAATAGAAACTGTACCGCTGCTTGTTGCAGCGCCAGGTGAGAATGGCGAATACCATGAGAAAGTACAATTGGTCATAGTATTGGTTGTAACAGCAGTAAACGTTGCCGGTATACCTGCAGGACAAATAATGTTTTGGGATGTAGGTGTAACCGTTAAGTTTGGTACAGCAAGGTCAGTTCCAATACTGAAAACAGAAAAAGTACTACAACCTGTTGCAAGATCTGTTGCCGTTACTGTGTATTGTGCTGCATTGGTAAATGTAACGTTGCTTCCGGTGGCTGTGCCGCTTAAACTTACCCATGTGTATGTAAGTGTACCAAAAGTATAATTAGTGGTGGCAATATAATTAATAGATGGATGCGCACAGGTAATACTTCCTGAGCCGGTAACATTTGTAATGCTAAATGTTGGTATAGGTGGCGCGCCATTAATATTCACTGTAGCGGAAGCTAAACAACCTAGCGGGTCGGAGGCTGTTACAGTTACAGGCCCTGTTGATATTGGATAATTTGCCTGTGTAGAAGAACTGTTTATAGATAACGGATTGGGAGACCATACAATAGTTGATGCCACAGAAGCTGAACCTGCCGTTGTACACGAGGCAATGGCCACTGTACCTCCGCAAGGTGCCTGTTGCACCGAGGCAACTATTTGTGGTGCAGGTGTAATTGAAACCGTAATAACACGAATGATCGGTGCACATGAGCCCGGAGGATTCATGCTTAAAGTATAAATACCCGAAATATTTGTTGTATAGGTTTGGTTGCTCATTGCAGGTGTTGTGTATGGCGGGCCTACACCCGGACCAGCCCATGAGTAGGGGCCTAGGCCTGCAGGTGCGACCATTGTAGCGCCAGTTGAGCCGCAGGTTGGTAAAGTAATAGAAGGTGTACCTGCAGGAAATGGATTGTTATTTCCAATGATCGTCATAGGAGAACATTTCGAATCAAAATAAATGTAAGCACCATGTCCGCCAAAGCCACAATCAACAACGGTTATATCTAATTGTACCAAATTATTTAAGTATGGAGAAAGATCGATAGCTGATGCCGTCCAGTTTGAATATACCCATGTTGGATAGCCCGCAGTACAAGGCACAAAATTAGGGCCTCCCGGAGGTATTGTAAATGAACAACCCGGACCAGGAACCGCAACCGAAATATTAGGACAAGCTAAAACCGTTGAGGTATTTGTTACTGTATTTGTTACTGTAATTTTAATATCAAAGCCCGGCTGGTCGCAGCAGGCGTGTGTTCCATCTTCAATTACCGGTAAATAGGCGTATTGATATACGGCATTGTTTGGATTAACGATAAACGCTTTTGATGCCTGTGCAGCCTTTGCACCTGCAAAACCATCATTTAATTGTAAGAAGCTATTTCCCGAAGGAGTTGTGTTTAATTGTGCATCAAAGTAAGATTTGATCTGTCCCGGAATTCTTGGATCAATAATTGGATTAGCATGCACGGTGTAAATACCAGTACTAACAAATGATGGAGGTGAACATCCACCATTATACGAACCTGATTGAAAGGTCCAGCCTTGTACTGCTGTTGGTGCAAGTACTTGTGATGTTGCTAATTCAAAATCTTCATTATTACAGGCGCCACCCGGAGCAAGTGCAGATGTTTTTAACGATGCGGGATTTTGAAACAAGGTTAATTTTTTTGCAGAAGTTGTTTTTAAATTATACTTCTGCTTCACATAGATCCTCTTTTGATTGTACATAAAAACTTTAAACTCTTTTCCGTAACAGCCGTTAGCTAATGCGGCCGAGGAAGCTGCAGTTTCATCAAAGCCGCTAACGGAATCGGCGGTGAAAATGTATGTGGATTTAAAACCCACTTGCCCTATACTTTTATTAGCAAAGCCTGCTATAAAAGCTAAAAGAACAATGATGATTTTTTTAGTTGGTTTCATATGTTTGATTTTTAAATTGACTATTTTTTATTTTAACAAACATTTACAAAGACCGTGCCAAAATAAAAAATTTGTTAATTCGTTTCTTAAAACTTAATACTGTCAATGGTTTTAGAGCATGTAAGATAATTTCAAATATTTTTTTCAACTTTATGCTCTGTTAAAAAAGATGGTAGAAGAAAATAAAATAATTGAAAGCACTAAAAAATGGATAAAGGATGTTGTTATTGATCTTAACTTTTGTCCGTTTGCTGCAAAAGCATTGCTTAAAAAAAGTATCCATTACGCAGTTATAGAAAATGCCAGCGTTAAAACAACACTTGAAACTTTAATAAAAGAAATGCAACATTTGGATACGAATGATAGCATTGAAACAACATTTATTATTTTACCAAATAACTTTTCAGGTTTTGAAGATTACCTCGATCTGGTTGATGCAGCCCAGCAATTATTAGAAGAAGAAGGGTACGAAGGTATTTACCAGTTAGCAAGTTTTCATCCTGAATATTGTTTTGATGGGGCAGAAAAAGACGATGCGGCCAATTATACTAACCGTTCTGTTTACCCTATGTTACATTTATTAAGAGAAGAGAGTATTACAAAAGCGCTTTCCTTATATAAACATCCCGAACTAATTCCTGAAAATAACATTAAGCTGGCACGTGAAAAAGGCTTGCATTATATGCATATGTTAAAAATAGCCTGCCTGAATATTTAACCACAAAGTCCACCAAGAAAACACGAAGCTCACAAAAAAAATTTCCCTGTGCTCTTTGTGAAGCAACTTTGCGTTCTTAGTGGTTTAACATATCGGAATTATTTGTTTATGTAGATGAATTAAAATGTAAAGAAAACGAGCTTCCTTCTTTTTTTCCAATACTTAGTTTCGCATCTATCTGATCGGCCAGTAATTGTATGAGCTGCATCCCAAAACTCTCTGTATCGCTTTGATCAAAATTTTTCGGCAAGCCTTTTCCGTTATCAGCAATTGTTAAGGTATTCTTTTTAAATGTAATGCTGATCTTTCCTTTATCTTTTGGAAAAGCGTATTTAAATGAATTACTTATTAATTCGTTTAAGATTAATCCAATCGGTATCATCTTATCCATTTCAAAAGAAAAATCGCTCGGTACTGAAAGCTCTAATTTTACAAATTGTTTATTATAGGTACTTTTTAGCTGATCAAAAATATACGTGGTATATTTTGCCAAATTAATATTGCTGAAGTTTGAATTGGCATACAGCATTTCGTGTATTAACGCCATTGAACGTATGCGGTTTTGACTTTCATTAACCAGCTCAGAAAAATTTACATTATTTTCTTTTTCGGCATGCAAGCGTAACAGGCTTGTAATTATTTGTAAATTATTTTTTACACGATGATGTACTTCTTTTAAAAGCGTTTCTTTTTCTTTTACCGCGCTATTCAATTTTTCTTCTACTTTTTTTCTTTCAAAAAACAAAGGCACATCATATTTTCTTACTCTTTTATATTTTACCGACTCTTTTTCGAGATAAGCATTTATTTTGTGTGGAGGTGCCATTATGAACGTACAGTGCTTGTCACCTTTAGCCCTGCAGGTAATTTCTACAGCAGTTAAATTAATGCCGTAGCTTTGTTCGCACCAACCCGAAGAATATCCTGCATTCATGGTACACACCGGAAAATTTGGTTTTTCTTTTGATCTTATCCACGAATCTGCTTCAAACGAAAAAGGATGATTGTATTTAATATAAAAATTTTCGTCAGGGCTTGGCCGGCTTTCTTCTAAAATTTCTACAAAGGCCCAACCGGTGTAAGCAAAATGTACAGGCCCGGCAGATAATTTGGCAAGTGGATCTTTCAACTTCATTTTAGAATGAAAATTTTCCGCATCCTCCATACCAATTAAGTGAGCCATATCAAATAATAAATTCCTTCCAATTTTAATGGCTTCCGGCAAAGGCCTGTCGGCATATAATTTTATAATGTTCTTAAAAAAATCGTTGGCTAATGATTCGGCACGCATTAAAACATAACGCTGGCCATTCACTTCAATTTTTGATAAGCTTGGGTTGGCTTTAAATGTTTCAAAATATTTTTTTACAGTTAATGCCGCTTCATCAAAAATTGGCTTTATGGCTTTAGGAGTTTTTACGGTAGGGTTAGCGGTATAAAAAACAGTTTTTTTCTTTTTTAAAGAAAGATTCTCCTTCTCAAGCTCTTTTATTCTTTTCTTTAAGTTTTGTATAGTTTTATCTGATTTCAATACATTTGATTTGGCTAATCAAATTTATGAAAATTTAGGTAATATCAAAGGTCAATAAAATAAAAAAGGCGAATATTAACTATTCGCCTTTTTTGGATTTTTAGTGTTTTTTATAAGGTAAACCCATAGTATGCCCTGGCTCCGTTAGGATAAAAACCTTCTATAAGAACGGTACCTGTTTTATTCTCTAAAGAATTATTTATATCCTGTATATTACCCACTTTCTTTTTATCAATACTGGTAATAATAAAACCTTCTTTAATACCAATCTGTGCTAATTTACCGGTACTTAGTTTTTTAATTTTTACACCATTATTTATTCTGAATTTTGTGAGTTCATCTGCACTCATTTCTTCAAAATCTGCTCCTAAGGCCGACATTGATTTTTTTATGATCTCACTTTTCTTGATCAAACTAGTTGTGTTATCAAGGCTTTTTAAAGTTGCAGCAATATTCATTTCTTTATTATTTCTTACCGCAGTAATGTTGATCTTATCTCCTGGTCTGTATTTGCTTAATTGTTCTTGAAGTTCGCTTACACTTCCAACATTTGCATTTTCAATACGTGTAATTACATCACCTTCCTGTATACCTGCGTCTTCTGCGCTACCGCCCAGTGTTACGCCATTTACATAAATACCTTTTAAAAGTTTTATGTTCTTATCAGCTGCAAATTTAGCGTCAAGATCTCTTATGCTAACGCCAAAATAAGCACGTTGTACAACTCCAAATTCAATAAGGTCGCTAACAATTTTTTTAACGATGTTAACAGGCACCGCAAACGAATAACCCTGGTAAGCACCATTGTTAGAAGCAATGGCTGTATTAATACCAATAAGATCTCCATTTGTATTTACCAATGCACCACCACTGTTACCGGGGTTAACCGCAGCATCGGTTTGAATAAAAGATTCAATAGGGCGCTTATTTACATCTAAAATATTATTTCTGCCTTTGGCACTAATAATACCTGCGGTTACTGTACTTTCCAAATTAAAAGGATTTCCAACTGCCAAAGCCCATTCGCCAACTTTTACAGTTTCACTATTACCGTAACTTAAAAAAGGAAGCCCTTTTTCCTTGATTCTTATAAGTGCAACATCCGTACTGGCATCGGCGCCAATAATTTCACCAACATAAGTTCTTCTATCGTTTAAAACAACTTCAATTTTATCTGCACCGGCAACCACATGATTATTGGTTACAATGTAACCGTCTTCACTAATTATTACACCGCTTCCGCTTCCTTCCATACTGTAATTTTGCTGCCTTTTTTGAGGACCGTAAAACCATTCGGCAAAGGGATCGTAGTTTAAATTATTTACCTGTTCGCTGGTAGTCTTAATATGTACAACCGCGTTAACCGATTTTTCGGCGGCGTTTGTAAAATCAATATTAAGCCCTGTGTTTTCTGTATAATTAGCCAGTTTAATGTTTTGCTGATCAAACGGCTTTGTAATTTGACTGGTGTTATTTTTATCATTTTCATAAAAATAACGGGCGCCTGTAAAGGATATTAATCCACCTAAACACGCCACTAACATGGTTGACAACAACTTTTTCATACTTCTTTTTTGGTTTTAAGATTAATAACGTAAAGTTAATATCGTTGTTACCTTTTTGGTTTCTTTTTAACAAACCTTAACCGGGACAACAAAAAAAATGCTAAATTTACTCTTGAAAAATTAAATGAGATTCAGTCGTAAAATACCAACTTTTGTTTTCGGATTATCAATTGGCCTTTTGGTTGGTGTGGGCTTTTTTGTTTTTAAGATCAACGATCTTTTTAATAAGATGAAGGATTCTGCCAAATCGCAAATAACGGTTGTTGAGCAAGCTGTTAAAACAGAAAATAAAGAAGACGAAGAAAAACGTAAAAATAAAGAACGTTTTAAAATTAATTTAGGCAAAGGCGATAAAGTAAATTATTCTGAAGTTGATAGTTTGATCCGCGATAATTCTGAAGTAAATGTTGCAACAGAAGAATTACTATCTGTAAAAAATGTTAAGATCATTCATATCAATCCGGCCGGTGAGCAAAACGACTCACTTGCATCTGATATTGCAGGGGTAAAAGAAAACACATCTGATCTTTATTTTATCGAATTCTGGAAAACACCCCTTAACTCAAAAGGCTATCGTTTTTCAAAAAATAAAGTTTTACTATATGGCTTTTTAGATTACAGTAATGTTTCTTTGTATGAATTAGATAATTCATATTACATTAAAAGCTCCGATCAGGTTTATAAACTTTTTTACGGCGCCGATTTTAAATCGCTTGAAAGAGTTGTTGATTCGGGATTATTAGCAAAAATTAATTAAGTTATTATGCAGCTTTCGTTTTATAAATACCAGGGTACCGGTAACGATTTTATTTTGATAGATAATCGTACTAACGAAATTTCTTTAACTACCGAGCAAATACATTTTTTGTGTGACCGCCGTTTTGGTATTGGTGCAGATGGCTTGATGCTTTTGGAATTAGAGCCTGGATCGGATTTTAAAATGGTGTATTATAACAGCGATGGTAACCCAAGTAGTATGTGTGGCAATGGAGGTAGATGTATTACCGCTTTTGCAAAGCATTTAGGAATTATAAAAAACACTGCAAAATTTTTAGCGATTGATGGATTACACGATGCAACCATTAATGAGAACGAAATAGTTTCATTAAAAATGCAGGATGTAAAAAATATTGAAGTAGGAGATGATTATTTTTATTTAAATACAGGCTCTCCGCATTTTGTAAAATTCATTAATAATGTAGAAAATTTTGATGTAAAAAATATGGGCGCTTTAATTCGTTATAACGATCGTTTTAAAGAAGAGGGTACCAACGTGAATTTTATTGAAAGAGTAGAAGATAATTTATTTGTACGTACTTATGAAAGAGGAGTAGAGGATGAGACTTATTCCTGTGGCACCGGAGTTACCGCTGCTGCATTAGTTGCCGCTATTAAAGGAATTTCGAATGGAAAAAATAATTGTTTGATAAAAACCTTAGGCGGAAATCTTGAAGTGAAATTTGAAAGAGTATTGGAACAAAATTTTTATAATATATGGTTAATTGGTCCGGCTCAAAGAGTATTTAACGGTACTATTGAAATTGCATGATCGTAGAAACTATAAATATAAAAATGAATACGGTCGATCTTCGTGAAGCAATTCTTCATAAAGATATTTGGCTGGTAGCTTTGCATGCAAACAGGGTTCCTCCACACATTGGCTTAATGATCAACGGTAATTATAATTCGTTAACCATTAAAGGCCACGAGTTAAATGTTTCTTCTGAAGCTTTATTAAAAATGATCTCGCAAAAGAAAATTGAAAGTGTTTTTATTAAGCTAAAAAAGAACCCGGTTTTTAGTTACGATCATCAGTTAGAAATGTTACAGGAAATGATCTCAAAATTTGAACCGGTAAGGCAATACGAAGCAACCTGTTTATCACCTTTAAAATTATTTTTTGAGCATTTTTACGCCGTTACATCTATTGAAGAAGAACTATATTTTGATCTGATGAAGCGCATGAATGACAATGAGTATTTTGAATTTGCCAGCGCTAGTAATTTTGATCTGCATAATGGATTTGTTGAATTGCCTTTTTATACGCTTGAACAATTGCATCAAACAATCAAAGAACAACGCTTACCTTATTATAAAGATTAATGTTTTTAAAAGGAAAAAATATTTCGGTTAGAGCGCTTGAGCCATCAGATGCTGATATTTTGTATCGCTGGGAAAACAATCATTCACTTTGGGAAGTAAGCTTCACACAAACACCATTTTCTAAAGCAGTATTGGATGAATTTGTAAATACAGCCTATCAGGATATTTATACCAATAAGCAATTACGCCTAATGATAAATAAAACCGATACAAACGAAACGATAGGCATCATTGATCTTTTTGAATTTGAACCACAACATGCCCGCTGCGGTTTAGGAATTTATATTCACGATAATTACAGGGGCAATGGTTTTGCTTCAGAATGTATTGAGTTAATAAAATTTTATGCTTTTAACACACTTCATTTAAAACAAATTTATGTGAATGTTAATCAATCTAATGCTGCAAGTCTTGCCCTTTTTGAAAAAGCAGGTTTTGAAAAATGTGGTTTGAAAAAAGCATGGCACAAAAAAGGAATTGATTCATTTGAAGATGTATGGTTCCTACAACTCATAAATACGGGTGTCTAAAAAAGTCCATATATTTTTATCTGTTACTATTGCGCTGGTTGGCCTTTTGAAATTTTGTGATACACCGCATACAAATACTACCGAGCAGATTCCAAAAAAAGATTCTTCACTTTATTTAAATCATTCCGATTCTGCAAGATATGTAGGCATGAATACCTGTAGGCAATGCCATCAAAGTATTTATAATACGTTTATTAAAACCGGCATGGGCAAGTCCTTAGGTATTGCAACAAAAGAAAAATCATCAGCCGATTTTTATAACCCAAATATTTATGATAAATATTCAAATATGCATTACAATGCATTTTGGAAAAACGATAGTTTATATTTTAAAGAATACAGGTTAGAAAAACATGATACCGTTTTTTCAAGGACAGAACAGGTTAATTTTATTATAGGCTCGGGTCAACACACCAATTCGCATTTACAATCGGTTAACGGTTATTTTAATCAAATGCCCATGACCTTTTACACGCAAAAAAAACACTGGGATCTTCCACCGGGATTTGAGAATGGTGTAAATACACATTTTACACGTAAGATAGGTTTAGAGTGTATGAGTTGCCATAACGGTTATCCAAATTTTGTTTTGGGTTCTGAAAATAAATATACCAGCATTCCAACAGGTATTGATTGTGAACGCTGTCATGGTCCGGGAAGTATGCATGTGGCCGAAAGACAAACAGGTTCAAAAGTAGATACTTCAAAATTTATTGATTACTCTGTCGTAAATCCTGCAAAACTTTCAATCGATCGTCAGTTTGATCTTTGCCAACGTTGTCACTTACAAGGTAATGCCGTTTTAAAAGAAGGAAAATCTTTTTATGATTTTAAACCCGGCCAAAAATTGAGCGATTACATTTCTGTATTCCTGCCAAAATATAAAAATGCAGATGAGGATTTTATTATGGCCTCGCATGCCGATCGTTTAAAACAAAGCGCTTGTTTTATTAAGTCTTATGAGAAAGCGAAGAACAAAAATTCTTTAAAACCTTATAAAGATGCAATGACCTGTGTTACCTGTCACAATCCACATGTTAGCGTGCGTGAAACAAATATGGAAGTTTTTAATGATGCCTGTAACAGTTGTCACCAGTTGGCAGTTGCCGGGAAGCAGACCACACTGCAAACTGCGCACCGCCAATTAAAAAACTGGAATAACTGTGTAAGCTGTCACATGCCTGCAACAGGCTCTACAGATATTCCACACGTTTCGGTGCACGATCATTATATAAGAAAACCAATTTCAAAAAGAGAGCAAGAGAAGATCAAAACATTTGTTGGGCTTTATTCAATTAATGAGAAAAACCCTTCTGCATTAACAAAAGCTTTGGCATATATTAACCAATACGAAAAATTTGAGCAAGAAAATAAATATTTGGATTCAGCAATTGTATTATTAAAAGATCAAACAGCAAGCGATCTGTTTACAAACCTTCGTGCTTTGATTCAATTGTATTATATTAAACAAGATTTTAAGAAAGTTATCTTTTATCTGAATCAGGCAGGAGAACAAAAATGTTTCAATACTATTTTTGTGAAACAGTCTTATGATAATTTAGATGCATGGACCTGTTACCGAATTGCAGAATCGTATTATAACACCAATAACGTTCCCGGCTCGGTTAAATGGTTTAAGCAAGCTGTAACTTTGGCACCTTATAATTTAGATTTCAGAAACAAATTGGGCTCAACTTTAGCGGCTTTAAATAATTTTAACGATGCCATAACACAGTTTGAATTTATAATAAAAGAAAATCCAAAACATGTTTCTGCGCTTACTAATTTGGGTTTCATTAGGTTAAGCCAGGGTGCACAGGCAGAGGCGATGAGGTTATACACAATTGCTCAAAAAATTGACCCCGATTATGAGCCTTTATTATTAAATTTAGCAGGTTATTATGCTTTTTTAAAGAATAAAAAAGAGGCAAAAAAATATTTAGAACAAATTTTAAAAAAGAATCCGCAAAATCAAAAAGCAAAGATGGTTTTGCAGCAGGTTGAACAGGTGTTATGAGTAAAAAGAGTAGAGGTAAAATAATAAGCTTAATAATTGTATTGGCATTAGCAGCAGTCGCTTATTTTATTTATCAAAAATACATCGCCGGTGCTATTCATTTAAAGGATAAGAATTATACTTATGTTTATATTGAAACAAACGATTCGTTTGAAGATGTGATAAGTGATATCAATTCTGAGAACATTATAGACGATCTTGAGGCTTTTGAATTTCTTGCAAAAAAAATGGAGTTGGATAAAAATATCCATCCCGGCAAATACCGCATCACAAATGGTATGACCAAACGTCAAATCATTAATCTCATCAAATACAATAAACAGGAAAAAGTAAAACTTACTTTTAATTCGCAGATTCACAACCTGGATGAATTTATTGCTTATACAGATGATAAATTGGAATTAACTGATGAGGATCTTGAAAATTATTTGGCAGATGAAACAAAATTATTTGATGATTTTAAATTAGATCCGGATAACGCTTTTGCAATGGTGGTGCCGGGCGTTTACGAAGTAAGCTGGGCAATAAGTATTAATGAGTTTACAGATGTTTTAAAACAAAAATACAATGGTATTTGGAATGACAAGCGGGTTGCTTTGGCAAAAAAGATAGGCTTTTCAGTTCCTGAAGTAATAACTTTAGCATCCATTGCGCAATCGGAAAGTGCTATAGAGAGTGAGCAGGAAAAAATTGCCGGTGTTTATATCAATCGTATTCATAAAGACATGTTATTACAGGCCGACCCAACTTTAAAATTTGCCAATAAAAATTTTGATGCGCAGCGCGTTTTAGATGCCGATAAAGAAATTAATTCGCCATATAACACTTACAAGCATAAAGGTTTACCTCCAGGCCCCATTTGCCTTGTATCGGTTTCAGCTATTGATGCTGTTTTAAATTATACAAAACATAAATATATTTTCTTTTGTGCTAAACCGTCGTTGAATGGTTACTCTGATTTTTCATCTACCTACGATGAGCATTGTAAATATGCGGCGGCGTATCAACGGGCAATGGATAAAAAGGGTATAAAAAGATAAAAAATTAGTATTTTTGAACTATTGCGAAGCATTTCGCAATTATAAAACATAAAATTTTGGCTATGGCAATTGACAGCAAAATAGAAGAGAAAATAAAATTACTGGAAGATAAATATGCCCAAATGGGTCAGGATATAAATAGTTACCTGGATGGGTTATTATTATCTAATTATTTAACCTATTGGGATTATACACAGGTTGAAACTTTGTTAACGCTTCAAAATCCAAAGACGGATTTTCCGGATGAACAGATCTTTATCATGTATCACCAAATCACCGAACTGTATTTTAAATTATCGCTGCATGAATTTGAGCAGATAGGAAATAATGGTCCCGATATTTTACCTAATGGTAAACTGATTGGTTGGAAAGAGAAATTGGACGCTAATTTATTTATTGAAAGAGTAGGCCGCATTAACCGTTATTTTGAAGCTTTGACCAAATCCTTTGAGATCATGATCAACGGTATGGAAAAAGAACAATTCTTGCGTTACCGTATGGCATTACTTCCTGCAAGCGGTTTTCAAAGCGCACAATACAGAAAAATTGAGATCTGTTCAACCGACTTTTTTAATTTGGTAGACAAGGATGTACGTCCTACTTTAAAAGATAAAAATCCTTCTATTGAAGAAATGTTCAACCATATTTACTGGAACAAAGGCGCAACAGAATTAAGTACCGGCAAAAAAACATTAACGTTGTTACAGTTTGAGAAAAAATATTCAAAAGATTTTATTGCCCTTGCAAACGAATACAAAACAAAAAATTTGTGGGCAAAATATAAGGCATTACCGGAAGCAGATCAAAAAAATATAAAAGTGATCAACGCTTTAAAAGAATTAGATGTAAACGTAAATATTAACTGGCCGTTGGTGCATTATAAATCTGCCGTACAATATTTACAACAAAATACAGAAGATATTGCAGCAACAGGTGGCACCAATTGGCAAAAATACTTGCCGCCACGTTTTCAAAAACGCATCTTCTATCCTGAGATCTGGACAGAAGAAGAAAAAGCAGATTGGGGCAAGGGTTGGGTAGTAACAAATGTTTTCAGAGAGAATAAATAATGTCGATCCAGGTAAATAATATTACAAAAATTTACGGTGCCCAAAAAGCATTAAATAATGTTTCGTTTGAAGTTGGTAGTAATGAAATTGTTGGCTTTTTAGGTCCGAATGGCGCCGGAAAAAGTACTATGATGAAAATACTGACCTGCTACATTCCACCAACAGAAGGCACTGCCAAAGTTTGTGGATTTGATATTACGCAACAAAGTTTAGAAGTAAGAAAACAAATTGGTTATTTGCCGGAACATAATCCATTGTATTTGGATATGTACGTAAAAGAGTTTTTAGAATTTGTAGGCGGAATTTATAAAATTAAAAACAGCAAGAACCGTGTGAAAGAGATGATAGAAATGACGGGTTTGCAATTGGAACAAAATAAAAAGATAGGTGCATTAAGTAAAGGGTATCGCCAGCGTGTAGGCTTGGCGCAAGCCATTATTCACGATCCCAAAGTATTGATCATGGATGAACCAACAACCGGTTTGGATCCAAATCAACTGGAAGAAATTCGCGGGCTTATAAAAGCTTTAGGCAAAGAAAAAACTGTAATGTTAAGCACGCACATTATGCAGGAAGTAGAAGCTATTTGCGACCGTGTGATTATCATTAATAAAGGAGAAATTGTAGCGAACGACGAAACAAAAAATCTCCAAAAAAACACTACTGCTCAAATTATTACCGTTGAATTTGATAAAGAAGTCTCAGAAAAATTATTACGTAAAATAAATACCATCGAAAATGTAAATCGTTTGCAGGGCAATACCTGGCAATTGATCTCTACCTCCAAAGACGATGTTCGTAAAGACATTTTTAATTTTGCTGTAGCCAATAATTTAAGTGTGTTAACCTTAAATAAAGAAGAACAAAAGATGGAAGATGTGTTTAAAGAGCTGACCAAAAAATAATTTATTACTACGAATCACGAATAAATACGAATTTGCGAATCTGTATTGAGTATTTTCGATTCGTATATTCGTACAGATTAGTAATTCGTAGATTAAGGTCTGTAGATCAGCTTGTAAGTAAAGCTCTCTTTTTTACCTGTAGAAGGAACATTGAATTTACTTAATGATTTTAAAATTTTTGTTACATCCTCTTTTTGTTTTGAAGTAAGCTCGTAAGCATTTATAAACTCAACTTTTTCAACCACTTTCTTTTCATTAATGTAAAGCGTAGCATCAAATTTCTGATCTAAATTCTCGGCTTTTAATTTTTCTTTTACATCTTTTGTTATGGCAGTTTCTCCACCTGTATAAAAGCAGGTAGTTATAGGTTTGTTCTCTGCTTCAGCGGGCACGGCAGCTACAACTTCACCCGAAACTTCCTGCGTTACAGTGCTTTTTGGTGTGCTTGAGTAGGCAATATCTCCCGGACCTGCGTTTGAATTTTGTTTTTCTGCAGATTTTTTTGCGCGGCTATGTTTTGATTTACCGGTTTCTCTTCCACCTGCATTGGTGTTATTATTTGCAACTACAACGGGCTGTTTAGTACTTTGCTCAAGATCTGCATTTTTATTTTTTTCATCCAATTTTCCTTTTTTACCTTCGGTGGAAGCCAATTCATCTTGTACATTTACTTCTGCATCTTCAACTACTTTATTTTGATCGGCTTTTTTTGCTGAAGTGGCATATTTATAATCACCACTTACTTTTTCTTTTGCTTTATCATTCTTAGCAAGATCATCGAGGTTGTTTAAAGATTTATCATTATCACCGCCAATATTGCTGCCTGTTCCCGTAGCAACATTTTCTTGTCTTCTTTCTTCCTGGTCTTTAAGGTCTTTTTCGCTTTTAAAATAACCGTCTTTTGCTGTTTCATTTTTAGCGGCCGGTACAACTATCATACGTGATTTTACGCCTTCATTTTCTTTTTCAACTTCCAGTTCTTTTACAATTTTAGCAGGCTCTTCGAGTTTAATCGCATCACTATTATTACTTTGAGTAATTTCCTTTGCAGGTACTTCATCAGCCACAACTGTTGCGGCTTCAATTGGTGTAACGTTCTGTTCTTTTAATTCGTTTTTACTATCGGTAGATATTTTTTCTTCTGTTTTTTGTTCAGGATTTGATATAGCCAGATCGCTTTCTGATGAAAGTGTATTATTATTTGAAATAAATAGAACGGTTAAGCCAATAACAAGCGCTAAGCCTGCTGCGGCAAACCAATAGATCTTTGGATTTCTTTCTTCTTCTTTCTTAAATAATTCTTTATTAATGCGTGTATCTAAAGCAGCTTTAAGGTCTTTGGCCTCCTGCTCAGATTCAAGCATTTCAAAACCGGCAAAAGCATCCTTCTCAAAGTCATCTAAACTTTGTTTATCCGCTTTTGCTTTATTAAAAAGTTGATCTAAATTATTATTCTGTTCCTGGTTCTTCATTAATAAGTGTTTCCATTTTTATTTTCAAATTTCTTTTGCCGTTTTGTATGTGGCTTTTTACTTCATTGGCTGTATAGCCTGTAATATCCACTATTTCGACGTAAGATTTATTCTTAAGATAAAAAAGGTCTATACATTTTTTTTGTTCGGTATTTAATAATTCGAGCGCTTTTTCCATTATGGTAATCTGCTTCTCTTTTTCATTGAGATGCTCAGGATTTGAAAAATCCATAACCAGGTGCACATTTTCTTTCAATTCAAGCTCTTTTTTAAGCGCACTCTGCCTTTTACGCAATTCCATAAGACAAAAATTTTTGCTATAAACATATAACCAACTCTTAAAGAACTCAATTTTATGCTTTTTTAGGTCTTTTAAAAGGCCTGTAAATATTTGAATTACTGCATCTTGGGCTTCATCTTTGTTTTTAAGGTATTTTATGCACAAACCCAGCACCAAATGGCCGTAACGCTCATACAGCACCCCAACCATATTATTATCATCTTTTTCTAAAAAAGTGTTAATGAGGTCGTTATCAGAGTAACTGCTGTATTTGCTGTTGTTGCTCAAAGGCAATGCGATTTTAGTGCTAAATTATTAAAATATCATTAAATGCTATTAAAAACCAAGCATTATATTTGTAAATTAGATAAATTTTTTAAAAAACTGGGCAAAAGTTTCAAATACTGGATCTTTATTTTTTGCTTGATCTCGTTAAGATTTCAGCAACCATCAAACTATGATACCAATGCCAAGATAAAGGCAGTTTTTCTTTACAATTTTACGCGTTATTTTGAATGGTCGGACAAAAAAAAGACCGGCAACTTTGTGATATATGTTGTTGGAAAGAACGACAATCTTATTACCGAATTAAAAACGCTTTCGAGTAAAAAGAAAGTAGGTAACCAGGATATTGAGATAAAAAATTCGTTTGCGTTTGATGCGGCCATACAAGCGCAAATAATTTATTTATTACCAGATGTTTCAAAAGCAATTGCCGATGTATCCTCTAAAAGTAAATCAAAAGGCACGCTTGTAGTTGCAGAAAGTCCTAATGCCTGCAAAACAGGATCAAGCATCAACTTTGTGGTTGTAGAAAATAAATTAAAATTTGAGTATAATAAAACCAATGCCGTAAAAGCGGGATTAAAAACCAATGATGATTTTAAAGCACTTGCAATTAATGTAGAGTAAAATTAAAACAGATTAAAATGAGCAAATGGCGCAACATAATAAAGATCTTTACCTATAGCATATTTATGCTTTGTGTGGTAAATGGTTTTGCGCAGAATGATAAGCTTAACCGAGCCCAACAATTACTGCAGGAAAAGAATGTAGACCAGGCCAAGCTGGCTATTGACAGTGTTGTTGTTCATCCTGAAACAAAAGGCGATTATGTAAGCTGGACCACCCGCGCTTATATTTATTTTGAAATTTATAAACGTACTGATAAACAAAAATTAAATTCCGTTTTACGTGATACTATTATTTCTTCATTAAAAAGATCAAACGCTTTAAAACCTGACGAAACATTTGCTACCAACAATAAAAAATTATTATCAAATTTAGCGGCAGGTTATTTTAATCTTTCTAAAGCATTGTTAATGGATTCAATAAATTACAAACGCAGTTTAATTGCGTATAACCGATTTAAAGAAAATTTTGCAATTGCCGAACCCGGAACAAATTTTACTACAAGGGATATTGAGTATTATTTAGCTGTTGGAAGTTTATATTCGGATATTTTTAATAAGAACAATAAAAATACAGAAGCCCAGGAAACAGCAAAAATTGCCCTTTTAAAGGTGTTGGATATGCAACCTGAAAATCCTTCTGCAAATATCAATTTGGGTATAATGTATTATAACCAGGCTGTAAACCTTGGTAAAGAACTGGATTACGGCGCTAGCTTTAATCAAATTGATGTTGTGCAGGAAAACATTATTAAATTAGCTAAGCAGGCCGAGCAATTTATTATTAAGGTTTATAAAGTTGATAATAAAAACGTAAAGGCAGTTGAAGCGCTTCATAGCATTTATAAAATGCTTAATGAAAAGGCAAAAGAAGAAGACTTTAAAAAGAAATGTAAAGAGTTAAACATCAAATTAGACTAATGGCAATTAGATTCACAATAGGAAGAAAAATTGGCTTAGGGTTTGGCTCATTCATTGTTTTAACAATGATAGCATTTATTTTAACCGTTGTTACCCTAAATGATAGCAAGCGCCAAACCGAAATTGTGGTAGGCCAGGTAACGCCAAGTGTTGCCGAATTAAAAGAATTAAATCTTTTATTGCAGCGTTCACACACCAACGTATCAAAATGGTTTTACAATAAAAGTTTTAATGATATTGAGTTTAGAGATGAATTAAAAAATATCATCCGGGTAGAATATCCTGAAAAGAAAAAACTATTACTGGCTTTATCAGATACATGGTCTGCCGATGAGAAAACGCAGTTAAAAGTAATTTTTGGCAGGGTAGAGACCTTATTTAAAATTTATCAGAATGAAATCATTGGTCAATTAAATTCTGCCGAAGCGTATGAAGATCCGAATATTTATATGATGGCACGTTTGCCATACGAAGATTCGGAAGTAAATATCAAAACCATTTACCGTAACCTTAATTCATTGATCGCTTTTAAACAGGAAGCTGCAGAAAAAGTAAAGGATGAAATGTTTGACTCCTTCAAATTTTTAAAAGGCTTTGTGCAGTTATTGGGCATTACACTTGTAATTGGCGGATTATTGATTGCCTTATACACTACGCGTTCTATTACAAAGCCCATACAGGTATTAAAGAAAATGTTATTGTCTATGGGCTTGGGTATATTGCCTAAAGAGCGTATTCAAACGCGCAGTGATGAAGTAGGGGAGATGGGCATAGCCTTGAATGAGCTCATTCAATCGATGGAACAAACAACAACATTTGCAAAAGAAACGGGTGCCGGAAAATTTGATGCCAATTACAAACCTTTAAGTAAAGATGATACGTTGGGCCACGCTTTACTAAAAATGCGTGACGACCTGGCCGAGAATGAAAGAAGTTTGGAGCGTAAAGTAATGGAACGTACTGAAGAAGTTGTGCGCCAGAAATCAGAGATCGAAAATAAGAACGAAGAACTGGAGATTCTTTACAAACAGGTTACAGATAGTATTCATTACGCCAAACGTATTCAGGAGGCTATTTTACCGCCCGAAAGTATCATCAATAAAATACTTCCAAATTCATTTGTGTTGTTTAAGCCAAAAGATATTGTAAGCGGTGATTTTTATTGGGTTGAGAAAAAGAATAACCTTACCTATTTTGCTGCTGTTGATTGTACAGGCCATGGTGTACCTGGTGCATTTATGAGTTTGGTGGGACATAATATTTTAAAAGATATTATCAGCAATACAAATATTATTAAGCCGGCAGAGATCTTAAATAAATTAAGAGAAGGTGTTATCAATACATTGCATGTGAGTAATAAAGGCACACAATCAAAAGATGGAATGGATATTACCTTGTGCTGTATAAATTACGATACTTTAGAATTACAGTATGCGGCAGCCTACAATCCGTTATATATTATTAGAAATGGTGAATTGATACAACACGATGCCAATAAGTTTCCGATTGGTGCATTTATTGGAGAGAAAGAAGATTTTGCCAACACTACCATACAATTGCAAAAAAACGACCAGTTATATCTTTTTAGTGATGGTTATGCCGATCAGTTTGGTGGACCAAAAGGAAAAAAATTTATGGTTGGCAGCTTTAGAAAATTATTAACTCAAGTTTCTGCAATGACTATAAAAGAACAACTCGATCATCTTGATAAAACGCTTTCAAGCTGGCAGGGCGACCTTGAACAGGTGGATGATGTTTTGGTAATTGGCGTTAAGGTTTAATTTAAAATATTGTTATGAGATACTCTTTTATTTTTAGTGTTATATTTTTTGTTTTAGCTTTTACAGGCTTTTCACAAACACAAATGAATTACTATAAATCCTATACAAAAGATATTGGCATCTCTGCAACAAGTATAAAAACCATCACTGCTAAAACCTATAGTTTAAGTGCACCTTTGTACGATTATCAATCAGATACTTCTTCCAATCAGTTAATATTTTCTACTCGTAAAAAAGATCCTTCGGGTAGGTTGTATGTAAATAAAGGTTTTATTGCAGGTTTAAATTGTTCAACAGATTCTATTAATTGGTTATACGAAAGCCTTCGCTTTGAATTAAATCTTACCGGTGATTTTTTATTGTTTTCTAACGAGGCAAAAACAAGCCGTTATGATAAAAAGCATGGTTTTGAAGTTTATGATTTTAGCGATAGGATCGTTTACCCGATCGGGGTAAACAGTTCAGGCTTAACGTACAGTAACCCAAAAAATGCCGATGAATTAAATTGTGTAAGTCTTTTAAACGGTACTGTTTATTGGACAGCTAACCTGTCTCATAAAGAAGATTGGATGGATGTAAAATACTTAAATGATTCGGTTATTATTATTGCGGCTAATGGGTTGCACGCAATAAATATTCATAAAGGTTTGCTTTGGTCGCACGCGCTTGTTACCGCCGAAAAAAATCAAAAATCACTGGTGTATTCTGTAGTACATAAAGAAAATGTGCAAAAAATAAACTCATCTTTTAAAACAACTAAAGAAGATAATTTGCTTACGCACTTAGGATCGAACATTTTAATTGATGGTGACGTAATTTATTTTGCAGGCAAAGAAAAACTAATTGCTGTAAAAACCAATGGGGAGTTGAAGTGGGAACTGGATCTCAAAGAATTGCCCGTTTCAAAAATGATCTTAACAAAAAGCGGTTCGGCGGTTACATTAATTAATTTAGGTTTAAGTCAGTTTAAAGATAATTATGTTTTATACGGCAAGCCATTTGTAACGAATATAGATGCTGCAACCGGTAAAATAAATACGCAAAGCAAATACACTTCTTCTGAGAACCTGATTGATTTTTTACAACAAAAACATTCGTATTTATTGGCCGATAAAAAAGGTATTTTTCAAACCAATGCCAATGAAGAATCGTTTGAAAGTATTATTCCGTTAGATGATCACAAATATGGAAGATTTGTTGAGTTTATTAATGGTGATGAATATTTTGTTGAGAAAGAAGGTTATTATGTGCCGTTGAATTTTATTAACGATAACGTGGTTTATTTTAAGACCGAAAGCAATAAAGTGTATGGAGTAGATAAAGTAGATGTGCAGTACGAATATCACTTTACCGAATTATTTAAAATGGATAAAGTTTATAAAGATAAAACAGTGATCTATAACTTTAAAAATACCTTTGTGATAAATAAGAATTTTGAGTTGTTGGCTACACTTGATCTTGCAGAAAAAAGCATTATCATGAAGAATAAGATTTATTTTTTTGGCGGAAAAGAAATGAATATTTTGAATCTTGATGAACTTTAGATCTACTTTTCAAAATCCTCAAACAACTCACGCCATTTTCCAGGCATTTCAATGCTTTCTTTTTTAAGGTAGTCCATTGCTACTAAAATGCCTATACCATTGGCACATTCAATAAATTGATCATTCACCTTTTTTGCAACACAATCATGTATGGTAATGCTCTTAGTGCCTATAGCAGCAACTTTTGTAAAACAGTACACTTCATCCAAAAGATAAAGCGGTGTAATGTGATCTATTTCTGTTCTTGCTGTTACAAAACCCCGCTCATTCCAGTTAATATTTCTATTTAAAACCTTATTAAAATAATTTACACGGCCTAATTCAAAAAAAGTTAAGTAATTAGCATTGTTAACATGGTCAAGCCTGTCAATGTCTTTAAAACGAAGCTGTATGGGTGTTACATATTTAAAATCTTTATACAGCATTATGACTGGCGGTGTAACAATTCCTTTGCGTATTTTTTTAATGAATCTTTTTTAGAAGTGTTGGCATTTACTTTATTCAAATAATCAATAGCCTGTAAGGTATGCAAATCAGCTTCCTGCTGACAGATTTTTTTTATTTTCAGTTCATCGTAAATTTTTAAAACGCCATCTACTTTTTTAGACTGGTCTTTCATTTTCATGAATTTTGCAAGTGCTTTTTGTTGTTTTTCATTTGCCAGTTCCTGCGCTTTTAAAAATAAAAATGTTTTTTTATTGGCAATAATATCGCCACCAATTTGTTTGCCGAATTTTTTTGAATCTGTTGCAAAAGCATCCAACAGATCATCCATTAATTGAAAAGCAACGCCCAAATGCTTACCAAAAGCGTATAAATTATTTTGATCTTCTTCACTTGCATTGGCATTAATGGCACCCATTTTTAAACTGCAGCCTAATAGCACTGCAGTTTTATTGGTGATCATATCAATATAATTGGTAGCTTGAATATTATCCTGGGTTTCAAAATTCATATCGTTTTGCTGGCCTTCACAAACTTCAATAGCTGTTTTATTAAAAAGCGTATTTAGTTTTTTAAATTCTTTAAGATCATAATTTTCTAATACCTGTTTTGCTTTTATAAGCATCACGTCGCCGCTTAAAATAGCTATATTGGTATTCCATTTTACATGTACGGTTTCTTTATTTCTGCGAAGCGGTGCAGCATCTAAAATATCATCATGTACTAGCGAAAAATTATGAAACAACTCAACCGAAAGTGCAGAATTTAACGCATGTTTTGGATCCTTATCAAAAAGATCGCAGGCAATTAACGCCAACAGCGGACGTAATCTTTTTCCTCCTAACGATAAGATATAATTTTCGGGTTCGTAAAGTTCTTTAGGCGATCTTGAATTTAAATTTTTTTTATATGCTTCAAGATGATCTAAAAAAAGATCAAGTAATGACTGATAGTTCTCCACGAAAAATAATTAAGAATGTTTTGCTACCTCTAACAAATAAGTTCCGTAACCACTTTTGGTTAATGGTGTAGCTACTTTTATTAGTTGTTCTTTAGTAATATAGCCCATTTTAAATGCGATCTCTTCAATACAACCAATTTTTAATCCCTGGCGCTCTTCAATAACCTGTACAAATTGCCCGGCCTGCATTAACGAAGGAAAAGTTCCTGTATCTAACCAGGCAGTACCACGATCCATAATGGATACTTTTAGTTTACCTTGTTTTAAATATTCTTTATTTACGTCGGTAATTTCGTATTCGCCACGTGGACTCGGTTTAAGATCTTTTGCAATTTGCACTACGCTATTATCATAAAAATACAAACCGGGTACAGCATAATTTGATTTAGGCTCTTTTGGTTTTTCTTCAATTGAAATTACTTTATGGTTTTTATCAAACTCAACAACACCGTAACGTTCAGGATCACTCACATGATAAGCAAATACAACGCCACCATCAGGATTATTTATTTTTTGTAAACTGCTGCCTAAACCAACACCATAAAAAATATTGTCACCAAGTACTAAAGCAACTTTATCTTTGCCAATAAATTTTTCTCCCAAAACAAATGCCTGTGCTAAACCATTTGGCACTTCTTGTACAACGTAAGAAAACTTACAGCCAATATTTTCGCCGGTACCTAAAAGCCTTTCAAAATTTGGAAGGTCGTGAGGTGTAGAAATAATTAAAATTTCATTGATACCTGCCATCATCAAAACTGATAATGGATAATAGATCATTGGTTTATCATAAATAGGCATCATTTGTTTACTCATTGCCAAAGTAAGTGGATGTAAACGTGTGCCTGAGCCACCTGCCAAAATAATTCCCTTCATAGTTTTAAATTTTATGGTTTGAAAGGTACAAATTTTTTAAAATCAAAAACCGTTTATATTTTTGAAACAATAAAATGACCTTTCATTAAAATTTGGTACTTTTATAGTAAAATGAACCTAAAAATCTATAAAATTGCTCTTTTTTGCCTCTTTTTTGCCTGTTTTTCCTTTAAACAGGATACTTCATTTTTTCAAAAGCTGGTGGTTCAGGCCATAAATCAAACAAAGATCAAAGTAACTTATGTGCCTGCTTATGTTCAGATAAAATATCCCAATGGCGATGTGCCTGCCAATACAGGTGTTTGTACCGATCTGGTAATTAGGGCTTACAGGGGTGTTGGGATTGATCTGCAAAAGGAAGTGCATGAAGACATGGTAAAGAACTTTAAGAATTATCCAAAGCTTTGGAGCCTCAAAAGCCCTGATAGCAATATAGATCACAGAAGAGTGCCAAATTTGATGACCTATTTTAAAGCTAAAAAAGCAGAGCTGGCAGTTTCAGATAAAGCTGAAGATTATAAGCCGGGAGACCTTGTTACCTGGAACCTTCAAAACAAAAAGGTGGTAAGTGGTATTACACACATTGGCATTGTAACTGATCAAAGAACGGCTGATGGTAAACGGTATTTGATAGCCCATAATATTGGTGGTGGCAATGTGCTGGAGGACATGCTTTTTTCGTATGTGATCATTGGGCATTATCGCTTTAAGGGCTAAAAAAAATAAATTTTAAGATCGATAATGTTTTTCGTGAAAATTTAAGAAACAGGGAGATAAAATGGCGCAAAAGAGCTTTATAATTCGTTAAAATACATTTTGTTCCCTAAAAATTGCTTTTTAGTTATTCAAGGCCAACTTTAAATGAGTAAAAAAACGGAGAAATTGAAAACTTGGCCGTAAATTCGTTAAAAGAAATTTCGTGAAAAAAATTATCATATTCTTAATGCTATTAGCATTTGTCAGCGTTAGCAGTCAACCTTTAGTCCCAATTAATCCACAGGCCACGTCTGTAAGCTTCGCCTTTACCGGCGGGATTCAAACATTTACTGTTCCGAGTACCTTATGTGTAACTACTGTTACATTTGTTGTTAGAGGTGCAAAAGGTGGCGGCAACGGTGGTAACGGCGCTGCAATACAGGCAACTATGGCGGTAACGCCGGGTCAGGTATTTCAAATTATGGTAGGTGGTGCCGGAACTCAAGGCGCTGCTTCAGGAGGATTTAATGGCGGTGGCACAGGTCAGGCCTCAACAGGGGCAGCTGCGTACAGTTCATATGGTGGTGGAGGTGCTTCAGACGTTAGAGTTGCACCTTTTGGTTTAGCCAATAGAGTGCTGGTAGCCGGCGGCGGTGGCGGTGCAGGTGGTGGTTCAAATTCAGTATGTGGTGGTGCAGCCAATTGTAATAATGGCGCAGCGGGATGTAATACTTTTGGCGCCGGCGGTGGCGGTGGAACTCAAGTTGCAGGCGGTGCCGGTGGAGTGCCTTGGGCAGCAACCCCTCCGGGAGGCTCTCCGGGAGTATTGGGTGTTGGCGGACAAGGTGGCCCATGGCAAACTGCGTCTGGCGGCGGCGGCGGCGGCGGTTATTATGGCGGCGGCGGCGGCGGTAATGACGGTTGTTGTACCGGTGCAAACGGCGGCGGCGGCGGCGGCGGTGGTTCAAGCTTTTATCCGGCAGGATCTACTTGTTCGCCTGCAGCTCAAGTTGGAAACGGAAATGTAACCATTTATTACCTTCCAGGCATAAATCCAACTGTTAATGAGAGTTATGCAATGTGTTCACGTTCAGCACCTGCAATAAATTCAATGAGTTTAACAGCTCAAATAACAACAACGGCAGCAGGTGTTTTAACTTTCTCGTGGACAGGTCCAAATGGTTTTACTAGTGTTACAAATTCAACCGCGGTGCCCATTAACCCTTCAACACCGCCAAGTTCTGGCAGCTATATAAACCAAACAAGCCCGGGTCCCGGCACTGTAACGAGCACTCAATTTTTATTCGTTCCTAATCCAAGCCCATTAGCAAGTGGAATTTATACTATTTATGCAGGTACAAACGGTACAGTTGGCGCTTGCGCAACTACCGTGCAGGTTATGGTAAAACCATCACCTACAATTTCGGTATTTGGCGTAAATGCACCAGCTTGCCAGGGCACTACTTTAAACTTTTCATTAACAACAACTCCAACTGTTGCTGCAGCGGGCCAGACTGTAAATGCTCTTTATTCATGGTTAGGTCCAAATAGCTTTGCTTCAAACATACAAACACCATCTATAGCAAATTCGAGTTCATTAAATGCCGGAACCTATAGCGGAACTGCTGTTTACAATTACACGCAAAGTTTGGCCAGTTCAGTTTTTACTACTGCACCAAATACGCCATTGATATTTACATCAACGGTATCTTGTAAAAAAGATACAAGTTTGGTGGCAGTAATTATTAATACAGCCATGCCTTCAAGCGCAAATTACACGCTTTGTCCGGGATCTAATCTAAACTTAAATACGAGTATACCTCTACAACCCAGCTCTTTCGCTTGGTCTGGTCCGGCAGGTTTCAACTCAAATGCTCAGAGTCCCTCAATTAGTAACGTAATGCCGGTAAATTCGGGTAATTATAGTTTAACTGCTTTCTTTACAAACCCTACTACTACATTAATTTGTTCTCAGACATCCGTAAGTAATTTATCTGTTGTAGTTACAAGCCCTGTTGCTGTTAATGTTACCAATAATCTGTGTCAATTTACTACAGCTAATCTTAGTGCTTCAGCGCCCGGTGCTGTTGGTTATTCGTGGGCCGGGCCAAACAATTTCAGTTCTAATTTGCAGGCAACTACTATTCCTAATATGATGCCGGCAAATGCTGGCGTTTATTTTGCAACCGCAACATTTGCTATCGGATCTGTTAGTTGTACAACAACAGGTTCAAATCAAATAAATGTTGTGCCAGTTAATCCGGTTATTGTTACGCCAACCATAACAGTTTGTGAGCCTGCTAACGCACAATTAACAGCAAGTTCAAACGGTGCAGCAACTTATTCGTGGACGGGGCCAAACAATTATGGAGCAGTATTTGCCAACCCAACCTTTTATAATACTACTCCAACAATAAGCGGTGTGTATACTGTTGTAACATCTTATAACAACGGTGCATTGGTTTGTTACAATTCCAATACAACGCAATTAACAGTAAATCCGATCTTAAACTTTACATTAACGCCATATAAACAAATGTGCTACAACGATCTGTTAACTATTAACGGGCCTGCGGGTGCAACATCTTATTCATGGACAAGCTCTACAGGTTTTACGTCTAATGCTCAAAACCTTACAATACCAAGCGTTCAGCCTAATCAATCCGGAACATATACTTTAGAAGTTTCGTTAGGGCCTTGTAATACAAAACAAAAAACACAAATAGAGATCTTAACACCACTTTCATTTACATTAACTCCTGAAAGCAGAACAATTTGCAGAGGGGATAGTGTTAAATTATTTGCAGGTTCAACAGGTGGAAGCGGCAATTATGCTTATGTTTGGAATCCGGGAGCGTTCTTAGGATCACCAACAGGTAGCGTACAATATGGCCATCCGTTAGGGACAACAATATATCAGCTTTCCGGTCATGATATTGCTTGTCCTAATTATACTGTATTCTCTACATTTACAGTTCAAGTTAATCAACCACCAATGCCTAATCTTTTATTAGAAAAAGAGCAAGGCTGCCAACCGTTATGTTTGTTTTATAATACTCAAACACAACAAGAAGCAGCAATAACAACGTATGATTTTGGAGGAATAAAAGTAATGCAGGCCGATAGCTTTAGTTACTGTTTAGATGAGCCGGGAACATACAATTTAAAAATTACTTCATTAGGTAAAAATGGTTGTTCAGGTGTATACGATTATCCCGCGCCAATTATAGTATGGCCTAAACCGCATTCTGATTTCGGTTGGAATCCTGATGTGGTTTCAACAAGTGATAATCAAACAACATTTACACCGTATTCTCAATACGGCCCAATTACAAGTATTAACTGGATGTTCTCAGGTACTGGCATTGATGGATACGACACTACAAATGTTCAAAATCCAACACGCACATTTGAAAATGCCGGTAAATTCCCAATTATGCTAGTTCAAAGAACTGATCATGGTTGTATTGATTCGGTAGTTAAATTTATTGAGGTAATTGAAGACTTTAACGTTTATATCCCAAATTCATTTACGCCAAATGGCGATGCATT
The DNA here is from genome assembly GCA_032229505.1 of Bacteroidota bacterium. Lineage (GTDB taxonomy): Bacteria > Bacteroidota > Bacteroidia > B-17B0 > Aurantibacillaceae > Aurantibacillus. The sequence goes on from JAVTWD010000095.1 coordinate 73,663, forward strand.
AAATGATATGTTTAGTGTAAAAGGCTTAGGATTTAAACCGGAAGGATTTAGTATGCAGATATTTGATCGCTGGGGTCATGAATTATTCTTTAGTAAAGATCTTACTAAAGGTTGGGACGGAACAACAAAAGGAGCCGTAGCACCGGATGGCGTTTATATTTATAAAATTAAAGCAGTGGGTGCCAATGGCCAGGGACGTAAAGAGTACGTTGGTCATGTAACCTTAATGAAATAAGCTAAGCGCTTAATATTTAAAAGCCCTTCTTTTTTAAGAGGGGCTTTTTTGTTTTGCGAGAATATAATCTGCAATTTGGAATTAAAAAGTAAACACTTTGTTTATTAAAACGATTTAAATGAAAAATTTCGATGAAGCATACTTCGTGAAGCCTGCCTTAAAATGAGGGAATAATTTGTTATGCCTTTGCCTATTCAATACCTTTATAGAAACCTTACTGGCAATGAAAACTACTATAAAACTCCTTTTGCTTTGTTTGTTGTTAAACGCTTCGTTTACTGTTACAGCACAAACATACAATAACCCTTTACCTGGTACGCCATGTGCTAATTGTTATCAGAATACACCACCGGCTCCCCCAAGTAATCCAAAGGGTGGAAATTCAAACAATAGCGTTATGAATGGTAATGGTTCAATTGCTACTACTTACACGCAAACTGCCTGTGGTTTAGGTTTTACGCAGGTATCAGCAAGGTTACATAAAAGGGTGTTTAGCGGTGTCCCTCCTGGAACAGGTACTACACAACCTTGCCCAATCGTGGTTTCAGGTATTCCGGCAGGTGCTATCATTCAAAGAGCAATTTTATATGCAGGTGGCTCCGGTCCAACAGGTACCGGTAATTTCAATGCTACAATAGTTAATCCTTCTTCTGTAAGCCAAAATTTTGCAATGACACAGATCGGTTTTCATACGGATAAATGCTGGGGTTATGGTGGAACATGGACTTCAAGCTCAAATGTAACTTCTATCATAAGTGGTAATGGTACTTATACATTATCAGGTTGCCCTGTTATGCCTCAAACACCTTCAAAAGATACAGATGGCGCTACTTTATTCATTGTTTATATTGATCCTGCATTAAATACTACTGGAAGTATTGTTATTGCTGATGGTTGCCAGGTTGGTGTTGGTGGTACTATTAACAGTGTTATCTCTGGCTTTAATGTTTGTGGTAACCCCACAAATACTCAAAATTTTATGGTTGTAGGCGATCTTCAAAAGATCTCGTCTCCTAACTTACGTATGAACAGTTTGGTTAATAATGCAGGCTATCCTGTTGCAAACCAACAATGCTGGGATTACATTCAGGCTCCGGGCGCTCCTGCAACCAACGGGCAAACTACTGCTAACTATGGTATTACCAGTACAGGTGATTGTTACTCATTAAACATGGCTGGTATGTTTTGGCAAACCGGCCCTTGCTTAACTGTTACCGCAGCAAGCTCTCCATCTTGTCCCACTTCAAACGCAACAGTAACCGTGTTAGGCGGTAATCCTGCATATACATACACATGGACACCGACAGGTCAAAACACGCAAGTGGCTACAGGTTTAAATTCGGGTACTTACACCGTTAATGTGGCTGATGCCGGTGGTTGTAAAACAGGTACTGCTGTTGTTTCTGTAACAACAACTCCTCTTAATCCTATTACAATTAGCGGTGGCACCATTTGTTCGGGTGGAAGCGTTGGTTTGACAGCTAACGGCGCTCCTACATATAGCTGGGCTCCGGGGGCAACATTAAGTGGTACCTTTGGTGCCAATGTTACAGCAAACCCTGCTGCTACTACAATTTATTCGGTTTCATTTACAAATACAGCAGGTTGTGTTGGTACACAAACTACGCAGGTAATTGTTAACCCAACACCAACAATAGTAACAGTTTCTAACACTGGTCCTGCATGCCAGGGCACTCCGGTTTCTTTAGGAGTAAATTCGAGTGTTGCAGGGGTTACATCTTACGCGTGGACAGGCCCACAAAGTTTCATCTCAAATTTACAAAATCCAACAATTGCCAGCCCTGTGCCGGGTAATTCAGGAACTTATTCTGTTACAGTAACAAACACATTTACAAATGGTGGTGTTTGCCAGGCCGGTGGTACAACAAATATGGGCATTGTACCTGTAGCACCGCTGGTTGTAACACCTACTTTTACACTTTGCCAGGGCGCTAACTTAAATCTTGTTGCAGGTGCAGCAGGAGCGACGTCTTATTCATGGACAGGGCCAAACGTATTCTCTTCAGTTACACAAAATCCGAGTATACCAAGCGTAATGCCTGCAAATGCAGGTAACTACAATGTTACCGCATATTTTACAAGTAGTACTACTACTTTGATCTGTACTTCAAATGCAGTAACTAACGTTTCAGTGGTTGCCACATCACCTGTAAATGTAACATTGCCAAATAATCTTTGTCAATATGCAAATGCTGCTATCAGTGCTAATGCACCGGGTGCAATTGCTTATTCATGGTCTGGTCCGGGCAATTTCAGTTCTAATTTACAGGCTACAAATATTCCAAATGTTCAACCTTCAAATAGTGGTCAGTATTTTGTTACGGCAACATTTGCTATTGGAAGTGTAAGTTGTACTACAATGGGGTCAAACCAACTTGCTGTTGTTCCGGTTAATCCTGTAATTGTAACGCCAACTGTAAGTGTTTGTGAGCCTGATAATGCACATCTAAGTTCAAATTCTGTCGGCGCCGCAACGTATTCATGGTCTGGCCCAAATAACTATTCGGCGCAAACTGCTAATCCAACCTTGTTCTTACCTACACCTTCGGCATCGGGTATTTATACGGTAGCTACTTCTTATAACAATGGATCGTTTACTTGTTATAATTCAAACACAGTACAATTAACTGTAAATCCAAGGATCACGTTTACATTGGATGCATTTAAAAGGTTATGTTACAATGATGTGTTGAATGTAAATGGTCCGGGTGGTGCTACCACATACACATGGGTTGGCTCTACGGGTTTTACTTCTAATACTCAAAACCTTTTTATCCCTAGTATTCAACCTGGTCAATCAGGTACTTATACTTTAAACGTTCAACTTGGGCCTTGTATCACTTCTCAAAAGATACAGATAGAGGTGTTAACACCTCTTGCCTTTACATTAACACCTCCAAATCAAACTATTTGCAGAGGAGATAGTGTGAAATTATTTGCAGGTTCAACAGGTGGTAGTGGTAATTATGCTTATGTATGGACACCGGGTGTGTTTCTTGGATCGCCTACAGGCAGTGTACAGTATGGTCATCCTTTAGGAACAACAATATATCAACTTTCAGGTCACGATATTGTTTGCCCTCATTATACTGTATTCGCTACATTTACTGTTCAGGTTAATCAGCCGCCAATGCCAGATCTTGTTTTAGAAAAAGAGCAAGGCTGTCAACCGTTATGTTTATTTTATAACACAAAAACACAAAACGAATCTGCGGTTACAACTTTTGATTTTGGAAATTCTATGATCATGCAATCTGATAGTTTTAGTTATTGCATTGACAGACCAGGAACTTATAATCTTAAGATAACTTCTCAGGGTAAAAATGGTTGCATTGGGGTTTATAATTACGGCGCACCAATTGTAGTATGGCCTAAACCTCAATCCGATTTTGGTTGGAATCCGGATGTAGTAACAACAAGTAACAACCAGTTAGTTTTTGATCCTACACATAAATACGGACCAATTACAAGCATGAACTGGATGTTTACCGGAACAGGCGTTGAAGGATACGATACAAGCAATGTTGAACATCCACAACGTGTTTTTGAAAATCCGGGTAAGTTTCCGGTTATGTTGATCCAACGTACAGATATGGGTTGTGTTGATACAGTAGTTAAATTTATTGAGGTTATTGAAGACTTTAATGTATATATTCCAAATGCATTTACACCTAATGGTGATGGAAATAATGATGTGTTCAATATAAAAGGCCTTGGTCTAAAATCTACCGGTTACAGTATGGAAATATTTGACCGTTGGGGACACCTTATTTATGCTACCAAAGATTATACAAAAGGCTGGGATGGTACTGCAAAAGGTCAGATATCTCAGGATGGCGTTTATATTTACAAGATCTATGCTACCGGGGCAAACGGAGAAGGTAAAAAAGAATATATAGGGCATGTTACCCTAATGAAATAAAATAATCAGCCAATTATTAAGTAAAAAAATCCCTCAAATTATTGAGGGATTTTTTTATACCCTCAACTGGGTATTTTTTGATTTAGTCGATTTTATTGAGTAAAAACGGGGTTTTGCTTAGGCAAAAATCCAATAATTTTATAATAATTAATAACTTTGTTAAGTGTTTTTCAGACTCAGTTTAATTCTGTCGTTTTTTATTTAAAACCTTTTAGGATTTTAAACTAATTGGCCTGAATTTTTTGTGTGAATTTGAGAATAGAATATAAATTAATTGAAAAGAATTTTTAAAATAGTTGTTATTGCTTGCTTACTACTCGTAAGTTCTATACAAAATTCTTATTCACAAAATCCCGCAGCGTGTAATAACCTGGTTAATCTTTGTACAAATTCTGTTTTTAGTTTCAGTGCAAATTCGGGAACAGGGTTAACCCCGGGGTTAACTGTTAGCAATCCATTTACAAACCCACAAGCTGTTAACGCCGGGTGTATGTTTACAAATGTGGCAAACCCGCAATGGTTATTATTAAACATTACTACCACCGGAAACCTTGGTTTTTCTTTTGGAGCAAATGGTTCTGCATTTCCACAGGCAGGAAATTACGACTGGATCATGTGGCCTTATTCAGCGTCAGCATGTAATGATATTTTTAATAATACATTGCCTCCTGTTGCTTGTAACTGGAATTGTACCGGTGGTGGTGGTACAGGTATGGGAACGGTTCCGTTTGGCGGCTCTCCATGTAACTTTCAGCCTTCTATTCCTGTTATACAGGGTCAGCAATATATTATTTTGATCACTAATCCTAGTGGCGTAAATACGCCTGTGTCGTTTTCAATGACAGGTAGCGCAGCTGTTTCATGCAATCCTATCTTATTCAGTAATCAAACTGCATGTCCTGGGCAGGTTGCGGTGTTTACCGGCACATGGGTAAATTCAGCAGGCGGAACTTATACATTACAACCGGGTAACGTGGTGCAAACAAACCCATCTTTTACAGTTAGCTCTTTAACTACACAGGTGTATACAGTTACCGCTCAAGGTACAAATTTGGGAGGCGTGCCAATTGCAGATCAAACAACCTTTACATTAAACATCAACCCGGTCATTCCAATTTCAATAACCACACCAACTAATTTTTGTTATGGTAGTAATGCAACTTTTACTGTGAGCCCTGCCGGTACCGGTACGTTCAATGTTACAGGTCCGAGTGCTCCTACAACTTCTTTTGCAACAACATCTATTGCTTACCCAAATGTTACTACACCAAATATTGGAACCTTTACTGTGGCAGCAAGTTATACCAATGGGTGTACAGGTACGCAAACAACACAGGTTAATATTGCACCAAATCATACAATTACAGTAAGTTCAAATACCAATGTATGTATGAATGGTACAGTAAACTTAACCTCTTCTATGCCTACTGCTACTGCTTATGCATGGACAGGACCTAACGGTTTTAATTCTGCCGCACAAAACCCAGTATTGAATACAATGCAGCCAATAGAATCAGGCGTTTATACAGTTACTTCAAATATCAATTTTAACGGGATTACCTGTCCGCGATCAAATACAGTACAGGTAGATGTGGTGACTACTAACACAGTGGCTGTTACATCTAACTTTACATTATGCCAGGGAGCAAATTTAAATTTAACCTCGAGTGCAACCGGAGCAGTTTCTTATTCATGGAACGGACCGGGCGCTTACACGTCTTCTTCACAAAATCCAATTGTTGCTGGTATACTACCCGCAGGAGCAGGAAATTATACAGCAACCGCTTATTTTACCAACGGACCATTAACCTGTACAACAGCTGCGGTTTCTAATGTTTCGGTTGTTGCAACGTCTACGATTAATATGACGGTTCCTGCAAACATTTGTCAGAATTCTACAGCAAATATGACAGCTACTGCAGCCGGTGCATTAAGCTATGACTGGACCGGACCAAATTCATTTGCTTCAAACATTTCCACACCTTCTATTGCCAATATTCAAACTGCAAGCTCGGGTATTTATACTGTAAATGCATTATTTGCAATTGGTACAGTAAGTTGCCTTACTTCTAATACAGCGTCAATGAGTGTGGTGGGAACAAGCACCGTTGCTGTTACTCCAAACTTTACATTATGCCAGGGAGCAAATTTAAATTTGACTTCCAGTGCTGCCGGTGCGGTTTCATATTCCTGGGCCGGGCCTGGTGGATTTACGTCTGCAATACAAAACCCAACACGCTTAGCTATCACACCAAGTGAAGCAGGAAATTATACAGTTACTGCCTCTTTTTCAAATGGTGTTTTAACCTGCACTACAGATGCAGTATCTAACGTTTCGGTGGTTGCCACATCGCCGGTTAACATAACTGTTCCTGCAAATATTTGCCAAAATGCTACGGCCAATATGACTGCTACTGCAACAGGCGCAACAGGTTTTACCTGGGCAGGACCAAATACATTTACTTCAGCCAGCGCTACTCCAAATATTACAAATATTCAACCTGCCGCATCGGGTATATATACAGCTACTGCCATGTTCTCTATCGGCACGGTAAGTTGTACAACAGCAAATTCCGCATCAATAAGTGTAGTTACCACAAATACGGTTGTAGTAGCAACAAACTTTACAGTTTGTGAAGGAGCAAATGTAAATTTAACTTCAAATGCAACAGGGGCAGTTTCATATTCGTGGAACGGGCCGGGCGCTTATACATCTGCGGTTCAAAATCCAATAATAACCTCAATTTTACCTGCAGGAGCAGGAAATTATACTGCAACCGCTTTCTTTACAAACGGTGTTTTAACATGTACTACAGATGCAGTGTCTAACGTTTCGGTGGTTGCCACACCAACAACTACCATTACCTATCCTGCAAATATTTGTCAAAATGCAACCGCTAATTTTACAGCGGCGGCAATAGGTGCTATTTCTTATGTTTGGGCAGGCCCAAATGGTTTTGCATCAAACATTGCAACACCTTCTATTCCAAATATTCAAACTAACGGTTCGGGCATTTACACAACTACAACCATGTTTGCTATAGGAACGGTTAGTTGTACAACCACTAATACCAATCAGGTAAGTGTTGTAGGAACAAATACAGTGGCGGTAGCAAACAATTTTACAGTATGTGAAGGCACCAATGTGAATTTAACTGCTAATGCGGCTTCTGCAATTTCATATTCGTGGAATGGACCAGGGGCTTTTACCTCGGCACTTCAAAACCCTACAATAAGTAGTGTCCTTCCTGCCGGTGCAGGAAATTATACGGTTACAGCTTCTTTTTCAAATGGCGCTTTAACGTGTACTACTGCTGCAGTTGCTAACGTTTCGGTGGTTGCCACTCCGGTGCTAAATGTTACGGTTCCGGCAAATATTTGCCAGGGTTCAACGGCAAATCTTAATGTGAATGCAACAGGTGCTGTATCTTATTCATGGGCAGGGCCAAATAGTTTTTCTTCTAATTTAGCAGCTCCGTCAATTGCAAATATTCAACCAAATGCTGCAGGCATATACACTGCTACTGCATTATTCTCTATAGGCACTGTGAGCTGTTCAAATACGGGTACATCACAAATGAATGTAGTTCAAATAAATTCAATTACTATTAATTCAATAATGAATGGTTGTGCAGGTCAAACAAATGTGCTTTCAGCTAATTCGGTTGGTGCCGTTGCTTATTCATGGACAGGGCCGGGCGGTTACACTGCAGCAACGCCAAACGCTACATTATTTAATACCCCTGTTACAGCGGCCGGTGTTTATACTATTACAACAACTTATAGTAACGGATCTATTAACTGTTTAAATACAGGCACTTTAAATCTTATAGTAAACCCGGTTGTATCGTTTACATTACCGTTATCTACTTCACTTTGTTACAATTCAACATTAACAATTCCGGGTCCTTCGGGCGCAAGCTCTTATACATGGCAAAATGCAGGCGGTATAGTTTCCAATGCGCAAAATTTAGTAATGACAAATGTTACTTTAGCGCAAGCAGGTACGTATAGTTTAACTGCAACATTAGGTTTTTGTTCAACAACACAAACTATTCTTGTGAATGTTGCTTCACCAATACAATTTACAATGGTGCCAAATAGTTTATCTATGTGCCAGGGTGATAGCATTAAATTATTTGCAGGATCAACCGGTGGTAGTAATAATTATGCTTACACCTGGAATCCACCTGTTTTCTTAAGTTCACCAACAGGTAGTATTCAAACCGTTACACCAATGGGTACCACCATTTATAATTTATATGCTTATGATATTGCTTGTCCTACTTACACCATTGCACATACATTTACAATAAATGTAAAAATGCCACCTAAGCCTTTGCTTGATCTTGAGAAAACAGAAGGCTGTGCGCCGCTTTGCCAGTTGTATAATGCCAAGTTAGGTTCAGATACTTATTCAATGACGTATGATTTTGGAGGAATTAAACAATTTAATGCAGATAGCGCTTATTATTGTTTGGATGAACCCGGAGAATATAATTTAACTATTCATACAAAAGGCACTAATGGTTGTTCGGGGGATTTTAAATATATAAACAAGATAGTTGTATATCCAAGACCGGAAGCAAGTTTTTATCATGTGCCTGAATTTCCTACGCTTACTGATAATCATGTAACATTCTATCCAAATTATAATAATCCGGTTGTTTCGCAAACATGGATGTTTAGCGGTACCGGCGTTGCAGGCATGGATACGACTGGTAAGCGTACTCCTGATCGTTATTTTGAAAAAACAGGCTCATATCCTGTTGCGCTTATTGCTATAACTGATAAGGGTTGCGCAGATACCGTATTTCAAATTTTAGAAGTTATTGATGATATCAGTATTTACATTCCAAACACATTTACGCCAAATGGAGATGGGTTAAATGAATTATTCCGCGTGCAAGGTGTTGGTTTTTCTACTGATGATTTTATTATGGAATTATGGACCCGTGGTGGTAACCAGATCTATTTTTCAAGAGATTATAGCAAGGGCTGGGATGGAACTGTTAAAGGCAAGCCGGCTGAATTAGGTACTTATATCTATAAAATAAAGGTGCTCGGAACGCATGGAGAAGGCTATAAAGAGTTTGTTGGCCATGTTAACCTTATAAGGTAAAGATTCTAAAAACTTTTAATAAATCCCCCTGTTATTAAACCGGGGGATTTTTATTTTTGTATAAACAGCAAAGAACTATGAAACAATATCACGATCTAATGCTACATGTATTAAATGTTGGGGCTACCAAAACAGACAGAACAGGAACCGGCACGGTGAGCGTTTTTGGTTACCAGTCGCGTTATAATTTACAGGAAGGTTTTCCTTTATGCACCACAAAAAAACTGCATACAAAAAGTATCATTCACGAATTGTTATGGTTCTTAAAAGGCGATACCAATATTAAATATTTAAAAGATAATGGCGTAAGCATTTGGGATGATTGGGCAGACGAGAACGGAAACCTTGGCCCTGTATATGGCTACCAATGGCGTAACTGGCCAACACCAAACGGTGGACATATTGATCAGATCACGCAGGTAATTGATATGATCAAAAAAAATCCGGATTCAAGACGTTTAATTGTAAGCGCATGGAATGTTGCCGATATCAATAATATGAAATTACCGCCTTGCCATGCCTTCTTTCAATTTTATGTGGCCGATGGAAAATTAAGTTGTCAATTGTATCAACGCAGTGCCGATATTTTTTTAGGCGTACCGTTTAATATTGCTTCGTATGCATTATTAACCATGATGGTAGCACAAGTATGTAATTTAAAGGTGGGTGATTTTATTCATACCCTTGGCGATGCACATTTATACTCTAACCATATTGAGCAGGCCAAACTACAATTATCCCGTGAGTTAAGACCATTGCCAACTATGAAAATAAATCCTGAAGTAAAATCTATTTTCGATTTTAAATTCGAAGATTTTACCCTGGAGAATTACGATCCGCATCCGCACATTAAAGCAGCTGTAGCGGTGTAAATTAGTGTAATTATAAAAACTGCCGCAGGCGGTTTAATTTTGCAAAACAAATCATCTTTTAATTTGTGAAATCAGTGTAATCTGTGGCTTAAAAAATATAAAGTATGATAGCGACTATTTTTCATCTGGGAAAAGAATTCAGAGTTGATTTTTTTAAACCAATAGACATTTCTATCCCTTTACACACCGGCCAGGATTGTGCCAGTGCCTGGTATGTTAATCCTATGAAACTAGAGCCCGTTGTAATGGGCGATTGGGTAGGGGATGTGAATAAAGGCGGTAGCGTTAACTTCCGAACGGTTACCTTTAACCCGCATGGCAATGGCACGCATACCGAGTGCGTTGGCCACATTAGTAAAGAATTTTATACGATCAATAAAAATTTAGATCGCTTTATGTTTGTTGCAGAGCTAATTACCGTTTTGCCCGAACAACTAGAGAATGGTGATTTTGTTATTACCCGCAAGGCTTTAGAGAATTTATTAAAAGATAGCGGTAAACCCGAAGCCGTTATAATACGAACGTTAAGCAATGGCACTAATAAATTACACATCAATTACAGCAATACCAACCCACCATATGTTTTAAAAGAGGGCATTGAGTTTTTGAATGAGTTAGGTGTTATGCATTTATTGATAGATATGCCAAGCATTGATCGTGAGCAGGATGGAGGTAAACTGGAAGCTCACCATACATTCTGGAATTATCCTGCCAATACGCAATTACATAAAACTATTACAGAATTTATTTATGTGCCTAACGAAGTGTTTGACGGTACTTATATTTTAAATTTGCAGATCGCTCCTTTTGAGAACGATGCCAGTCCGAGCAAACCAATACTTTATAAAGTTGTTTGATTATAACAAAAACCCGCATTTATTTTTTTGCTTTTAAAAAAATAATGTTATTTTTAAACGTGTCTGAAGAAAAATTAAGCACCAAACAAATTATTTCGAATGCGGTTTGTAAAATGGACCTTAAAGAGGGTGATATCGTTTACATCTATACTTTTGAAGACGCAGAAATTGAGATCCCTGAAATTGATGAACTGAATATAAACCTGAAAGCCTTAACCGGTGACAGGCCTTGTTACCTGGTGGTTTTTCCGGGCGAAGGAAGTATCTCTTCTCATGAAGCAAGAAAATATGCTGCGTCAAAAAAAGGAAAAAATATTATTGCAGAAGCGATCGTGATGAATAACCTGGCGATAAGATTACTGGCAAATTTTTACATGCGAATAAACAGGCCTGAGCAAAAAATTAAATTGTTCTCTAATGAAAAAGCTGCTTTGGAATGGATAAATTCAATTAAAGAAAAAAAGTTTTATTAGTATATAATATTTATTTCCTCAAAAATCGCTCATCACTTAAACTCAGCATAAAATTAATGAGGTCTTCTTTTTCTTGTTTGTTAAGGCCTAAAGGTTTATTCATGCTTGTATCGCGGTTAATGGCGCCTTTTACAAACTTATCGGGTGTATTATAATGCTCCATTACATCACTTAAAGTTTTAAACATGCCATTATGCATGTAAGGCGCGGTTTGCGAAATGTTACGTAAGCCCGGTGTTTTAAAAGCTCCAAGGTCTTTTGGGTTTTTGGTTATTTCGTATCGGCCTTTGTCATTTAATTCTTTACCATTGTATAAGCCAATGTTCTTGTAATGATCATTGCCGCTAAAGTCAACACCAAAATGACAATCAAAACACTTTGCTTTTCCGTTAAATAAGTTTAATCCACGTTTAGCGCTTTCGGTAAATAACATTGTATCGCTTTCGTTCATGTATTTGTCAAAAGCAGTATTATTTGTCTCTAAAGTTTTTTCAAAACCGGAAAGTGCTTGTGCCAATAATTTTGCTGACGGTTCTTTGCCATAAATAGCAGTAAATGCGTTCTTATATTTTTCGCTCCTTAATAAACGACGAATAGCAAGCGATATTGGCAGATCCATCTCTACCGGATTTTCAATTGGGCCAAGCGCCTGTTCTTCCAGGGTTTCGGCTCGGCCGTCCCAAAAATAGGCATTGCGGTTGCTTTGGTTCATTGATGACGGCGTGTTGCGTGTACCTTTTTGATGATAAACGCCAATGCTTACAGGTGTATTATCGGCAAAAGCAAACTCGGGTTTGTGGCAACTGGCGCAGCTTACAGTGCTATCACGAGAGAGAATAGGGTCAAAATATAGCGCCTCGCCTAATTGTGCTTCTGTAACAATTATTTTTTCTGTTTTTTTCTCCGCGCAGGAAATAATCAACAATAGTATTGGTATTAAAAAGTGTGAAGATTTCATGTTTTTTGGGTTGCCTTGCTATCCTTTTCTCTAAATTTTAGATATATTTATACAATATAATTTACCACAAATCTATTCAAAAAATCTCAAGCGGCCCTTAAATTTTAATGGATACTACAGATCACGATATTCCCAAAAAAGAATTACCATTTAATAATCTTTTTTTAAACTCAGCTGTAGTTCACGGCTATAATTATTGGTGGATGTATGCCATGGGTATTTTAGCAGCTATGCTGGGTTATGTTCTTTGCCAGATATTGATCTCTTTTCCGTTAATGGCCTTTGCCTTAAATAATGGTAATTCGTTTTCTGAAATTCAGGGCAATCCTGCTATTTTATTTGATGTTGAACGCCTGGGCATAAATAAAAATATTTTATTGGCTATGCTTCTGTCTATGTTTGCTTTTGCATTGGTAGGTTTATTTATTGTTGTTAAAAGAATACACCACAAGCCTTTAATTTCAATTATTAGTGCCTATAATAAATTGCGTTACAAACGTTTTTTCTTTGCATTTGCTGTTTGGGCAATATTGATCATTTTTATAACCCTTACTGCTTATTTTATTTCTCCTGAAAATGTGGTGGTACAATTCGATCCGATTAATTTTATTTTATTGGTTTTAGTTTCTGCGGTGCTTATGCCAATTCAAACCAGTACTGAGGAAATATTGATACGTGGTTATTTAATGCAAGGTATTGCATTGATATTTAGAAACGGAATTGCTCCCTTAATCATTACCTCCTTATTTTTTGGATTGTTGCACATGGATAATCCAGAGGCAAAAGCTTATGGCTGGTGGGTAATGCTGCCTTACTATTCAGTATTTGGCGCTTTTTTGGGCTTGCTTACACTTTTGGATGAAGGTTTGGAGCTGGCATTAGGCATACATTTTGCCAATAATTTTATTTCTTCTTTATTGGTTACGAGTCCTACAGGTGTTTTAAAAACAGATGCAATCTTTTTAGTAAAGTCCGATGATCCTGTAATGGAATTTGTTATATTTATTATCCTGGCTTTGGTTACTTTTTTTATTTTTTGGAAAAAATACCGTTGGACCAATTTTAAATTAATATTAAAATAAAATATATGAGAAATTTAATTCTTATTGTGGCGTTGATAGTGAGTGGCTTTTTAAAGGCTGATGATAACTACCGTTATTCTATTAACCTTACAAAAGTTGTTAATGATAAAGTATCGGTGCAGCTAACGCCCCCCACTATTACGCAAAATGAGATCGAGTTCTCGTTTCCTGCAATGGTACCGGGTACGTATGAGGTTTATAATTTTGGCAGATTCATTTCTAACTTTAAAGTTACAGGTAAGAATGGCACAACTATAAAAGTCGCCAAGTCGGATATCAATACCTATAAAATCTCTCCTGCTACTGCAATTGATAAAATAACGTATGATGTGGACGATACCTGGGATAAAACAGACTTGCCTGATACAAAAGATAAAATAGTATTTGAGCCGGGCGGAACAAACTTTGAGGACGGTAAAAATTTTGCTATAAATACCCATAGCATGTTTGGTTTTATAAAAGGCATGTTGAATAAAAATTTTATTTTAGAATTTGAGAAGCCAAAAGGTTTTTATCCTGCAACGGGTTTGTCAGATATTAAATTAGGCGAAGTAAAAGATGTGATCTCTGTTTTTGATTATCATGATCTGGTAGATTCACCTATTATGTATTTTTTGCCTGATACAGCTACAATACAAGTAGCCAATACAAAAGTGCTGGTAGCTTGTTATTCACCAAACAAAAAAATAAACTCGCGCTTTATCGCTTCTACACTTAAAGAATTATTAAACGCACAAAAAGATTATTTAGGTGGAGAATTACCTGTTAACAAATACGCTTTTTTATTTTATTTTATTGATAGAGCTACGCTTTCAGGAGCAAGTGGAGCGTTGGAACATTCGTATTCTTCTTTTTATGTTTTACAGGAGTTTGACAGTCTTTCTGTACAACAGGAAGTAAGGGATGTTGCCGCACACGAATTCTTTCACATTGTTACACCTTTAAATATTCACTCAAAAGAAATTGGTGATTTTGATTTTTCAAAACCTGTAATGAGTGAACATCTTTGGCTGTATGAAGGGATGACCGAATACGCTGCACATCATGCGCAAACCAAAGGTGGTATTACCGATATTGATAAGTTGGTGAGTACCATGATGCAAAAATATGATAACAGCATTACAAGTTATAATGATACTATGAGCTTTACCTACATGAGCAAACATGTATTGGAAGAAAAAATTCATGCGCAGTATTCTAACGTTTATGAAAAAGGGGCTGTAATTGGTATGTGTCTTGATATTTTACTACGCCATTATAGCGACGGAAAATACGGCACACAAAATTTAATGAAAGACCTTGCCACCAAATACGGTAAAAATAAATCATTTAACGATGAAGATCTTTTTAATGATATTGAAAAATTCACATACCCGGAGATAGGAGCATTTTTAAGAAAATATGTTTCAGGCACTACACCATTACCAATGACAGAAGTATTGGATAAAATAGGAATTGACTTTTCTAAAGAATCTATTACCTATGAATTTTCTTTAGGCAGTACCGATCTTAATTATAATGAAGAAACCAATCGTTTATTTATTGCCAGTACAACTGATATGGATGAGTTTGGAAAAGATTTGGGTTTTAAAACGGGTGATGAATTAAGTAAACTAAATGGTGTTGAATTAAAAATTGATAATATAAAAGAAATAATAACCGACTATTACGAAAAATTAAAAGAAGGTGATAAAGTTACGATCGAGATCTACAGAAAAAAAGGAAAAAAGTATAAATTGAAAACATTAACCGCTACTGCTAAAAAAGTAAAGACCATTCGTAAAAATCAGTTAAGCTTAAAACAGCAGTTAACAGATAAACAAAAGCAAACCTTGCGTGCCTGGGTTGGATTGTAACTAGAAAAGAAATTTGTATTATATGAATAGATCTAAAAATATGCGTTCAAAAACATTACTTTTTATTTGTTTTGTATTTTCATTTGCCTTTGCTTTTGCCCAGCAAATGCCACCGGGTCAATACACCAGCACCAATAAAAAAGCCATTAAATATTTAGAAGAAGGTAAAACTGCTTTTGAAACAAAGAATGATGTTGCTGCAGAAAAGGCCTTAAAAAAAGCCTTGGAAGAAGATAAGAATTTTGTGGAAGCTGCTTTAGGCTTAGCTAATTTGTACCAGGTAACGGGTAAGCACGCCGAAGCAATTACGTATTTTAAACGCGGTATTGAGATCAATCCAAAATATTTTCCGAGCGCTTTTTTCTTTTTAGCGGCTTCACAATTGTCAATGGGGCAGTACAGCGAAGCTAAAGTAAATCTTGAAACGTTTTTAAAGTTTGAACGCATTAATCCAAATACAAAAGAGAATGCGCAACAGCTTTTAGAAACTGCCAAGTTTGGCGAAATAGCCATAAAAAATCCTAAACCTTTTAAACCTATAAACGTTGGTCCCGGAATTAATACAGAGTACGGAGAATACTTTTCTGCTATTACAGGTGATGGTAAACAATTTATGTTCACGCGCGCGCTTCCCAGGCCAAATGTACCCAACGATCCGGAAGCGGTAAATGAGGATTTTTATATTAGTGAAAAAGTTAATAACGTTTGGCAGACTGCCACACCGCTTAGTAATATTAATAGCAATGGAAATGAAGGCGCTCCTTCATTGTCATCAGATGGTAATATCATGTTCTTTGCTTCCTGTGCAGATAATTTTGGAGATTATGGGGCACAAGATAGAAAAGGATCAGGAAGCTGTGATATTTTTTATTCTCAAAAAATAAATGGTAAATGGACTCGTCCGCGCAACGCCGGTAATGCCATAAATAGTGCTAATTGGGAAACACAGCCCAGCTTTAGCAGCGATGGTAAAACATTATATTTTATAAAAGGCTTTAGAGGCAGAGGAGGTATGAATAAAGATATTGATATTTACATGAGTGTGATAGGTGATGACGGCAAGTTTCAACCGGCCGTTAAATTAAATGCAAATGTAAATTCGGCGGGTAACGAAGAATCTGTTTTTATTCATCCGGATAATATGACCTTGTATTTTGGAAGTGATGGCCATCCAGGAATGGGAGGAAGTGATCTTTTTATGAGCCGTCGTCAGCCAAACGGAGATTGGGGTCCGGCAATCAACCTGGGTTATCCGATAAACACGTTTGAAAATGAGAGTAGTTTGTTGGTTGATCCTTCAGGTAAATTGGCATACATTGCAAGTTCAAGGCCGGGAGGTTATGGTAATAGTGATATTTATCAATTTGAATTAGCAGAAGATCTAAGACCGGAAAAAATCACGTATGTAAAAGGAAAGATCTATAATTCAAAAACAAAAGAAACTTTAGAAGCTAATTTTGAATTGGTAGATCTTGAAACACAGCAAACGGTTACACAATCGTATACTCAAAAAAATGGTGAGTTTTTTGTAACGCTTACAGCCAATAGAAACTATTTAGTGAACGTGAATAAAGATGGTTTTTTATTTTATAGTGACAACTTTAGCTTAAAAGGAAAAGAGACCGATTTTACAAAACCTTTCTTGTTGGATATACCATTAGATCCCATTGATACAGGATCTGTAGTAGAATTAAAGAATGTTTTTTTTGATGTAAATAAATGGGATCTTAAGCCTGAAAGTAAAGCAGAGTTGGATAAACTAGGGGCTTTTTTGATCAAGAACCCGAGCCTTAAAATTGAATTAGGCGGACATACAGATAGCGATGGTATCCGTAAGAACAATATTACATTATCTGAAAACAGGGCAAAATCGGTTTACGATTATCTGATCAATACCAGTAAGATCAATGCTGCACGTTTAAAATACAAAGGCTATGCCGATCTTAAGCCGAAGGTAAAGAACGATACTCCCGAAAATAAGGCCAAGAACAGACGTACAGAATTTAAGGTATTTGCAAAATAATTTAATTTATGGATAGGGTAAGCTCTTTTTTAAGCGACATATGGATATAAACTCCAACATTTATACCATGAAAAAGACCTATTTAAGTAGCTTATTTCTTATCATCTCAATTGCTTTAAAGGCGCAATCTTTTTACAAAGGTGCGCTTGTAACCGAATTAAATACCGGTTTCGAAAATTATAATACCGTTTTAAAAGTAAAAATAAAAGACCCAAACCACACCCGTGATACATCTTATAACGATAGAGCGGCAAATACCAATTTTGGATTTGCAGTGGAGTATGGTTTGCACAAAAATTTCGGCGTTGGCATCCGCTACAAAGCAAATAATTATTTTACAACAAGAGATTCGGTGACGAAGGTAAAACCCGAAGTAAAGACCAATGATTTTTTAATTGAATTAAATTATCACCCGGTTGTAAAAAAGAATTTTGACCTGGTGTTGGGTGCTAATGTGGGTTATTCAACCTTTAAATACAAGGCAAAAGATAGTTTAAATTTAATTTTATCCGGCGGAGGTATGTATTTTTCTCCATACATCAATCCAAGAATATATTTTGGAAGGTTTGGTATTAATTTTAAACTATTTGCACCATTTGCAAACTACAATAAACTTACCACCAACAACGAAGATTTTAATACCTACATTGCTATTACAAAATGGAGAGCAAGTGGTTTTGGTTTAAGCTTTGGTATTCAATATCGCTTTATGGAAGATAAAGGAGGCGATAAAAAGCCTATGCACAACTAACTTGTTTTAACCACATAGGCATATAGTTGGTTTAAGTAAGAAGATTAATACGAGATTACATAGCATCAATTGCCCAAAGCAATTGATCTAGATAAAACTATGTCGCCTTTTTTCTATGTTTCTATGTGTTTAAATTTTATACAACACTAAACAATTTCTGCCAACGGCTTAACACAAATAATTTAAATAATAATTTGTTATGAAAACTACTTTCGGTATTGCTTTTTTCAAGATCAGCATAATTTACAAAATCAAAGTTGGCAGCTTTTATCTCTGAAAGAATTTGTGGACGCATTTTTTTCATCCATACATTCATAGGTGTTTCAAAGCCTTTTTTATCATAACGACTATAAATTTCCTTCGGTAATTTATCTTTTACAGCTTCGCGCAATAAGTATTTAGAAATACCATTTTTTATTTTTTTGTTGCCGTTGAATGAAAATAATAAATTGATCAGCTCAACATCATCGGCAAAAGGTGTTCGGCTTTCCACGCTATGCCACATGCCACAACGGTCTTCACATTTTAAGAACGATTTTAAACGTGTGTTATAAATATCATCCACCAATTGGTCGTTAACTGAATTAAAATACACCGATGGATTCTTAATTTCTGAAGAGCTTAAAAATTCCGTTTTAAAAAATAAATTAAAATGTTTTTTATTTAAATAACTTTTCTGTTTTACTTTTTCTTTTAAATAAAATTGTAAAGGATTGGCAATTGTTTTTTTGCTGAGTGAAATTTCATTCATGGCCATCCTATAATTTCCCTTCGAAAATAAATTGTTCCACTTGGCTAAAAAATGATGATGGTACCCACCAAATAATTCATCAGCGCCTTGTCCATCTAAAACTACTTTTATCTTATTTTGCTTTGCCAGTTCCATTACTTTGTATTGGGCGTAGGTACTGGTATCCCAAATAGGTACATCCTGCGAATAGATGAGGTCATCTGCTTCTTTTAAAAAACCTTCAAAGCTTGACTCCACTTTAAAATGTTTGGCTTGTATTTTTTTTGCTACGCTATCTGCAAAGTTTTCTTCATTGATAGGATTATTTCTGAAAACAGATGTAAAACAATTCAGCGGCTGCTGTGTAATTTCAGAAATACTTACCGCAAGCGCACTGCTATCAATACCACCACTTAAACAAGTGCCAACTTCCACATCACTTCTCAATCTTAATTTAACAGCATTCTCAAAAGCGTCACTCACTTTTTCTATCAGTTCTTTTTCGCTTAAATTATCGTTCTTTAAAGTTATGTGATCAGTTAAATTGTAATAGGTAGAAATGTTTACTTCTTGTTTTTTTATATCAAATACCAAATTATTGCCTGGCATTAATTCATTGATACCATCAAAAAAATTGTTTGTATTTGTCTCCAAAAGCCCATTCACTAAATAAGCATGCAATGCCTCTGAATTTATTTTTGGAGAGATCAACCTTGCTTTTATAAAAGCTTTTTGTTCACTGGCAAAGGCAAAAAGATCTTTATTGTTGATATAATAAAAGGGCTTAACTCCTAAACGATCACGCGAGGCAAAACAAATTTGTTTTTCGGCATCGTAAATGCAAAATGCCCACATGCCATTAAACCTTTCTACACAAGCATCTCCCCATTGTTTATAGGCTTGCAAAATAACTTCGGTATCACTTTCGGAAATAAAAATGTGACCAAGCTTTTTTAATTCTTCCCTTACTTCAATATAATTGTAGATCTCACCATTAAAAACTATCCATGTTTTTTCTTCTTTATTGCACATGGGTTGATGACCTGTTTCTGAAAGATCAATAATAGATAATCGTCGGTGCCCAAATGCCAAAAAAGAATTTTGATCAGCGTTATTTAAATTACTTTTTGGGATATAATTAAGATCTGTACGCTTGTAGTTTTGTTGTAAGGTATTAAAATGTGGTGTAGTATTTTGTTCAGTTGCTAATAAAAAGCCCTCGCCATCAGGCCCACGATGCGCAATTGTATTGGTCATAGCAGCGATCTTTTCTGCTAAATTAATTCCTGACCGTTGTTTTAAGATTATTCCTGCAATACCACACATCAGTTAACCCACATAAAAACTTTTTTATTGTCTATGTATCTTTTTTCGTCTTTATCTAATAACAAAACGCAAAAATCAATAAAGGGTAGTACACCAAAAACTCCTCCAAGGCTTGCTATATAAGCAACCGGTACATAAGGTGCGGTTCCTAAATAAATTCTATGCAGGCCAACAATGCCAAACGGAAAAGGAAAAGCCAAAAGGGCTGCTGTAATTCTTTTATTCTTTTTTTGTTTTGCTTTAAAAAGTTTTAATAACGGATTTGGACGTTGTTTATTATTTTCCTGGGCACTAAATGTTTCGGCTGTAATTACAGAATCTATTATCACCATATTCTCATCCAGCAAATAGTACTTTTGCTCAGCTGCAGTATGGCTAAAGCCTGCTTTTTGAAGGAAAAACAGGCAAATAGTTATAAGAATCGTCTTAAAGCGCATTAAGCCTAAAATTCGTAATAAAAATGCTTGCAAGAGCGGTATTTTAAACAAAAAATGAACAAATTTTGTTAACTTAAATGGTTTTAAAGCTTAAGTAGTTTTCCTATCTTTACAGATTAAAAATTTATTTATTGTGACTCTCATAAAAAGCATATCCGGTATAAGGGGAACCATTGGTGGAAGGCCAGATGACGGACTAACACCATTGGATGTAGTTAAGTTTACATCAGCTTATGGAACATGGATCTTAAATAACCATCCAAAACAAAAAGATATAACCGTTATTATTGGCCGTGATGCCAGGCTAAGTGGCCAAATGGTATCAAGCATTGTTTCCGGAACCCTTATTGGTCTTGGTATAAACGTAGTTGATCTTGACCTAAGTACCACACCAACCGTTGAAATGGCTGTAAATGAATTAAAAGCGCAGGGCGGAATTATTTTAACTGCAAGTCATAACCCAAAGCAATGGAACGCTTTAAAATTATTGAATGAAAAAGGTGAATTTATTAGCGAGGCTAATGGGCAGGAAATATTAAAGTTGGCGGCAAATTCTGACTTTACTTATGCCGAAGTAAATGAGCTGGGTAAATATTCCAAGAACACAGATTTTATTGATGTTCATTTTCAAAAGATAATCGATCTGCCATATGTGGATGTAAAGGCTATTGAAAAAGCAGATTTTACAATTGTAATAGACGCTATTAATTCGAGCGGCGGAATTGTTGTGCCGGCCTTATTAAAAAAATTAGGAGTAAAAAATATTCATGTAATTCATGGAGAGCCTACCGGAAATTTTGCACATAACCCCGAACCGTTACCTGAGCATTTAACTGATTTGAGTAAAGCTGTTGTAAAACAAAAAGCACACTTAGGTATTAGTGTTGATCCGGATGTGGATCGTTTGGCATTTGTTTGCGAAGACGGAGAAATGTTTGGCGAAGAGTATACTTTAGTTGCAGTTGCAGATTACATCCTTCAAAAAAATAAAAAAGGAAATACAGTAAGTAATTTATCAAGCACTCGCGCATTACGCGATGTTACCGAATCACAAGGCGGATCTTATTCTGCTTCTGCAGTGGGTGAGGTAAATGTGGTAAAAATGATGAAGGATACTAAAGCCGTTATTGGAGGCGAAGGTAACGGCGGCATTATTTTACCTGAGTTGCATTATGGCAGAGATGCTTTAGTTGGTATTGCTATTTTCTTAACGCATTTGGCCAAATATGGTAAAAGTGTTTCTATGTTACGCAGATCGTATCCAAGTTACTTTATCTCTAAAAATAAAATTGAATTAACGCCTCAAATAAACGTAGATAAAGTTTTAGCAGACGTTAGTGAAAAATATAAAAAACAACCTATCAATACTATTGATGGAGTGAAAATAGAATTTGATAAAGAGTGGGTGCATTTGCGCAAAAGCAATACAGAGCCTATTATAAGGATCTATAGCGAAAGCCAGTCGGCAAGCACTGCTGATAACTTAGCAAACAAAATTATTTCCGATATCAAAGAAATTATCAAAAATTAAAATAAAGTAAATGAAAGTATACTTAGATAATGCCGCAACAACCAAACTGGATGAAAATGTATTAAAAGCCATGATGCCTTTAATGCTGGAAGATTTTGGAAATCCGTCTTCTATTCACGCCTTTGGCAGAAAAACACGTGCAGCTATTGAAACTGCGCGTAAAACGGTTGCCAGGTTATTAAATGTTACGCCTGCTGAAATATTCTTTACATCCGGTGGAACAGAGGCTGATAACATGGCCATTAATCAATCTATCGTTACTTACGATATTAAGCATGTTATCTCTAGTGTGATTGAACATCATGCCGTAGAACATACTTTAAAAACTTTAGAAAAAGCGGGTAAAGTAAAAGTAAGCTGGGTAAAATTAGATAAGAAAGGAAACGTTGATCTTGCAGATCTTGAGGAGCTTTTAAAAAATAATTCACGTAGCCTGGTTTCATTAATGCATGCTAATAACGAATTAGGAACTTTATTGCCTTTAAAAGAAGTTGGTGAGCTTTGCGAAAAATACGATGCTATTTTTCACAGCGATACTGTACAAACCATGGGACATTATAAAATGGATCTTCGAGATTTGAAAGTTCATTTTGTTACCTGTGCTGCGCATAAATTTCACGGACCAAAAGGCGTAGGCTTTTTATATATCAATCACGAAAGAAAGATAACGCCATTTATTCATGGTGGTGCGCAAGAGCGTAACATGCGTGGTGGAACCGAAAATGTTTACGGCATTGTAGGTTTGGCAAAAGCTTTGGAAATTTGTTTTGATGAAATGGAAGAACATCAAAAACACATTCGCGGATTAAAAAATTATATGCGCGAACAATTAACTGCGCTAATTCCTGGCATGGCATTTAATGGTGAAACATCCGATGAAAAATCGTTGTACACTGTTTTAAATTGCTGTTTTCCAAAGCACCCTGATGCAGAAATGTTACTATTTAATTTAGACATTGCAGGTATTGCGGCTAGCGGTGGTAGCGCCTGTAGCAGTGGCAGCAATCAAGGTAGCCATGTATTAAGAGGAATTGGAAGCGATATGGAACGCCCATCGGTAAGATTTAGTTTTAGCAAATACACTACCAAAGAAGAAATTGATTTTACAATAAAAAATTTAGTTGAACTGTTTAAAGTTGAAACAAAAGAAAAAGTAAAAAGCTAACGTGTAACAAATAAATTATGAGCAATATAAATACAGTTTTAGAAAACGCAAAAGTATCGATGGAAAAAGCCATCAGCCATTTAGAATCTGAACTTCAAAAAGTAAGAGCAGGAAAAGCAAGTCCGGCTATGTTGGAGAATGTAATGGTAGATTATTATGGAAGTATGGTTCCATTAAGTAATACTGCAAGTGTGAATTCGCAAGACTCACGTACTTTGGTGATTCAACCTTGGGAAAAAAGTATGTTAACACCTATTGAAAAAGCAATACAGGGAGCTAACTTAGGTTTTAATCCTCAAAACGACGGGGTTATTATTCGTATTATGGTGCCACCTTTAACCGAAGAACGTCGTAAGCAATTAACTAAAACTGCAAAAAGTTTTGGTGAAGATGCAAAAGTTGGCATCCGCAATGTGCGTAAAGATTGTATGGAGCAAATTAAAAAATTACAAAAAGATGGTTTGCCTGAAGATGAGGCAAAGAGCGGAGAAGCAAAGATCCAAACATTAACGGATGCAAGTGTTGCAAAAGTTGATAAACATATTGAGCAAAAAGAAAAAGAAATTATGACTGTATAATTATTTTTTGTCATTCTGACGAAGGAGGAATCTAATTTACAGATCCCTCGTGCCTCGGGATGACAATTCAAATTAGTCAAATAAAAAACCCCTCTCGTTTCCGAAAGGGGTTTTTTGTTAATTAAAATTGTGTACTGGGTTTATATATTTATAAGTTTTGTAATCGCAATAATTTAATTAACTAAAAAAGAATTAAGCTAACTTAACGTTAACTGCGTTTAATCCTTTTTTGCCTTCTTGAATTTCAAAAACTACTTCGTCGTTCTCGCGAATTTCTTCTTTAATGCCAGATACGTGTACGAATACTTCTTTTCCAGATCCTTCAACTTTAATGAATCCGAATCCTTTTGTTTGGTTGAAAAACTTTACTGTTCCTTTTTCCATTTTTTTTATTTTTTATTTTTCCCTTTTTATTTTATTTAAAACAGTTTTGAGAAAAAGGGTGTGACCCAAAACTGCTTATATCTTTGATCTAAATTTCAATACGCACAATTTTCCATAACATATTTGCGTGTTTAAAAATCCAATAAATTTTAAAAAATTAAACGAATTGCAAATTGGGGAGGTGTGATTGTATTGAGGAATTTAAATTTTATTCGTTTTAAAGATTTAAACAAATATATCTTAAAATGAACAAATTTGCAAAACTTATTTAACTAACTGGTAATCAATAATATAAAATTTAAAATAAGCCAGCAATATAGCTTTTCGCCAAAACATGCTTTGTTTTAATTACTTTAGTTCTGTATAAACAAAACCCAATGAAAATTAAAATCCCACTGATATGTGCAGTGATCCTATCTGTATTTTTTTTATCAAACTGTAAAAAAGGACCCGAAGATCCTGCCATTTCTTTCAGAAGCCGTAAAGCAAGATTAGAAGGAGAATGGTTAATGAAATCGGGAAATGCCGCCCTTACCAAAGCACCATATAATAATAATTATGCTTTTAACGGAACCAAAGTAGAATTAAATACAACCGAATCCGGTGGTCCCGCAACTATTTATACGGGTTCATACAATCTTACTTTAAATATTAAAAAAGACGGCACTTTTACCTTTAGAGAAAATTTTGTTGGTGATATATATGAGGGAAATGGACATTGGGAGTTTATGAAGAGATCGGGTGATACAAAAAATAAAGAAGAGGTAAAATTTACAATTGACGCCGCTACAAAAGGTTTTCCTGAAGATCACGTTTTTAACCAGGTACAAACTACGTTTAGTTACAAATTGGTTGAATTAAGAAATAAAGATCTGAAAATTGAAGCTTTGGATAAAAGCTATACAGCATCAAATGGTGTTAAGATTGGCTTCTCAAGTCGCTACACTTTTGCACAACTTTAATGTTCCCTTCCTTTTTAAATAAACCTTTCCCGCGATCTGAAATTAATAGGCGCTCTGTGATCACTAATTTTTTTGTTGGTTGTTTTGTTGCTTTATTTTTAATTGTATTTGAACCTTTCGATCTTTCGCAATGGCAAACAGATATGAAAGCACTTAAGCTGGCGGGTTTTGGCCTGGTATCTTTTATCATACCAATTATTGTAAGTACTCTTATTATCCAGATCATTCAGAAAAAAAATATTGAAGATAACTGGACCATTGGTAAAGAGATAGTTGTGATCCTTTCCATATTAGTATGTATCGCTATTGGCAATATGCTTTACGGAAAGTTATTTAATATGATGCCATTTTCATTGAATGGTTTTTTATTTGCTTTTGCTTCAGTTATATTAATTGGTATTTTTCCGGTAACACTTCATGTATTAAGAAAGCATAATAAGCTTTTAAAAATAAATTTAGAAAAAGCTGTTAGTGTTAATCAATATTTACATCCAACCGAAATAAAAACAGAGAATGATCTAAAGGTACCCGATGAAGTTCCCCCTCCAAACATGCCTGATAATATTGCCGATGAAATAAAAGTTATTCCTAAACTTATTTTAATTGCCGAAAATGAAAAGGATAAAATAGAATTAATACCTGATCAACTTTTATATATTGAATCGGCCGATAATTATTCGAACATTGTTTTTGTTGAGAATGAAAAAGTAAAAAAACAACTTATCCGCAGTAGCCTTAAAAGAATTGAATTGCAGCTTAATTCGGATCTTATTGTTCGTTGCCACCGCACGTTTATTGTTAATTTAAAAAATGTAAAAAATGTGGAAGGCAACGCCGCAGGTTACAAATTAAGTTTTGGGATTGAAAATTATTTTGTTCCCGTATCAAGAAATTATGGAAATTCGATTCTCGGTAAGCTGAAGACCATAAAATAACAGCCCATCTTCCTCCCAAAGACATTCATTTGCTTTGTTATTCATCCCAAATCTTTACCATTATCCCAAACTATTGTTTTTCAGCCCTTTAATTTGACTTGCGGGCTTAGGGAAGTGTACATTTGTAGAAAATAAAACATATGACTTTCAAAATTATTCTTATCCTTCACATCATTGCCGGCTCTTTGGCATTATTAAGCGGTTTGTTTGCCATCATTTTTCGCAACAAAGTAAAGATCCATAAACCCATAGGCAAGATCTACTTTTGGGCTATGACGGTTATTTTTGTCTCGGCCATATACATGTCTATTGCCCACATTAACCCGTTTTTATTTTGCGTGGCTTTTTTTACATATTATTCTTGTTTAACAGCTTACCGCTCTTTAAAATTAAAAAAATTGCACCTCGATCAAAAACCTACAAAATTTGACTGGGCCATCGAGATCTTTTTTGGCTTGATGCATATTGCTTTTATTATAGTTGGTTTGTATTTATTCTTTAAAGGCAACACAAGTTTTGCAATAATTAGTTTGGTATTTGGTGTTTTAGGTGTGAGAGGCAATTATGCTACCTGGCAACGTTTTAAAAAGAATCTGGTGTTTAGAAATTATTGGTTACTGGCACATATTGGTGGTATGATGGGAAGTTACATTGGTGCGATCACTGCATTTGTAGTAAATAATTCGGCGGTGATACCTGCTCCAAACATCGTTTTGTGGTTAGGGCCTGCGGCTTTTATTGCCCCGTTAATAGCTTTTGAAACTAAAAAACACCAAAAGAAAGCAGGGAAGTTTAAGGAAGCAACAGTCTAAGTTTTCAAAAAATCACCATCAACGATCAGCAATTTTACCGGTACCTTTGAAAGTGAGCGATGTGAACTTAAATTATCAGATACAACATAGCTCATTCCTTTTTTAAGCATTACTTTTTCACCGGTCTTTAATTCGCTTGTAAATTCTCCTTCAAGGCAATGTACTATATGGCCTTTTTCGCACCAATGATCAGCCAGGTAGCCTTCAGAATATTCAACAATGCGTATGCGTAGACCGCCAAATTGTAAGGTTTGCCAAAAAGAGGTGCCGGTCTCGCCTTTGTGTTCTGTTCTTTCAATGCCGCTCCAGTCAATAGTTGTAAAAGGTATATTGCTCATAAGATTAAAGCTAACAAATTTTATAATAAGAACACATGATAATAAAAATTATTTTTCCATATTCTGAATATCGGTTTTTGGAACTTCTAAAATGATCTTTTTCTTTTTTATGAATCTTAATTTCCCAAGATCAATGAGCTTTTCTTTTAAAGTTATCTTTTTAAGAATGGCACCAAGCACTAATCCGAATATTACGTACCATACAAATAAAATTACACCTGGCTGCAAAGAGGTTTCGTTAGTAGCAATGGTAGCAAGATTTTTTGTTCTTACATTCAAGTGCTCTAACTGCGAATCCAGTATGCCTTTAAAGCCAATATAGGCCATAAAAATGGCAACTACCATTACATCGGCCATAGACCATTTGCCGGATTTAAAAGCGAAAAAATCTATTACTTTATTGGCTCTCACTTTTTCGCTCCCTAATAAATATACTTCAGTGCAAATAAGTTTTGTGATAGGAAATATAACACTGAAAATTAAAATAAGTGTTCCAACAAAAATAGAATCTGCTTTACCCGTGGCAATTAAAATATGTACAACATCTAAAATACTTTTACTTTGGTAAAAAATAACCTGGTCGTTAAATACCAATGGTTTTCCTACCAATAAAAAGTTAAGTTCTTTAATACGTGCATCAATTTCTATCATTGGCGCCATTAAACCTATTACCAGTGTTATTAATCCAAGCAATACCGATAAAACAAAAAATGGTTTATGAAGTGGTGTTTGGTTTCTTAATGCCAGCCACAGTAAAAGAAAAAAAATCAAACAAGCAACCATACCATAGGTAAGATTATAAGTTTTTTGCTGTAGTAGTTGTACTTTTGTTGTAATATAGCCATTAAATTCAGGCACAGTTGAGGCGTTGTATTTTGCTAATAATCCTACAACATTTGCATCGGAATCAAGGCTATCATGTGTTTTTTCAGCAAACTCCTGTACCTTATCTTTTGCTAAAAATTTAAGCCTTTCTCTACTACCGGGTTTTTTTAATTCTTTAATAATGGTTTCTGAAAACTCCGGCACTTTTTCGCGTACTTTATCCACATCAACAAACTGTTTAATAGCAAACTTTTTAATTCTTTTATCAATTCGTGTTTGCTTTTTATTTACCATAGTGTTGGCTTTCGTAATAACCGAATTTAATATTTTATTCAGTTGAGCTTTTAAAGTATCTTCCTGCACATCACTAAATTCAAACGAATCTATTTGTTCGTTTACCACTTCTTTAACATGCGCGCTCCAGGCATCAACCGATAAAAGACCGTGCTGAATATTATTTAATTCGCTGTAATCTTTTTTTAACTCTGCGCGTTCGTTGGTAAGATCATGTATATGTATGCCACACCACAAAGCAAAGCCAATAACCGGCAGCAATACAATAACCAATAAGAATTTAAATATGAATTTATCCATTATCATTATTTTAGTTTTCTTGTAAATGTTAGAATAATATCCTGAGCTTGTTCAACAGATATTATATCTTTAAAAACGATCATGTCAGGGTTAATTGTGATAATAGCACTTTTTAAAAATAAATTGATAATTGGTTTCATGTTTTTATAAATAGCAAAGTCAATACCGCGCCATAAAAAACGTTTTAAGATATTTTAGCTTACCAATACCACAATTTGGGAAAAATATTTCCCCAATCAAATGAACTTTTTTTGTAAAATAGCGTTTATTAAAAGTGCTAATACAATTTACAAATAGTGGTATTTATTGCAGGCAGGCAGATGTATACATCGATCCCTGGAAACCCGTTAATAAAGCTATTATTACTCATGCCCATTCTGATCATGCAAGAACGGGCAGCAAATATTACCTGGCGCATAAAGATTCTGAATTTATTTTACGTTATCGTTTGGGTGATATTGTTCTTCAAACCTTAAATTATTATGAAACTATAAATATCAATGGTGTAACTATAAGTCTTCATCCGGCCGGCCACGTAATCGGTTCAGCACAGGTTCGTTTAGAATATATGGGTGAGGTCTGGGTTATTTCAGGTGATTACAAAGTGCAGAATGATGGTTTTACTATTCCTTTTGAGCCTGTAAAATGTCAGCACTTTGTAACCGAATCTACTTTTGGTTTGCCGGTGTATAATTTTCCGCAGGCTTTAGAAATAAATTTGCAGTTAAATACATGGGTGAACGAAAACGCTGCACAAGGATTAAATTCAATTATCATTGCTTATGCTTTAGGAAAGGCGCAAAGAGTACTACATGCTTTAAGAACCGAGCAACCAATTTTATTGCATTCTACTATTTATAATACCAATGAGGCATTAGGTTTTGATAATTCGCGTTATATAAAATTTACGCAAGACTTTAAAAAAGAGCAGCTCAACCCGGGCATTGTTGTTGCAACCGGTTCAGTCATAGGTTCGCCCTGGCTTCGTCGTTTCGATCCCTATAAATTGGCATTTTGCAGTGGCTGGATGCAATTACGCGGAGCAAGAAGACGACGAAATGCAGATAAAGGTTTTGTGATGAGCGATCATGCAGACTGGCAAGGGCTGAATCAAGCAGTACTTGCAACAGGTGCGGAAAATATTTACGTAACACATGGTTATAAATCTGTTTATGCAAAATGGTTAAGGGAAAATTATAAACTAAATGCCGTTGAGGTGGAAACTTTATTTGAAGGAGAAGGAATTGAGAATGATTCTTCTGAAAATGTAAAGGAAGAAAAAGAATGAAAGCATTTACCCAATTATACAGCGAGTTGGATCAAACCACAAAAACTAACGAAAAGGTAAATGCCATGGTTAATTATTTTAATCGTACCAATTCAAAAGATGCTATTTGGGCCATTGCTTTATTAACAGGCCGCAGACCAAAACGTCCTATTAAAACAACGGATATGAAAACCTGGGCTACAGAATTGGCGGGCATTCCATATTGGTTGTTTGAGGATTCTTATGATGTAGTAGGTGATCTGGCTGAAACGATCAGTTTATTGATCCCTACTAATGAAAATAATTCTGACAAATCTTTAAGTGATTTGATGGATGAAATTATTTTAATTTATTCTAAAACTGAGGAAGAAAAAAAAGAATGGTTACTTTCTTTTTGGAATAATTTTTCAAAAGACGAGTTATTTGTATTTAATAAATTAATCACCGGCAGCTTTCGCGTTGGGGTATCTCAACAATTAATATTTAAAGCCTTAGCTAAAACACATTCTATAGATGATAAGGTGATCGCACATAAATTAATGGGCACATGGCTACCACAAACATCAGATCTAAAAGAATTATTATCGGATGAGTCTTCTTCTTTTGATGATTCAAAACCTTATCCTTTTTATTTAGCCTATCAATTAGATGTTGCCTTTGTAGATCTAGGTAACATTAACGATTGGCAAATCGAAAGGAAATATGACGGTATTCGTGGACAAATAATTGTGCGTAATAGATCTATTCACATCTGGAGCAGGGGAGAAGAGTTAATGACGGACAAATTTGTTGAATTCTCTTCGTTAAAAGATAGCTTACCTAACGGAACAGTTTTAGATGGTGAGATCTTACCTTTTAAGAACGAAAAAATAATGTCGTTTAACGAAATGCAAAAACGTATAGGACGTAAAAATGTGTCTAAAAGAACATTAAGTGAAGTGCCTTTATGTATGATGTGTTATGATCTTTTAGAATATAACGGTGAAGATATCCGTAAAAAGCCCTTACGTGAAAGAAGAAAATTACTAGAGGAATTAATTATAAAGATTAATAACGACCTTTTAAAATTATCGCCTTTATTACAGTGCAATGATTGGGAAAAATTAAACGACCTTAGAAATGAATCCAAAATACTTGGTTGTGAAGGTTTGATGTTAAAGCATAAAGACAGCATTTATGAAACAGGTCGCCGGAGAGGCAAATGGTGGAAATGGAAGGTAGATCCTTACACTGTAGATGCGGTTTTAATTTACGCGCAATCGGGCCACGGACGGAGAGCGAATTTGTATACGGATTATACTTTTGCCATTTGGGATAATGGTGAGCTGGTACCATTTACAAAAGCATACAGCGGCTTAACGGATAAAGAATTGGTGGAAGTAGATAACTGGATAAAACGTAATACGATTGAAAAGTTTGGTCCGGTAAGAAGTGTAAAAGCGGAGTTGGTGTTTGAAATTGCTTTTGAAGGTATTAATGCATCGCCGAGGCATAAAAGTGGTATTGCTTTGCGTTTTCCAAGAATATTGCGTTGGAGAAAAGATAAAAAGAAAGAAGAGATCAATACAAAAGAAGATCTTTTACAGTTATTAAATTCGGTTTAATGAACTGTCACTTTGAGTGGAGTCGAAAAGTGTATAATGTCCTCGGCTGCACTCGAACTAACATAAATAACATTTATGAGCATCGCTGCCAAATGGTTCAAACAAAAAAAATGGAAGCCTTTTGCTTTTCAGAAAGCAACCTGGCAAGCTATTGATGAAAATAGAAGCGGTTTACTAAATTCACCAACGGGTAGCGGAAAAACATATGCCATTTGGTTTGGCATTTTAGAATCGTATTATAAAAAATATCCACAAAAGAAAAAAACAAAAGAAAGCGGCTTACATTGTTTATGGATCACACCACTGCGTGCTTTATCAAAAGAAATATTATTGGCCACGCAACAAGTATCAAAAGACCTTGAACTGAATTATAAAATTGCATTACGTACAGGAGATACAACAATAGCCGAACGTGCAAAGCAACGTAAAAAATCTCCTCATGCTTTGATCACTACGCCTGAAAGCATACAATTGATCTTAGCATCAAAAGAATATGATAAATTTTTTTCCGGCCTGGAATTTATTGTTGTAGATGAGTGGCATGAATTAATGGGAAGCAAACGCGGTGTGCAGGTTGAATTGGCATTGTCAAGATTAAAAGCTGTTAATCCCGCTTTAAAGATCTGGGGAATCTCGGCCACCATTGGTAATATGGAAGAAGCGAAGGAAATACTACTTGGTGATAAAAATGAAGGTTCTGTAACTATAAAAACAGATCTTGAAAAAGAAATAATTATAGAAACAATTTATCCGGATGTAGTAGAAAAATATTCCTGGGTAGGTCATTTAGGAATTAAACTTTTGCCTAAGGTAATTCCTATAATAGAGGCCAGTAACACAACTTTGGTTTTTGTAAATGTGCGTTCACAGGCAGAGATCTGGTACCAGAAATTACTCGAAACCGCTCCACATCTTGCAGGACAAATGGCCTTGCACCACGGTTCCTTAAGCGACGATATACGTAAATGGGTGGAAGATAATTTACATACTGGTAGTCTGAAAGCGGTTATCTGTACTTCTAGCCTCGACCTTGGTGTTGATTTTCACAGTGTAGATTCCGTTATTCAGATCGGTTCGCCAAAAGGTATCGCCCGGTTTATGCAAAGGGCTGGTAGAAGCGGGCATCATCCCGGGGCTTTAAGTAAAATATGGTTTGTGCCTACAAATTCTTTAGAAATAATTGAAGGAAGCGCTATACGTTATGCTATCGAAAATAATTTATTAGAGAACAGGGTGCCTTATGTGCGCTCTTTTGATGTACTTATACAATATATGGTGACGTTGGCAGTATCCGATGGTTTTACAGCCGATAAACTATTTGAAGAAGTTAAAGGCACACATTGTTTTAAAAGTATTACGCGAGAAGAATTTAACTGGTGTATTGATTTTATTGTAACCGGTGGAAATTCTTTAAAAGTGTATGACGAATATCATAAAGTTGTCTTTGTAGATGGTGTCTATAAAGTTACTAACCGCACCATTGCCATGCGGCATCGTTTAAGTATTGGTACCATTGTAAGCGATAGTATGATGCACGTAAAGTTTATGGGTGGAAAAAAGATAGGCATGGTGGAAGAGAATTTTATTTCCAAACTAAAGCCCGGTGACGTGTTTTGGTTTGGCGGCAGAAATCTGGAGCTGGTGCTTGTAAAAGACATGGCAGCGCGTGTAAAGGCAAGTAAAAAAAATACCGGTATAGTTCCGGCTTGGCTGGGTGGCAGGTTGCCATTATCCTACCAGCTTTCTAACAGTATTCGTAAACAGCTGGATGATTATAAACATAATAAAATTGATAATGAAGAATTAAAGCAATTATCACCTTTACTCGAATTACAAAATAGAGTATCATACTTACCGGGTAAAAATGAATTGCTGATTGAACAGTTTAAAACACGTGAAGGCTATCATTTATTTGTTTATCCTTTTGAAGGAAGGTTTGTTCACGAAGGAATGGCCGCAATTTTGGCCTACCGTATAGGTTTGTTAGAACCCTTTACTTTTTCTATTGCTATGAATGATTACGGATTTGAATTATTGAGCGACAAAAAAGTGGATGTTGATCTTGTGCTGGATAATAATTTATTTTCACCTGAATTTATTTATGATGATGTTTTAAAAAGCATGAATTC
This sequence comes from Bacteroidota bacterium, assembly GCA_032229505.1. Taxonomy (GTDB): domain Bacteria; phylum Bacteroidota; class Bacteroidia; order B-17B0; family Aurantibacillaceae; genus Aurantibacillus. The sequence goes on from JAVTWD010000095.1 coordinate 107,452, forward strand.
TATTGAATTGGCGAATCGGAAGTTCAGAGATATTGCAACCATAGCGGGATTAATATTTACGGGTTATCCCGGTCATCAAAAAAAAACAAGGCATATCCAGGCTTCTTCGCAATTATTTTTTAAAGTGTTTGAAGACTATGAAAAAGACAATTTGTTATTAAGACAAGCCTACGATGAGATCCTTGATTTTCAGCTCGAGATCACGCGCATGCAAAATGCTTTTGACCGTATAAGCAAACAAAAAATAACTGTCACCTATCCCGAAAAGCCAACACCGTTCTCGTTTCCTATTTTAGTAGATACCTTAAGGGAAAAATTCAGTAACGAAGATATTCAAAGCCGTATTGATAAAATTTTAACTTCCATACAAAAATGAAATATCAATATACTGAAATATATTTAGCGGATGAGGTGTTGTATTTGTTACCTCAAAAGGCTGTTTATCGCCCTGTATTAAAACAACTTATTTTAAGTGATTTGCATTTGGGTAAAACTTCGCATTTCAGAAAGCAGGGAATAGCCATGCCAATGGAAAGTCATTTAAAAGACATTGATAAGCTTCATTTTTTACTCGATACATGGAAACCCCAGTCTGTTTTAATTTTGGGAGACCTTTTTCATAGTGATTATAATAAAGAATGGTTGTGGTTTAAATCTTTATTGCTTCAATATCCGCAAATGCAATTTATTTTAATTGAAGGGAATCACGATATTTTAAAAGATGGTCATTATACGATGCCAAATTTATTGAAGGCTGAATATCTTGTAGAGGACAATTTTATCTTTTCTCATCATCCTTTGGATCAAAATACTAAAATAAATTTTTGCGGACATATTCATCCCGGCATAAAATTATTTGGTGAGGCAAAGCAGTCGGTAAAATTGCCTTGTTTTTATTTTAATGGGAACCAGTTTATTTTACCTGCATTTGGTGAGTTGACAGGCTTGTATTTAATGGATAGGGAAGAAGATTCAGATTATTATTTGGTATTGGCAGATAAGGTTGTAAAATTGTAATTACTTACCGGTAGTTACTGCAATAATAACTCCAAAATTGCCATCGGTTTGTGTCCAGTTCTTTTCCGGTAAATAGGTGCGAGATACAAAGCCATCAAGGTATAAAGCATTCTTGCAACCTGATTTTTTAAAGTACATGGCAAAATCATAAAAGTTAATAGGCTCTTTAGACATAGCAAAAAGCACTTTGCCATCCGGTAAAATACCAACGCCATTACGAATATTTAAATTGGAAGAACCTTCTTTAAATTCAGAATGGACCTCGCCGTCGATCAACAACATTGGCCCTGATTGTGTAGCGTAATTTATTTTATGATTTTTCTTCGTCTTTACAAAATCCGCAGTTGTGCTTACATAAGCAGTTTTATCATCCTTAATATAAAATATGCCGTTTGGCATTAAGTAAAAATTTCCCCTAGAGGCTGAAGCTATGTTTACTGATCGTATAGTTTTTCCTTCCTGTATAAAAAGCCCAAGAGGTGCATTATCTTCCATATACATGCCTCCGTTCATGGCAAATACTAAATTTTTCTTTTTAGTTTCCAACCAGTTCTTTAATTTCAAAATACTTTTAAAATTTTTGGCGCTATCATCTTTCCAGTATAATTTAAGGTCTTGTGTTTTAGCGTCTACGATATAGCTGATAATTTTGTCAGTGTTTGAGATCTCTTTCGTGTTAAAAGAAAACAGACTAAATAAGCCAATGAAAGCGAAACAGGATAATAAATAGAGCGTATTTCTTTTATTCATATTAAAGTTCTAAAGTATACAACCAATATTTTTTTCCTAGTCTTTCCGGAATTTCCTGAAGTTTTTTAAAGCCAAGGTTTTCGTAAATATGTCTTGCTGCATCCATAAATTCAGATGTGTGTAAAGCAATTACTTTTTCATTGGTCTTCTTTGCCTGTTCAATACACAAATGAGTTAATTTTTTTGCAATGCCTTTACCTGTGTATGCAGGGTTAACGCCCACCATGCGTATGTAAGACCACTCAGGTTTAAAAATATCCCAGGGGTTTCCGTGTGGTACAAGATAAGCCATGCCAATTATTTTTTCATTATCGCAACAAACAAAAACTGTACTTTGGTTTATAAGTGTAATTAATTTTTCGTCATCATTAAGGCCGGTACTTAATTTCTCCCAATTGTCAGGTGTTAAGATGGGCGCATATTGTCCATAAGAAACTAATCCAAGCTGCTTGAGTTGATCTTTGTCTTTATGAGAGGCTGTGCGAAAAGTGAAGTTGATTTTCTTTTGCATTTAATTATAATTTAAGTACCAATCCAAATCTTAAAATAAGTCCAAAAACATCAGTATCTGGTGAGTTGTCAGTATAACGAAAGCCCGCATTTAAACTACAGTATAATTTATTAGCTAAACGTTTTTTTTGAAAATAAGTGAACTCATAGCTTTGTGTAAAGTAGGTTCTATTATTTAAATGAGGAAAACCGGAGGAGCTATTTGCTAAGGCAGAACCATATCTATAATGATCGAAGGAATTACTAAACTTAAACGAAAAACCATTATAAAATTTATTGGTACTATCTTTTTTGTGGGAGTAATATGCATGAATAAAAGTGTTTTCTGAATAATAACTAAGATGATTAAGTGTATAACCGCTGTACCCTCTGAAATCTCTTAATTCCCAGTCACAGTCTAATTTTCCATAACCGCCATTAATTGCGAAAACGTATTTTTTGTATGGCAGATAGAAGCCTGCAGCTCCTTCAAGTGTGTATGTATAAAAATTACCCGGATAGCTGAAACCATTTACTTGTAAGGCAAAATACTTTAATGGTGTATACGTTACATATCCGTTAAAACCTGACGCTCCAATATTTGCGCCGCCTTCAAATTGATTTCCTTTTGTAAAATGCGGAGTGCAATAGCTTTGTGATACTTTTACAGGTTGGCAGCAGCTCAAGCCGAAAAGCAGGATCAAAGCAAATGATAATTTAAAGATCTTATTATATAAAATTGTTTTCATTCACTATAGCTTTTAAAGACGCTGTTAAATGAAGCTTTATACTATGCTGATCAAATATCGGTAAGATCTTTACCGCGTTCATCCATACTTTCTTCAAGATCGATCAAGGGTTCATCGGTAATTTCTTTTTTTGTTTTTTTGGTATGGATAGATAATAAAATTGCAGGTAACAAAATTAAATTAGTGAACATACTCATTAATAAGGTTAATGACACTAAAACGCCTAAAGCAACTGTACCACCAAAGCTTGACGCAGCAAAGATGGCAAAGCCACAAAATAAAATAATAGAAGTATAGATCATACTTAAACCTGTATCATGTATGGCAGCAGAAATAGCCTCTGCAGGGCCCTTCATCTTTTTTAATTCCTGTCTGTACTTGGTTAAAAAGTAAATGGTACCGTCGGAAGAAATACCAAAGGCTATACTAAAAATTAAAATAGTGGAAGGTTTAAAACGGATATCTAAAAAGCCCATAATACCCGCAGTAATAATAAGCGGAATTAAACATGGCAATTTTGATAGAATAATAATTCTAACCGAACGGAATAAGGCAATGCCAACAATGGCAATTAAAATGATTTCTATCAATAAGCTCTCTAATAAATTTGAAAGTAAGTAATCGTTGTTCTTTAAAAACACTAAACTGTGTCCTGTTGTACCAACAATATATTCTTTTGGATCAAAAATAGAATCGATCTTCGGGCGTAATCCTTTCATCAATTCTTTCATTTTTTTAGAACCAATATCTGCTACCTGGTAACTTACACGTGTAACTTGTTTGGCCGTATCCATAAAGGTTTGAAGCCTGTTACTTTGCCCTTTTAATGAACCGGAGTAACCTGACAATGTTTTAAGATCGCTAATGCTTGGCAATGAATAGTATTTAGCATCGCCATCGTTATAGGCCTGGTAAGAAAACTTCAATCCTTCAACAATTGATAAGGGTTTTGAGAATTCGGGATATTCTGCCATTAATTTTTGCAAACGTTTTATTTTATAAATAGCACGTGCATTATTTTCCATTAAACCATTAGGGTGTTTTGCATCTACCGAAATTTCAAATGGTAAAACACCTTTAAAATTCTTTTCAAAAAAACTAAGGTCGGTGTAAACAGGATCTTTTTCAGGAAGGTCATCTACCACATAACCGTTCATGTCAATAAACATCATTCCCCATAAGGATACAGCAGTAATAACTGTTGTAATAACATAAATAGCCATGCGGTGTTTTTGCACCAGCATATCAATAATGTCTAATATTTTATTTATGCGTTTTCCTTCCTGGTGTTTGGTGTGTTTTGGTTTTGGGTTAGGTAAATAATTTAAAATTACCGGTATTAAAATTAAAGTAATGGCATAGGTTGCTAAAACACTTATTGCGGCCACAACACCAAATTCAACCAACATCGAGCTTTTGGTAAAATACAATACACCAAAACCAATGGCTGTTGTTATGTTTGCTAAAAATAAAGTTACACCAATGGTCTCAATACTTCTTGATAGTGATTTCATTTTATTACCATGCGCTAAAAATTCGCTTTGGTATTTATTAATAAGGAAGATACAATTAGGTAAACCTATTACCATTATTAATGGCGCAATTAAACCGGAGAGTACGGTGATCTTATAACCAAACAGGTACATGATACCTATAGACCAGATCACGCCCATGATCACCACGATCAATGAAAAAATAACGGTAGAAAACGAACGGAAGAATAGCCACAAAATAATGGCAGTAACAATTACGGCTAAAATTAAAAACAAGGTCATCTCGGCTCTTACCTTGGTCATTAATTGCGAGCGAATGTAAGGCATGCCCGAATAATGCACATCTACATTATATTTTTTTGAGAACACATCACCCAAAGCTTTTATCTCTTTCACCATATCTAAACGGCGTTTCGAATCAAGATCTTTTTTAGTGAATGTAATAGCTACAAGGTTGGCTCCTGTTTCTTTGTTATAAATAATGCCTTCATAAAAAGGCATGTTTAAAATTTCGTTCTTTAAACTATCCACCTCTTTTTGGGAAGAGATGGGATTTTGAATAAGCGGAACAAAATTAAATTTCTCCAAACTATCATCTTTCACTAATCTGAAAGCAGTTGGTACCGACATGATGTTTTTTACCCCCTGTATCTTTTTTAGATCGTCATTTAATTTGGTCCAGTCTTTAAATTTTTCGAATTGAAAAAGGTTTTTATCGGCAAAACCCATTACCATTACATTGCCATCTTCGCCAAAACGTTTTTTAAAAGTCTGGTATTCAATAAAAGTACTGTCGGTATCGGGTAATATTTTTGCGAACTCATACGAAAGCTCCATTTTAGATGCTTCCCAACCCATAAAAGCGGTTAAGAGCACAACACTGATCGTAAATGCTAATTTATTTCTTAATAAAACTCCCGAGAAATATTTCCACATATTAAGTACCTTCTTCTTTCAATTATAAATAAAATCCACCCTTCTTACATTTTGCATGTAATCAGAGGGCTAAAGATACATTAATATTAGAATTTTTTTGAGAAAAATCTCTATAAAATCACCTTGTATCTTTACAATATAAGTGTTAATTTATTAAAAATATTTATTTATGAATGTACTTGGTAGATTTTCACCTCAAAAGGGGGATAAATAGCATTTTATGAATAGCTACTTTAGTACTGGCATTATGAACAAGGCCCGTATTATACTCTTATTTTTTATTTCGTGCTGTACCGGTTTTTCGCAACAAAAATCGCTTAATGCTGTTCGTACTTTTGTTAGCCCTAAAATAGATGGTATATTGGATGATACTTGCTGGACAAAGGCAGAGGTTGCTGATGTTTTTATACAACGCGATCTTCATCCGGGCTTACCAACCGAGCAAAAAACAGAAGTAAAAGTGTTATATGATGATGTGGCCATTTATATTGCTGCCGATCTTTATGATACATCTCCTGATAGCATCTTAAAAGAGTTAAGTACACGCGATAATGAAGCCAACGCAGAATTATTTGGTGTTTTTTTTGATACCTATAATGACGATATAAATGCCTATGGCTTTTTTGTAACATCAGCCGGAACCCAGATAGACGCGCGTTACAGCCCGGATACGCAGGATTTTGACTGGAATGCAGTGTGGATGAGCTCAGTAAAGATCAACGAAAAAGGCTGGGCGGTTGAAATGCGCATTCCTTATTCTGCTTTGCGTTTTGCTGAAAAAGAAGTTCAAACATGGGGCTTTAATATTATCCGTAAAGTGCGCCGCTTGCGTGAAAATTCTTTTTGGAATCCTGTAAATCCCAAGATCAATGCACTTGTTAGACAATTTGGCGATCTTACAGGCCTAAAAGATATCAAGCCTCCTGTACGTTTATCTTTTTCGCCATATATAGCAAGCATCGTTAATCATTATCCTTATAACGATAAAGATGTTAAGGATCTTACTTATAATTTGAGTGGAGGCATGGATGTAAAGTATGGCCTTTCAGATGCTTTTACTCTGGATATGACATTGGTACCTGATTTCAGCCAGGTGCAATCCGATAACCAGGTTTTGAATTTATCGCCCTTTGAAGTGCAGTTCCAGGAACGCAGACCTTTTTTTACCGAAGGTACCGAGCTGTTCAATAAAGGAGGTTTGTTCTATTCTAGGCGCGTAGGTGGAGTGCCTATAAATTATGGAGAAGTGTATTCGCAATTAGGTGATGGAGAAAAAGTAATTAAAAATCCGTCGCAAACGCAATTATTAAATGCTACAAAATTATCAGGGCGTACCAATAAAAAATTGGGTATAGGTGTTTTTAATTCCTTATCAAACAATACGTATGCTACAGTGCAGGATACGTTAGGAAACACAAGGCGTATTTTAACGTCGCCGCTTACCAATTATAATATTGTGGTATTAGATCAGGCTTTAAAAAATAATTCGTTCGTTAATTTTATAAACACCAATGTTACGCGAGAAGGGCATTTTTACGACGCCAATGTTACCGGCGCAGGTTTTAGATTTAATGATAAGGCCAATATGTATACAATTGGGGGAAGCGCAGTAACCAGTAATTTACTGTATCCCGATAGCGCAGGGCCATATACAGGTTACAGTGCTAAACTCGATTTTGGGAAAAGCGGCGGCAATTTTAAATGGAACGTTTATAATTCTATCAATACCGATAAATATGACCCCAACGATCTTGGTATTTTATTGCTTTCAAATAATGTTGAAACGGGACTTGATCTTAATTATAATATTTACAAACCATTCTGGAAGGTAAATAACATGTACAATAATGTTTACATTTCTTACCAGCGTATGTATGTACCAAATGCTTTCTGGAATTTTGGTATTTATGGTAATCACACAACCACTTTTACAAAACAATTCTTTACTTGTGGTATAAATTATGGAGCTGAACCTGTTATTACCTATGATTATTATGAGCCCCGTATTTTTGGTAGATTTTATACATACCCTGTAAATTATGCTGCAGGTGGTTTTATTTCGAGTGATTACCGTAAGCCTTTTGCTTTGGATATTTCTACCAGTTACAGGGTGTTTAACGAGAATGATCGCAACTATATTAATCTTGTTATAACACCACGTTACCGGGCAAGCAATAAACTATCTTTTATTTACGAGGCAGCAAATAATATTAAGACCGATGATATTGGCTTTGTACATTACGATTCCAATAGCGACACAATTACTTTTGGACGTCGCAATACGCAAACCGTTAGTAACACATTTACCAGTGTTTATAAATTCACCAATAAAATGTCATTATCGTTTCGTTTAAGACATTATTGGTCTAAAGCACAATACAGTGAGTATTATCAGTTGGGTGATGACGGTTATTTAAACTCATATGCCTATCAAAACGATCACAATGTAAATTACAATGCCTTCAATATTGATATGGTATATTTTTGGCAATTTGCTCCGGGCAGTGAATTGAACATTGTTTGGAAAAATTCTGTTTTAAAACGCAATAGTGAGATCATTAATGATTATTACGAAAATTTCAAAGGTTCGGTAAACACGGCCCAAAATAATATGGTCTCTATCAAGGTTTTATATTATATCGATTATCTCTATATCAAAAAGGCCTTCAGTAAATCGGCCAAAGTTCAAAAAACCGCCTGAAATTATTTTTAAAAGGTAGTAGGGGTACCTTCATTTTCGATTGTCTTATAGTTGTTAGGGCATATTGTTTTTTGCAAAACCCAGTTAACACAAGGCTTTTAGCTTATTATTGGCTTTCGTTTTTGTGGTTTGGGTTAAAATGTATCTTTGTAGGGAATTTTTTCCGAAAAGTGGAGATAAGCGAACAACAATATTGGCAATTAATAAGCGAAGGCAATAAAAATGCATTTGAACAGGTTTTCAAAGCATACTATAAGCCTTTGTGTAATTATGCCTGCTCTATACTTAAAGATATTGACGAATCGGAAGAAATAGTGCAAAACATGTTTTATAATTTGTGGAATAAGCGGGAAACGATACAGATAAACAGCTCTGTTAAATCGTATTTATACCGAGCGGTGCATAATGATTGTTTAAATAAAATAAAACATGTAAAAATAAAAAGCGTGTATGCCGAAGATTATAAAAAAACGGCAGATGCCAGTTTTGATGATGCTTCAAAAATAGTACAGGCAAAAGAATTAGGAAAACAGATCAATGAGGCTATTGCTTCATTGCCTGAGCAATGCGGTGTTGTTTTTAAATTGAGTCGCTTTGAGAATTTAAAATATTCAGAGATCGCCGAGCAATTGAACATCTCTGTAAAAACAGTTGAGAATCATATGGGCAAGGCCTTAAAGATCATGAGAGAGCGATTAAAGGATCATCTGCATTTATTAATTTGGTTATTATTCATTAATTAATTTGTTGATATGGTGAATATAGAAAATAGAGACGACTTAATTGCGAAAGTGCTTTCGGGAGATGCATCAAAAGAAGAGGTTACGCTTGTTAAAGCATGGGAAAATGAGTCGGAAGAGAACAGAGAGTATTTTGAACAAAGCAGAAAATTATTTTCTGCCATTAATAATGTAAAGATCGAATACAATGTAAACACGACTGCTGCCTGGAATAAATTAGACGAACGCATTTCTGGTGAAACAAAAGTTATTCCTTTATTTAAACGCGCAACAATTATACGTGCCGCAGCTGCTTTATTAGTTGTGGTAGCTTTAGGCTTTTTAGTGAAGTTTATTATTGATCCAAAAGCAGAGGAACCAATTCAATATGCAGCTGTAAATAAAACAGTATTGGATACATTACCGGATGGCAGTAAAGTTTTTATCAATAAAAATTCAGAAGTAAGTTATGTTGCCGATAAAGGTGCACGTCGCGTAAAATTAAAAGGTGAAGCGTTTTTTGAAGTTGTGCATAACGAAAAACAGCCTTTTGAAATTGTTATTAATGATGTGGTAATAAAAGATATTGGTACAGCCTTTAATGTTAAAGCTATACCCGGCACTAACACTATTGAAGTAATGGTAGAGAGTGGTGAAGTACAATTTTACACATCAACCGATTCAGGTTTAAATTTAACTAAAGGCCAAAAAGCTATTTATAATATTACTACCAAACAATTTATAAAAGGTGTTTTGGAACCGGCTGAGAATGTAGCAAGCTACCGTTCACGAGTGTTTAATTTTAACGGTACATCATTGGATGAAGTGATCAGGCAAATTAATAATGTGTACGATGTAAATATTGATCTGGATGATGAACAATTAGGCAATAAAGAATTATCGGTTGAATTTAATAATGAGCCTGTAGATGTTGTGATCAGTATCATTGCCGAAACCCTTGATCTTGAAATTGAGAAACGGGATACTTCGGTCATTCTTAAAAGCAAAACCAAAGCGCAATAAAAAGATCCATGCAAAGGTTTATTTTTCTTTTTAGTTTTTTACTGAGTTCTGCTTTTTGCTTCTCAGTTACTCCGCCACTTGAAAGGGAGGTGTCTTTAGCACTTACTAATGAGCGGGTAAGTGTTGCTTTAAATAAAATGGCAGAGCAAACGGCCTTGGTATTTTCCTATTCATCCAATATCATTAACGATCTGCCACCGGTTTCTATTAATATAAAACATAAAACGGTACGCGAAGCTTTGGCCTTATTGCTTCCAAATTCAATTTCTTACAAGGCAAAAAATAATTACATTATTCTTAAAGAGAGAATAATTGAAAAAAATCCTAAGAAAGCAGAAATAAATGGTTACGTATATGATAAAGCAACCGATAAAAAATTAGCCAATGTTACCATTTACGATAAAACCACTTTACAATCGGTAACAACCGATGATTACGGTTATTACTCTATGTCCCTCCCCATTAAAAATCAAAGCATCATCATTAATAAAGAAAATTATAAGGACACATCTATTATTCTTGGCGAACTGCAAACCAACAGCATGACCTTTATTACCCTTAATCCGGTTGATTCAACAAAAAAAGATTCTATTCTCTGGAAACAAAAGCTGCGTGAGTTGGAGAATTTTACTGTGAAAGTTGCGGATAAATTTTCGGCCTATATAAATACATTAAATGTTAAAGATACTTTGCGCCGCAACGTGCAGGTTTCATTACTTCCATTCATTGGCACTAATCATAAGCTTTCGGGCAATGTTACTAATAAATATTCATTCAATATTTTTGGTGGTTATGCAAGAGGTACAGATGCTTTAGAGATCGGTGGTTTTTTTAATGTGGATAAAGAAAATGTAAAAGGTGTGCAGATGGCCGGCTTTTTTAACCTTGTGGGCGATACCGTTAAAGGAACACAATTGGCAGGCTTTTTTAATGTTACAGGATCAAGCATGAAAGGATTTCAGGCTTCAGGTTTTACAAATATAAATTTGGGCGAGTTAAACGGTGTGAGCGCTACGGGTTTTGTAAATGCAAATTTTGGTAACGTAAAAGGTGCTCAACTGGCAGGTTATGTGAATTATGCAAAACGGGTTGAAGGTTTACAGGCTGCGGGTTTTGTGAATTGTGCTTTACGTGATGTAAAAGGAATACAGGTTACAGGTTTTATAAATCATGCAAAAGAGTTAGAAGGGACTCAAATTGCCGGTTTTATCAATCATGCTAAATATGTAAAAAAAGGTTTACAGGTAGCTGTGGTAAATATTTCAGATTCGTGTAAAGGCTTGCCAATAGGTTTTTTTAGTTTTGTAAAAAGTGGTGTTCATCAATTAGAAATATCAGGCGATGAAATATTTAAAGCTAATCTTGGTTTTAGAACAGGCGTTAGTAAATTCTATAATATTTTTAATGCAGGCATCGACCCTTCTTCTTCAGAGCCTTTATGGTCTTATGGTTACGGACTAGGGACCTCGTTTACTATTAAAAATAAATTACGTAGCGATATTACTTTAATGAGTAATCATGTTAGTAAAGGTGAATTTAAAGATGCCGAAAGCGAATTATACAGATTGTATTGGGGAGTGGAATATAAATTCGCTAAAAAATTCTCTGTAGCTGCCGGGCCGGTGCTTAATTTATATGTATCGGATACTTATTCTGCAGATTATCTTTCAAAATACAGTAACATCGCACCCTACACCTTATACGATCATACGACCGATAATGGCTTTAATTTGAAAGGCTGGGTTGGTGGAAAAGTTTCTATCCGCTTTTTCTAAATTATTTTCTTTTTAAATAGGGGTCTATTCTTTCCGGATTGTCTTTAATGTATAAAGACAAACAATTTATGAAACTAAGTATCTTTTTTCTTTTGGTAATAGCTGTTTATGTTGTATCCAACTTAGCAGTTAAAGAGATCTCTGAGGAGCAGGAAAATATATAGTATGAAAAATTTTAAGAAAATAGTTTTGAGCTTCTGCTTTATCCTTGTTCTGCAAACAATCTTGTCAGCGCATGATGATCCTGCTTTAACGGCAAAAGCTTCTGCCGACAAAACTATTCTTGTTACAGGCAAAAAATACAAATTGCTGCAGTTACAGAATACAAATTCAATCAACCTGGATCCTTTCTTAAAAACAAAAAAAGTAAAGCAAAGTGCAGGAGCAAGATTATTGAACTGGGATATGAAATTCAAATTTCGTTTATCGCATAACTTAAATATCATTTTTAGCTATAATTAATTTTAATAAAGAGTAGGGGTAACTAAAAATTCAATTGTCTCTATTATATAACAGAAAAAACAAATAAAATGAAAGCATTTAAAATTTTGATCCCCGTAATAATTATCCTCTTAAGCTTACAGGCTTGCAATAAAGGAAGGATCTGGGGAATTCATGGAAAAGGAAGTAATATTAGCGAGACAAGAAACGCGGGTGCATTTATAGGTATTGATCTGCGTTGCGATGCAGATGTGGAATTGGTTCGCGACTCTACCTTCAGCATTGAGATCACCGGACAAGAAAATATCTTAAAAGTGCTGGACACTAAAGTTGATAATGGTAATTTAATTATTGATTATAGAAAGCGCGTATGGCGTCACAATAAAATAAAAATGATCGTGCATGTTGGTAATTTGCAGTCGGTTTTTATTAGTGGAAGTGGAAATATCAATATTCAAAATAACATTAATGCAAATGCGCTTGATATTAAGATCAGCGGTTCGGGAAACATCACTACAAGTACATTAAATGTACATACAGTAACAGCACACATTAGCGGTAGCGGAAATATAAAAATTCCGGGAGGTGCTATTCAATCTGGAAAATTCAGTATCAGCGGTTCAGGAACCATAGATGCTGAGTATGCAATTTCCGCAGCAATGGATGCAAAAATCAGCGGTTCTGGAAATATTACTGTGAATGTAACTGAAACCTTGAACGCTTCCATATCCGGTAGCGGTGATATAAAATACAGAGGCACACCCATTGTTACACTTAATGTTAGTGGCTCAGGCAGAGTAACCCATATTTAAAAAATAAACCAAACATGAAAATAAAATTGTTATTAGCATTGGTGCTGAGTGGCATCGTATGCACTTTAAATTCGCAAACTCTTTTTCAAACGGTACGTGGTACTGTAGTTGATAAGATCTCGCAAACGCCCATACCAGGAGCCGTTATACAGGTTTTGAATATAGATCCGGCAATGGTAACTACAACTGATGAGAACGGTAAATTTACTTTTGCCAAAGTACCTGTTGGCAAACAAAGTTTAAATATTACTTATTTGGGATATAAACCTTCGGCACTTCAAAATCTTTCGGTAAACTCCGGTAAAGAATTAGTGTTGAACGTTAACCTGGAAGAAGATATAAAACAAATGAATGAAGTGGAAGTAACAGCAAAAGTTCAAAAAAATAAACCGTTAAATGAAATGTCGACAGTAAGTACCCGTGCTTTTTCGGTTGAAGAAACACAAAAGTTTGCAGCAGCTGCAAATGATCCCGCGCGTATGGCGCTGGCTTTTGCAGGCGTAGTATCGGGTCCCGATGGTAATAACATGATCTCTATTCGTGGTAATTCACCTAACGGTTTATTGTGGCGCATGGAAGGAGTGGAGATCCCAAACCCAAATCATTTTTCTAATGTGGGTACTTCGGGCGGTGGTATCTCTATTTTAAGTTCGCAGCTTTTAAATAATTCCGATTTTTCTACCGGCGCTTTTGCAGCTGAATACGGCAATGCACTTTCAGGTGTGTTTGATCTTAAATTGCGTAAGGGTAATAATCAAAAACGTGAATACACATTTCAGTTAGGTGTGTTGGGTGCAGATGTTGCCATGGAAGGCCCTTTCAAAAAAGGTTATGATGGTTCGTATTTGATCAACTACCGTTATTCTACCTTATCTGTTCTTGGAAAAATTGGTGTGCCTTTAGGTGATGCCATTACCAACTTCCAGGATCTTTCTTTCAATATTTATTTGCCAACAAAAAAAGTAGGTTCCTTCAGCATGTTTGGTTTTGGCGGCATCAGCGATCAAACCTCTTATGCTAAAAAAGATTCTTTAAAATGGGAAGAGGATGAATGGACAAGATACAATTCTAAGTTCTATGCAAATACAGGAGCAATTGGATTGACCAATACAAAACTATTCAGCAATCAATCCTATTTAAAAACCGCTTTGGTATTTTCAGGGACACAAAATGGTGACATTGAAAAAAAATTAGGAAAAGATTACAGTACTTTTACGAAAGAGTACGAACAAAATTTTATCCAATCAAAAGTTACTTTGTCTTCTGTTTATACACAAAAGATAAATGCTAAAAGCAATATTCGCAGTGGTTTAATTTTAAATCAATTAGGTTATAACCTTTCACAAAGTGATATGGGAGATTCTACTGTTTTAATTGAACGTATCAACGTAAAAGGTAGTACACAAACCGCACAGGCTTTTTTTCAATGGAATTATAAACTCACACCTAAATTAACTTCTAATGTTGGTCTGCATTATTTTCAATTGCTGTTAAATAATTCAAATTCGGTGGAGCCGCGCGCTTCTTTAAAGTATGAAGCTACTCAAAAAAATATTTTTACTATGGGTTATGGCTTACACAGCCAGTTACAGCCCATTGGTGTTTATTTTGCAAAGAAAGAAAACGATGACAATACATTTGCTACACCAAATAAAAATTTACAATTAAGTAAAGCGCATCATTTGGTTTTAGGATATGATCGTATCATTAACGATTTCTCTCATATAAAAACAGAAGTGTATTACCAGCATTTATTTAATGTGCCTGTAAGTACTGATAAAACAAGTACCTATTCAATGCTGAATGCAACCGATGGATATAATACCGATCCTCTAGTAAATAAAGGTCTTGGCAGAAATTACGGAATGGAATTAACTTACGAGCGTTTCCTGCATAAGAACCTGTATTATATTCTATCAAGCTCTTTATACAATTCAGAGTATAAAGCGGCAAACGATGTTTGGTATAACACACGTTTTAATACCAATTACGCTGTAACATTTACAGCAGGTAAAGAATGGACCTTATCGGAAAAAAGAAAGAGCCGTGTGATAGGTTTTAATATTAAATCTATTTACGTGGGAGGTTACCGTTATACGCCTATCGACCTGCCAGCTTCAATGGCCGCAGGAAAAGCAAAATATGTAACTGAAAAAACCTTTGAAAATAAAAACCCTGATTATTACCGATTAGATATTCGTGTAAGTGTGAAGCGCAATTACAAACACGTAACAAGTACTTTAGCTTTGGATATTCAAAATACAACTAACCGTAAAAATGTGGGCGGACAATATTTTGATATGAAAACAGGAAGCATTAAGTATTGGTATCAAACGCCTTTATTGCCATTGTTGAGTTATAGGTTGGAGTTTTAGTCCTACTTCCCCCTTTGAAAAGAGCTTGTCCCGAGCTTGCCTCGGGAGGGTTAGGGGGATTGACGGACAAATTTAACCACATAGAAACATAGAAAGAAAGGTCTTGCTAAACGCAAAAAGGTTCACATAAATTTTCTTTGCTTGCAAAGAAAATACTATGTTTTACTTTAATAATAGTTTTGCTCTATAAGAAACTATGTGTCTATGTGGTTAAAATTAAAAAAGGGGTGTTTAATCTACACAATGTAGAAACGCTCCCCAAATCAATTTATGTGAACTCTGTATTTCCACAGTTTGATGAAATACAACCCACAGGAATAACAATTGCCATAGTACAATTAAAAATTGTTTATGAAAAAAGTTATTATCCTTTTCTTTTTTGTATTACCCTTCTTTCTTACTTCTCAAAATGTGCAATGGGCCTATAAAGTAGTTGACCATTCATCGCAGGTAGGTACAAAAGAATATTCTTCCAAACAGGTGTTGGGAAGACCAAACGTATTGCCCCGTAGCGGCAAAAATGCCAATGCCTGGGAACCCAAAGGCAGCGGTGAAAAAACAGAATTCATTAAAGTAAGTTTTTTAACGCCTATGAAAGCCAAATATATTTTGGTGGCAGAATCCAATCATCCTGGTTATATCAGTCGCGTGATTGCTTACGATTCTTTAGACAAAGAAAAAGAAGTGATCTCTTACACTTTTAAAAAAGGTTTAAGTGGCAGTCGATTATTAAATGTAGATGCATCTGCACTTGATTTTAAAATTGCAGCGGTGAAAATTATTTTTCAGTCTGTAAAAGATATTCCTGTTGCTATTGATGCTATTGGTTTGTTAGAATCAGATAAGCCTATGGAAATTAAATTAAGCGAATCGGATATTGTAAAATCATCGATGGTTGCTACAAAACTAACGGGTGGTGTAAATAGTCCTTATCCCGAAATGGGCCCATTGATCTCACCGGATGGCAACACACTTTATTTTAGCCGCTATCGCGATCCGGGAAATGTAGGCGGAAAGGATGATGATGAAGATATCTGGTATGCAGAATGGGATGCTAAAGCAAATGCCTGGGGCACCGCAAAAAATATTGGTGAGCCATTGAATAATAAATTTCCGAATTTTATTAATTCTATTTCGCCGGATGGCAATACTGTTTTATTAGGAAATGCTTACAGCAAGGATGGATCAATGCGCCAGGGCGTTTCTATCAGTCGCCGTACCCCAACGGGTTGGAGCTTTCCGCAAACAATACAGATAGAAGATGATTTTAATAGTAGCGATCTGGTGGCTTATTATCTTTCTAACAGCCAGAAATATTTATTAATGGCCAAAGAAATTAAAAAGAATACTTACGGAGGATTGGATCTTTATGTAAGTACCATGAAAGCCGACAGCACCTGGACAAAGCCCATTAATCTTGGAGCGCAGGTAAATACAAAAGGGATTGAAAGTGCGCCATTCTTGGCTGCAGACGACCGTACTTTATATTATACATCAGATGGTTTAACCGGTTATGGTGGCGCTGATGTGTATATGACAAGAAGATTAGACGATACATGGACGAACTGGAGTATTCCTGAGAATTTAGGCCCTAAAGTAAATACATCGCACGATGAATCTTTTTTTACTACGTCTGCTTCGGGCAATAAAGTTTATTTTACTTCTGAAGGCGAAACACCGGGAGATTATGATCTGTATTCTTTAGCGTTGGTAAAAACATTAAAACCTACACCGGTTGTTTTGGTAAAAGGAAAAGTAATGAATAGTAAAACGAACGAACCCGTTTCGGGCGTTAGAATTTTCTTTGAGAATTTAGCAGATGGAAAAGAAGCAGGCATTGCGGTGTCTAATCCAACAACAGGCGAGTATGCTATTGTGTTGCCTTCTGGTACAAGTTATGGTTATTTAGCAGAGAAAAGGGGATTTATTTCGGTTAACTCTAATATTGATCTGAGTAAATTACCGGAGTATAAAGAAATGACGCAGGATCTTTTAATTACACCAATAGAAGCAGGGCAATCGATCTCTATCAACAATATCTTTTTTGATTTTGATAAATCTGAATTGAAAAAAGAATCCTATTATGAATTAGACCGATTGGTAAAATTATTTAAAGAGTATCCTGCTTTACAGGTAGAGATCTCAGGACATACCGATAATGTTGGTCCGAAAAAATACAACGACCAGTTAGCGCACAAACGCGCAGAAGCTGTATCAAAATATATTAAAAATAAACTAGGAACTATTGAAGCGCAGGTAACTTTAAAAAGTTATGGCGAAACACAACCTGCTGTAAGCAACGCAACTGCAAAAGGCAGGCAAATAAACCGTAGGGTAGAGTTTAAGGTTATTTCGAAGTAACTTACTGTCATGTCGAGCACGGCAAAGCGTTGAGCTTTGAGCGAGTCTGTGCGGTGGCCAGACACGACCATAAACTAAAGTTATAATTTAACCACATAGAAACATAGAAAGAGACACAACTAACCGCAAAGAAGTTTCACATAAATTTTCTTTGCTTGCAAAGAAAATACTCTGTGCGCTTTTTGATAAATTTTAGATCTATGAAAATAACTATGTGCCTATGTGGTTAAATTTTGTAGGGATATTTAACTCTTGAAGGAGTTTAAATCAAAAAGGAAGAAATGATCATTTCGTTTTCTTCCTTTTTTATATTTAAGTCTCCCTTGGAGAATGAGGCTAGGGGATTGAACGAATTGTCATCCTGAAGAATGAGGGATCTGTGAAATAAGATTTCTCCTTCGTCGAAATGACTTTTTTTATATTCACAAACCAAAATACTCTATCAAAACAATGCTCGAATTGTAAATAAAATGCGCAACCATTCCGTATAAGATGGTATCGTATTTTGAACGCAGGTAACCAAACAACATCCCAATAGGGAAGATCCAGATAAAAGAGATAGGTGATAAATGCAAAATAGTAAAGAGTACCGATGTTAAAATAATAGTTGCATTTACAGACATTATATTCTTTAATTCGTTAAATAAAATTCCTCTGCAAGCTATTTCTTCAAACACACCGGGTACAATACCTGTAGAGATGATCGCAAATAACAATGGAAAAGGCGCATCAGTAAAATTCTCTAAATAATTATGTTCATTATCCGAAAAAAAATAATCTGTACCATGCGATACGATAAAAGCAAACGCGCACATACCAAGCGACAATAAAATAAGGAAACTGTAATTTATTTTTTTTGGAATAAATAATGGCAGCATGTTTTTATAGTTGATAATTAAAAAAACAGTCACGATCGTTACAAAAATGGCATCAACAATTAATTCACTAATATAACCTCCACCAAAAGGAATAAAATGCAGTAATGCTATATAACCCAGCATAACAAAAAAGAAAACCTTTGTTTTAATGACAGAGCTTTGTGAAGTATTTACAGCTTCGGCGCGAAGCCTGGTGCCACATTTACTGCAAAATGTATAAACGGTGGTATGCTCAGTCTGGCACTTCTGACATTTCATCTTTTATAGTTAGGTCTTTTGCTTTTTTAATGAACTCCAATTCTTTTTCTAAAACCTCCGAATCTTTTACGCCTTTGTATCCATAATAAAATGCACCAATAATGATCACCTTCCAAATTAAGCCTGAAAAAATGCTTGTGGGATCAATTATAGCCATAAGTACAATTAAAGTTGTATAAAAGAAAAAGCCACTGAGTATAGCAGGAAATGGATGTTTGCGGCTCCATAACGCAAGGCTTAAATAAATAGCTGAAATAATAAGTCCCGCAATGAGCACCACGGCACTAAATTCGCCATCAGCAAAAGCCCCGGCAAATGCATACAGCACAAAAATACCCGAAAGACCAAATAAGATGTTGCGTGCTTTGGCAATTGCTTTTTTTTGATCGGCCAATAAAACATGTTTATTGCGGATGTTATTAATAAAACGTTTCATTGATATTTGTGTGCCGCGTTGAGGAAAGCCACAATTAGGACAAAAATTATCATTACTCGTTAAACCTGTTGATTTACAATAATAACAAACCGAAGGATTTGTAATTGTAATTGCCCGCTTTGCTTCGCTGCGTTGCCTACCCGTAAGTTGTTTAGCCATGCAACTAATATAAGAAAAATAAATGTATCGGATTAATGTATTAACTTATTGACGATTATTTCAAAATAAACATTTGTCATGTCGAGCGGAGTCGAGACACAATGAAGTAAGTGTGGAGCGTATTAATTCAAGCTGTATTCCGAATCTAAATTTAGCGGAAAATAGCCAGCGATCTCAGTATTTAATAGATCAATAATTATAACTACAAATTTATTTTTGTCAGGTGTTGGCAATAAAACATGCTCAAATGTGCTGTTTTGGTTTCTATAAACCACTTCAACTAAATGATTTTTAAAAGTATAATTATGAACGATCTCTGCTTTAACAAGTTTTTCGACTGTGGGCCAAATATCTATAACGGGTTCGGCCGTTTGCGTAACATCAAGCATTTTTTCTGTCATCGTACTTTTGTATTCTGGTTCCGTAAATAATTTTAGCATTTTATAATAAAATATTAATACTGATACTGAAAAAATTTATTTGATTCATCCACTTTTAATTTATTATCGGTGAACCATTTTATAAAAGCATCCCATTTATCTGTATTGGCAGTATGCCATTCGTCAAAAGCACTTTGATCGCCTCTCATTAAGATCCAGTAATTGTAAGCTTCCAGGTGATCGGCTTCTTTTAGTTTTTTATGATAACTGTATACAATGTTCGGGTATTTTTTCTCGTTATCATTTTTAAAATAATTATCTACAAAAGTGGTTCTTATCGTATTCAGCGAATTCAGATCAATTGTTTTTACAGTAAGCATCGACATCATTAGCATAGGTTCGTAAACACCAATACCAAATGGTAATTTCATTTTGCTTGGGTCTTTAGCGTCGTCAATAACCATTGTTGCGTTTTTACTAAAGCTAACAGAAAAAGAACCGTCCTCTTTAAATTTTATCTGGCTTTTGTAAGTATCATAAAGTAATTTGCTGATCTCAGAAGTACGGGCGCTACCGCGTTCAATGTTCATAAAGATCTCGCCATACAATAAACCCCATACTTCTTCGGTAGAGTTACAGTAAATTCTTGCAGCACGGTAATAATTAGAAGGAAATTTAGGATCGAGCTCAATTCCTTTTTCATAAAAAGTTAAAGCTTTGTTATAATCTTCCTTGCCCCAGTAAACATTTCCTTTCTCCAGCCAGATCATACCTGAGTTGGGAAACTGTTTAAGGCCTTTATCATAAACTTCAATTGCTTTTTCGCTTTTACCAAGTTCATCATACGTATTTCCTAACAACTGGTAATAACGTTCGGTAATGCCTTTATAGTCTGCACTTTTTTCAAGTATCTTAATGGTTTCTTTATATTCTTTTTTAAGATGATAGGCATAGGCCATTTCATAGGGATAATCAAAACGTTCAGGATCCAGTTTTTGCGCTTCTTCTAAAAGCGTAATACTTTTGTCTATCTGGCCATTATCCATATACTTTAAAGCCTGCATGCCTTTTTCAAGTGCTTTTTCTTTATCGCTTTGCGCAAACGACAACTGACAAATACTAAATAACAGAATTGATCCTAAAATTTTAATGCTTTTCATGATAAAGAGGTTTTACCAAATATAATTAAAATTTTGGTATGGTTTTCCAAGGCGGGAAGAAAGGAAATGAACTTGCACGGATTGCAAATCCGCGCTAACAGTTTACTTATGCCTTTCAGAATATACTTTTTTATAAAACTGAATTCTTTTATTTATGAGCAGGTATATTTGTTTGTGTAAATAGAGCTTGGTTTCTTCAAATTCAGCTAATGAATTTATCTTAGGATAATCTTCCATCCAAATATCCGTTAGAGTATTTTCATTATCACATTTTGGGAGCTTTAGAGCATCATAGCGTGCTGTATTAACAATATATGCATCAAACTCTGCAAGGTATTGTGCGATCACTTTACCTAAACCGTTTTGTAAAAGTGCAGCAGTGTTTTTAGATTCATTATAATTTTTTAAATACTTTACATTCGTTGTATCCATATAATAAAAAGACATTGAATCTGCCTGAAGCATTAAGATATAAGATACTTCTTCAATTTTATTTATAGTGAATCTAACATGGCGATAATTGTCGTAAATTGTCTCGTCCCATAATTTTCTTTCGGTACTATCTTTGATCTCCGCCAAAAAACTTACACGCAGCTTTTTATTTGCACTGTATTGTTGTTCTATTTCCTCGTAGAGTTGTTCTATTTCAGATTGAAAGGCGGCTCTGCTTAATGTTGGTTTTTTTTCAGAGCAGGAAAGAATAAATAGTACAAAAATGAAAAATACGATGTTTTTAATCATACATGCAAGATAGTGATTTTTAGAAAGTAAATTTACAATGATTACAAATCCGCGTTAACGGGGTTTTCAGGAAGTGCAAATCTGTTCTAACGTATTGTAAATTTCAACAGGAGGACTCTGTTTTTTATATTAAGTCCAATAAATTTCACCAGATTCTTTTTTTATGTGTGAGTATACTATTCTGTCTAAATAATTAATTGTTTCCCTAATGTTCTTGAAATGTCTTGTAATATCATCAAATGTAATTGCTGGTGCTCCTTGATGCGCAATGGATTCTCTTAAACTTAAGAAAGATTCGATTGTGATTTTGATATCTTTTTTAGCTTTCTTATTCAATTCTATTATTACATCTTCGATTCCTAAGCGATGATATAAAATTTTAAGATTTTTTATTGAAGGATATTTATTAGAGCCAATAATATTTGTAGGATAAATTTGTGAACTAAAAGATATCAATTCATCGGTTATTTTATAATACGAATTTTCAATTGAAATGCTTTTTAATAATGCTCTTTCATCAGAACTATTGTAATAATTCCTAAAATGATTAACATGTTTATCAAGCATAGTTTTTGTTCTTATATTTTTTGGTATTTGCTTCAAAATAGCTCCTTTTGTTCGATAACTATAAATTAAATCCTCAATTAGATTTTTTGTATAATCTTCAATTCTAGCTGATAGTAGGAAAATACAAGACTGATTTATCAGCTGTTTATATTCATATGTAATTGGTGAAGATTTAAATGAAACTTTTTTAGCAAGTTTTTCAAGTTTGAATGATTCGACTTCAAAATCTTTCCTTGCTCTACTTTTTGAGTATGGCATATTTAGAAGAAGTTTTGAAGAAATTCGACATAATCTGTTATCCTTTTGTTAACTACATTTTTATCTGTAGTAGCTTTTGTAATTGTATTATAAAAAGTATCATCGCTCAATAGAAATTCAAGTTTATCAATAACATCATTTTTATTAATTTCTTCAATTTGTTCCAATGTAGGATTAACCATATTCATCGATAGCATTTGAGCTTCAAATAAAGCGGTATTAGCTTTTAGTCTTTTTCTATTATCATCAAAGGTTTTAAATGCAAAGTCTCCATAGAGGAAATGACACTTGTTAAGATTTGAGATAAAATTATCAGAAAGTTCATTTACTTTAGTTTCAGACATAAATCGATTATCTTCCGCATATTTATTTAAAAAGACAGACATTGGTTTTTCGTAAATATCTTTTCTTTCCATTAACGTAAAATATCTTAGAACAAGTTCATCGCCTTTCATTCTATTATCATTAGTTGTGGAGGTTAATTTTTTAAAAAGGGAGCCTTTAGCTAATTCTTCTACTTTAGTCATAAGCGTGCCATTATAAATACCATGTCTTAATTCTTGTGGATTTAATCTTACTGACCCTGTATTTAGTCTTTCAAATACATCAAATTTTATTTGCGGGTGCGTTTCCTTTAGAATAGCAATACATCTTAATGTTCTGTTAATAATATGCCTTTGAAATCTTGGATCTAATTCGAGGTATGTAAGCCCGTCAAGTTCAGGATATGTTGATAGACCTGTCAATGGAAAACCATTATTAAGAAATAAGCTAATGCTTGTTAATCTCTGGTTACCATCAATAACCGAAAGTGTTTCATCACCATTTTGACTTAAATAAACTACTGGAATTGGACATTGGATTATTAGGGATTCTATTAATCTAGAGGCTTGAGTTCTATTCCATACATAACCCCTTTGAAAATTAGGTATTACGATATGCTCATTATTTATATAATCATTTATTGTAGAAACCGTGAAATCATATGTTTCCGTAATTAGTTTTCTTTTTTCTGCTGGAATGTTTAAGACTTCAACCTCGAACTCATCATTATCAGGAAAAATTCTATTTGCTAAAAGAGTTGATTTATTATCCATTTTTTTTAAATTAAAAATTTAATAATTTAATAATTGTTGATTAATAGCAAAGTTAGCCCAATTTCTCAATTCTCCAATTCTACCCCCTCGCATTCACCTCTAACTTCTTAATAAAACTCGTGAGCTCTTTTGTAAAGGCATCTAAAGAGAGTGCCGATTCTTTCATGTAGCCTACCATTTTATTGAGGTCTTCCTGTGAGTTAACAGAGTCGTTCAATAAAATAGAGATGCCTAAAATATGTGCAACGGGTTGGCGTACTTTGTGCGAGGTCATAAAGATCATTTCTTCCAAACCTTTTATATATTCTTTTTTGCTGAGTTCTGCCAACTTGCGTTCGCTAATGTCCATTGAGAGAATGAACAAACCTTCCTGAACGGGTTGTATGCGCAGTTCGAAATAACCTTTGCTGCCATCGGGAAAATCAAATTCATTTTCAAAATTGGTAGCAATGCGCTCCTGCATACATTTGGTTAGTGTTTTAAAAAGTTCTGTTTTTTCAATACCCGGGTATTTTTCCATCATGGTATGGCCAATCAGTTGTTCACGCGAATATTTACTTTGTTTTACAACGGTATCGTTCACATAAGTATAACGAAAATCGTAATCAATGATCTGGAAACCTTCCATCATATGATCTAAGGTAGCGTGATATTTTTTTTCAGTAGCTAAAGACTGTTCATAATCACGCAACAACTGCAATAATTCTTCTTCTGATTTACCCCTTACGGTAAACTCAGTAATTTTTTCACTCATAATTTATTTTTTTTACACAAAGGGAGATGACCAAATATAAATTACCCAAAGGAGAAAAGATATAGGTAAAATTACCTATTTTTTGATTTTAACATTTTGAATTCTTGAAGAGCGAATTCACACTGTAAGCCTTTATTAACAAATGATTGAGAGATTTTAGGATCTTATTAATGTCTTTACTGTCCAGGTTGTTTTAAAATTAAGCCGCTTTTTTTCAAGCACAAGATTGGCAATGGCAAAACCAACACCTGCGCTAAAAACAGGTACTATAATATACGGCAATGTAGTTGGTGGCAAAAACAAAACAGAAAGCGCCAAAGCTACCGGTGTGCCAATAAGCGCAATGTAGCTGGTACGTTCTATATTTTTTACACGTTGTTTTTTTTCAGGCCTGAAACGGTTCTCTATTTTTATTTTTTTGATAAATGAAATTTTAATGCTGGTGTCAATGGCGTACATGAGCTCCGTTTCTTTTTTTCTAACTGTCAGCATTAAACTATCAACTTCTTTGCTTTTTAATTTAAGAGAGTCGGCCAGGTTAGTAGCTTTTTCAAATAGTTCTTTTATTTTTTGATTGGTTTCCCTGCTAAAATCACGACTGCGGATGAACAAAACAGAATCTTTATAATCCATTAAAAAGGCATGGTAAATATCGTTTTGCAAAGAGATGATCTTAACCGGATATTTTTTTAGTTCAATTTTGTATTCTTTGGTTGGATCTTTCTTTTCGCAAAGCACCAATGTGTCTTGTGCAAAAACACAAAAACAAATAACAGAAAATACTACTGTAAGGTATAGCTTCATACTTTTAAAGCGTTTGCCACCAGGTTTTGTTTGGCAGGCTGTTGCCTAAAATAACAGCTTCACCAATATGTGGGGTTGTAACTTTTACATTTAATTCGTTTGCTTTTTGTAGGATGCGCTCAATGGGTTCGTCCCAGGCATGCATGGCCAATGAGAATTTTGCCCAATGCACCGGCAACAATACTTTTGCCTTTAGGTCAACACTTGCCTGCACGGTTTCTTCCGGCATCATGTGAATGTTTGGCCATGATTTATTGTATTGGCCCGATTCTAAAATGACAATATCAAAAGGACCAAATTTTTCACCTATCTCTTTAAAATGTTTATCGTAACCGGAATCGCCACCCAAAAATAAATTATGTGTTTTTGTTTTTAATACGAACGATGACCATAATGTTTGTCCACGTTTGATGCCACGGCCCGTGAAATGGCGTGCGGGCGTGGCAGTAAAGCTCAGATCATCGTCTATAAAACTCTCAAACCAATCGAGCTCGTTTATTTTATTTTTTGAAATGCCCCAGTGTTCTAAATGTGAACCCAGACCCAAAGAGCAAACTATCTTTTTTACTTTGCTATTTAATTTTGTAACCGTTTTATGATCGAGGTGATCGTAATGATCGTGCGTTAATAGTAGAATATCAATCGGTGGAAACTCTTCCGGTGTGTAAACATCTGCACCTTTAAACGCTTTTACCATAAAAGAAACCGGTGCCGCGTTGCCGCTCAATACGGGATCAACTAAAATAGTTTTGTTATTTATTTTAAGGAAATAAGAGGAATGTCCGAACCACACAATTGTAGGTTCAGCGTTATTTAATTTTTTAAGATCTGTTTTTACAGAAGGTAAATTTTTTGGCGGCGCAACGTTCTTAGGCTTATTCAAAAACTCTTTCATCATTTTGCAGAAGGAAGCATCTTCGGCCATGGCATTTGTTTTGGAGATGTTTTGAAAAGAACCATCCTTATAATTGGGAGATGATTGAATTCTTTTAAGGCGTTCGCCTGAAGGCAGTTTACCGTAAATACGTAACGACATGATTTTGTTTTTGCTTAAGTAAAAATACGGTTTTTTGTATTGAAAAAGATTATTTTAGGAACTTAACTCTTTTATTAGAGTTAGGCCTTACTTTTTTGTGCAGGCAAAAAAGTGAGAACGGAAACTATTTTCTTCACTTTTATTTACAATTTTCTTTTACTTTTCCTTAGTCGAAAAGTAAACAAAAGACAAGGCAAAACGATCTATCGGCGCACTCTTGATTTTTCTTGAAAGACAAATAAAGTAAAAAAATCTGTCTCTGTTTTAAACCGGAAGAACAGATTTTTAAACGACAAGCGCCTTTATTGTCTTTCTACGAAAAATCAATTCACCCTGCCCACGCCAAGCGTTTTGCCAGGCCTACGCACGCAGCGAAGTGCAAAAAAGGAGGCTTTTATTCCACAACCACTTTTTTAGAAACCGTATTCACGCCATCATTTAACAGCAAAAAATAAACACCTTTTTTAAAATCAGAAGTATTTAAAAGCAAAGTGTTGTTTGGCGAAACAATTCGTGATAAAAGCGGTCTGCCTAAAAGATCAATAACATTAAGCGTTGCATCGTTCATTAACCCGGAAGCTGAAATGTAAAGAAAATCGTCGGCAGGATTTGGAAATGCTTTAAATGAAAGTCCGTCAGGCATCATTTCATTTAAACCGGTAGGACTATTGGTGGTAAATAAATTAGCCATGTACACTTCTTTGGTAGTTTTATTTTGCACAAAAGCAACCACGCGTACCTCTGCATTGCTTTTAATTTTTTGCATTGGCCAGTTAAGTATGATGGTATCTTTTCCATTTAAATTTCTATTCACTAAAAAAGAACCATTTTGGTTGGGCAGCATTTTGCGCATTACGTATTCATAATTGCTTTCTGTGTTGGCACCGGGAGATGCTGCGTATGAACTTTTCAAAACATTTTTTTCTATCACCACAATGTGCGCACGCAAAGTATCATTTGCGTTTGAAGCAGCTAAGGATTCAAAAACAAGTTTTGTGCTTAATGTATTATTACTAATGTTTGTATTTAAATTGGTGATATTGTATTTATTGGCAATGCCTTTACGGGTATTAATGGTGTTAGCAATAACAGAATTAAAACTCGAAGAAAAATTGCTGTAATAATTTCCGTCAACAATAGAATAGGGAACTGTTTGAACCCCGTAATAAGAAACCCGCGCGTTTGATTCAACAGGATTTTCAAAATACATAGAATCGCTGTAAGGAAAAGAGGTATGGTAACCAATAGCCACCACATCTGCAGGATTATTATTTACATAATTAAAAACCGGTGGTGTGGAAGCCGCACAGGGCGGACAGCCCGAGTTGGTAAATTGTTCAATCAACACAACACGCTGCGCAAATAAAAATTGAAAAATGCTCAATAAAAATGTGAACGAATACAGTATTTTTTTCATGATATTTTGTTTCAATACTATATACGAATGAAAAGAGATTTACTTACAGGGAATTTTGTTAAAATTGATACATTTGTCATTCCCGTCATGCTGAACTTGATTCAGCATCTCAGCACTAGAATTATTTTAGTGCTGAGATTCCGGCTCAAGGCCGGAATGACAAGTCAGAAACATCAATTACATCAAAATATTTCCCTGCGGCAACACCGGGCCCGGAATATTTGTTTCATCCAGCATCTCGCGAAGGTCAATTTCAATAGTGCGGCTAATGTTAGAAATAGGTACATCGTTAGCGCTTCCTTCAAACGGATTCTCGGTTGCTTCGCCAATACGCTCCATTACATGAAACACCCAACCAACAATAATAGAGCAGGGTATAGTGGCCCAGATAAACGCGTCACCAATATCCGCAGTAAGCTTACCAAATTCCTGCAAAATGCCAAAAGGTAAAATACCAATAAACAAACGGATGAACATTTGGTTAACGGTTGCAAACTGGCGCGGATAAGGAAAATTTTTAATACGCTCCGATCTGCCCTGGTGATCATAAAGCGCGCTAAGCGCACGTTCAATTTCAATAAAATCGAGTTCCGATAATTTTCCTTTCTCTTTTAATTGTTTTAAATGTTTTGATTGAAGAGCAATGATCTGTGTAGCCCTGTTCTTTTTAGTTAACACATAGGCTCTTTCGTCTTCACTTAAATACTTTTTTAATTCGTCTGCTAAGGGTGTTTCATGCTCAGGCACTTTATAAAAACGGGCGTATTCTCTATTGCTTTTTAAATGCATGTTTTCCCAGACCCTTTCTTCCCGCATTTGATAGCGTAAGGCGGTAAGCCATGCTAAATGGCGGTAAACCAAAGTTTGAATTTCGGCTTTATCACTATTTACAGTGTCTTTAAATAAAATGCCAATGCTGCGACTGGTGTTAACGATAGAACCCCAGATCTGTCTTGCTTCCCACATACGCGCATAGGTTTGGGTGTTTTTAAAACCCACCAAAAAGGCAGCAGCCGTACCAACCAAACCAATTGCTACCCAGGGAATGACCAACCATTTTATCTCTAAAAAATAATAAAGTGAAGTAGGGATAGTGGCCGCTATCACAAAAAAATAAAGATCTCGCCTGGTCCAGTAAACCACTTCGCTTAAAGTAAACCTTCTTCCTGAATGCATAATGTTGTTTTAAATTTCCAGGTTAAAATTACACAAAATTATAAAAGGGAACTTAAGTCTAATGGTCTTATAAAGATGGGCAGTTAAAAAAAAATCGAATAAGATAAATTCTCGCAGTAATTATAAGCTACCCGATCAAAATCGCAACTGGAAATTAAGTGTATTAAAACATTAAGAAGATTAATATTTGATACAAAAGCCTTAAAGAATCCCTTTAGAAACCCAATTAATAGCGCGGTTCATATCTTTATGAGGAAATGCCCTGAACTCGCCCGGAATAATAAAGCTAAAAATAGTAGTTGCCACTTTCACTATTTTTGAATCACTTACAATAGCGGCACGGTTCCATTTTGTTAAATGTTTAAGACTTAACAAAACATCTTTCATCCAAACAAAAAAACTGAAGTTTTTAACCGATCTCTTCAGTACTAAAAGGTAATTAATTTGCCCCATTTTTTCTACATGTTTTTCAACGCAGGGAATTACTACCTCTTCAAAATCTTTTTTTGTGACCTTCCAGGCGGCCTTAAAGCCTATCATATTAGGGGGTAGGTCTAGTATCTGGTACATCATAACAATAGATTTAGGAAATAAAATATGCAAAAAACATGCCAGCGAACAAGTGTGTTAAACTTATAAAATAATTTGATTTTAATTCCAACTTGGCACGAACTTGGTACATCTTATGGGTAAAGATTCTATGCTTAAACCAGATACAAATATTACCAGAGTGTATTCTTATAATCTTTCGGAGTTGTTGCAACTAAGCAATGGTAACAAAGAATTCGTTGTGAATATGCTCGAGATCTTCATTAGAAGTGCATCCGAAATAATGCTTCAACTAAATAGCGCTTCGATTGTTGGTAATTGGGAGAAGGTAAAAGAACTGTCTCATAAAGCTATCCCGTCCTTTCACTTTATGGGACTCATCAACTTCTCCGAAAAATTAAGATACATTGAACAAAATGCGGGTAACAGAAAAGAACAAAAACACATTGAAGAATTTATAGGTTTTATTGATAAGAACATGGTTGTTATTTTGAATGATCTGAAAGCAGAGATAGAGAATTATAAAGCCTAACTTAAGTATCGTCACCATTTAAAAACTAAAATATGTAATCATGAAAAACAGGGAAAAACATATTTTCATAGTCGATGACGATGAATTTATTTTATGGACATTAAAAGCCAGGTTCGAAAAAGAACATTACAAAGTAACCACCTCTTCCAATGCAGACGATGCTTATTTTAAAGTGAATTTTTTAAATCCAAGTGTTATGTTGCTGGATATTATCCTTCCCGGAATGAATGGTCTTGATTTTATGAGCGCTGTGCATTCGCGTTTAGAAGCTAACCATGTGCCTATTGTGATAATGTCTTCAGTATCGCAACCTAATGTTGTAAAAACTGCTTACAGTTTGGGTGCAAAAGCTTATATGGCAAAGCCATTTACAATGGACTATGCGTATGATCTCGTAAACCGTATCACCACAAATACAAGCCTTTACGTTTCTTAAAAGTGTTAAAGGTGCGTGGCAAAATGTTCTTTAAGAATATCAACGATCACGCTTTGCGCTAATGGCTTTCTTTTAAATGCTATTACTTCGTTGATCTGTTTTGCTTTTTGCTCATCATCAGGATTGGGTGATGTGGTAAGCATAACTATTTGCGCCGGATTACTTTTTTGAGCATTTAATTTTTTATATTCTTCAATAAATTCCCAGCCGTTTATGCCGGGCATGTTAATGTCTAAAAAAATGATCTCCGGATCGGCATATTTAATTTGAGTAGAACCATATTTTCCCTTACGGCCAATAAAATCAAGGGCGTCTTCGCCGCTTTCGGTCACGTAGATGCTTTCGGCAATGTTTAAATTTACAATAAGCTTTTGATTATAAATGTTTGTGAACTCGTTGTCTTCAACAAGCAAAACACATTTTAATTTTTTCTTCATGTCTTTAATCATTTTCTGGTATGGTAAAATGAAATTTACTGCCTACATCCGGTATCGACTCCAGCCAGATCTTACCGTGATGAAGTTCAACAATTTTTTTGCAATGAGCAAGTCCAATGCCTGTGCCTTCATATTGTTTACGTCCATGTAATCGCTGAAAAATAATAAAGATCTTATCCTTATATTTTTCATCTATGCCTATTCCATTATCTTCTACGGTAAAATGATGGTCTCCGTTGCCTTTTTTGTAAGAAATTTTGATGATACAATCGGTATTTTTTTTGCGGAATTTAATAGCATTGCTTACCAAATTTTGAAAAAGCAGGCGTAATTCAACCGGATAAGCATTTATAGTAGGTAAAGGATCTACCTCAATGTTTGTTTTTGTTTCAAGAATACTGGCTTTCATGTCATCAATAACATCTTTTACGATCTTATTGCAATCTACACTGTCGGTTTGGCTTTTGCCGCCAAGTCTTGAATATTCCAGGATATCGGTGATCAATTCCGTCATCCTGTCGGCCGATTGGCGAATATAACTAAGGTAGGCCTTAGCATCTTCATCCAACTTTATTTTATTTTCAGCTTCAAATAAATTAATAAAACTGTTTATGGTATTTAAAGGTTCCTGTAGATCGTGTGAAGCTATATAGGCAAATTGTTCAAGCTCTTTATTTTTATTTTCGAGCGCTTTAATATGTTTACGTTCCGAAATATCGCGGATGGCGGCAGAGATCAATAAACCCTCTTCTGTATGAAGCGGACTAAAACTTATTTCTACCGGAAAGGCAGTGTTGTCTTTTTTTCGGCCCAGGATATCGGTTACAAGGCCTTCGTTCTTTTGAGTTTCTAATAAACCTGCCAATTTATTTTTAACAGGCAAAAGCATTTCTATTTTTTTGGATAAAAGTTCACTGCGTTCGTACCCAAATAATTTTTCTACCTGGGCGTTCACCAATTTAATAAATCCTTCATTGTTTATGATAACAATTGCATCGGGAGCGGCTTCCAACAGGCCTTTAAATTTTCTTTCGGCTTGCACCAGTTCATTCATACTTTTTTCCAGGCCGGCCGACATGGTATTAAACGAGGTAGCAACTACGCCAATTTCATCTTTTGAAAACACTTTTGCTCTTGTGTTCAGGTTTCCTTTTGCAAATGAGTCATTAGCGCTGATGATCTCTGTTAAACCTTTTTGAATACTGCGGCTTACTGAAATGGCAAGTAGCAAACCCGAGATCTCAACACTTAAGGCAATTACAAATAACAATTTTAAAACAATATCTTCCAGCCAGCGCGATCCTTCGCCAAGTGTAAATGAAAAATTATCTTCCGGGCCTGTGATATTTTCTGTAATAGGATCGATCTTTTTTAACAGGTTATTTACGTTTTCCAATGAAGGCGCAGAAGAATTTATTTCGTTGTGTAAACTATCGGCAATAGGTATAAGTTTTAATGCTATGGGTTCTGCCTCGCCCCAATAATAAATAGCTTTATTTATATAGGAGATGCTGTTAAAGCGGCTGAATAGTTTTATCATGCCGTCAATATCTTCAGGGTGATTGCGGCCTTCTAAAAAACCCTGTCTTACAATTTCAAGATCGGGATTTGGTTTCATTAATTCTTTGCGGGCTTTACTATCGCCTAAAGGCACCTTAATAAATTCATTGAATTTTTTATAATCTTTTTCATCGTGCGTAATACCATATCTCAGCAAATGGTAAACGGCATCTTTTTGTGCTTTTGACCACAGCCCTTCGCCTTCAACATAAGCTCTTACCGAGGAAAGTGTATTAATGGAAAAAAAAAGCGCGAATAACTCAACGCCTATAAGCAAAGCCATAATGCCAACAGTAAAGTAAAGCTTTTTGGCTATGGAAATGTTATTAAACCACTTGAATAATGTAAAGCCCTTCATGATCATATATACACTCTAAATTAATAAAAAAAGCGTATGTAATTATAAAGAACTAAATATAATTATTGAGCACCCAGGCGTAACCGCTGATTTATTATTTCTTCTAAAATGTAACAGCATCTTGCCAATGCGTAGCGGTCTTTACTTATAAAGTCAGAAGCGCCTTCATTTAATGTTTGTAAAGATGTTCTGATATTTTTTATTTGTGAAAGAATAATGATCTTGCAATCCTGGCAACGTTGTTTTATTTTTTTCATGACTTCAAGCGCATTGCCATCATTTAAATAATAATCAAGAAACGCTATATCTGTTTCCGGTTTTAAATTACGTATACAGTCACCTATATTGGTATAGGATTGTATGTCGTAACTAAAATGTTTGTCTACAGCTATTGAATCTGTATAGGTTTGCAGCTGGCGGGTGAGAATGTTATTGTAAAAATCGCTGTCTTCTAAAACAATAACATTAAAATGATTTGGAGCTTTCATAGGAATGGGTTTTGCGCTTTAGATTATTATTACGTTTTTTTAATTTACATTTTAAATGATCAACCACCGATCGTTTTGGTGTTTTGCCTATACCTTTGGAAAGAGATCGCTTCTTTTGACGGAGAGTTGCATTAAAGTCAAGATCAACAGGCTTTAGAATATAATTAGGTATAGAGGTAGGGTAAAAGTTATTCACCCAATAATGAAGTGTATTTACAATTAAAAGAATCATTTTTCCGATTCATAATTTTGTATTATGATATTTAAAACAAACAAGCAAATAAAATTGTTTTAAAATTATTTTTGCCCGGGTGTTAAAATATTTAAAAGTTCTTTGGTCTCATTCAATAGATCAATATGTGTGTTAAGATCTTCTCCTTCTACATATTTGGCAGAAAGTGCAAGGCATTCCTGTGCCCTTGAAATATTTTCCATAGCATCATACAGATCTCTTTTTTTGATCTCATTTTTAGATCTATGGATATAGCCGTAAGCAATGAACAATTCAGAGCTTTCGAATATTTTATTGATGTTCAATTCTGTTTTGCCATACTTTGCCAGATCGAGATAACAAATACTAAGATCTTTTAAAAGATCGTTAAGGGTGGCACTGGCATAATTTTCATCATCACCGGCGTTTTTTGCCAATAAAATAATTGCTTTGTAAATTTCATCTGAAGCCAATTTTGGTTCTTCCATCTTTATATAGATCCTGGCATTGTCAAAATTTTGCGATAACAATCTTGCTTTGCTTATTTTGTAATCGGCTGAAGGGACACTTACATCTTGCAGTAAGCCGCTTCTTTCACTTTTATAATTTTTGTTGCGATACCCCGTGTACACAATAAGGCTATAAAACATTAAAATGCAAACGGAATAAAAAACGATCAACGGTTTCATGAGTACTGGTATTTAAAAGTTCATAATCATATATTATATAACGCCAAATCCCGTGCCGTAGTTACATTTAGCCGAATATTTTTAATTTATTAAATTACAGTGTATTAGGCTATTCGCTATGAGCCGGGCTTTTTTTGTTTTCTTTCTATGTGTAATTATATTTTAAAATGAGAATATTTTTCTACTTCGTAAATTTTCTTCTTAACTGTTTTTTTAGTTTCTTTTAATAAGTAGCCTAATGTGCCATCGTTTAGTACAACGTACGATATTGTTCCCTTATAACCTTTACCCGAAACGATCGGGTATGTTTTTACGATGGCGAATTCTTCCTTTAAAAAATTTTTACCGCTTACTAATTTTTTTAATATGCCGTTCACTAATATTAATTGCTTTGTAAATCCAAATTCTATTGCTTCCTCAATGGCTTTATTTAAATTGGTTTTTTTTGATCTTACTGAGTTCATTTTGGTATAATAAAGTTCATATCTATTATACGTAAACAAAAAAGGATAAATACGCAAAAGGGATGGATCGTAGCAAAATAGGGGTGGAAAGTCTTAAACCGTGGGTGAATTAGTTCTCTAACTCTTCAATAGTAAGGCGCATATCGTTTATCACCTTTTTTACTGAAATATCCAATTGTTTTATTTCTTCTTCCAATTCGGGCGAGATTGTTTTTGATGCTGCACTGTTTTCTATTTTTTCGAGGGAGATGGCCAGTTCTTTAAGTTGTAGGGTTCGTACCGAACTTAAGAGTTTATGCGCATTTAACTTTATACTTGTAAGGTTTTGATTTTGCCAGGCAAGTGTAATTTTATTAGTAGTATCGTTAAGTTCTTCAACAAATTTATGCACCAGGCTTAATAGAAAGCCCTTATCGCAATTAAGATAATTTTTTAAAGCCTGTATATCCACTTATCTTATTTTTAAACGTTCATAAAGCTCGCCAAGGTATGTTCGGCTTACGGGAATCGTACGCCCGTTAATTTCAATTATTTCGCCGTCTACCTTATCTATCTTTGCCAATTGCACAATAAAAGATCTGTGCACCTGCATAAAATCGCTTAAGGGTAGCATATCGTAAATATCTTTTAAGCGTAAATGTGTTTTGTAGGATCGCACATTTGTATTTAGGGTAACATCATTATCATGCGCTCTTATTACAAAAATATCATCCACGGCCAAACGAATATGAATGCCGTTATGCTTAATGAAAATATTTTGCTGTTTTGTTTGTGTACTGTTTTTTACATGATCGAAATGCGCTTTTATTTTATTTACACATTTTAAGAACCTTGCAAATGATACAGGCTTGTACAAATAATCAATGGCATTGTTATCAAAAGCATCAACACCATAGATTTTTTTTCCTGAAACAAAAACTATTGCCGTAAACGTATTCAAATTCTTTAAAAATTCGAGGCCGTTCATGTCCGGCATTTCAATATCCAGGAACAAAAAATCAATTTCCTGAAAATTTATTTTATTCAATGCCTCAAAGGGGCTATGATAAATACCACAGCATTCTATACTTTCAATTTGTGAAAGGTAGTGCCCAATAAGCTCAGTAAAAAATGGGTCGTCATCTATTATAGCGCATTTTAGTACCATCTTATTTTGAGCGCGGGTTTATTAATAATTAATGCTAAACCGTTTTATCGGATTTAATTATATATACGAAATGGAGATAAAAAAGTGGCAAAAATGAAGACTTTTTTTAAAGAATTTTCCATCCAAAAAAACAAACAAAAACGTAAAGTTTGTTTGTTATGTTGTTTGATTAAATTAAAATACGTGTTAAAACGTATTTAAAAGCTTCTTGAAGGCATAGTAAGTAAAGGTATATGTGTATGAAAAGCCATTTTTTTAGTGCTGCCTTCTTTAAAGATCCGCGAAAATAAATTATGCCTATGAGGTAACATGGCAATTATATCAATGCTGTAGTCATCAATAAAATTATTTAAGCCATGAATAATATCGTTGTCTTCTAAATAATAATGTTTATGCTCAAGGTCTTCAAAAAAATTCTGAATCCTCATGCGAGAAACTTCTTTTTCAACACCAATTAGTTCAAGCTCCTTAACAACATTTATAATAAATAGTTTCGAATAAAAGATCCTGCAAAATTCTTTAATAGGTTCCAATAAATGTGTATCTGTTTCTAAACTGTAATCGGTTGCAAATACGATCTTTTTAAATTGTTTGAATTTGGCTTGTATTGGAATGACCATTACAGGTGTTAAACTTTGTCTTATCACATCTGTTGCAATACTACCAATAATGTATTCGCTTAATGGCCCGCTTTCATTTATACCCATTATAATAAGATCGGGCTTTTCGTTTCTTTCTATTTCAATGATCTCGCTTACAGGATCTCCTTCAATCACTTCGTAAGCTAATTTACTACCCGTAATTTCTCCTACAGCTTCCGCTTCTTTTTTTAGGAGCTCGATTGTTTCCTGTTTTAACACTTCAGGATCCATCATTATGGTAGTTGGCATATCTGAAGCTATTACAATTGGCACCAAATAAGTGTGAAAAAGAACAACTTCGCAGTGCATTATTTTTGCAAACTCGGCTGCGTAAATAGCTGCGTTTCTCGACGCATCTGAAAAGTCGGTTGGAACCAATATCGTTTTCATGGCTACCGGTATTTATATATTTAACAATCCGGCTAAACTTTTGTTCAGCGTAATTTATTTTCTTTTAAAATATGGCATGATCACGTATGTTAAAACCAAACCTGATACAAAACCTTCAATAGTTACAATACCTGCAGCGCAAGCGGGCAATGGATTAAGGTATCTTCCAAAATTTGTATTTTGAATAAAAGCCAGTAATTCTGAATCCATTTTTAAGTAGGTCCATATAAAAATGCTATACGGAATGGTAGCGGCAAGTGTTATTTGTGTGCCAATTCGTATACCTTTTAAATAATCGATCTTATGAGCAATGCGGCTACTGCATAAACGCTCGCCAATCAATAAACCGGTTAACAAAATAAAGATATTTGCAAGGCGTAAGTACATGACGTTTTCTAAAGCAAATGATCTTATCAGTACAAAATAAATAATTAAAGCCAGCGATGTTACTAATCCAACGCCAATACTTATTGTTGAAAAATGCGATTCGCTTCTTCTTAAATGTTTTTCTCTGGGATATACCTGACTAGTTTCCATGACATTATTTTTTAAAAAATTTATAATTATTTCTAATACTTAATTATACGTTTCAATTTTAATGCCAGCTATGATTTGTATGCAGGTAGCCAAAATATGGGTTTGAATTACCCAAAGTGAGGGGTGAATTTGTTTATTTTCCTAAGGTTTCAAATTTTATTGAAAGGGCAATGCCATTTTCATCAATTAAAAGTAGCTTATGTTTTCCAACCGTTGGGTTTAAAGCCAATTGATGAATTTCTTTTGTTTCGCCAATAAATTCATCATCCAAATGCCAGTATACTTTTGTATTAACATTTCTATGCGCGGCCTCAAAAACTGTTCTGCCGGTTTTGCCATCAATTTCAACAGGTACATAAATTTTACTATTAGGTTTTGGATAAAGTACAGCAATGGCTTTATCTGAAACTTTAGCCAGGCATTCGGGTTTAAAATCCGGCAACACTCTGTAATTTGGATGATTGAATTTGTAATAACGCTCAATTAGCGGTGGCAAAACAAACCAGCTTACATGTTTCATATTGTAAATAGTTTCACATTCACTATCTACCCGGTATAAATTATTTTTTGTGAGATGCACTATTTGGTGGTAAGGGCAAGCAGTAGTGTTTAAAGAATTTTTTGGGACCCAACTTAATTCTGTTTTTTCACAAAGTTCAGAAGCGCGGTGTCCGCTTTCTGTACAAACTGCAATTTGACTCATTGCTTCGCGTGGTTCATTAAACCAGGCTTGTGATCGTGGAAGCTGTGCAAACAGATCGAACAATAAAGGGGCCGCTGCTTTTATACCTGTTAAGCCAGGTCTACCTTCTCCATCAGCATTGCCTATCCATACGGCAACAACGTAGTCAGGTGTTACACCAATTGCCCAGGCATCTCTAAAACCAAAACTCGTACCTGTTTTCCATGCAATTTTTTGAGAAGATGAAAATGCTCGCCAGTTACCGTCTTCATCAGGGCGGTTAACATCTACCATTGCCTGGAAGGTGCAATAAATAGATGCTTTATCGCTTTTTGGTTGGTGGTTATTTTTTTGTTTCGATTTTTTATTTTGTTTTTTATTTTTTTCGTTCACAAATAAAATATCTTTTTTTGTTCCGGACTTTAATTCTTGTGCCATTTGTGTATAAGCTGTACAAAGCTCGTCCAGTCTGGCTTCGGCACCGCCTAAAATTAACGACAGGCCATAATGTTTTGCAGGTTTGTGCAATGTTGTAATACCGTAATTTTTAAGATCACGATGAAATTTTTCCAGGCCATATTCATTCAACATTCTTACCATAGGAATATTCAGGCTTCTTGCTAAAGCCTTATTTGCCGCAACTGCACCATCATATTGTTTGGTAAAATTTTTTGGAGAAAAGCTTCCAAATTGTGTTGGAATATCTGGTACTAACATATTTGGTGTTATTAAGCCATCCTCCAAGCATTTGGTGTACAAAAAAGGTTTTAAAATGCTGCCTGTACTTCTTGGCGCCATAATACAATCCACATCGCTGCTGTATTCTTTATTATCCGAATGCGTATTGCCAAGGTAAGCCAAAACTTTTCCGGTTTTTACCGATGTGATAATAACGGCGCCGTTGTAAATTTTATTTTCCTGCATCCTTTCACTATGCGTCTGTAAAAGTTGCATGGCTTTTTGTTGAAGATCACTTTCAACTGTACTCTGAATGGTTTTTCCTTTATAACCTTCTTTAATAAGTCGGGCTAATAAATGAGGGGCTAATTGTGGCAATGGCAATGGCTTTTCGGGTAAGGGCTCTGATAAGGCCAATTGAAAGGTAGTTTCATCTATTTTTTTTGTATCATATAAACGCTTTAACAAACGGTTACGTTTATCAAGCAAACGTTTATGATTTTTACCGGGATAAATCAATCCGGGCGCATTTGGCAGTACAGCCAGGGTAGCACTTTCTGCCCAGCTTAAAAAATTGGGGTCTCTACCAAAATAACGCCATGAGGCAGCTTCGAGGCCAACCACATTATTGCCAAAAGGCGCATTGGCAGCGTAAAAGTTTAAGATCTCGGTTTTATCAAAACGAATTTCCATACGGGTGGCCAATATCATTTCCAATACTTTTTCACTAATGGTACGTACCGGATTTTTTTTCATGATCCTTGCCAACTGCATGGTAAGGGTGCTACCACCACTCACTACCCGTTTATGTTTAAAATTTTGTGAAATGGCCCTGCCAATGCCTCTTGCGCTAATGCCGTAATGCTTGTAAAAATTCCTGTCCTCAAACTCTAAAAGGCAGGTCTCAAATTTTGACGGAATACTTTTGCCGGGACTAAAACGCCATTGCCCGTCTGCGGCGATTTTAGCTCCTAGTAAGTTTCCGTCCTTATCCAGTAAAACGGTTGCGGTGCTATTATTGAATAATTGATCGGGCAAGCAATTGACGTACCAACTGCAAAAAGCCACAAGGCCCAATAATAGCAAACTGTTGCGCCACTTTTTAATGTGAGTTTTGTGTTTTTTATAGGTTTTAAAAGCTGTTGTTATCATTTACAGAGTAAAAGTAAGAGGCATAAAAAACATTTTTTTGGCCTTTTATTATTCGCTGCCCTTTTAGTGGAAAGTGTTTTTTATCTTTGATTAATTGAATTACTCCTTTTTATAAAAAAACAGTTTACATATCTTTTCCTGGCGCTTATTTGTTTTGGCGGTTTTGCCCAGCAGTATAACTTTCATAATTATTCTGTAAAGGATGGTGTTGCCCAGTCACAGGTTTATTCATTATTGCAAGACAGTCGCGGTTATTTATGGATGGGCACGCAGGGCGGGGGCATGACCTCTTTTGATGGTGTAAATTTTAAAACCTATACTATTAAGGATGGCTTAAGCAATAATTATATTGCCTGTATTAAAGAAGATGCAAAACATAATTTATGGATAGGTACCATGAATGGCATTTGCCAATATAATGGCGTTGCATTTAAAAAGTATAAACTGGTTGGCGATTCGGCACAGGTAAGTGTAAAAAGCATTGATTTTGATAGTAAAGGTAGAAAATGGATAGCAACCAATGTTGGTGTTTTATTATTGCATGATAAGGGTGTCACCAATATTTCGGAATCATTAAAAGATAAAAAAACAGTTGTCACTTCCATACTGGTAGATAAGCAGGATAATGTTTGGTATGGTAATGCAGATGGATTATATAAGATAACACAAAACAATAATTCTTTTCAAAAAATAAAATACGATAAATCGAATGGTTTTACCAACAACTCTATTCCTTGTATTAAACAGGATGCCAAAGGCAATTTATGGATAGGAACATACGGAGACGGTGCATATGTATATAATGGTTCGCGATTTTATAGAATAGATCATAATTTGGAATTGTATAAACAAACTATTTTGGATTGTTATTTTGATAAATGGGATAATGTATGGCTTGCTACTTTAAACCATGGCGTGGCGCAATACAATACCGTTTCAAAAACATTTGCCTGGATAACCGAGAATGAAGGATTAAGCAATAACCATGTAAGAAGCATTATACAGGATAAAAGTGGTAATTACTGGTTTGGTACTTCAGGCGGAGGTGTTTGCAATTATTTTGGAAAACAGTTTACTGTTTATGATAAATCATCAGGCCTTGGCGGAAATTTTATTTACAGTATTTTTCGTGATAGTAAACAACGTTTATGGGTGGGCACATCCGATAAAGGTGTTACCCTTTTTGATAGTTCCCGTTTCGTCAACTATAATGCTTTAAATGGTTTTGCCGATGTAAAAATAAAAACCATTAATGAAGACAATGCAGGTAATATTTATTTTGGTACCGATGGGCAAGGTGTTTTTGTTTTTAACAATGAGCAAGGTTTGGTATTTAATGCGATTACTGAATTAAATAAAAAATACATTCGTGCAATTGCAAAAGATAAAGATGGTGATCTTTGGATAGCTACTGCCGGCGCCGGTTTGTATAAACTGGTATTAAAGGGATCACCCTTATTGATAAATTTTAATTTAAAAGAAGGTTTGTTACATCCACGCTTAACAGCATTGCATTACGATAAGCAAGGCAGATTATGGTATGCTACTGAAAATAACCTTATAGGATTTATTGAGAACAATAAATTCAAAAAACCTGTTTTTTCGGGTAAAGAAATTCTGCCTTCAAGCTCGATCCGTTGTTTTGCCGAGGATGAGAATGGTTATTTGTGGGCGGGGACCGGTGGTGATGGTCTTTTGAGTTTTCCATTATACCAGGGAGATCTTAAATTAAAAAGATACGATCATACAAATGGTTTAACATCATCTAATATTTATTTGTTGAAGTTTGATAATTTTAATAATTTATTTGTTGGCTCTGAAACAGGTTTAGATCATATTTATTTTGATGCAGAAAGAAAACCAAAAGACATAAGGCACTATAGCAAAGGTGAAGGTTTTACAGGTATTGAGACCTGTCAGAATTCTGTATTTAAAGATGCAGATGGTACTATTTGGTTTGGTACTATTAACGGGCTAACAAAATATAATCCCGCTAATTTAGTAAAGAACGAAAATGAACCTGTTACAACAATTACAGATGTAAAATTATTTAACATAACCATTTCCCAAACAGAATATAAAAAATTTGCTGGTGATTGGAATGTTATTTCAGGACTTGAGTTGCCCTTTGATCAAAATAATTTAAGCTTTGATTTTACAGGTATAAATTTTAGTAATCCCGATGCCGTAAAGTATCAATGGAAACTGGAAGGCTCCGATAAAGATTGGTCGCCGGCTACTGCACAAAAAAACGTAAACTATTCTAATCTTGGATCAGGGCATTATACATTTATGGTAAAAGCCTGTAACGAAGATGGCGTTTGGAACAAACAACCTGTTACATTTAAGTTTTATATTTCACCGCCTTTCTGGAAAAGCTGGTGGTTTATTGGCATTGTAATTATAAGTTTATTTGCGGCTGTTTTTTCTGTGTTTAAATGGCGGGTAAATCGTATTAAAGCAAAGGCGGAAGAAACGCAAAAAAAATTGCAACTCGAAAAAGAAGTAGTGGAGTTAGAA
Organism: Bacteroidota bacterium; assembly: GCA_032229505.1. Lineage (GTDB taxonomy): Bacteria > Bacteroidota > Bacteroidia > B-17B0 > Aurantibacillaceae > Aurantibacillus. The sequence continues at coordinate 149,685 of JAVTWD010000095.1, forward strand.
CAAAAGGCATTACGTTTACAAATGAACCCGCATTTTATTTTTAACGCTTTAAATTCCATTCAATCACAAATTGGTACCGATAATGAACAGGCCGCAAGATATTATTTAGCAAAATTCTCTCACTTAATGCGGCAGATCCTTGACAATTCCCGGAACACAAGCATCAGTCTAGAAGAAGAGATAAATACGCTTGAAAATTATTTGCTAATAGAAAAATTTTGTAACGGTGACCGCTTCGATTACAAAATTACAATAGATGATACAATTGAAAAAGATTATGTAAAGATCCCACCCATGTTGTTACAGCCTTTTATTGAAAATGCTATTAAACATGGTTTAAAATATATTGATAATAAAAAAGGGTTGATAGAAGTAAATTTTTCCGAGAAAAATAATTTGCTCGAATGCTCTGTTACCGATAATGGAATTGGCAGGGTTAAAGCTGAAGAATTAAATAAGGTGAGTAAAGAAACGTATCACAAGTCAACCGCATTATTGGTAACACAAGAGCGATTGGATCTTTTAAAAGAAGACGAGAATATAAGATCTCTGGAGATCATTGACCTTTATGATACTACCGGAAGTGCAATTGGAACAAAAGTAATAGTAAGGATACCCACAACGTAATTATTTGAACCACATAGACACATAGAATTAGAATTAAGCTTGGCCAAGCAAATGAGGTAAAGGTTACATAGTTTCTTCGCGAAGCGAAGAAAATCTATGTTTTTCTCTTCGCTGTTTTTGAATTATCTGATCCTATGTTTCTATGTGGTTAATTTTTTTTAAATTAGCATCAATGATCAAAGCAATTATAATAGACGATATTGAACAGGCACGCATTACCCTAAAAAAAGATCTGCAGGTGTACGCTAAGGATATTGAAGTTATTGGTGAAGCAAATGGAGTAGTGGAGGGCGCTAAACTTTTAAAGACCGTTAAGCCGGATATTTTATTTTTGGATATTCAAATGCAGGATGGTAGTGGTTTTGATCTTTTAGATATTTTAAAGGAAATTAATTTTAAGATCATTTTTATTACCGCTTCCGATGCGCATGCTATTAAAGCTTTTAGGTATGCGGCTATTGATTATTTATTAAAACCGGTTGATCCCGATGAATTAGTAAGTGCTTTAAAAAAATACCGAGAGCATAAAGTAAATGAAAATGAGAAGTACCAGTTACTAAACGATTCATTAAAGAACCATACAAAACCACACGAACGTTTAGCTTTACATACACAAGATAAAATTCATATTGTAAATATTAACGAAATAGTACGTTGTGAAAGCAGTGTAAATTATACAGAATTTTATTTTAATAATGGTAAAAAATTATTGGTAACAAAAACGCTAAAAGATTTTGAAGACCTGCTTTGCGATCAGGGTTTTTATCGCGTACATCAATCTCATTTGGTAAATACAAAATACATTAAAGAGTTTGTAAAAACAGATGGTGGCTATTTAATGATGAATGATGGTTGTTCAGTACCTGTTTCTACTCGTAAACGCCCCGAAGTAATGAAAATGCTGGAAGAATTGTAGGTCATTCTTTCATTCTGAGCCGGCCAAGTATTCTTTCATGATTTATAAAATATTTACCTTCAGTAATGATTAAACTATATTTTACTCTTGTAGAAACGAATGGACCCGGATTTTGTTGAATGATCTCAATTTCATTTTCTTTCACATCCGAAACAATAGCAACATGTCCGTATTTATTTCCTGCATGTCCATCAAAAATAATCAGATCTCCAACGCATGGCATTGAAAGACTTGGGTTGCTAAATTGTAAAAGGTCTCTTTTTATATTTAATTTTCCGTCCTTAATGGTAACATCAAAAAAATCTTTTGCGTTGCCGTAAGCATCCGGCATTTTGTGTTTGTAGTATTGATAATAGTATCGTTTGGCAAATTCAACACATTGATAGGTTAAACCAATGTTATAACCATCTTCACTTAAATTTCTCTTGCCGGTATGGCCAACACCCCCGTTATAATAAACATAAACGCCATTGAGGCTATCTAATTTTTGTCCCACATAAAAATTCGGATTTGGATTGGAAGTAATGATCAATCGGTATACAATATATCCGGAAATTGAAAGTAGAATTGCAATAAATGTGATCTTATATTTTCTTTTCATAATAGTTAATTAATAAAAATGCAGAAGGGTAAACCTATAACCCTTCTGCATAAAATAAATGCTTTTACTTTTGCGCTACAACGCCTGCATCCTTTACTACTTCTACCCAGCGGCCCGGTACTTTTACATTTATTAAATTATCATACATGGCCTCACTGTAAACTGTAGGTAAATAAAATTTACCTAAGTAAGTTGCATTTAAGTGTATGGTAAATGTTTTGTGTGTATTTTCAGCCAACTCGTAATAACTATATACCCTGTCATCTCTTATATCCTGGTAACGGGCAGCAGAGCTTGTTCCGTTTTCAAATAAACGTGAGTTGTGAATTTCCCATCCGCTCGGAAATATTTGATTTAATGCCATCTCTTTTAAAAATCCTTTTGAGCCGGGATTAGAAATAGTTACTTCTGCTAAAAATTCTGTTCCCTGCATTAATTTATCAGGCTGAATTTCTTTGCCTTTCATGTCTTTATATTTCACTTCCATTTTTAGGTCTTTTGCAGAAGCCGTTTTATCACCAACCAAAGGCACACCTTCAATAATTACTTTGGCAAATAAGGTTGACTTACCATTATTTTTTAGGGAGATCATTCCTTTTTTATCAAGATCACTATCTGTGTATTTTACCTGGTAAATAGATTTTTTTGAGCTGCCGGTTTTCTCTTCACCATTCAAGACATAAGAAAAATTCATTTCGCCATTATTTTCTTTTACACCGGTGTATTCGCACATGGCCAATAAACTATAAGCAGTTTCCTGAGTACTCATCCAGCTTTGTGAACTTAATGATTTTGCGATTTGTTTTGCCAATGGCCATGCTTTTGTTTTTTCGTGCAATAAACTCAACGTTTCCAATATCATAGCCTCATCACGAACTTCGGAACCGTAGCTATACGATAATTCTTTGTAAGGTTTTACAGTGGTTGGCAAACCTTCAATTAATTTTTGCGCTACTTCAGCTTGCCCAACTAATTTATAAGCTGCTGCTAATCTCCATTTTGCTGTGGCTGAAAGATTTTTCTCTTCACGTAAACGGTTCATAGCACCCATCTCCGCATTGTTGCTTAAAGCCAATACAAATAAACGGTAAGCCTGTATCATTTCATTGGTTTCGTTACCGTGAGGGTGATTATACATGCCATTATTGTGCGACCAATTGCGTGCTTGTTGCTGTTGGTATTTTACCCATTTTGTTTTTAAGTTGGCGGGCAAACTATAACCTTGTTTTTCTGCTTCAATTAAAAAATGACCGGCGTAATTGCTTCCCCATTCGCTATCATAACTTTCGCCTGGCCAATAAGAAAAACCACCGTTAGCAGTTTGAAATAATTGTAAACGTTTTAAACCTGCTTTAATATTATTAGTCACTTTATTTTTTTGTGAGTCTTTCATATCCATTAAATTCATTACAAACAATTGCGGAAACACCGAAGACGTTGTTTGCTCAATACAACCGTGAGGATATTGAATTAAATAATCCAAACGTTTTTCCAACCCCATTGCCGGAATGCTTGAGAATTCAATTGTAGCTTTATTGCTACCGGTAATTCCTTTAAAATTAATTTCGGTGTTCCATTCTTTACCTGCTTCCAAAACCATTTCTTCGCCCTCAGTTACTTTTGGGTTTGGTGTACGTACATCCAGTTCAATTTCCTGAACTGCTTTTTCTTTTCCACTGGTAGCAGTGATCTTTACTTTGGCAATACCTAATTTTGGCGCTACGTTGAGTTTAAAATTAATTACTTCGTCACCTACTTGTGTAAAATGCATACTTTGTTGTTTGGTTCCATCTATTTCTAAAAATTCATTTACTTCCACATCTATTTTCACATCTTTTACATATTTTTCCATTGCAAAAATATCTACAGGTAAATACACGCTTTCACCGGGGCCTAATACACGTGGTAATGTTGCAAGGATCATTAATGGTTTTCTTACAGCTACAGCTTTTTCTGCGTTTCCATAAGCACCTTCATTTTCTGCAACTACCATAACTCTTACCGAACCAACATAATTTGGAATTTCGACAGTATGATCTTTTTCCTGGCCTGCTTCCAAAGTAAAAGGTCCCATAAATTTTACCATTGGTTTAAAACGATTGGCTTTAACTCCTTTGCCTGCATTAGCATCACCATCACCACCCACGCTTAATAATTTATCTAATTTTCCAGCATAGGCACCAATTACCGCATCATACATATCCCAGGTTTTTACGCCCAAAGCTTCACGCGCATAAAACGTATTCCACGGTTGTGGTGTTTTAAAACGCGTAAGATCTAACAAACCTTCATCCACCATTGCTAAAGTGTAGGTCATCTTTCTTCCTTTTTTCTCTTTTACTTTAATGCTTGTAAACGATTCAGGTTTTATAACATCTATCATTTTTATTTCAGGCTCCAAATGTGTTAAAGGTTCATCTACAGTTATTGGTACCACACCATACATACGAATAGGAAGATCGTTTTTTGTATTGGCATGTGGTTGAAGTAATGTTACATGCACATAAGCATTTGGTGTCATGTCTGCATCGGCTTTAAATTCATGAACCGTTTCTCCTTTTTTTGTAGGGATCCAGAATTTTTTCACCACTTTTCTGCCCGTTTCAATACTAACCAATGCAATGCCATCTGCAGGTGAAGGAAAAGATAATTTTATAGTTTCACCCGATACATATTTATCTTTATCGCAGGCAAAATTAAGCATGTTGGCATTTTCGTTATTGCTGCGGTTGGCACGGCTCCAATACGGCCAGTCTATCGTAACAATTTTTCCGGTTTGATGCCCGCCCACAAGATCGGTAACGGTAATTAAATAGCGACCATATTCAGGATAGTGTACATTAAATTTAAAAGAACCTTTTCCTTCTGTTGCTTTAATTAAAGTATCTTTTAAAATGATTGTGCCTGACCGCGAAATATATTGCGCAAGATCGTCTTCGCTTTTATCATACCACCAACGCCATTGCACTTTGTAAATTTTTACCTGCAATTTATTAGCATTTACTAAAGCACCTTTTTCGTTTAAAGCAACTACATCAAAATTATAATTGTTGCCTGTTTGCAAGGTATTGTCAAAACTTTTTGTTTCAGGAGCGTGCAAGCCAATATAAGTTTTATAAGGTGAGTAGGGTACGCTGTAACGATCGATACTAAAATCACCACCTTCTTCAAATACTTTTGTGATATAAGTAGCGCGTAACATGCCGGGCGCAGTTTGTCCAACATTAATATAGGTGTTAAGATTGGCTTCACCTTTATCATTTAATACATCATCAAAAACGGTTTCCGCTTCCGAATAATAATTTCTTATTGGCGAATCAAATTCATAGTTCTTATATTTTTCAAAACTGGTTTTTGTTTGGTTAACACTTACGTTTACCAATGCTTTTAAATTTTTTGCAACTGCACCGTGTAGCCACTTTACAGAAAGTTTAGCAGTACTGTCGTTTATTTTTCCTCCTGAGCCTGTCGAATGGTCAAAATCTAGATAAATTTTTAAACGATTTGGTTTAACGGTCTCAATTTTAAAATTCTCAGAGAACACACGGTTACCAACTTTTGCAATGGCTGTGTAATTTCCTGTAACGGCTTCATCGGTAGTTGCTGTTCTAAAATCGTACAGACCATTTAAATTTTTTGTTTTTATAGTTTGATAAATAATTGTACCTGCAGGATCTAATAATTCAAACTTTACCGGATGATTGGCAGGCAAACGCTTTTCTTTATCTTCCATAATAAAATTAATATATAATGAATCACCCGGACGCCAAACGCCACGTTCACCGTATAAGAAACCTTTAACCCCTTTTTGTACCACTTCACCTTCTATATCAAATTTGCTTAATGAATTAGTGTAACCATCCAATAATTTTAAGTAGCCACGTTGTTTACCCGATTTAGCCAACATTAAAAAAGGTTTGCGTTTTAGTTGCAGATCCAACATACCGTTTGCATCTGTTGTGCCTTGAGCAATTAATTGTTTGGTGTAATCGTAATATTCAATGGTTGCAAAGGGAACGGGTTTAGCAGTGAGCATATTGCTAACAAACACGTGAGAGAATTTATTATCATCCAGTTTGTAAATAAGACCAATATCAGATGCTAAAATATTTCTGCTTACTGCTTTACCGTAATAATAATTACTATTGCAGGGTGAATAGCCTCCGTCATAATAATATTCCCAACTATCGTAACCTCCATCAAAACCATAGCGGTGGATATCATCTTCATTCCATGGATCTTTCTCTTCTGAGTCTGTAGTAGCTACAGTTCCTTCTTCTCCGCCTTCTTCAGCGCCTTCATCCTCCACACCTTCGCAATCACACAATGCATATTTTTTAGAATATTTTATACTAACACGGTAAATTGCACCTGGATCAGGAGTGATCAGTTTCCCAAGATCGATAACATGTTTGTTCCATTGTTTTAAATTTGTTTTTTTATCATAATCCAGCTTAATAGTTTTTTCTGCAACAATTTTTCCAACGCGTGTTAAACCATCTTGTCCATCTAAATTATTTGTTTGTAAAAATTGATGAACGTTATTTTCAAATATTTTAATTACTCGCACATCAACTGCTTTTAAGCTTATTGATTCAAAAGGAAAGATCAAACCATTTGAGTTTGGTAAGATGCTGCCGTTGCCTTTAATTCGTACCAAGGGTTTTGGTTCTTCAAAAGTTAAGCTTTGTGTAAAAGCTGTATTCATTTTGTAGCCTTTAAAGTTTTTGATCCCGCTTGTTACAGTCAGTAATTTTTCGCCAACAATACGGTTACTTAAAAAAACTTTTACAACATTATTTTCAATAGCATAAGTTAAATTATCAATACCTTGTATGGTCACAATACCTTTTAAATTTTGTGTGTAATCAATGGGATCACTAAACGTTAGTTCTACATATTGATCTTCGTTATCAATAATCTTCGCTTCTGAAACTGAAAAATCGCCTAAAGCAGGAATTTTTATTTCCTGGCTTCCATTGCTTATAGCATTTATTTTTTCGCCGTTCCAGCTTACAATAAGCTGACCCGCTTTTTGTTTTCTTTCAATACTATCTACATAAAAATAAAACTCGTTGTTATTATAACTATAGTTTATCTGCACAGGCATTGCTTTTCCGTTTTGAGTAACCGTTAATACTTTTCTTATAGAGGCAGTGTCTTCATAATCTGATGTTGTTATTTTACCTGTTAGTTTTTGCCATTCAATATTATAATCATCATATGATCTTAAACCATCAATATTTACAAACACATTTTGCGGAAAGGTTGAAAGCTGGAATTTAAAATTTTCAAAACCATCATCTACTGTCGTAACCTCTTTTAATTTAAAATCCACATTGTAAAATTGATTGGGCGGTAAAATTTCTGTAGGAATAAATTCTATTACTCTATCGCTTATCCAAACGGCACGACCTTTTATATTTGGCTCAAAAGTAAAAGCATCGTTCAGCAGAGAAGAATCAGGTAAGATATTAAGTGCGGGCATTGCTGTATTTAATACTTGTGTAGAATTTACGCTTGCTATTTGTTGCTGGTTATTTGTGGTTCCGTTCTTTGCTTCGTTAATACCATGCGATAATTCAATGCGAATAGTAGATTTTCTTGACACCATACCGGAAGTGTAGCCCGAAATATACTTTCCAAATGCAGGGTTAATGTCGTTTACTTTTGGCCTTGTTTGAAAGCAGGCAGTAAATAACACAACGCAAATAAATGTTGTAATTGATACGAATAAAAAGAGTTTGGTTTTCATTTGTTTTTAATTTATACCTCAAAGGTGCAGGTATCAAAAACAAAAAACCGGTAGCTTTTATAGGCTGCCGGCTTTAATTTATTAAGTGTGGCTTTTTAGCGATTATTTGAAAATAGAATTAATGTCCTCGTGGATGGTTGGTACCTGAACTATGGTTACCACCACTATGATTTGAAGAGTGTGAGTGGCAATCTCCTGAAGCCGCGATGGCAACTTCAAAAGCAACTCTTAATATAAAACCAACTACACGTAAGCCCACCATAACGCCATCTGCAACTGCTTGTTGTCTTGCTGCCTTTTTAGCATAGGCGTTTTGCCTATCTTGATCACTAAAAATAGGATCAGCAGGTTGATTTGGAATGCTTTTTCCATCAATAACGGTTGTTCTGAAAGAAGAAGAGTCGGCTAAAGTTTCAAATACGTCGTAGGTGCCGTTTTGATAATGAATAGACAAAATATCGGAAGTTGCTATTGATAAAATTTGTTTTGAGGCATCGGTTTTGCTCTTATACTTAACTTCAGAAGACCGAACTTCTAATACTTTGCAATTAATTGTTTTGCCTTCTTTTGTAAAGAGTGTGTCTTGCGCAAACCCTGAAATACTAATTATTATTAAAAGAAACGTTAGGTAAAGTGTTTTCATTTAAGTGTTTTAGGGATAATAAAATAAATACAATTAATGACGATGTCCGTAATGTCCGTGATAATGATGGTGGTGGTGGTGATGTCCTCGGCCCCAATAATTTCCACCCCAATAACCGCTGTTATAGTATGGTCTGTTCCAACCCCAGCCCCATGCACCCCATGCAATATATGGCAAAGGTGAACCAACAACCACTTTAACACGTGGTCTTTGATCAACAATAACAGTATTATCGTTTGAAGTAGTTTGTGTATTGTTTGAGTTTACGCTTTCTGAACTTTCAAAAACATCTTTTGATCCGTTCTTGTAATGAATAAGAACAATTTCTGATCTATCCACAACATATAAAGGCCCATCCGGGTTAGCAGCTCTCTTATATTTAATTTCGGTAGGTGTGATCTCGGCAACTTTACCTGTAATTATTTTCCCTTTTGTGGTATACAGAGTATCTTGAGCAAATGCGCCAAAACTAAAAATGCCTGAAAGTATAAATAAAATAATTTTCATGATTGAAACTTTATTTGTTGTATTAAAGATAGAAAATAAAAAGAGCATGGTGGGAATCTCTTCTGTTAAAAAAAGGCTTTTGCCAAACATTTAACAATTATTGAGTATTTATCTCTTTAATTTTTTCAGCTGAATAAAGTCCACTAAAAAAGCAAAGGCCATGGAAAAATAAATATAACCTTTCGGAATTGTAAAGTGTAATCCTTCTGCAATGAGCGAAATGCCGATCATCATTAAAAAACATATTGCAAGGATCTTAAATGAAGGATGTTTTTGAATAAACTTACTAATTGGTTTTGACGCGAATAGCATAATAGTTACTGCTACAATAACAGCAGTATACATGATCCATAATTCCTGAACCATTCCTACGGCAGTAATTATTGAGTCGATAGAAAATACCAGGTCAAGTAGAATTATTTCTGAAAGTAATTTTTTAAAATTGCCTGTCTTTGTTTTTATTTTTTCATCTTCCAAACCGGATTCTGTTTTCTGTATGATCTCCTTTGTGCTTTTGTATAATAAGAAAAGCCCGCCAAATATCAATATCATACTTTTACCCGAAAAGCCAATGTTAAAGAGCGTAAATAAAACCGTATCCAACTTTAAGATCCAGGAAAGAATACCTAATAATGCAAGACGAATAAGCATTGCCAGCGTTAAACCCCAGATCCGCAATTTATTTCTTTGTGCCTCAGGTAACTTATCTGCTAAAATGGAAATAAAAATAATGTTGTCTATACCAAGAATTACTTCAAGGGCAATTAAAGAAATAAGGGCAACGAATGAATCTACCATACACAAAATGTCAATATTAGTTGATAACAGTTTTTGCTATAAATGGTTTAAACGTATTATCAATTACAACAAACGCGCACTTTATTTTAAAATAAAGAGTCTATTTATTATTGGCATAAATTTCGCATATATAAATTGAACGATTTGTTAAACTTTTAAAAATTAAAAATTATGAAAAATTCATTAGGATTATTATTACTGGGCGCTACGGTTGGCGCTGCAATCGGCATTTTAATGGCACCGGCAAAAGGTACCGATACCCGCAAAAAAGTATTTAAAGGAGCTGAGGATTTGGCAGATGATTTGAAAGAAAAGATACGCATGAGCAATAAAAAGCTGGATGAGTATGCAGAAATTGCTGAAGAAACTATTGATAAAATAAACAAGAAACTAAAAGCAGCAGAAAAAGCTTATACTTAAATAGCTTTGCTATTGTTGTAAATGAATGGCGCTAAAAAATTAAGAAATAGGTTTGAAATTGAAATTTAGGTTTGTTAATGTTTGTAAGCTCTCACCCAATTCTAAAATATCAAAATCTTCTTCTTCGTATTCCCAAATAACGTTGAGTTTAACACCGGAAGCAATGATAGCATTTAACATATTGAGTACTATTTTTGAACTGGAACTATTTACATATTCTAAATTAACTGTAAAATTTATTTCGTTTTTATTGAGTTCTAAAAATTCGTTTAACCAGGTAACGGCAGGGCGATAAAATTTTTCGGGATCTTCGATGTAAGAATTACCTGAAATGCAGAAATTTCCGTTCGATTCGAAATTTATTTTCGGTGAGCGTTTGGTTGCTTCAAAAAGATAGCTGCTTTTCATTATCGTAATATTTTCTTCAAACATAGTAAAGATAAAAATTCTTGCGAATTAGTTAAATATAAATTAATGGTACAAAATGTTAAACAAAGGTATTTATAAAATGTTTAGAGAAAATCACAGAAAAAAGGAATTAACTTAAAAAAACAAAAAATTGTATTTTGACCTGATAGTGAAGTATATAAAATAAGAAAAGGATAGACGTTGAAGCAAGGCTTCTATACCTTTCAAAAATAAAAAAGCCTTTCACTTTTTATGAAAGGCTTTTTCTACTTCAGTGGAGGCTGCTGACAGTAAATCGAACCCTATAATAAGCGATATGACTCTATTGTTTAATCTAAATAGCTTAATTTCAGTAGAATGCTAAAATTTATCTAAAAAACGTAAATATGGAGAATGAAAAAATGAGGTCTTTAAAAGTATATACCCGATATAACAATCCATCCATGTAAAGTACTATCTTTAATTAATTCTTACAAACCGTCATGCATACATTTCTAATACATTTGCTACTTCCTCGGGAGCCTTTCTAATGTTGCAGGTTTTGAAAGGTGCGCATTTGTCCCGAGGCTCATAGATTCTTCGATGTCTCTTGTATTGGTGGACGAACTATAAATTATAACAGGTTTGGCAGATAGTTTTTTATTTTTTTTAAGCTCCCTTAACACATCATTACCACCCATAATCGGCATATAGATATCAAGAAAAATATAGTAGGTAATTCTTCACATTTCATTAAATAGTCTAATGCTATTTTGCCGTTTGCAGCTTCAATACATTTGTGTATTGCATTTATCTTGGTAATTGCTTCGATCAAGAAAAATCGATCATCATCATCATCGTCAACAATCATAAATACTTTATTCATATTAATTTTTTTTAAGGAAGACTAGTTAATATAAAGCTTATGCCATTCCAGATCAGGAAATTTTATTTCACAAATCTGCCTAAGGTCAACTGAAATTTTGTCATTTTACTATCTGAAAAAATCACAGTTTTTTAACTGGTCTTAACAAAATAATTGCCACAAATTCACTGTAAGTGCAATGGCACAGCCCTTGTTATTGTAAAGTTGAATCGCGATTCAACACAAAAACGTAAAATAAATTAACCTGTTCGAAAGAACTTTTAAAAAAAGGAGGATAAAGTGAACTCACTAATTAAATTTAACGGCGACGAAAAAAAACTAGTATTCCCTGAATTCCCATCTTTATTTGATGATTTTATAACAAAGGATTTTTTTAAATTACCAACACGGGAATTATTAAACGCCAACAGGGTACCACCAGTGAATATTAAAGAAACGGATTCTGCCTACGAGCTTGAATTAGCGGTATCAGGAATGGATAAAAAAGACTTTAAGATCACATTAGATCAAAATATGCTTGTTATTTCAACGCAACAAGAAAATAAAACTGAGGAGACCAGCAATGATGGCAAATATTCGAGAAAAGAATTCAGTTATCAATCTTTTACCCGCGAGTTTCAGTTACCGGATGATTCGGTTATTGAAGATAACATAAATGCGAGTTATAAAGATGGAATTTTGAATATTACTGTTCCAAAAAAAGAGTCTGCTAAACCAAGGCTCTTAAAACAAATAGCCGTGGCTTAATGTTTAAAGGGCAGGTAGAACTCTGCCTGTCCTTTTATTTTAATTTTAAAATTCAATAACTTCATAAAAGTATTGTTTAATAAATCTTGAAATAAAAATGGCAACTGTTAATCTATATCGAAATCGAAGCTTGTTATTTAACCACAGGCCTTTTCAGCTAAACAACCCCGGAGAATCCATTCATAAAATTTGTTTGCGAAATGGATTAGTAACCTCTTCACTTCTTATAGCAACATTCATAGGGCTATGTTCGCTTACGCATCATTTGGCCATCAATCAACTAAGTGCGATCAATCTTTTTATCCTGGCATTTGGTGTGTATTTTTCACTTGAAGACTTAAGCCCTAATGGTAAAGGCGCCAGCGTTGATTATTTTGAAGGCTTTAAAGTAGGTTTGTATACTTCATTGGTGGCTGTTGGTATCCATACATTGTTTATTGGTATTTATACAGCCCTTGATGCGTCAATATTAGCTCAAATAAGGGATAGTGCTTTTTGGGGACCTGATACAAATCCATTAATGGCATCAGGCATAACTTTTTTTGAAGGCTTAGCCGCAGGTTTAATAATTACGTATTGCCTGATGCAATATTTTAAAAAGTATTAATATTCATATATAGTTTAAATATTAAAAAGGAGGACACCATGGAAAACAATAAATGGCATACCCCTTTGAAGGGGTATAAAACTAGCAAATGTTTAAGTTTAGGATTTTTATTATCTTTTATTTTTATGTTCACATTCTGTAATGGCCAGGATAAAAAGATAAAAGATAATCTGGCGGATAAGAGTGCAAATAATGAATTGATTTTAGACGACACTCTCAACAAACCAAAGGTTAACATAAAAGTAAACAAACAGTACGATAAAAATGGTAATCTCATCAGGTTCGATTCTACTTACTCGTATGTTTACAAAAGTAATACAGATAACTTTTCGTTAAGCAATGATAGTACATTTAATAAACTCAAATCTTATTTTAATATACCTGCTCCGGGAATGTTTGAACACAACAATGGCATGTTCATGAATGATTCATTGTTTACGAATAACTTTTTTAACGAAGATTATTTTCGCAAACAGTTTGAATTAGACCAAACACTCTTTGCCGATTTTTATAAACAAATGGATGTATTAAAGAAAAATTATTTAAGAGATAGCTATCCTGATAAGAAGGAAAATAAAGCAAAAAAACTTTAAAAAAACAGAGAAGACAAGGATATTAGCTATTACAATTACCCTGGCAATACCTCTGAAAGCGGAAAATTCAGCATTACTAAATTCAGGCAGTTTTCCGCGGGTATTGAAAAATATGGCGATCGCTTTAACTTTTTTTTAAAATATGATTATTGACAGCCATTGGCATTGCTTTTAATTTTGTAGTGTTTATAACAATTTACTTGATGTACTATGAAACCTGTAATTGCAGAGTCTGTTTATAACAAGCTTCAAAACCAAACCCATCCGTTAGCCAATTATCTTACAGAAAAACTATCTAAAGCTAAAATTGTAAAAGATGATGCGGTAGATAAGAGCATCATAACACTTAACTCTACAGTTGACTATATTCACGAATCGGGTACTCGCCCGATTCGTATACAGATTGTGCTCCCTGAATATGAAGACATAAGCAATCGTAAGATTTCTATCCTTGCTCCTATAGCACAAGCTATATTGGGATTTAAAGAGTGCGATGTTCTTCAGGTTAATACACCATTGGGAGAGAAGAAAATCAGAATCTTAAAAGTGAAGAATTGATTAGCCACAAGGTTGCGATTTGTTTTCAAAATGTATCTTTGAAACAAACTTTTGAATTAGTTTCTAGAACTTTTAAAAATAGAATGCCAGTTTGTCAAGTATTGCGGGGAAGGAGTGGGGAAAATAACTCAACAAAAAACCCTTTCACATAGTGAAAGGGTTTTTTTATTGTGGTGCCTCCAGGAATCGAACCAGGGACACAAGGATTTTCAGTCCTTTGCTCTACCGACTGAGCTAAGGCACCGCTCACTCTTTATTCGAGGGTGCAAAAATACATATTTTATTTAGCCTGCAAAATATTTCTAAAAAAATCTTAATTAAAATCTCATTTTATATTTTAAATCTATCTTTACAAGAATGAATTTTGTTGTTGATTTTGGAAATACCCGTATCAAAGCCGGCATGTTCGATGGTGCTGAGTTACAGCACTCTTACGTATTTAATTCGGTACAAGGCTTAATAGAAGCAGTAAAAGAGATCCCTCAATTTCAAAATTGTTTAATTGGCTCAGTTACAGGCATGCATACCGAATTTATAAAAACAATAAAAAAAGGCAGAAATGTAATTTTATTTGAAGCTAATACACCAATTCCACTTAAAAACCTGTATAAAAGTGCCTTAACACTGGGTTCTGATAGAATTGCAGGCTCAGTTGGGGCTTATAGTTTTTATCCAAACCAAAATGTATTGACCATAGATGCCGGAACCTGCATAAAATACAATTTTGTAAATGCCAATAACGAATACCTTGGTGGAGCCATATCTCCCGGCATACCTATGCGCTTAAAGGGAATGAAAGAGTTTACGCATGCCCTGCCTTTGATTGAAGTGGATAAGAGTTTTGACGCATTGATAGGTACAAACACCAAAGATTCTATGCTAAGTGGTGCATTAATTGGTGCTGCTGCAGAAGTGGATGGGATGATCAATAAATACCTCTTAAATTATGCTAATTTACAGGTTGTATTAACCGGTGGAGACTCTGATTATTTGGGCAAACAACTTAAAAATCGTTTATTTGCCAACCAAAACTTATTGCTTTACGGTTTAAATACCATTTTAAATTATAACCTTGAAAAATAGATTCGCATTCCTGCTTTTTCTTTTTGTTTTAACGTCTTCTTTTTACAAGGCTCAGAATAATACATTTAGCCCTTACTCACGTTATGGCTTAGGAGATATTAATAGCACAATTTTTGCGCACACTGCTGGTATGGGTGGGGCCTATGTAGCTTTAAAGCCTGATTCTTTAAGGCCTATTTTTATAAATGCCGGTAATCCGGCGGCTTATTCATTAATAAAATTAACCTGTCTGGAAGTAGGCGGCACCTTTGTTAATTCAACTTTTACAGGTAATAATTCCTCTTTAAATAAATGGGCCACTAATTTTGCTTATGGTGCACTTGGTTTTCCGATCAGAAATAATGGTGGTGCCTGTGTTGGCATTATGCCATATAGCAGCGTAGGTTACGACCTTAAAAGCACTGTGGCTGAAGATGGTATAGGTTCAGTCGATTATTTATATAGTGGCAGTGGTGGTTTAAATAAAGTATTTGCAGGTTATGGTATCATGCCTTTTCAAAACAAGTTGGTTAAGTTCAGAACCAAATACCTTTATACAAAAGTTGATACCTTAAGATACCGGACCTACCGAATAAGAGAATTTGGGAGCAAGCTGTTAAGCGATCTTTCTATTGGCTTTAATGCTAATTATATTTTTGGAAGCATGGAGCAAACAGCAAGAGTTGTTTACCCAAGTTCAATATTCTTCAATAATACATATCGTGAGCGTTCTTTAAATCTTGGCGACTTTACGGGTAATTTTGGCTTGCAAACAGCTATGACCATTGATAGCGTTTCAAATGAAAAAGCAAGAAGTGAAAAGATTGATGCGGAAATTGAAAAATTGCGTGGACTTGGTGCTTATTCCGATACAGAATTAAAACAGGTAAAAGATAGTTTAAACCGAACTATGGGTTTTCACAAAAGAAGACTAAATGAAAAAGTAAAGATCACTTTTGGTTATTTTATGGCTTTAAATAATGCGCTTAAAGTAAATTATGATGCTAAAGTGCTGAATTATATTTTAAACTCCGGTTCGGAAGTAATAAGGGATACTGTATTATATATTGCCGGTCAAAAAGGCACTATTACTTTACCGCTTGAACAAGGTTTTGGTATAGGTTTAAAAAAAGGAGAAAGAATAAATGTGGTGGCCGATTTCGCTATCACTAACTGGTCGCAGTTTAAATATTTGGATAATGTGAGCGATCTTAAAGATAATTACCGTATTGCTTTAGGCGTAAATTATGTGCCCGAAAAATATGCATCAGGAAGCGGCGCATTTTTTAAACAGTTAAATTATCGTTGTGGTGTAAATTACCAAACCGGGTACATTAACATTAAAAACACTACCATATCTTCTTATGGTATTAGCGTGGGAGTTGGCATACCAGTAGGCATTGGCCGCTTGTCATCAATGGTAAACATTAGTGCCCAATACGGCCAAATGGGTACTACCAGCAACAATCTTACAAAAGAAAATTACTGGAAAGTAAATTTCGGTTTTAATTTCACCGATAGATGGTTTCAAAAATTCAGACATGATTAAAGCGTGTTAAAACTTAAGCTGATAGTTTTTATTGCAGCCATTGTTTATTTTTTTGGCTCTTGCACAAACGATCTTAAAGATGTGATGGCATTGCCAAACAATAAAAAAAGTCCTTCGCAGGTGGGTGATAGCGTTACGCTGCTTTTTACCGATAGCGCCCAACTTAAAATAGTTTTAAAGGCCAATAGAATGCTTATTTTTACTAAAAATGTAACCGAGCCTTTTACGATCTTACCTAAAGGTGTTTTTGTAACTTTTTTTGACAATGAAGAAAAAATATCCAGCACTTTAAAAGCAGACTACGGCATCCGTTACGATCAGTCAAAAAAAATGGAAGCACGTTATAAAGTGGAAGTTTTAAATAAGAATGGAGAAAAATTAGAAACAGAAAAATTAACCTGGGATGAATACAATAAAACCATTTATACCGATGCCTTTGTGAAAATTACCACAGCCGACCAAATTATAATGGGCAAGGGTTTAAAAAGCAACCAGGATTTTACAAAATATTCAATTAACGAAGTAACAGGAACCATAAAATTAAAGAACAATGAACTCTGATTTTCAAAATAAAACATTTATTTTTTTAGAACGCCTTTGGTTGGTTGGAGTTGTGCTTGGAATTATTTTAGTGATCTATTTTTTGATCATGAAAGATAATGACAGTGCCGTATTCTTTTTTGGATTCTTTATTTTAGCATCCATTATTTATTTAATGCGCAAACGTCAACGTAAAAAACACGAAGCTTACCTTAAACATCAGGCAGAACAAAAAACAAATAACAAAAAGTAAGCAGTCTTCAGTTGTCAGTTTAAATCTGCATATTGTTTACTGCACTCTGCCAACTGCACACTGCTAACTGAGTTCTGCCAACTGAAATAACCTTTCGTACTAAAACTCGCACAATAACTGTATAAAATCGTACCTTTAATTAACAATGCTATGGGTATTATTTAAAGAGAGTTTGTTATTTGCCTGGCAATCGCTGGTATCAAATAAGCTGCGGTCTTTTTTAAGTCTGTTGGGTATTACCATTGGTATCTTTGCCATCATTCTTGTATTTACAATTGTAGATGGTTTGGAAAGCAATATCCGTGGCAGCATTCAATCTTTAGGAAATAATGTTGTTTACATACAAAAATGGCCCTGGGATTTTGGCCCTGATTATCCCTGGTGGAAATATATTAACCGCCCTGTACCACAGTATTACGAATTAGATGAATTACAAAAAAGATGTAAGAGTACCGAGGCTTTGGCCTATCGTATGGGCAGAAGACGTACCATAAAATACCGTTCAAACAGTATACAAAATGCCGTTGTTGCAGGCATCTCGCACGATTTTTATAAGATAAAAAATTTCGATCTTACAGCCGGTCGCTACTTTACACAAAACGAAACCGATGC
Source organism: Bacteroidota bacterium (assembly GCA_032229505.1). GTDB lineage: Bacteria > Bacteroidota > Bacteroidia > B-17B0 > Aurantibacillaceae > Aurantibacillus. The sequence continues at coordinate 167,746 of JAVTWD010000095.1, forward strand.
AGGTTATCATTTAGCTTTAATAGGCGCAAGTATTGCCGAAGGACTTTTTCCAAATGAAGATCCAATTGGAAAGGAAATAAAAATTGCCGGAAATAAAGCAGTAGTAATTGGTGTGATAAAAAAAGAAGGCGAAAGTTTACTGGGTATTAGTTTCGATTACCAGGTTATTACACCTTTTAATTTTGCGCGTTCGTTCTTAGATGTCAAATCCGAAAATGCAGATCCAATGATCTATGCAAAGGCAAAACCAAACGTTTCTAATGCCGAAATGATAAGTGAGCTTACCGGTATTATGCGCGCCATTCGTAAATTAAAACCAATGGGCGAACCAAATTTTGCCTTGAACGAAACAAGCTTAATAAGCAAGGGCTTTGATGGTTTGTTTGATATTATTGGCACAGCGGGTTGGATAATTGGTGGCTTCTCAATTTTAGTAGGTGGCTTTGGTATTGCCAATATTATGTTTGTTTCGGTTAAAGAAAGAACTAATTTAATTGGTATTCAAAAAAGTCTTGGCGCTAAAAATTTTTTTATACTCGTTCAGTTTTTGGGTGAAAGTGTTATGCTAAGTACAATTGGTGGTTTTTTTGGATTACTGGTCACATACATAATTACAGTGCTTGGCAAAGATGTTATTGAAATGGATATTAGCTTAACAAGCACCAATATTATTTTAGGTTTTACTATCTCTATTTTAATAGGCATCATCAGTGGCTTTATTCCTGCTTATAGTGCTTCGCAATTAGATCCTGTAGAAGCAATAAGAAGTAATTAGAAATGATACGACCAAAGATCATATCCCTTATCTGCATTATCGGTTATTTATCGGTGGTGTTTACTTTTCCGCAGGTATTCTCTCCGCAAATAAAAAAACTGGGCGTGCTTATGCCGGCAATATATGGTATTTTGGTTGCTGCTAATTTTATTGCTTGTGTAGGACTTTGGTATTTTAAGCAATGGGGCGTGCAATTATACATCATATCTGTATTTGCAAAAACACTTTTTTATATCCTTGCCAATCAATTAGGCTTTGGTTTTTATTTTAATTGCTCGGTGTCTTTTATTTTTATAATTATCCTGTTGAGGTTTTATCCCAAAATGAACCCAAATCTGTAAAGGCCAAAAAATTATATCTAAAAAATAGCCAATGTCATCTATATTTTAACCTTTTATAGATAAAAGTTTTGTTTTATAAAAAATAAATTGTATATCTTTAAAGTAGAAATAAAATTATTTACTCAGTATAAGACACAATTTAATCAATGAAAAGTATGATTGGCGAGGTTGAAACAACAGAAGTTCTGGATACATTAAAGAGCTTTTTTGGATTTGACGGATTTAAGGGGACTCAGGAGAAGATCATCATGAACCTGCTTGCGGGCAGGGATACATTTGTAATAATGCCTACAGGCGGCGGTAAAAGTTTATGTTACCAGTTGCCGGCAATAATATCAGATGGAACCGCTATTGTGGTTTCACCTTTAATTGCTTTGATGAAAAACCAGGTAGATGCTATTCGTGGTTTTAGCAATGAAAATGGTATTGCGCACTTTTTAAATTCATCACTTAATAAAGCAGAGATAGCTACAGTAAAAAAAGATGTTCTGTCTGGCAAAACAAAATTATTATACGTTGCACCTGAAACATTAACTAAGGAAGATAACATTGCTTTTTTTAAAGAGTTTAAAATTTCATTTTTCGCTATTGATGAAGCGCATTGTATTTCGGAATGGGGACATGATTTTCGTCCGGAATACAGAAGATTGCGCCCAATTATTGATGCAGTTGGAAATGTACCGGTAATGGCTTTAACAGCTACGGCAACGCCAAAAGTACAACAGGATATTCAAAAAAATCTTGGCATGATGAGTGCCAATTTATTTAAGTCGTCATTTAACCGTGCCAATTTATATTACGAAGTTCGCGCAAAGCAAAACGTAAATAAAGAGATCATTAAATATGTAAAACAAAACAGCGGTAAAAGCGGTATCATTTATTGTTTAAGCAGAAAGAAAGTAGAAGAGATCGCTGAAGCATTAAAAGTAAATGGTATTAAAGCAGCACCTTATCACGCTGGCTTAGATGCAAAAGAAAGAGCGCGTACACAAGATCAGTTCTTAATGGAAGAATTAAATGTGATCGTTGCAACAATTGCATTTGGTATGGGTATAGATAAACCGGATGTGCGTTTTGTAATTCACCACGATATTCCAAAATCATTAGAGGGCTATTATCAGGAAACAGGACGTGCGGGTCGTGATGGCGGAGAAGGAAATTGCGTTACATTTTATAGTCATGATGACATTCTTAAATTAGAAAAATTCATGAAGGATAAACCTGTTGCCGAACAGGAAATTGGAAAACAAATGTTGGCAGAAACAGCTTCGTTTGCAGAAACAAGCAGTTGCCGCCGTAAATTTATATTACATTATTTTGGTGAAGAGTTTGCTGAAGAAGGTTGTGGTAAGATGTGCGATAACTGCCGTCATCCAAAACAAAAATTTGAGGCTAAAGAAGATCTTGAATTAGCTATTGAAGCTGTGCTTGAAATTAAAGAGCGTCACAAATTAAAAGATGTAATTAATGTGTTAATGGGAACATTAACTGCTACAGCAAAAACATACAAGCATAATAATTTAGAAAGCTGGGGTAAGGGTGTTGATCACGATAAAGATGAAAAATTCTGGCAGGCAATTTTACGCCAGGCCATTGTAAATGGTTATTTGTCTAAAGACATTGAAAATTACGGTCTTTTACGCGTTACAGATAAAGGCCATGCATTTTTAAAGAAACCACACAGTATTAAATTAACCCGCGATCACGATTATAATAATACCGATAGAGATAGTGACGATGATGTGGTAGTTGGTGGAAAAGGCGGCGGTGGCGCAGCTGATGAAACATTATATGCTTTATTAAAGGATCTTGTAAAGAAAACAGCAAAAGCAAAAAATTTACCGCCTTATGTTATTTTCCAGGAATCATCATTAGAAGAAATGTCGATTCAATATCCAATTACTATGGATGAAATGACGAAGATAAGCGGTGTTGGTGCAGGTAAAGCTGCCAAATTTGGTAAGCCGTTTATTGATCTTATTAAAAAGTATGTTGAAGAGAACGAGATAGAGCGCCCTGTTGATATGGTCATTAAATCGGTTGTAAATAAATCGGGTTTAAAAGTTTACATCATTCAAAATATTGATAGAAAGATCAGCTTAAGAGATATGGCCAAAAGCAAAAACTTAACGCTTCAGGCATTATTAACTGAAATTGAAACGATCGTTGAATCAGGCACCAAAGTAAATATTAACTATTACATTGAAGATATTGTTGATGAAGAGAAGCAGGAAGAAGCAATGGAATATTTTAAAGAAAGTAAAACTGATAGCGTTGCCGAAGCTTTAAAAGAGTTAGGTGAAAATGATTATACCGAAGAAGAGATAAGGGTAATGCGCATAAAATTCTTATCTGATTTCGGAAATTAATCAATATTTATGTTGTGTGTCATGTCGACCGGAGTCGAGACATATTCACTGCTTCTCGACTCCGCTCGAAGTGACAGTTTTAATTTTATAATTTTTAATCCCGTTTAAAAAATAAGCGGGATTTTTTTATTCCAAACTTTTAATTCAAAACTTTCAGTTTTATATTATACGATATTTCCTTTTTTTTCGTTTCTTTATAAGCCATCATGTTCTCACCGAAGATCCATAGATATTTATTCCTGTTTGGGCTTTTTTCCCTTGCATTTGGCTTAATGGTTGGCTCTGTACCAACCAGTGTGCCGCAATTTATTCTATTGGGCAACTGGATCATTGAAGGTGATTATAAAAGAAAACTTAATCTTTTAAAAACGAATAAATTATTTTGGATCATTACTTCCATTTTCTTTTTACACTTAATTGGCATGTTATATACAAATAATACAAATGATGGATTGACCGATCTTCGTATTAAACTGCCATTATTGTTCTTGCCCGGGCTTTTTTTAAGCTCTAAACCAATTGATGCAAAAGAATTCAAGGTCCTGCTATATTGTTTTGTTGCTGGCTCGGTAGTTAATACGGCCTGGTGCCTGATATATAATTATATACTGCATACAAATGATGTTGCAAGAAACGCATCAAGATTTATGAGCCATATACGTCTTGGCCTGTATTTAAATGTGGCCATTGCCTGCTGTTTTTATTTTATGGTACAAAATTTAAAGATCATTTATAAAGTTTTATTTGGTTTACTGCTTTTGTATTTTGTTTTTAGTTTGTATGCGCTTGGCCTGGCATCGGGTTTTGTAAACCTGGCCGTACTTTTTTCTTTTGCTTTGGTTGTTTTTTTATTCCGTCAAAAATTATATATCAAAATAACATCTGTTGTAATATTAATAACAGCGATATTTTATGCGGTCTATTTTTTTATCTCTTTTCTAAATTCGCAGCTAATAGTGCAACAAAACGAAAGCAATTCTCCGCGTATGTATAATGCAGCCGGTAACATTATTCTTAATTCGGAGATCTCTACTCAAAAAGAAAATGGTAATTACGTTTACATGAATATTCAAACTATTGAATTGCAAAAAGAATGGAGTAGACGTTTTCCTCAGGATAGTTTTACTTATACACCTTCTCATAATTTACAACGTTATAATGTTTTAATAAGATATATGGCCAGTAAAGGCCTTTATAAAGATTCTGCAGGCATGTCTTTATTAAGTGCTGATGATTTTAAGAACATTCAAAATAATATTACCAATTATAAATATCCCGAATGGGGTTTTATGCAAAAGCGGGCCTATGAATTTGTGTGGGAATACGATGAGTTTATTAACGGCCGTGGTATAAACGGGCACTCGCTTACCATGCGTTTGTATTTTTGGAAAGCAGCAAGCGTACTCATTAAAAATAACTTATTGTTTGGTGTTGGCACCGGGGATGTGCAGGACGAATTAAATAAAACCTATGTCGAAACTCATTCACCATTAAGTAAAGATTGGTTCAAGCGGCCGCATAATCAATTTATAACTATTACAGTTTCGCTTGGCTTGTTTGGCTTACTTGTTTTTCTTTTCAGTTTTATTTACCCGGTAATTAAATTAAAAAAACAAATGCACATTTTATTTTGGCCCTACTTTTTAATATTGTGTATATCGTTTATTTTGGAAGATACTCTTGAAACGCAAGCGGGATTAAGCTTTTATGCTTTCTTTTATACAATCTTTATTGTACAGGCGTACAATCTTAAAAAGCAACAAAATCCTGAGGATTGATCGGTTGCCCATCAAACCATAATTCAAAATGTAAATGTGGTCCTTTACTTTTTTCGCCCGTATTACCAACAACCGAAATCGCTTCACCGGCCTTTATTCTATCACCAGTTTTTTTTAATAAAGCAGAGTTGTGTTTGTAAATGCTTGTTAGGTTATTGCTATGTTGTACTTGTATAATATTACCATCTTCTGCCGAAAAACCGGTAAACACAATTGTTCCGTCTAAAGTAGATTTAACGGTTTCATCTGCTTTAGTTACAACATCCAAACCATAATGGTTTTGTGATAAATTAAACGATTCAGTAATTAAACCTTTTACAGGTGTAAAAAAGACAACATCACTTAAGCCTTTATATTTTGCTTTTGTGGCAATAGAATTGTTCTTATTTAACTCGTAATCATTTCTAAATTCAATATCATTATTGCTGGCATTGGTATTTACTTTAGCATATTTACCGGTTGTATCTTTTTTAGGCTTTTCTGGTTTTGTTTCAAATTTTTCATTTAAAACATTTAAAATACTTTGCATATAAGCGGCCCTGGCCTCTAAAGTTTGTTCCATGGAGTCGGCTTTTTGGCTCAGATCCAATATTTCTTTTCTTTCACTTACATTGCCATAACCCGGAATGTACTCCCTCAAAGGCGTAAAGGCCACAAGGCTTATTACAAGTGTTGTCATTAGTATAGTTACGGCAGAAATGCCAATAATTAAGCCTAATGGCGATAGACGCAGCGATACCTTCTCGCCAAAAGTATTGTCGTTTAAGATAACCAAGCGGTACTTACTGCGCAAAAACGCACCAAATCTTTGTAAACGCGTATTTTTTCGATCTACCATTAAGACCGTAAAGATGCAAAAAAATATTTTTTCACGGAAACTTGCGGGACAATAAAAGTTTCCGTAGTTTTGTTCCCGAATTACAAAAATGGAAACACAAGAAAAGATCCAGAAAACAGCTTTAAATCTATTTTTTAAATACGGTATTAAGCGTGTAACCATGGATGACATTGCGAAAGAGCTGGGTATGTCTAAAAAAACGATATACCAGTTTTACAAAGAAAAAGACGATTTAGTGAACCAATTATGCGATAATGTATTGTTGATAGAGGAGTATGCTTTCAATAAAATGAACGAAGATGCTAAGGATCCGATCCATGAAATTATGTTAATTTCTACTAAAATGAGAGAATTAATGCAAAACATCAATCCCATTTTTTTCCTGGATCTGCAAAAATTCTATCCAACCGCTTTTAAACGCTTTCAAAGTTTTAAAGAAGATTGTGCATACAAAAATGTGCTTAGCAATATTAAGCGTGGAAAAGAACTTGGTATTTATAGGGCTGATATTGACGTTGAATTTACGGCCCGTTATCGCCTGGCGCAAATAGATATGTTGATGTTTGGAAATTATTTTTCGTTCGAAAAAATAAGTTTTACTCAAACATCAGAATTGATCCTTGATCTTTTTGCTTATGGTATTTCTACAATGAAAGGTCACAAACTAATTAATAATTACAAAAAAATAAAAGAAGAAGAATAAAAATTATATATATGATACAGTTAAAAAAATACGCGTTACTTCTTGCCGTTATTATGTGTTCTGCAGCACAGGCGCAAGAAGCCAAATCAACAAATTATAGTTTGCAGCAAGCTATTGAATTTGCATTAAAGAACAGCCCTAATTACATGAATGCCGAGCTGGATCAAAAAAGTGCGGAATATAAAAGAAAAGAAGTAGCAGGTCTGGGTTTACCACAGGTTACAGGAAGTATTGATATAAAAGATTATATCGAAATTCCTACCTCGTTATTACCGGGTCAGTTTTTTGGCGCTCCTGCCGGAACTTACATTCCCGTTAAGTTTGGTACAAAATATAATGCTACTGCCGGTGTTAGTGCATCGCAGTTATTATTTAGCAGCGATTATATTTTTGGTTTAAAAGCATCAAAAGAATTTATTAACCTCTCGCGTATAAGCGTTACACGTAGTAAAGCCGATCTCGTTTCACAGGTATCAAAAGCGTATTATAATGTAGTGATCAATAAAGATCGTGTTAAACTATTAGATGCAAATGTTGTGCGTTTAAAAAAGATTCTTGACGATACAAAAGCATTTAATAAGCAAGGTTTTGCAGAGTTGATAGATGTAGAGAGATTAGAAGTGCAATTCAATAATTTAAATACCGAAAAAGAAAAAACGTTGAAGCTTATCGGACTTTCTGAAACCATGTTGAAATTTCAGATGGGTTATAAATTCGCCGATCCTATTACATTAACCGATAGCTTAAATATTAGCACAGATAACTTTGAAGAGTTAAGCACAAATAAAATAGATATAACTCAGCGCCCGGATTATCAATTATTAAAAGCGCAACAAAGTTTATTGGATATTGATGTGAAACGTTTAAAATGGGGATATATGCCAACATTAGCCGCTTATGGCTCTTACCAATATAATAAACAAAGAAATGAATTCGATTTCTTTTCAAGTGATAAAACCGATCCAACAAACAAATGGTTCAACATTGCTTTAATTGGCGCTACGTTAAACCTTAATATTTTTGATGGTTTTCAACGCCATAACAAGATACAGCAGGCAAAGATCACAGCTTTAAAAAATCAAAACACAATTCATAGCATCGAAATGGCTGCAGAATTAGAAGCAAACGTAGCAAGTATTTCATACAACAATGCTTATTCAAGTTTACTTATCCAGAAAAAAAATATGGAATTAGCACAACACGTTTTAGATGTAGCTCAAAAAAAATACTCGGGTGGCGTTGGTACCAATTTGGAGGTAGTTACTGCTGAAACTTCATTAAAAGAAGCGCAAACCAATTATTATAATTCGGTTTTCGATATGATCGTTGCAAAAATAGATTATCAAAAAGCAATTGGCACTCTTGTAAAATAATAACAACACTAAAAAACATTATATGACCACAACTTTAAATAACAACAAAATGAAAAATTCAATCTTAATACTTGTAATGGTTGCTTTGATTTCAGCTTGCGGAGGCGGAGATAAAAAAGCAGAATTAGAAAAGCTGAAAAAGCAAAAAACAGAGTTAGAAACAAAAATAGCAGCCATTGAAGAAGAGTTGGCTAAAACCGATACCACTAAAAAAGAAAAGGCAATGGAAGTGGTGGCAGTACCTGTTGAGAATAAGATCTTTAAAACATATATCGAGATCCAGGGAAGAGTTGATGCTGATGAGAACGTAACACTTTCTTCAGAAATACCTGGAACTGTTACAAAAATTAATGTAAAGGTGGGTGATGAAGTTAGTAAAGGACAAGTGCTTGCTGAAACAGATGCGCGTGCCGTTTACCAGCAATTGGCTGATGTACAAACTGCTTTGGATCTTGCTAAACAAACTTTTGAAAAACAAAAAAATCTTTGGGATCAAAAAATTGGTACTGAATTACAATACCTTCAAACAAAAGCAAATAAAGAATCTTTTGAAAATAAAATGAATGCTATTCAGGAACAAATAAGAATGAGTAAGATCATTTCTCCTATAAACGGAACAGTTGATAACCTTAATCTTAAACTTGGTCAGGCTGTAAATCCAGGCCAGGGAGTTATTGGTGTAATTAACTTTTCTAATTTAAAAGTAAAAGCAGATGTAGCTGAAGCTTACACAGCCCGCGTTAAAACAGGAAACGAAGTATTGGTTTTATTTCCTGATATGAAAGATTCGTTAACTTCTAAAGTACACTATGCTTCAAGAGGTATCAATAACTTAACCAGAACGTTTGGTGTTGAAGTGTTATTGGATAACTCAAAAGAATATCATCCAAACATGGTGGCAAGATTAAAAATTAACGATTATAAATCAGAAAAACCGGAAGTGGTTGTGCCGGTAAAATATATTCAAAAAGGTGCTGAAGAAAGTTTTGTGATGGTGGTTGAAAATGGTAAAGCAGTTAAAAAAGCAGTAAAGATAGGTCGCGAATACAACGGTGTGGCCGAAATTGTAAGTGGCTTAAAAGAAGGTGACCTTTTAATTACAGAAGGTTATGATCTTGTGGTGGAAGGCGCTGAGGTTAAAACAACAAAAGGATAGACTAGTTCACGTAAGTGCAATATATAAAAACAACAAATTATGTTAGATAAAATAAAAGAATTTAAACCGTCCAGCTGGGCAATAGATAATAAAATGACGGTCTACCTGATCACCATTTTTATTACGCTTGCCGGTATCATGGCATATAACTCTTTACCAAAAGAGAACTTTCCTGATATCACCGTACCTACAATTTATATTAATACCATAAATTGGGGTAACTCGCCAACAAATATCGAGAATACCATTACTAAGCCAATTGAAAAACGTTTAAAAGGTATCTCTGGTATTAAAAAATTCAACAGTACTTCGTTACAAGACGTTTCTGTTATTATCGTTGAATTTAGAACAGATGTAAAAGTAGATGTGGCCAAACAAAAGGTAAAAGACGCGGTAGATGAGGCCCGCGCCGATATGCCGGCCACACTTACTAAAGAACCAATGATCAAGGAAATCGCCTTTTCTGAGATCCCTATCATGTACATCAACCTTGCGGGTAATTATGATCTTAAGCAGATGAAAGAATACGCCGAAGATCTGCAGGATGAGATAGAAGGTTTAAAAGAGATCAACGAAGTAAAAATTGTTGGTGCCTTAGACCGTGAGATCCAGGTAAACGTAGATGCTTACAAGATGCAGGCAGCGCAACTTACTTTTCAGGATATTTCTGGCGCTATAGCACGCGAAAACCTTTCCATAACGGGTGGTAACTTGCCGCTGGAAGGTATGAAGCCTACTTTAAGTATTAAAGGTGAATTTAAAGATCCTAAAGAAATTGAGAACATCATTATTACTTCCGCAGTTGGCGCGAAGCTTTTCTTAAAAGATATTGCCGAAGTAAAAGACGGTTTCAAAGAAAAAGAAAGTTACTCAAGCTCAAAAGGACAAAACGTTATCACGCTTAACATCATTAAACGTTCGGGCGAAAACTTAATTGATGCGGCTGATAATATTAAAAAGAAAATTGCCGAAATGAAAAAAGGTAAGCTTCCAGAAGGACTAGAAGTAAGTATTAGTGGTGATCAGAGCGCTAAGACAAAAACAACATTACAGGATTTGATCAATACCATTATTATTGGTTTTATTCTCGTAACTATTGTATTAATGTTCTTTATGGGTGTTACCAATGCCTTGTTTGTGGCACTCTCGGTACCGTTATCTATGTTCATTGCCTTCCTGGTAATGCCTAGCATTGGCTTCTCGTTTAACATGATCGTGTTATTCGCGTTCCTTCTTGCCCTGGGTATTGTGGTGGATGACGCCATTGTGGTAATTGAAAATACGCACCGTTTATTTGAGAATGGTAAGCGTGATATTAAAACAGCTGCAAAAATGGCGGCAGGTGAGGTATTCATGCCTGTACTTTCAGGTACTATTACAACATTGGCGCCATTTATTCCTTTGGCATTCTGGACTGGTATCATTGGTAAATTCATGTACTTTTTACCCATAACTTTAATTATATCCCTGCTCGCGTCACTCTTTGTAGCTTACATTATTAACCCTGTATTTGCGGTTGACTTTATGAAATCGCACGAAGAAGAGCATAGCAACTATGGCAAAATAAATAAAAAAGCAAGAATGCAATTAGTACTTTACGCAGTTGTTGCTTTATTAAGTTATATGAGCGGCCATATTGGCGTAGGTAACTTTATTATTTTCCTTGCTTTCTTTTTAGTATTGCACAGGTTATGGTTATACAAAGCTATTGAAGCTTGGCAATTCCGTATCTGGCCGGGCTTTGTTAACCGTTATACAAAAGTACTTCAATGGTGTTTACGTAAACCATGGAGACCATTGGTTGCAGTATTAGCATTATTTGTTTTCTCGTTCATGTTCTTTGCTGCGCGTGGTCCAAAAGTGGTGTTCTTCCCTCAGGGCGATCCAAACAACGTTTACATTTATGTTAAGTTGCCTGAAGGTACAGATCCATCAGTAACAAATGCTGTAATGAGAAAAGTAGAGAAGAAAGTATACACTGTAATTGATCAGAACGATCCTGTTGTGGAATCAATGATCTCTAACGTAACCATTGGTGTAACCGATCCGCGTGATGGTGATCAAAACTCTTATCCTAACAAAGGAAAGATAGCGATCAACTTCGTAGAGTTCGAAGAGCGTCATGGTAAATCTACTTCAGAGTATCTTACAAAACTACAAGCGCTCGACTGGCAATTACCCGGTGTTGAAATTACTGTAAATAAAGAACAGAATGGGCCGCCTCAGGCAAAACCAATTACTATTGAAATAACAGGAGATGATTTTAAAGCACTGGCTGAAAATGCAGATGCAGTGAAAAAATTCTTACTTAACGCAAAAATTGAAGGCGTTGATAATTTAAAATCAGATTTCGTAAGTAACAAACCCGAAATTGTTTTTGATATTGACCGTGAGCGCGCGCAACGTGAAGGTTTATCAACGCAACAGTTAGCGTTTGAGATACGTAGCGCTGTATTTGGTTATGAAGCTACTAAGTTTAGAGATACAGATGATGAATACCCCGTGAACCTTCGTTTTAAATATGATCAGCGTATTGATATCGAAACCATTCGTAACTTAAAAATTAATTACCGTGATATGAATATGGGTGGTGCGGTAAGAAGCGTTCCTTTATCAGCTGTAAGTGATATTCATTACGATTATACTTACGCAGGTATTAAGCGTAAAAATAATACACGTATCATTACTTTATCGGGTGATGTGAAAGAAGGCTTTAACCCTAACGAAGTAGCCGGAAAAGTTACCAAAACAATTAAAGATTATAAACCTACAAGCGGTGTTACCGTTAAATTTGGTGGCCAGGCTGAGGATCAGGCTGAGACCATGGGCTTCTTAGGTCGTGCAATGGGTATTGCCATTGGTTTAATGTTATTGGTGTTGGTAGGCTTATTTAATTCATTAGGTAAACCATTGATCATCCTGTCAGAGATCTTATTTAGTATTATTGGTGTATTGATTGGTGTGGCTGCATTTAAGATGGATATGAGTATCATTATGACAGGTGTAGGTATCATAGCATTGGGTGGTATAGTTGTTCGTAACGGTATCTTATTGGTTGAGTTTGCAGAGTTTGCGCGCGAAGGTGGTATGAGCTTATATGAAGCTACTGTTGAAGCGGGCCGTACGCGTATGACGCCGGTAATTCTTACCGCTATTGCAGCTATCTTAGGTTTAATTCCGTTAGCAGTTGGTTTAAATATTAATTTCGAAACATTGTTCTCTGAATTAAATCCACATATCTTCTTTGGTGGTGATAGCGTTGTGTTCTGGGGTCCATTAAGCTGGACAATGATCTTTGGTTTGATCTTTGCAACTATTCTTACATTGTTATTAATTCCGTCAATGTATTTAATAACAGAAAGATTAAAACGTAAATCAACGATCATCTTAAATCACTTTGATCTGCCAAAAGCAACTATGTATATTCCGTTCTTTATTTTGATCCTTAGATTAGTATTAGCGATCCAAAAGAAAAAATTAGATTACGGTAACTTAGATTATTAGACCTCAAAAAACCCTTTCATGTTTATGAAAGGGTTTTTTATTAACGTTCAGTTTTATTATTAATTAAAATTTAAGATCATGAAAACATGTTTTACGGCGCTAGCTTTGTCTTTACTGTTCGTTAGCACAAAAGCGTATTCAAAAAAAGCAGAATTATTTGAAAGCAAATATTTTTCGTTTCAAAGCAGCAAACAATTAAATGCCCATTTGTATTTATACAATCGCGCATTAGGCTGTAAATTCACAAAAAAGCCAAACGATTCGCTGGCATACTATTCTTTTAAAGATAAATATGCAAGCCTTAAAGCAAATGAGGTTTTAGAACTAAACACTATTATGCTTTATTATCGTGATTCATTAACATCTAAAGATCTTTTGTTTGATGATGGCATGACAGGATTTTCTGATTATTTAAGTGATGAAGGCAAGTCGAAAATTAAATTGAAATTAAAATGGCAGGCAGAGGCTTTGGAAGTTCTTAAAAAATTTCAACCCTATTTTACAAAATTGTATTGGACAGGTGTTGACTCAACGAACAAGGCCTGGTTAGCAGCCTATAAAGATCAGCTTATTAAGCTAGAAACAAGTGTAGTGCCCGAGCTTGAAAAAATATATCAAACAAAATTGCCCGAGCAAAAGATAAGAGTAGATCTTACCTGCTATGCTACCTGGGCCGGTGCCTACAGTTACAATACTTTGTTTAACCATATTGTTTATTCTACAGCCAGTAAAGCAAATCAGGGAGACCTTGCAGCTGAAGTTGTTTTTCATGAAGCCTCCCATTTTTTAGTAGATAAGGTAAATGAACAAATAGTTTTGTTGCTAAAAGATAATAAAGACGCCAAAAAATGTAGCAATGTATGGCACAATATAATTTTTTATACAACAGGTTATGTTGTGGAAAAACAATACAAACTGCAATGGAAAAAATTTGAACCCTATTATGTACAAATGAAATTTGAGGAAAGAATTCCGGAATTTAAAATTACTCTTGAAGCCTGCAATTTATTTTGGAACCAATATATTGAAGGCAAGATTAATTTAACTGATGCTTTAAAAAAAATAACCGAGTATCAGCTAATAAAAGGTTGATAATCAAATAAAAATCGTAATATTGACTACAAGAGTAAAAATCGTTGTTAGTGCAAACGAAATGTTATTGATTCGTGAATATAAAGCGTCAGACAGAGCTGCCTGTATTGCTATCTTTAAAAGCAATATGCCTTTATATTTTGCACCAGAAGAATTTCCTTTGCTTGAAAATTGGCTCGATTCAAAAGATAAGAATGAGATCGCCTATGAGAACAATCAGGCTGAACATTTTTATGTAGTAGAAAAAAATTCTAAGATAGTAGCCTGTGGTGGTTTTTATTTAACCAACGGAACAGATGCTAAAATGACCTGGGGTATGGTAGATAACACGCACCATAAAATGGGCATTGGCAAAGAGTTTTTATTATACCGATTAGAAGAGATCAGGCAAATGTATCCTGAAAGTAACATATCATTAGATACTTCTCAGCACACCTATTCTTTTTTTGTAAAAATGGGCTTTGCCATTACAAAGATCACAAAGGATGGCTACGGTAAAGATCTTGACAGGTACGATATGATCTTAAAATAAAAAAGGAGCGATATACATCGCTCCTTTTTTATTTTTAATCCCTTACAATTCTCACTGATCTTTCTTTTCCGTTAACCGGCATCAATTTTATTAAATAAACTCCTTTAGGATATGCGCTTAAATTAAGCTCTGTTTTTTCAGAGTCATTTATTTTTTGATCGCTTAGTAATTGCCCTAATGCATTAAATAAAGTAACTTGACCTGTAAATACTTCGCCAAAATTTAATGTTACCACACCTTGCGTTGGATTTGGATATACTTTAAAATTACCTGCCCCGTTAACTGTTGCAATACCTGTACAAGGTGAAACTGAAATTGCAACAGTTGCTGTATTTGAACAACCATTTGTAGTTCCTGTAACGGTAAACGTTGTAGTAGATGTAAGTGTAGTAGGAATATTATTACCGGCAATATTTCCCGGATTCCATACATAACTTGTAGCACCTGTTGCATTTAATGTTGTAGTTTGTGCACTTGCACAAATTAAAGTAGCTGTAGCCGAAGCGCCAACTGTTGGATTAGATACAACTGTTAAAGTAAAGCTTTTTGCGTTAGTACACGAACCGTTGGCTCCTGTAACTGTATAGGTTGTAGTATTTGCAGGATTTAAATTTTGAGAGGCGCCGGTTAAAGCGCCGGGGTTAAATGTATAATTGCTTGCACCACTTGCGGTAACTAAAACCGGTGTGCCTGCACAGGTACTTGCATTTGATACGGCAACTGTTGGTGTTGTGGTTACATTTATTGATCCTGTTGAACTATTTGTGCAGGTTCCGTTACTTCCTATAACTGTGTATACTTGCGTAGTTGCAGGACTTAATGTTTGGTTAGCACCTGTAAGTCCACCAGGATTCCATGTGTAAGATGTAGCACCTGTTGCCGACATGTTTGCCGAACCTCCCGAACAAATATTAGAAGATGTAACCACAACACTTGGAATAGACAACACAGAAATTGTTTTTGTTAATGTTGAAGAGCCCATGCCATTTGTTACCAATAAAGTTACTGAGTAAGTTCCCGGAGAAGCATAACTTGTTGTTGTATTTTGTAATGTTGAGGTAGAGGTGCTTCCACCTGTGGACGTCCAACTAAAAGTGGTAGGGCCACCTGTTGCGCTGCTTGTTAAAGCAACAACTTGTCCAACACAAACAGGGGTTGTTAGATTGAATGCAGAAGTTGGCGCTGTTACCGAACAAACACTTGCAGCAATTGGCACCATATTTCCTTTACCGCAAATACCTGCCGATGTATTTCTTGACATTACATCATTGCCGGCGGCAATATTTGCAGAAATTAAAGTACGTTTATTTGTTGCAGGGCCAATAGCGTAATGCATTACATCGTTGTTGTTTATAACATGAGAGAGTTGATGTCCGTGGCCTAATTCGTGTACAGCAACCGATTCAAAATCAAACTGACTGCCGGTTGCAAGGGCAGGACCAAAATTCCAGTTAGTAGCATCATCAAAACAAATATCCAGTTCAGAAACATATACATAAATATTAGGCCCTAAACTGCAGGCGCTAAAATAACTTGTACAACGGCCTAAAACACCCGCAGGCAATTCACTACCAATATCAAATCGAATAACATTAACACCATCAGCAGCAATAGTATTAGTAGAAACAGCAGTGCCAATTAACCAATTAATATTTGTATTACACCGCCAGGTATTAAAGGCGCTTAAGAAAGAAGTTTTGGCCGCCGCATTAGAATTAAAACCTGTATACATTTGCCAGGTTATACCATTTTGGCTATTGAGATCAACGTGACGTGTATTAAAAACCTGTTGTGCAGCAAGTGTATTTGTGATCAATACATTTAATTCACCATAGTCCACAGTAAGGGTTTGCGCGCTTAAAGTAGAGGAGCCAACTGTTACTCTAACCTGGCCGGTACCCGCAGTACCATTACCTGTTAATGTTGATGATCGCGTTGGCACGATCACCTGTATCTGTGTGCTATTCCACGAAACATATTGTGAAGAATGCGGTTGAATAAAAGTTGCACCACCATCATCTGCATTTCTGAATTCTACAATAGATGAACCTTGTGTTGAGCCAAACCCTGTGCCCGTAATAGTTAAAACGCTGGCTGTTCCCGCAGTAATAATTAATGGAGAAATTCCACTAATAGCAGCTATTGCACTTGGGGATGAAAATTTATTCGCATTTGGATTTACATATGCCGGCAGATCAATTCCTAAAAGCGTTTCAAATTCTTTATATACAGTATTAATATCATTATATTTTTTAAACGGAACTACTGCAATATTTTCTTTTGTGTTGAATTTATAAAATCCTTGTTGATCTGAATACACCTGATATACAGGATGACCAAATTGCGAAGGTTGATTAAATGTGTTTAATGTAAAGATCCCTTCATCGTTTATTGCTAATTGCAATGAAGGATCAACTACTTGTTTATTCATATCAACTTCTCCACCTTCAGTTATTACTTCAATAAAAGAAAAATTGAGATTACCTTTAATAACCTGTGTTACATTAATAACATTAGAAGTACGAATGTAATTTCTTTCTGCATTCCAATATGATTTTTGCGAAATTACTTTTCCTTCAACGATCAAAGAACTGTTATTGATCTTTGATGCTAACGAAACAGGGTATAAAGAACATTGGCCAAATGCATTATTAGACAATAAAATAACCAGTGCAATAATTACAGGGTAGATTTTTTTCATTTTATAAAATTTAGATTATACTAATATATAAAAATAAATCTATAAATCAAATGTAATACCCTGCTATCTTAAAAAAACTGGAGTATTTTTCTTAAAGGCTTTAAATATAAGGTGTAAGAGCGTGGTTTTAAACCGTTTATTTTCCAGGCTTTACGGTCTTCTAAATTAGCATTTACCCTGTTTTGAACCGAGGCATTGCTTTGGCCGCCAACGCGCATTTTAATGGTGAATTCGTGCAGATAATTTATTTTTATTTTATGTTTATGAATAAATCTGAGCATTAATTCATAATCTGCCGAGTGTTTAAAATCAAGGTTGAATTTCCCGTATTTTTCATACACACTTCGTTTTACAAAAAAAGTAGGGTGGGGCGGCATCCAACCATGTAAAAAAGAACTGGATTTATAGTTACCGCTTTTCCATTTACGAATCACTTTATTGGTATTGTCTTTATTTACATAAAAAAGATCACTGTAAACGGCTTCTGAATTATTTTTAATAAATGTATTCGCGTATTTTCCAAGAATAGTATTATCAATATAAAAATCATCAGAATGTAAAATGCCAATAACGTCTCCTGTAGCAAGCGCTAAGCCTTTGTTAAGTGCGTCATACAGACCACTATCTTTTTCTGAAATAAATTTTGAGATGCTGTTTTTATATTTTTTAATGATCTGTAAAGTATTATCTGTAGAACCTCCATCAACAATAATGTACTCAACGTCTTTATAGTTCTGGTCAAGAACAGAATTTATTGTCTGCTCTAATGTAGCCGCAGAGTTGTAAGTGATGGTTATTACAGAGATCTTCAAGATAAATTATTTACAAATTCAAGTAATGAAGTAAACTGCATATCAATGCGTTCATCTTTCTTTTTTTCTTCAGAAATAAAAACTGTTTTCATACCTGCATTTCTTCCAAATTCCATGTCGCTTAAGCTATCACCAACAATAATACTTTTTGAAAAGTTAATTTCCGGAAAATCTTTTTGTGCCTGCAAGGCCATGCCAATTCCGGGTTTACGTGTAGGGTGATTTAATGAATTTAAATAAGGAGAGAAATAAACTTTATCTATCCGTCCGCCTAAATAGGTTATTTCATACAACATATTTTTGTGGATCAGTTCAAGATCTTCTGTTCTGTATAGGCCTTTTCCGATACCTTGCTGATTGGTAACAACAACAATTTTTCCAAAAGTAGTATCCAATTTTTTTAACGCTTCAAAAACGCCTTCTAAAAATTCAAATTCTATCCAATGCTTCACGTAGTCGTTATCCAGCTTTTTATTGATAACGCCATCCCTGTCTAAGAACAAGGTCCAGTCTTTAGTTATATTTAAATCCTTTAAAGTCATGTTGTGCTTTTGCGTAATCCTCTGGAATACCAATATCTATAAAATAACCATCAAACTCAAAACCTTTTATTTGAATGTGTTGTAATTGTTTTTCAAAAAAATCTTTTTCAATTGAAAAATTAATTTTTGCAGGTGTTAGGACTGAATATGTTTTTTTATCTAAAATATAAACACCACCATTTATTATCCCTTCTTTGGCAAGACCCGATTTCTCTTTAAATGAAATGATCCTGTTGTTTTTATTCTTTTCAATGGTGCCATAGCGTTCGGCATTGTTTACTTTGCGGAGCGTTAAAGAAATATCTGAATTATTATTTGAATGCAATTTGAAAAATTCATTAAGATCAACATCAAAAAAAGAATCTCCGTTTAAAACAAAAGTTCTTTCTTCGTCACATTTTTCTAAAGCTAAGCGAATGCCACCACCGGTTCCTAATGGCTCTTTTTCTATAACGTAATCAATTTTAATTCCGTTAAAATTATCACCATAAAAATCTTTTATTTTTTCCGGTAAATAACCTAAAGAAAGAATTACCTTTTTTATACCGTAATGTTTTAAATAATTGAGTTGGTAATTTAAAAACGGCTGTCCGTTAACAGGGGCCATAGGTTTTGGCAGGTCGCTTACCACACTTTGCAAACGTGTTCCAAAACCTCCGGCTAATATAATGGCGGTTGTGATCATTATATTCCAAAACCAATTATGGTTACATCATCAATTTGTTCAAGATTTCCTTTCCAGCTTACAAATGTTTCGCTTAAGGTAAAGCTCTGCTGTTCAAAGGGCATATCGTGTGTTCTCAACAATAATTCTTCCAACTGTTTTAATTTAAATTTTTTTCCTTTTGGTCCGCCAAACTGATCAGCAAAACCATCTGTAAATAAAAAGTATTTTTCACCGGGTTTCGCAACCAGTTCATGATTGGTAAAAACAGTTTGTGCTTCTTCGTTAGATCCACTTACTCCCCAACGGTTGGCATTGTATTCTTTTAAACCGTCTTTATTTATCTGGATCATATTATTTTTAGCACCCGAATAATATAATTTCTGTGTATCGGTATTTAAAACACAAATGCTCATATCCACACCATCGTTAATTTTAATAGCGTGCGATTGTAAATTAGATTTAAATTGTTTGCAAAGCTCAGTTAAAATGCCCGCAGGGTTTGTTGTGTAATTTCCGGTGCTTATTATGTTCTTTATATTTGAATAGGCAAATACGCTTAATAAAGCTCCCGGAACACCGTGGCCTGTACAATCAATAACAGCAATGTAAATTGAGCTACCGATCTTTTCAATAAAATAAAAATCACCACTCACAATATCTTTTGGCCTGAAAAATATCAGCGATTCGTTTAAAGTAGATTTTACTTTGATAGTGGAAGGAATAATGGCCTGTTGAATGTGCTTTGAGTAATTAATACTATCCGTAATATTTTTATTCTTTTCTTCAATAATTGATTTTTGTTTTTCTATTTCTCCATTTTTATTGATCAGCAATACATTTGCTTTTTTCTTTTCGGTGAATTGTTTATACACAAAAAATAAAAGAACAATAAAAATGATCATGGCTCCCGCAAAAATGTAAACCAACATGCCTCGTTGTGATGATTGTATTTGCGTTTTCTCAAGTTCTAAATTCTTTAATTTTAGTTGTTGTTCTTTTTTCTCCGATTCATATTTTGATTCCGCTTCTGTAAATGCCTTATTACGCTCAATATTTAAAACAGAATCGTTGTATTGCGTATAGGTTTTGTAATACTTAAGGGCTTCAGCAGGTTTATTCTGCAATTCCATTAAGGTACTTAAGGCTTTTGCATTGGTTAAAATATTTGCATAAGCATTGCGCTTAAAGTTTATATCAATCGCTTCTTTATAATAATTGGTTGCACTTGCATATTGTTTTTTTTCAAGTTCAATAGCACCCATGTTTGCCAAAGCAGAAGCTAAGCCGTAATCATCCTGCGTTTCTCTAAAAACCGGAATTACACTTTTGTAAGTTTTTTCTGCTTCTACAAAATTAGAATCCCTGAAATAAGTTTCACCGATCATCGATACTGCCATGGCAGCGTAATTTAAAATGTTTTGTTTCCTAAAACTTGCTTCTGCTCTTCTATAATATTTTATTGCCTCTTCGCTTTTACCTTGTTCAGTTAAAATACTTCCAATGCCAAATGACGTAACAGCTATCATGTTCTCATTTACCGGCTCCTGGTTAGCAATATCGTATGCCTTTAAATAATATTCGTAGGCCTTATCGTTATTTTTTATTCCCAAGTAGGCATTGCCAATTGAATTAAGTACGTTAGACATGCCATATTTATTCTTTAATTTTTCAAACAGATCTGCTGCCAAAATAAAATTTTTAATGGCAAGATCGTATTTACCAATAGTGTTTTGTGCGCTGCCAATGTTGGCATAAGATTGAGCAAGGCCTTGCTGATAGTTAAGGCGTTTAGCGATCTTATTGGCACTATCTGCAAATATAAGCGCACTATCAGGGCTATTGCCAACCATCATGCGCGAGAGTTTACAAAGCGTTAGTACTTTTAAGGTGTCGTGAGATGAGCGGATCTTTTTATTGATACTATCTCTTTTTCCAATAGAGATCTGTGCCGGTATAATAGCCGTTGCTGCAAAAACGAAGCATAAAACAAAAATTATTTTACGGCCGAACATATTATTTTTTTGGAAATAAATTCATTTCAACCAGTTCGCAAATGGTATGCCCCAATAGCATATGACACTCCTGTATCCTGGGTGTATCAGTACTTGGAATATTAACAAGATATTTACTTAAGCCTTTTATTTTTCCACCTGTCTCGCCGGTAAATGCAACGGTTGTCATACCCATAGCATTGGCCTTTTCAATTGCTTTAATTACGTTGCCGCTGTTGCCGCTGGTGCTAAGGCCTATTAACACATCACCTTTTTTGCCCATAGCTTCTACCAAACGACTATAAATGATATCGTAACTGTAATCGTTTGCCACAGCTGTTGTGTAGCTGGTGTTTACGTGCAATGCTTCAGAGAACAGAGGCGGACGATCATAATAAAATCTGCCGCTTAATTCGGCTGCCATATGTTGTGCATCGGCAGCGCTGCCACCATTGCCACACCACAACACTTTTCCACCATTTTTATAACAGGAAACAATATCGTTAACAACGCTGTTTACAGTGCTTAAAATTTCGGTATTTGATAATAAAGAGGTTTTTAGAGCAATTGACCCCTCAATTTTAGATTTTATAAAATTTATCATGCCTTAAATTTATGTTTTTTATAGCTATTTTGGCTTAATTAGCGGTAATTTTTTAATTGTAATTTTAAAACCTTAAGTTTGTTATAGAAATACTGTTTTACGATGATCATCGAAGTTTGTTTCACCCCGCAGGCATACCCGCTCTTTCATAACCCAAACTCGGTGGTGGTTGTTATAGACGTGCTGAGAGCCACTTCTGCCATTACTACTGCCTTTTATAATGGCGTTACAAAAATGATACCTGTTGCCACTGTTGAAGAGGCTTTGGAATATAAGAACAATGGTTTTATGGTTGCAGCCGAGCGAAATGGCGAGATTGTTGAAGGATTTGATCTTGGAAACAGTCCGTTTGGCTATATGAATTCAAAAGTAAAAGGGAAGACCATTGCCATAACTACAACTAATGGCACCCAGGCTATTGATGCCGCAAAAAAAGCACACAAAATTATTATAGGCAGTTTTTTAAATTTAGATGCGGTGGTTGATTTTTTAAACGAAGAAAAAAAAGATGTTTTGTTCTTATGCGCAGGATGGAAGAATAAATTTAATTTGGAAGATACTTTACTGGCAGGTGCTGTAGCAGATAAATTAATTTTTAAACATGGTTTTGATACCAATTGCGATTCTACATTAGCAGCAATTGATCTTTATAAATTAGCAAAACACGATCTTGTAAAATATTTAGCTAATTCTTCTCACCGTAACCGATTAGCAAATTTAAATTTAGAAAGAGATATTAAGTATTGCTTAACACCTAATCAGTGTCCTGTTGTACCTGTAATGCAGGGCAAATTTTTGGTTAAGGCTTAACGGTACATTTTTTAACCACATAGAAACATAGATTTCATAAGGGGGTTTACTAATAAAATTTTAAAGAAAAACATAGGGTTTCTTCATCGAAGATGAAGAAACTATGTGAAACTATATCTAGGCATTTAGTCAGACCTTTTTTCTATGTGCCTATGTGGTTAAATTTTTTGTATTAACGCTTCGTCATTGTCCCGGGATTCTTCACCGCTTTTTTACTGCCCCCATATAATTCAAATTTTAAATAACGGCATTCTAACGAGCCATTGTAAATATGAATTTTACGTGATGGTCGCAAACCTATGCTCTTAATGGCTTCCGGGCTACTGGTAATTATCCACGCATTATAGTTTTGAAAATCTTTTTTGAGTTTGTTGCCGATCTCTTTATACATTTTTTCAATTTCAGGAACCGGTAAACGTTCGCCATATGGTGGATTTAAAATTACAACACCATTACCACGTTTTGGCATAAGGTCAAAAAAAGATTGATTAACGCAGGTAACAGCATCATCAACTTTTGCATTTTGCGTATTGACGATCGCTTTTTTGTAAGTGTCTTCTTCAATATCATTGGCTATGATATTAACTTCATTTTCTTTTATTTTATTAATACTGCTATCGTAAATGGTCTCGTATAATTTTTCATCAAAATTACGCCAACGCATAAAGGTAAAATCAGATCGGTAATAGCCCGGTGGAATATTATTTGCCCATAAGGCTGCTTCAATAGCAATAGTGCCGGCACCACACATACCATCAATTAACTCTAAATGTCTTTCCCAACCGCTTAATTTTACCAAACCTGCAGCCAACACTTCTTTCATTGGTGCTTCGTTAATATCCGATCGGTAACCGCGTTTGTATAAAGGATCACCGCTACTGTCTAAATTCAACGTTACTTCATTCTTAAAAATATGAATGTATAATTTAAACATGGGCCTGATAAGATCTACATCGGGCCTGCTGCCTGTTTTCTCGCGAAAACGGTCTACAATAGCATCTTTTGCTTTTTGATTGGCAAATAATGAATGGGTGAAGATCTCTGAATTTAAAACACTTTCTATCATGATACTATCAGTAACAGAAATAAATTTTTCCCATTCTATCTTTTTAATATTATCGTAAAATTCGTACTCGTTATCGGCTGTGAATTTTGTAATAGGAATAACAATTTTTAAAGCGGTGTGTAAACATAAATTGGCCTTGTATAAAAAGCCAATATCGCCAACCACTGATACCCCTCGCTTAAACTCAACAATATCGCGGCCGCCAAGGTGTAATAATTCTTTAGCAAGAACTTCTTCAAGGCCAAAAAAAGTGGTGACCTTCATTTCAAAATCACCCGTATGCGAAAAATCGTATTTAATCTTCATCGCCTAATAATATTTCGCGTATATTTTCTTTTATTCTTACAGCCATTTCATCTGTTGGAAGGTCGTTATCATCAATACCAAAAGGGTCTTCAATTTCTTCGCTAATGATCTCCAACGAAGCAAAAGCATAGAACATGATCATTACAATTGGAATTGCCCAATAGCCAATGGTGAGGCCAAAAGAAATGGGCATGGTGACAATGTAAATAAAGATGATCTTTTTAATAAAAAGACTGTAAGAATAGGGGATAGGTGTTTTCTTTATACGCTCGCAGGCACCACAAATATCTGTAAGTTGGTTTAAGTTTTCAGTCAGTATCAAATAATCATTAGGCGAGTGCGTATTTTTTTTAGAAAGCTCTAAACAATAATTTCCCAGTTGTCGTGCAATGTAATTGGGTTTATGAGTAGCTTTAGTGTAAGCCTGCTCTGTAAAGATATTAGTGAAAGTGATATCCTCTTTTGTTACATTATCGCGCAAATGTTCTTTTAACGAAAAAGCAAAATTGCTTATCTGTTTGTGTAATTCTGTTCTTGTTTTTAGATCGTTTGCCGGAGTAAATGCATGCAATTTCATTGCAAGATTGCGGGTGTTATTAATTAACGATCCCCATAATTTTCGGCCCTCCCACCAACGGTCATAAGCAGTATTGATGCGAAAGACCAAGACCATTGAAATAATAAAGCCTGCTATTTGATGAAAAATAGTTAGCGTAGGAATTTCTAGAGTAAGAAATTTTTTTTCAATAATACAGATACCAAAAGTAACGGCACCCAGCAAAGTCATTGTTGGAATAAGAATACGAAACGTATCTGATTTATGAAACTGAAAAATGAGCTTGAACCAATCTTTTGGATTATAACTTACCATTTAATTGAATGGTTAAAAATTCAAAATTACTTTACGGATAATAGCAACACATTCCATTAACTGTTCTTTGGTAATAACCAATGGAGGTGCAAAACGAATAATATCTCCATGAGTTGGTTTAGCTAACAAACCTGCTTCTGCAAATTTTAAACATACTTCCCATGCAGTTTTACCATCTTTTTCTTTAATAACAATGGCGTTAAATAAACCACGGCCTCTTACAGTTGTAATAAGATCTGTTTCTGCTTTTAATTTATTGATTTCTTCACGGAAAATAATTCCCAATTTCTCTGCATTCTCAGCAAGCTTTTCATCTTTTAAAACTTTTAATGCTTCCATGGCTACCGCACATGCTAAAGGATTACCGCCATAAGTACTTCCATGCTCGCCGGGTTTAATGGTCATCATAATTTCGTTTGATGCCAATACAGCGCTCACCGGTAAAATACCCCCGCTTAACGCTTTGCCTAAAACTAAAATATCCGGTTTTACATTTTCATGATCGCATGCTAACATTTTTCCTGTTCTTGCCAAACCTGTTTGCACTTCGTCGGCAATAAACAAAACGTTATATTTTGTACAAAGATCTCTTACGCCTTTTAAATAGCCTTCATCAGGCACAACAACTCCCGCTTCACCTTGTATAGGCTCAACAATAAATGCAGCTGTGTTCGGGTCTTTAATGGCATTTTCTAAAGCTTTAAGATCGTTGTATTCTACCAATTCATAACCCGGCATAAACGGACCAAAATTTTCGTAACTACTAGGATCGTTGCTGGCAGAGATAGCGCCTAAAGTACGGCCCATAAAATTACCTTTTGCAAAAACAAGTTTTGCTTTATTTTTTTCTACACCTTTTACAGTGTATGCCCAGCGACGTGCTAATTTCATAGCAGTTTCGTCTCCTTCAACACCGGTGTTCATTGGCAATACTTTGTCGTAACCAAAAAACTCAGTAATAAATTTTTCGTATTCGCCTAATTGCGAATTATAAAATGCACGAGAAGTTAATGTTAACTTTTGCGCTTGTGTGGTTAAAGCTTTAACAATACGAGGATGACAATGCCCTTGATTAACCGCGCTATATGCAGCTAAAAAATCAAAATATTTTTTTCCTTCAACGTCCCAAACGTAAACGCCTTCACCTTTTTCTAAAACAACAGGAATGGGATGATAATTATGCGCTCCGAATTTTTCTTCTAGTTCCATTAATTCCGCGCTCTTTGTCATAGTCTCGATCATAATAAAAGATTTATACACAAATATAAGAAAAAACGCTGATTTTTAGAGAGAAAGCGGGCTATTTATTTGTATTTATCCAACAAATAAATCAACGCGCCAATAGCCGCAGAACCCAGCTCCAGTTCACGTTTGTTTACTTTATCAAAAGTATCCTGAGCCGTGTGATGAATATCAAAATAACGTTGTGTATCCGGTTCAAAACCAATACAAGGCACACCTAGTTTTTCCAATGCAATAAGATCGGCCCCGCCACCTTCTTTTTGGATACGCTCTACAAAATAAGGTGTAAATAATGTTTTCCATTTTGAAACTAAATTATACAAACCAAAAGTAGTATCAACTCCAAATCCGCGTGGTGTAAATCCCCCCGCATCTGTTTCTAATGCCGCTAAATGTTTTTCGTTTTTTTCTTTTGCAAATTTTGCATAAGCTTCGCCACCACGTAAACCATTTTCTTCATTCATAAAAGCTACAGCGCGAACGCTGTGTTTTGGTTTTATGCCCAACAATTTATACACTTCTAAAATTTCAATACTTTGTACAATGCCTGTGCCATCGTCATGTGCGCCCTGGCCATTATCCCAACTATCCAAATGTCCGCCCGCAATAATAAATTCGTTTGGTTTTTCAGTGCCTGTAATTTGTCCGACAACATTAAACGAAGATTCGTCAGGTAAAGTTTGACAATGTGTTTCAATATATACTTTTAATTCTGAATCTTTTTTTAGTGTCTCACTTAAAAGATCAGCAGCTTTATAACTAATGGCAAGTGTAGGAATTTTAACTTTGCTGATGGTGCTATCGTAATTCATATTGCCGGTGTGTGGTTCATCATCAGCAACGGAGGTCATGCTTCTTACAATAGAGCCCACAGCGCCGTACCTTGCAGCGTAACTGGCGCCTTTACCCCGATAAACAACTGCTTCGCCGTAAGCAGAACCGGTTCGTACATGTGTTTGATCAAAGAAAACATTGTAAAAAACAATTTTTCCTTCTATCATTTTTTTTGCGCCTAATAATTCTAATTCTTCAAAGCTTTTTATTTCAATTACCTGCGCGTTAACACCTTTGGCCCCTGTACCAATACAATTACCTAATGCGCAGCAATTTAAAGCCTTGTTTAATTTTAATTTTGTAGACGTTAAATTACATTTTTCTTTTGCGCCGCGCACCCAATGCGGTACCATGCATGGTTGTAAAATAACGGTATCAGCTCCTGCGGCGTACATGGCTTTTTTTGCCCATTCAACGGCCTGCGCTGCTTGCGGAGAACCGCTTAAACGGCCGCCAATTTTAGTAGAAAGATATTCGAGATTAGAATAACATTTGCTTTTGGTTAAATAATAATTGTAGATCTTTTTTAAAGTAATTGAATCGTTAGTTCGGTTTTGCTCACTACTTGCGTTTTGCGAAACAGAAACAAAACAAAAAAGAAGAGGGATGAACTTAAATAATTTCATTTTATAACAATGTGTTCAATTAATTTATAACCGCAAAATTTATTAACGCCGGTAACAATTTCTTCCTTTCTAAATGAAAGTTCGTGTTTAAGTGCTGCGGAATTTAACGCAACAAAAATAGTTTTATCATTAAAAAATATCTCTGTAGTGCTTTTTGCGATCACTTCACCTACAATATCCTTCCAACTATTCTTTACGGTAAACTGCGAGATCTTTACATCCAGTTTTTCCTGTTTAAATAACTGGTCAATGGCATCACCTAATTTTATAAGATTGCTTTTTTTTGCCATTTATTTTATTACACAATTCGTTCCGTAAAGCGCCAAACCGCTTTCTTCATATGACTGAATACATTTGGTCAGAGCGTCAGATTCTTTTTTTTCTTTGTAAGTATAATCTATCGAATTTTCTGAACCCCTGCGAGGATGAACCGTATAGCAATTGCATTTGTATTCTTTTTTACAACCTGATATAAACAGGATTAAAAGAAATAAAGCGAATAGCTTGTTCATATTACACATCTTACAAGTATTTTTTTGGACTTGTGCTTTTCATAGCATCACTTGCCTCGATCACTTTTTCTTTTAAAGTATTTTTAAAAGAGATCATTTTTTCTAAAATTCCTTTATCTGAAGCGCCTAAAATTTGTGCTGCTAAAATTCCGGCATTCTGCGAAGCGTTAACCGCCACCGTAGCAACAGGTACGCCATTTGGCATTTGTACAATGCTTAATAAACTATCCCAGCCATCAATACTGTTACTGCTTTTTACAGGCACACCAATTACAGGTAATGGCGTTAATGAAGCTACCATACCAGGCAAATGCGCGGCACCACCGGCACCGGCAATAATAACCTGCAAACCGCGTGTGTGTGCGTTTTTTGCATAGTCGAACATTTTTTCGGGAGTGCGATGAGCAGATACCACATCAATTTCGTACTCAACACCAAATTCTTTTAAAATATCGGCAGCGGCCTGCATGGTTGGCAAGTCGCTTTTGCTGCCCATAATGATTCCTACTTTTGGATTGCTCATGTTTATTACCGCCTAGCGGATTTTTTTGTTGTGACTTAGGAATCAAGACACCAGGAGACAAGACCGAAATGTGTCATGAATCCTGTTGTCCTGATTCTTGCATCTGTATTAAATATGTATTGCGCGTTTACCTGTTGCATCCAAACATGCTTCTTTCATGCTTTCAGTAAATGTTGGATGTGCGTGGCTCATGCGCGAAATATCTTCTGCACTTGCTTTATATTCCATTGCAACAACTGCTTCGGCGATCATATCAGCGGTACGTGGACCTATCATGTGAACACCTAAAATTTCGTCTGTTGCTTCATCGGCTAGAACTTTTACAAAACCATCGGTATCCATGCTCGCACGGGCACGGCCGCTTGCTTTAAATGGAAAATTGCCAACTTTATATTTTTTGCCTTGTTCTTTTAATTGCTCTTCGGTTAAACCAACAGCAGCAACTTCAGGCCATGTATAAACTACACCCGGAATTAAATTATAATCAATGTGTGGTTTTTGTCCGGCCATTTGCTCGGCAACAAACACACCTTCTTCTTCTGCTTTATGCGCTAACATGGCGCCTTTGATCACATCGCCAATAGCGTAAATGCCTTCTACATTTGTACGTAAATGATCATCAGTTTCTATCTTACCGCGGTTATCTACTTTTACACCAATTTTTTCAAGACCTAAATTATCTGTGTAAGGTTTTCTGCCAACAGCAACTAAACAATAATCACCTTTAATTTCTATTTTTTCATCTTTCCCATTTAAGGCACTAACGGTTACCTCTTTGGCAGTTGCTTTAGTACCAGTAACTTTATGCTTGGTTAAAAATTCAAAGCTTAATTCTTTTTTAAGAACGCGTTGTAATTCTTTACTTAACGATCCATCCATACCTGCGATGATGCGATCCATAAATTCAACAACGGTTACTTTAGATCCTAAACGTCCGTAAACACTTCCTAACTCTAAACCAATAACACCGCCGCCAATGATGATCAAATGTTTTGGTATCTCTTGTAATTCTAAAGCTTCGGTAGAAGTGATCACACGTTTTTTGTCAATTTCAATTCCAGGTAAAGATGAAGGTTTTGAACCGGTGGCTATAATTGTTTTTGCAGTTTCTATTTGTTCTTTAGAACCATCTGCTTTTAAAATTTCAATTTGATTTTTTGTAACAAAAGATCCATGCCCGGTAAAAACAGTGATCTTATTTTTTTTCATTAAAAAGTTAATGCCGTCAACTGTCATTTTTACAACGCCACGTTTACGCTCTATCATTTGTTTGATATTTGGTTTTGGTGTGTTTATATCAATACCATGTTCTTTAAAATTATGCATGGCATTGTGAAAATGCTCACTCGAATCTAATAAAGCTTTTGAAGGAATGCAGCCTACATTTAAACAGGTGCCACCAAGTGCAGGATATTTTTCTATTAAAGCGGTTTTCATACCTAATTGTGCGCAACGAATTGCAGCAACGTATCCACCAGGACCGGCTCCGATAATTGTAACATCAAATTTTTCCATAAATAAAAAGATTAAAAATCTACCCGAAGTTACATTTTTTTTGGAAATAGAATGAGAGAGTTGAAAACAAAAAATGGGCTTTATTTTTAGTAAAGCCCATTTGGAATAATGTTATTGAATTGTTAAGCCGCGCGGCCCAATTTCCAAAGCATTTGTTCGTGCGACCAAAGAGCGCCAACAAAGGTCTTTTTATCAAGATAAGGTAAATTAAATTCTTTAGCAGTTTCTTTTACAATTTTTGAAATTTTTGGATAATGTACATGGCAAATGGTTGGAAACAAGTGGTGCTCAACCTGATGATTTAAACCACCAACTAACCATGAAAAAACAGGATCATTAGTACCAAAATTCATGGTAGTTCTTAATTGATGTTCTGCCCAATGATTTTCTAAGTTACCTTCTTCAGATGGTAATGGAAATTCAGTTTCGCTAACAACATGAGCAGGCTGAAATATCATTGCTAAAACCAAACCTGCAATGTAATGCAATACTAAATAGCCACAAAGCCAGTTTAAGATGGTCATTTCTTTTACAAGGAAATAAGGCAATAACATGTAAGCGTAATAACCTATTTTAAAAAGAATTAATAATGCCAACTCGGTACCAAATGTTGTATTTGCTGCTTTTAAGTGATCTTCTTTATTATAACGCACTAATTGTTTAAAGTCTTTTGTAGTGCTCCACATTAAGGTCATCATACCGTAAAAGAACCAGGCGTAAATAAATTGTAATTTGTGGATCCATTTGTGTTTTGCGTGCGGCTCAAAACGCATAAAGCCCGGAGGTGCGATATCCTCATCCACATCATGCACGTTGGTGTAAGTATGGTGAATAACATTGTGCTGAATACGCCAGTTTAAAGAATAACCTCCCAACAAGTTAATAGAAATATATCCTAAAAAGCGGTTTAAACGCGTGTTTTTGCTATAACTGCCGTGGTTAGCATCATGCATAATACAAAGGCCAATACCGGCCATTGAAAAGCCCATAATAACAGATAGAAGGAACCATACCAATTTGCTTTCAAAAACGCCTGTGCAAATTAAAATATATGGAACAAAGTAAGCTGCAAACATAAAAACGGTTTTAAGGTACATGTTTATGTTTCCACTTTTAGAGATCTTATTATCCCTGAAATAAAGATCGACCCGTTTTTTTAGTTCTGTATAAAACTGTCGGTTCGCGTTATTAAAACGAATAACATTTTGATTGTTCATTTGCAATAAATTTATTTGTGTTTTTTAGTGTCGTAAAGATAGCATTACAAACGAGATAATAAAAATTATTTGTTAATGATATTAACAATAAAATTTTTATTATTTATTGTGTCGTTATATTTTCGTAAAACAAGCGAAAGCGTGGTTTGCCCTGTTGATAGGGCTTCCAGGTTAAAATCAATTCCTTTTTCCACACCATGCCAAACAGCTCCGCAGTTTTTTATTTTTGAATGATCGTAGTTTTCGCCTAATTGCCATAAATACCCGTTCGAATGATCTTCAGGCAGGTTAATTTTAAATTTAGTCCCAATTTCCACATTATTTATTTTTGGGGATTCGTCTTTTATAGCCGTTAAACTACAAAATTGGAAGCACGAAACACAAAAAAATACCATAAAAACGGTATACGCTTTTTTTAACATAATTTGAATTTAAATAGAAGTGTAACGCTTTCTAAAATACCATTCAATGGTAAGAAAAATTAAAATTATCCAAAATATCCATTTAAGATCTATCAATAAAGTAGTATTATTTTGAGAGTAGGTGATAGGTTTTATTTGTTCGTTCTTTAAAATTTCTTTTTCGAGAAGATCTAATTGATCTTTATAAAATAATTTACCACCACTGCGTTTTGCCATTGCATTTAATACCTGATGATTGGCAACAGTATTTATTTTTTCTGAAATAATTTCTTTAATAACAACTACGCCTTGTTTTACAAAAAGTTCGTTGTTAACTTTTACTTTTGCTTCGTATTTATATTCTCCAAAAGGTAATAAACCAAGATTTAATTTATATGAGTTTGAAGTTTTGCTGAAAGTATAATTGAATTTTTTCCCTTCGGGATTTAAGAGTGTTAATGTAACATCCGGATCATTTATAAGTTCGTAGCTCTTATTATAAACCTCGGCTCCAATTTCAACAGGTTCGTTTTCATTAATTGTTTTTGGAGCAGTGATACGAAAAAAACTTTTATCGCTTTTAACTGCTAAATATTGAACCGATTTACTTATCAATTCATTGAACAAATTGTGATTGGTATGTTCGGCATAATCCCGCATTTTCCATTTCCATAAACCGTCACCAATAAATACTGCGCTTTTTGCACCGTTTACTTCTGTAAAAAATAAAACAGGGCTATCTGTTTCTACCACGCCAATACGTTGATTTATTAAAGTATTGCTGCCGTTACCTAATGAGTAATTTCCAAAAAAAGTTTTAATAGCCGGAAATTCTTTCGTGAATTTTTTTAATTCATCACTTATAGTAAATAAGCCAAAAGAAGAATTTATATAAGCCTCGGCATCATTAAATTTATTTAAGGCCGACACGATCTTAACTCCTTGTAAATTTTCAGAGGAGCCCGGGTTAATTACCCAGTAAGGAATATTGTTTGCCTTACAATCAATTATCAAATTGCTGTTATTAGTTAACGGCCCGTGTAAAATAATTAAGCTATAAGGTTTTATTGGCTTTTTAAATTCAGATACCAATCCATATTCAACATCAAAACTAGTGCTGTTTAAAATTGCATCTTTTATGGCTGCAACATCAGGGTGTGGGGCCGAGGCAAGCAATAAAATTTTTTCTTTGTTATCTATCACATCAATTACAAAAGATTGCTGGTTATTTAACGTATTTTTTTCTCCATCTAAAACGGTAACACGTGCAACGTATTTTAAAACGCCGGCTGCATTTGCATTGAAAGTAAAATTACAAGTTGCTAAAAAATTAGTTGAGGTAATCTTTATAGTTTGTTTTGCTTTTTCAATTTGATTTTGCAAAAGACTAACAACAACTTCTTTGCCGATAAAATTTTTAGCCGAAACAACAACTTCTGCAGGAAAGATATTTCCCAAATACGCTACCTGATTGTGATTTATTTTTTGAATGGCTACATCTTTTACTTCGCTTGTATCACCAATGGCAACAGGATATACAGGAAAGTTTAATTTTTCGGAAGCGTAAATTGGATTAGCGCCTTTATTGTAAATGCCATCACTCACAACTACCAATGCACCAATATTTTGGTTAGAAAAATTATTCTCTATCTCAGCAATTAAATTAGAGATGTCTGTTTCTTTTTCAGTAAAAGAAGGTTCGTTTTTTGAACTGTTTGTAGTATTTCCAAACAAAAGTGTTTTTACTTCAAAATTTTTAGAGACACGTTGCTTGAAAGATCTTAATTTTTCAAGAAGATCTTTTTTGATCTCCAAACTATCTTTTTGCATCACCATCGAAGATGAATTATCAATAGCAAGAAGAATAATTGGGTTTTGCGTTTCATTCTTTAACTGTTTTAAAAAGATGGAAAGAAGAAACAATGAAATTAAAGAGACACTTAAAAAACGTAAAACAAATAATAGTCTGATAACATTTTTAGGCACATCGGTATTTTTTTTATTCCTGTAATAGAGTAATAAAGCCACTGCCAAACCAAGACAAAGGCTCAATAAAAAAAAATACCAGGCACTATTAACTATTATCTTTGAAAGCAATTTTGGTTTAAATTAATTTCATTAGGTAAGCATACCGCCACACACATTAATGCACTGGCCGGTAACATAAGCGCTCATATCACTTGCCAAAAATAAAGTAACATTAGCAACATCCTCAGTAGTACCACCGCGTTTTAACGGAATACCATCACGCCATTGCTGAACGATCTTTTCATCTAAAGCGCCTGTCATTTCAGTTTCAATAAAGCCGGGGGCAATGGCATTAGAACGGATATTTCTTGAACCAAGCTCTAAAGCCACAGATTTTGTAAAGCCAATGATACCGGCTTTTGAAGCAGCGTAATTACTTTGGCCCGCATTACCTTTAACACCAACAACCGAGCTCATATTTATAATAGAACCTTTTTTAGCCTTAAGCATAGGGCGTTGAACAGCCTTTGTTAAATTAAAAACAGATTTAAGATTGGCGTTTATTACCTCATCCCATTGTTGTTCGCTCATACGCATCAACAAAGTATCACGTGTTATGCCGGCATTGTTCACTAAAACATCAATAGTGCCAAATTCGGCTACTACACTATTAACCAGATCGTCTGCCGCTTTAAAATCGCCGGCATCGCTTTTATAGCCTTTGGCTTTAATTCCAAGAGCCTGAAGCTCAGCTTCAAAGGCTTTGGCTTTTTCTTCAGAACTAACATAGGTAAAAGCAATGTTTGCACCATTTTTAGCAAAGTTAAGAGCTATTCCGCGTCCTATACCGCGGGTTGCACCTGTAATAAGTGCTACTTTATTTTGTAATAATTGCATATTTTAATTGTATAAAGTTCAAAGGTAAGTTAATTTTAACATCAAAAAAACGAGCAAAAAAATCTAAATTTTAACAAATTTTGCAACTTTGGCACGAATGTTGATGTTATTTGTTAAAATAATTTAAAGAGTTATATTTACAACCTTAATTACAATTTAAAACATGAAAAAAATGCAAAAAATGATTAAACTGTTTGTGGTTGCCTTGCTATTGGCTTGTCAGGCGAGCTTTGCGCAAACCAACAAAACAGCTCAAGCGTTACCACAATTTCACACGTACGTCTTCACTGCCGATTCTTTGGCTGGTTTTGATGAAACTGCGGCTAGAAATTCTGCTATTTCAGAAGGATTTTTAGGTGAAGAGTTTAAAGTAAGAATGTGGCAGTTAAAGCGTCTTTATGTTAATACCAAATATGGTATTGCTCCAAAACTTGTTAAATACAAAAATTCAACTTACAATTCAGTTAAAACAATGGCAGTTGCTGCCTGCGTTAACGAAGATTTTGAGGGTTCAGTCGCCGGACAGGTAACTACCGCTAACCAAATAAATGGTTGGACAATCAGTTCAGGTATGAACATGTCTCCTTATAACTCTTGTAATTTACCTCCACTTACCGGTGCTCCAACTGAGTGTGAATTAATTACAGCACCTGCAACAGGATATATTGATCCGGTTATTAGTGGTAACTACCCTATTTATTCTGTTTTTGGTACAGGAGCAAATAATGGTCCTACTGCTAATCCTACAATTCCAAACATGTATGGTACCAATTTTATCAGGATCAATAGTAATATTAATAACTATTCAATTTCAAAATTATCTAAAACATTTCTTGTAACATCAAGCAATGCGTTATTCCAGTTTGCATTTATCTCTGTATTCTCTACAGGTCATACTTGTTGTGATGCTGGTGCATTCCAAATCATCTTAACAAATGCAACCGCTAATACCGTTATTCCTTGTCCAAACTTTACAGTTTCTGCACCAAGTACACAATGTGCTCAGGCAGGAACAAACTTACCTCAGTATTACAATGCTCCTGCCGGAACTCCATATTCAGGTACAGGTACTTTGGTTTATAATAAATGGAAAGTAAGCTCTATTGACTTAACTGCTTATATCGGTCAAAGCATTACTATTGATGTTGTTGCTTCAGATTGTACAGCTTCTGGTCACTATGGTTATGTTTATTTTGATGCACAATGCGGTCCAATGACAATCATTGGTAATAACCAGCCATTTGCCGCCGGTACTCCTTCAATTACGTTGCCAACTTGTGGTTCGTCGGGCGCTACTATAGTTGCTCCGAGCGGACTAGGGCCTTATTCATGGGCTGGTCCGGGTGTAGGTCCTCCATTTACCACTCCGGCTTATACTAATCAGACTTATACAACAAATATTTCAGGTATCTATACTTTAAGTATGAACCCTCCGGGCTCATGTCAACCAATTATCCGTGTTATTACTGTTTCAATTACACCTGCGCCACAAATAGTTGCGTCGGTACAACAGGCACCTTGCGGTGGTACTCTTGCAATCGCATCTTGTACAACTGCGGGATCGGCTTCGGTTGCATCTACTATAGCATGGTCGCCAACACCTGTTTCTATTAACAGTTCAACAACGCAAGCAACTTACACAATTGGTACAGGCCCTGTAACTGTTACAGCAAGCGATCCATTGGGTTGTATGGCTTCAGCAGTTGTAAATATTAACAGTGCGCCTCCAATTCCTACATTTAGTATTACTAATGTTACAGGTTCAGGTAGTATTACTTGCGCACATCCAACTATTAATTATATTGCTACAAGTAGTTACACTTTTGGTAGTTTAACATATACTTGGGTAAGTTTAAGTGGTACAGCCACCGGAAGCAATGTTACCTTTAGCAATGCTGCACAGTATACAGTAACAGCAACGGATCCTGCAACAGGTTGCAGTACCTTCTCTGTTTTCAGTATTGGAACGGACCTTGCTGTACCAAATTTAACCGTTACACCAACTGTTCAAAACATTATTTGCCCGGCAAGTACACCTGCTACATTTACAGCTAACACCACCAATACTATGACCAATTGCACTTTCTCATGGTATTCACCATTCTCACCGGGTGCTGCGACAAGTAACGGTACTGTTTCTATTCAGCAGTTTCTTGCTCCAGGCGTTTACACAGCTTGTGTAACCAATAACATTAATGGTTGTACAACCTGCAAAACACTTACAATTAATACATTAAGCGGTTTCCCTACATATTCTGTAACAAGCCCTCAGCAATTTACAATTGGTTGCGGTACAACAAGTGTAACTTCAATTAATATCTCTAACGTAAATACTTATACTTCATCTAGCAGCCCTCCAACGGGTGGAGCAGTAAGTTATACCTTATTGCCTCCAAGTTTTGTAGGTACTTATACACTAAATCCTACAACAGGACCTAGCGTATATACAGTAAACGTACCAGGGCAGTATACAGTAGTTGTTCATGATAATACAAACAATTGCGAAACACATGTTGCGGTATCTATCATCTCAAATACTTTTGCACCGCAAATTAGTGCATCTGCCGTTAGTCCTACATTAAATTGCTATACGCCAAAAACAATTTTACAAGGTACAAGTACAAATACCAACACATCATTTAGCTGGGCATTTGCGGGGCCTCCTGCGGGCCAGTTACCAAATGATACTATGACGGTGTTTACAACAACAGCTGTTAACACTACTACTATTGGTACGTATACTTTAACGGTAACTGATAATATCAATAAATGTAAGAGCACGCAAACCTTAACTATTTATCAAAATACATCGAGGCCAACTGCAAGCATTACACCTGTTGGTTCACCTTCAATTACCTGTACTACACCAACCATTAACTTAACCAATGCAAGTTATACAAATGCTGTATCGGCACCGTTCCCACACGCATTGAATGTAACCGGTTATTTATGGGAAGGGCCTTCGCCTCAACCAACATTCTCTAATAGCTCTACTTATATAGGTTATACACCTGGCGTTTATACATTGACCGCCCAGGATCTTAATAATGGATGTTTTGCTGTAGCAACAAAAACAATTATTGATAACAGGATCTATCCGATAGTTAATAACCCTGTTGCACCTTCTCCGTTTATTTTAGATTGCGGCCCATTAGCTACAACTAACGCTACTATTTATCCTATTATGGGAGGTACAACAACCGGCTTTACTTATTCGTGGACAGCTGTGCCTACAGTTTCTTTCGGACCATTAACATCATCTATGACTACTGTTAACAAGCCGGGTGAATACCATATTTTAGTAACCAATCCTGCAAATGGTTGTTCTACTCCGGGTGATGTAATTGTTATAAATGGCGCATTAAATGGTGATTTTACCCCAAGCGCAACATCAGGTTTTGCTCCATTGGGAGTAACATTTACTAACTTATCTGCTTCATCGTCTTCTAC
Source organism: Bacteroidota bacterium (assembly GCA_032229505.1). GTDB lineage: Bacteria > Bacteroidota > Bacteroidia > B-17B0 > Aurantibacillaceae > Aurantibacillus. The sequence continues at coordinate 205,762 of JAVTWD010000095.1, forward strand.
AACACCAACTGCAAGTATTACCTCAGTTTGGAGTTTTGGAAATGGTACAAGTTCAGTTACAGCTAACGTAGGTATCTCACCGGTTACTAACTTTCCAAATGCAGGTACTTATACTGTAACTATGTATGTTGTAAAAGGAACTTGTATGGATACTGTACAAAAAGTAATTACTGTTGAGTTACCTTCTAAATTAGAAGTGCCTAACGTATTTACACCAAATGGTGATGGAAGTAACGATACATTCTTCTTAAAAGTTCAGAATGTAAGCGATATTCACATGTTTATTTTTGATCGTTGGGGTAACCAGGTGTATGAAAGTACAAGTAACACAGGTAACATTACCTGGGATGGTAAAACCGCTTCAGGAAAAGATATGCCTGTAGGAACTTATTTCTATACACTTAAAGCAAGTGGTAAAGACGGAACTGAATATGAGAAAAAAGGTAACGTAAGTATTTACCGTTAAAAAATAAATTAATCTATTGAAATAAAAGCCCCGTCTAAATTTAGACGGGGCTTTTTTATTATTTAATTTTTTTGGTTAAATTAGAGCATGAGAAAAATTACATTAACACTTTTATTTGTTGCATTATCTGTGTTTTTAAATGCACAATCAGATCTTTTTTCGAAAGTTAAAAAAGCTATCCAGGAAGAACACCCAGAGATCAGTACAGAGAACAGATTAATTGCTATTAACGTTTGGTCTGCCAATGATCAAGCGTCTCGCGAAGCAAACAAACAATTCAATAAAGTTTATAACATATATGAATTTGCCAAATTAAAAGGCGGTTTAAAGGGACTTATATGCGTTGCCATAAATAAAGATGGAGAAAGTGCATCTATTATTTTAAGTAAAGATGGCGCAACAAAACTGATCCAATTAAATAAAATTGACCTTACGAATTTAGCCAATGGTAATACTGTTTATGATGTTAATGGTGTTGAAGTTTACAAGAACATTGCGTCTGATAAAGTATTTGAATCTATCAATAAATTAATAACCCGATAAATTTTATAAAATGAAAAAAATTATATTCTTGCTTGCGGTTGTTTTTATTGGATTAAAAGTAAACGCTCAAACAAATGCTGATTGTATAAACGCAATCCCTTTGTGTACAACTCCAAATTTTACATTTTATCCTACTGCCGGAAATGGCGCTGTAAATGATATACCAACAAATTCTAATATCAGTAACCCTACAACCAATCCAGCATCAACAAATTCGGGCTGTTTACTTTCAGGAGAAAATGTACCACAATGGTTATTGATCACCATTGGTAATGCAGGAAATTTAGAATTTGCTTTTGGAGCCGGAAATAGTACAAATCCACAAGTTGGTTTTTATGATTGGGCTATGTGGCCTTATTCATCAACAACCTGTAATCAAATTATGAATAATACATTGCCTCCAATTCGATGTAACTGGAATGGATCTATGTCCGGAGGAACTGGAATTGCCTCACCTGCAAATATTACTGCTGTTGGTGGCGTTGCATCCAATTTTGAACCGCCTTTAGCGGTAAATGCTTGCCAACAATTTATTATTTGTATCTCAAATTATAGTGGTGTAAATACTTTAGTTTCGTTTCAATCGTTAGGAACAGCAAGTTTATCATGTAACCCAAATTGTAATCCAAATTACCAGATCTGTGCAGGATCAAGTGCTACAATAGTACCGGTTAATTTTGCTGCATTAAGCAATCCGTCTTTTTCTATTAATCCGGGTGCTACCTCAAATACAACCGGAAGTTTTGTTGTTACACCTTTGGTTACAACAACCTATACAACTTACATTACCGGTTTAAATAGTAATAATGCTATTCAAACAATTACCGCAACTTCTAATGTAACTGTAAACCCGCAACCGGCCGCTGCTCCAACAGTAACACAATCTACTTGTACTAATTCAACCAGTGCATTTAATTTGGGTTTAACGTTTACACCAATATCGCCAACACCAAATTATACAATTACCTGGTCACCTATACCAAATGGTGTTACGGGGCCAACACAAACATCGGCAAGTGGCAATATAACACCGGGTCTTTACAATGCTACAATTACCGCAGCGGGTGGCTGTTCAACTACTACCAGTTTTAGCATTAATTCACCGCCGGCTCCAATATCTTTCAATTTAGTTCCCGGGGCAAGTTCTTATACTATAACCTGCGCGCAACCAACTGTTGTAATAAATACCAATCCGAGCAGTTATACTTATTCCTGGACGAATGGTGTATCCGCTCCGCAAACCGGAACTACCGGTATTTTTACTGCGGCTAATCAGGGTACATGGACAGTAACAGGAACTAACCCTTCAGGCTGTGTTGCAACCCAAACTTTTGTTGTAAGTCAAAACATAACAGTACCAAGCGCTACAGTAAGCCCATTAACACAAAATATTACCTGTAACTTATCTTCTGTAACAACGGTAACAGCAGTAGCTAATCCAACTACCAATATTACACATTACTGGATGTCACCTTCGGGAGGAACATTAACAGCAGGCACACCTACCGCTATTTTCTTGCCTGGTCAGGCGGGTACATTTACGCATTGCATCGTTAACAATGTAAATGGTTGCTCAAGCTGCTCTACTTTTACAGTTGCTACTCTGGCTGCTTTTCCAACGTACAGTGTTACCAGCCCGCAGCAGTTTACAATTGGTTGCGGTACAACTAGCGTAACAACAATAAATATTTCAAACGTTAATACCTATACAGCACCAAATACTCCACCAACAGGAGGTCCTGTTACTTATACGGTATTGCCACCAAGCTTTACAGGTCCTACTTACACATTAGGTGGAACATCTGTTTACTCTGTAAATGTGCCTGGTACTTACACAGTAATTACAAAAGATATGACCAATGGTTGTGAAACACAGGTTCAGGTATCTATTATCAGCAACACAGCAGTACCAACTATAACAGCCACAGCCGCTACACCAACACTGAGTTGTTTTAATCCAAAAACAATATTACAAGGTGTAAGTGGAACACCAAACGTATCTTATAGCTGGGCATTTGCAGGCCCACCTGCAGGTCAGTTACCAAATGATACGATGACGGTAGGCACCACAACAGCCGTAAATACGCAAACCGTTGGCACCTATACATTAACTATTACAGATAACATTAATAAATGTATAAGCACCCGCACTTTAACTATTTACCAGGATACCAAGCCACCAATAGCATTGATAACAGGTTCTACGCAAATTACCTGTACAACACCAAGTGTTAACTTAACCAATGGTAGCTCAAGTGCACCAACAGGTAGTGTATTTGTTCATCCATTATCGGCCATAGGCTATTCATGGACGGGCCCATCGCCACAAGAACCTGCACAGGTAAGTTCAACCTATTTAGCGTATACACCTGGAGTTTACACCATGGTAACTATGGATATGAATAATGGTTGTAAAGCAGTTGCAACAAAAACTATTGTAGATAATAGGATCTACCCAATTGTAAACACGCCAAATGCTCCACCTCCATTTATATTGGATTGTGGTCCACCGGCAACTACCAATGCAACAATATATCCTATTATAACTCCACCAACAACCGGCTTTACTTATTCGTGGGTAGCAGTGCCAACGGTATCATTTGGTCCGCTTACAACTTCTATTACAACCGTTAATAAACCCGGGCTTTACAGGATTTACGTTACTAACCCATCAAATGGTTGTGTAGCTTATGGAAACGTACAGGTTATAAACGGCTCATTAAACGGAGATTTTACAGCAAACCCACAAACAGGCTATGCTCCTTTAGGCGTTAACTTTACCAACTCATCAGCATCATCTTCATCAACCACACCAACAGCGAGTATAACATCTGCCTGGAGCTTTGGTAATGGCACCAGCTCGGTAACAGCCAATGTCAACATCTCGCCAAGTACCGTTTATAACAATGCTGGTACTTATACAGTAACCATGTATGTTGTTAAAGGTGCGTGTACAGATACGGTTATGAAAGTAATTACTGTTGAATTACCGTCTAAATTAGAGGTGCCAAACGTATTTACACCAAATGGTGATGGCAGTAATGATGTGTTTTTCTTAAAAGTGCAAAATGTGGGCGATATAAACGCCAAGATATTTGATCGTTGGGGTAATCAGGTTTATGAGACCAACAGTAACACCGGCAACATTGAATGGAATGGAAAAAACATGTCGGGTAAAGATGCTGCCGCAGGAACTTATTTTTACATCATTAAAGCAACCGGTAAAGACGGTACCGAATACGAGAAAAAGGGTAACGTAAGCATTTACAGGTAAAAAATCTAAATCTAAAAAATCCAGAAAAATATTTTTTACTGGATTTTTTAGATTTAACAGTATTTGGTAAGGTATTTGTACATTTGTATTTATGAAACAGTTTTTGTTTCAAAAAAACAAAAGCAACGTTTTGCAGTATGACAATTAAAAAGCACATTATCTATTTATAAAAACTCTCGCTTATGAAAAAAATTATCTCACTTATTTTTATGTTGGTTTGCTTGTATTCAAACGCTCAAACCACGTGTGCCAATGCGCAACCTTTTTGTGCAGGTGGAACATCCGGAGTTAACTTTCCTGCAAGTACCAATCAACCCGATGCGTTTCCAAGTTCATATAATTGTTTGGGAACCACGCCAAATCCGGCCTGGTATTATTTACAGGTTTCAACAAGCGGAAACATTGATTTGTATATTGCGGGTACAGGTAACCAAGACGTTGATTTTATTTGCTGGGGGCCATTTACAACATTTTCTACCATTTGCAATAACTTAAGCCCTAACAATGGCAACAACGTTGTTGATTGCAGTTACTCATCAAGCCCTACAGAAACTTGTAATATAGTTAATGCTGTTGCCGGGCAATATTACATGGTGTTGATCACTAACTTTTCTAACGTAACACAAAATATTATATTTAATCAACTTAGCGGAAATGGCAGTACTAACTGCGGTTTACTGGCTAACAACTCATCAATTTGTGCTGGCGGTACTGCAACTATTGTTGCAAATAACTCGGCTAATAATCTTACTAATCCTTCATTTTCAATAAATCCGGGAGCACAAATATCTCCTACACCTACATTTGTAGTTAGCCCTTTAGTAACAACCAACTATACTGTATATGTAACGGGTACCAATAATCAAAGCCAGGTAGTTACACATACAGCTGTGGCTACTGTAACTGTAAAACCACAACCTGCTGTTGCTCCAACTACAACTCAATCAAGCTGTACAAGCACAGTTAATGCATTTAATTTAGGTTTAACGTTTTCACCTGCATCTCCTGTTCCGGGTTATACAGTTACCTGGTCACCTATACCTAATGGTGTTACGGGGCCAACACAAACTTCTGCTACCGGAGGCATAGCAGCGGGCCAATACAACGCTACAATTACTGCTGCAGGTGGCTGTTCAACTACCACAAGCTTTAGTATCAATCCAACACCGGCACCTTCAGTATTTAATTTAGTTCCCGGGGCAAGTTCTTATACTATAACCTGCGCGCAACCAACTGTTG
>JAVTWD010000096.1:0-207661 GCA_032229505.1 Bacteroidota bacterium
TTTTTCTCTCAATTTGCCTTTGCTCAAACCATACAGCAGTGTAAATACCGTTTTGATAATTATTTAAATTTTAGAGGATCTTTAAACAACCGCGTTCAATTCACCAACGATGTTATTTATATTTTAGATGATAAAGGCAAAAAAGAAATAGCTGTTTATGCCAATGAAATTGAACTTTTTGCGCGTTTTTTGGTAAATAACCCTTTTTTAAAACAAGAACAGTTTGTAAAATTTAAAGGCGTAAAAAAATTATCAAAGGCTAAATGTGATAGTATTTCAGATAAAATAACCGATAAAAAAAAGAAAAATAAATACGATAATAAATTGCCATTGTCCGGCTACCGTATTGCTATTGATCCCGGACATACTGCCGTTACTTTAACTGAAGCGTTAATTGAGCAGAAATTTTTATATTTTAGAAAAGACAGTATCAATCATCCTTACGATACCATTAAAATATTTGAAAGCGCTTTAGCATTTAATACGGCGCAACTTTTACAAAAAATGCTGGAAGAGCAGGGCGCTAAAGTATTATTAAGCCGTTCTCAGGAAAATTACAACTCGTTTAACTGTACCTATTCTCAGTGGTTAAGCGCTCATAAGACCAGAGTTTTAGATAGTTTATACAACAATAAAATTCTTCCAAAAGTAAAATATTCAAAGTTTATAAAAGATAACGATCATGACCTTTTTTGGGATTTTTTCAGGGATTACGATCTTAATAACCGCGCAAAAGTGATGAATGATTTTTACCCGCATGTAAGTGTTGTTATTCATTACAATGTGGATGAAAAAAATGAGCCATGGAAACAAATAACCAAAAAGAATTTTACCATGGCCTTTATTGGTGGCGCTTTTACCAGCGATAATTTAGACAAAGCGGAAAATAAGGTCCACTTTTTACGCCTGCTTTTAACAGATGAGTTAAACCAGTCAGAAAGACTGGCGGCTTTAACAGTTACTAATTTTAACAAAAACCTTAACATTCCTATCGCATCGCAGTTTGACGCATCTTATTTAAAAGACAATTGCCTGTTAACAAACAGTTCCGGTGTATTTTCAAGAAACCTTAATTTGTGCCGCACCATAAATTCACCATTAGTATACGGCGAAAGTCTTTACCAGGATAATGAGAACGAATGTGAGGCTCTAATGAAGACAGATATCACCTACAAGGATTTAAAAACCAACGACCGCTTATTGAATGTGGCAAAAAGTTATTACCAGGCTGTATTTAAATTTATAAAAAAATAGTATATTAGACTTATTAATGACAGATAAAATAAAAATATATTTAGTTGATGATCATCAAATGTTATTGGATGGTTTAAAAGCTATTATCTCCAGTGAAAAAGATTTTGAGATAATTGGTGAGTGTACCTTGCCATTACTGGCTTTTGAGCAAATTCAATTATTAAAACCGGATATTGTTTTAACTGATATTAATATGCCCGAGTTAAGTGGCATTGATCTTGTTCGCAAATTAAATCCGCGTATGGGCAATACTAAATTTATTGCATTAAGTATGTTTGGTGAGCGCAGTTATATCAAAGATATGCTACAGGCAGGAGTAAAGGGGTATATCTTAAAAAATACCGGAAGAGAAGAATTGGTGCGCGCCATTAAAACCGTTTATGAGGGTAACGAATTTTTTAGTGAAGAAGTGGAGAATGTGATAGAATCAAACCCTGTAAATGATGAAAAAATAAATACCATTAATTTAACCGAGCGCGAAGTGGATATTATAGATTGTATTGCAAAAGAAATGACCAACGCTCAAATTGCCGAAGCATTGTTCATTAGCGAACGCACAGTAGAAACACATCGCAAAAATATTTTCAGAAAAACAGGTATTAAAGGTGTGGTGGGCCTTGTGAAATTTGCTCTGGATAAAGGGTTTATAAAATGATCGTTTTTTCATGCTGACGCAGGAAGCATCTGTGCAGTAAGATCCCTCATTCTTCGGGATGACAAATATTAAGGAATATTCATGTACTTATGAGTTTGCAAGCTGATCATCCATTTTGGATTTGATTTTACATACTCAATAATTTGTGGCAGCAATTCGGCATGCTTACTCCACTCAGGTTGCAGGTACAAATAACAATGTTTACCAACTTTTGCGGCCTGTTCTTCAGCCCATTTAAAATCGTGCTGGTTAAAAACAATTACTTTTAACTCATGCGCTTTTTCATAAACTTCTGGCAACGGCGCCATTGTTTTTTTAGGACTTAAACAGATCCAGTCCCAATTACCACTTAGTTTATAAGCACCTGAAGTTTCTACGAATGTTTCAATGTTTTTCTTTTTTAATTCTTTAGTTAAAGCTTCTAAATTATAGATCAGAGGTTCACCTCCGGTAACAACAACACTTTGTGCTTTCCATTCAATTACATTGGTAATTATTTTTTCAATAGAAGTTAATGGATGAATATTAGCATCCCAACTTTCTTTTACATCGCACCAATGGCAACCCACATCACAACCGCCAATGCGTATGAAATATGCAGCTTTACCGGTATTAAAACCTTCGCCCTGGATGGTGTAGAACTCCTCCATCAATGGTAAAAGTTTTCCTTCATTCAAAGCGGCTTCATCTTGCGGTTTTAAGCTATGTAATTTGTAATTCAAGGGCTCAAAGATAACTCTTTATTTTTAACCACTAAGACAATGATAAAATAGATAAAATTAACCACATAGAAACATAGAAAAAGAATCTAACTAAGCGCCTAAAAGTAACACATATATTTTCTTCGCATACGAAGAAAATTCTATGTTTTGCTTTAATAAATTGAGTTTGGTCTGTCAAAAAAAACTATGTGTCTATGTGGTTAAATTTTTATCGATTAGCCGTAAAAATGTAGGTATTGTTAACATTATTCCAAACTATTTATTCGTACTTTTAATGCTGAAAATTTATAGTACTTAGTATATGAATATAGGAATGGTTTGTTTCCCTACTTATGGCGGAAGCGGGGTTGTAGCAACTGAATTAGGCAAAGCGCTTGCTAAAAAAGGTCATAAGGTTCACTTTATGTCTTACAGCCAACCTTTTCGTTTAAACCTGTTTGATGAGAACTTATTTTACCATGAGTTTAACGTAAACGATTATCCTTTATTTGAATACCAACCCTACGAAAGTGTATTAGCCAGTAAAATTGTGGATGTAGCTATCTTTGAACAGTTGGATGTGTTGCATGTTCACTACGCTATTCCTCATGCTTCGGTAGCTTATACAGCACAACAGATCTTAAAATCAAAAAAGATCAGTCTGCCTTACGTTACCACTTTGCACGGAACAGATATTACCTTAGTTGGCCGTGATCCCGCATTTGAGCCTGTGATCCGCTTTTCATTAAACCATAGTAATGCTATTACTTCGGTTTCTGAGAGCTTAAAAATGGATACACTCAAAACATTTAAGATCGATAATAAAATTACTGTCATTCCCAACTTTATAAATATTAAAGAATACGAAACACCGCAAGAACATTGTGTGAAACGCAAATACGCGCCTAATGATGAAAAGATACTGGTACACATTAGTAACTTTAGAAAAGTAAAGAGAATTGAAGATGTGGTGCGGGTTTTTGAAAAGGTGAAAAATGAAATGCCTGCCAAATTAATTTTAGTTGGTGATGGTCCCGAGAAAGCGCAAATAGATCAATTGTGCAGACAATTAAATTTACAGGCTGATGTTATTAATCTTGGAAAAATAGCTGACCCTAAAGAGATCTTAAGTATGGCCGATCTTTTTATTTTACCTTCAGAGACTGAGAGTTTTGGTTTATCGGCCTTAGAAGCGATGGCCATGAAAGTACCTGTAATAAGTACTAACAGTGGTGGTTTGCCCGAAGTGAATGTACATGGTAAAACAGGTTATTTAAGTGATGTTGGTAATGTAGAAGATATGGCAAATAACGCTATTAAACTTTTAAAAGATCAAAAACTATTCGAACAGTTTCGCCAAAATGCTTTTGCACAGGCAAAAAAATTCGACATCGTAAATATTTTACCGCAATACGAAAAGCTTTACCAACAATTGGTTTCAAGCCCGGTAACAGTAACATAAAATTGTTAAATTTTAGTGGGGAAATTCTTTATTTAAAAAAAAACGGTTTAATATTGTAATACCAAATGGTAAAAACAACAACACATAATATTGAGATCTCGGTAGAAGTACGCTATTTATCCGAACAAAGTGTGCCAAGAGAAAATCATTATTTTTTTGTTTATTTTATTACTATTCAAAATAACAGCGATTACTCTGTGCAACTTTTAAGCAGGCATTGGGATATTTTTGACAGTGTTGGCGAAAAACGCGAAGTGGATGGAGAAGGGGTAATAGGAGAGACCCCAATCATTGAACCGGGACAAAAATTTGAGTACAATAGCGGTTGCAATTTAGCCAGCGAGTTAGGTTATATGGAAGGCTTTTATACTATGACCCGCTTAATTGATGATACCGAGTTTAATGTTCAGATCCCGAGATTTGAAATGTTTGTGCCTTCAAAATTTAATTGATCCCACACTTTTTTTAACCACATAGGCACATAGATTTCTTTGTGCAATTATCTATTTATAAAAACAGAAAGACATAGTACTTGTTTCGTCTTGACGAAACAACTATGTTAACTCCAAAATAACTTTTGTGAATAATAGAACTATGTGTCTATGTGGTTTATTTTTTTGTATTACTTACAAAACCTTTCAATGATCTGTGCAGCACTCGTATTGCCTAAGCCATCCGCTTTATTAAGATCATCACAGGCACCATGTTTATCTTTAATGGCCATTTTAGTGGCAGCACGATTGTAATAGGCATCAGCATAATCGAATTTAAGCTTTAAAGCAATTTCATAATCTTTTAATGCTTCCTGAAAAGCTTTGTTTTCTGATTTTGCAATAGCCCTGTAACAAAAGCTTACCGGGTTTTTAGCATTAATTTTTATAGCTTCATCCAGATCGGCAATAGCACCTGTATTGTCTTTACTTTCAATTTTTGCTGCACCACGTGCCACTAAAGCATCTTCCTCGCCCGGAACGCCATCTAAATAAACATTCCAATCAGTGACGGCTCCCTTAAAATCCTTGTTTTCAAACTTTGCTTTTGCCCTGAGTTTATAAGCTTTATAATCGGGTGTTTCGGCAGGCATTTTTTTAATAGCATCATTCAATTCCTTAATAGCATAATTGTATTCTTTTGTTACAAAACGAACTTCGCCTTTAAGGATTATGCATTCAATACATTTAGGATTGATTTCTACAGCTGATTCAAATGCGGCCAAGGCTGTTTTATAGCTTTTGCCTTTAAACATAAGCAATCCTTGATAATAAAAGAGTTCCCAGTCTTCAATCTTTTCATCTTTTGCAATTTCCTGAGCAGAATCGAGTGAGCCTTTACTCTCTTTAAACTTATTGTTTAAGTAATAATTAATACCGTTCAATTTAGTAGTTTCAAAATTTAAAGGCATTATCACTTCAGCTTTTTTAAGATCTTTTTCTGCGCCCTTATAATCCTTTAATTTTATTTTACATAGGGCCATTTTATTATAGGCTTCCCAATAATCCTTCTTTACTTTAATGGCATTTTTTAAAATCGGAATGGCTTCCTGGTACTTAGCAGAATCTATTAATTTTACGGCTTTTGCATAGATCTTTTCATGCTCTGGAATAGTATCCGCCGGCACTTCCTGGCTTTTTAAAGTTGGGGAAATTAGCCAGATGAAGATCAAAAAAAGCCACTTATACGTATTTTTTACCACCTTTAAAATCGATTTTGAACCACAGGAAAAATTTCATACATTTATACAAATATAAATTTTTATGTCGCCAGTTGCATTAATTATTATCATCGTTTTAGTATTATTAACGCTATTACTTTCTTTTGTTTCTGTACAACAAGGAACAATTGCCGTTACAACCATTTTTGGTAAATTCAGTCGTATCCTTCGTCCGGGTTTAAACCTTAAAATTCCTTTTATTGAAAAGGTATTTAAAAAAGTATCTGTACAAAACCGTAGTTCAGAGCTTGGTTTTCAAGCGGTTACGATCGATCAAGCGAACGTAAACTTTACGGCTATGTTGCTTTATTCTGTTTTAAACAGCGATGAAGAAACTATTAAGAACGTAGCGTTTAAATTTATTGATGACCGTAACTTTATGCAGGCCCTTGTTCGTTCGGTTGAAGGGTCGGTACGTGCATTTGTGGCTACAAAAAAACAATCTGAAGTTTTAATTTTAAGAAAAGAAATTGTTGAAGCAGTAAAAGAGCAATTGGATAATACCCTAGAGCAATGGGGTTATCATTTAATAGATCTACAATTGAACGATATTACTTTTGATGAAGAAGTAATGCGCTCAATGGCCAAAGTAGTGGCAAGTAACAACTTAAAATCTGCCGCTGAAAATGAAGGTCAGGCTTTATTAATTACAAGAACTAAAGCTGCAGAAGCTGAAGGTAATTTTATTAAAATATCGGCGCAGGCCGAAAAAGATGCTTCACAGTTAAAAGGTGAGGGTATTGCTTTATTCCGCCAGGAAGTGGCAAAAGGTATGGCCGGCGCGGCAAAAGAAATGCAGGACGCTAACCTTGATTCATCTTTAATACTTTTTAGTATGTGGACAGAAGCTGTGAAAAACTTTGCACAGGATGGTAAAGGAAATGTTATCTTTTTAGATGGCAGTGTTGAAGGCATGCAAAAAACCATGAAAGATATGATGGCTTTAAATCAGGTAAATCAAATTCCTACTAATCAAAAAAAATAAACACACATAAAATCAATAACAACAAATGAAAAAACAATTATCTAAAATAACACTTGGCGTTGCGCTTTTCGCATCAACAACTGGTGTTGCTCAAGAAGGTAAAATTCAGCCATGTAATACTTACGCTGCAATGGAAGAAGCGTTCAAAGCAAATCCGGGTGCAGAAAAACGTTACAACGCTTTACAGGAAGAAGCTTACAAACAATACGTAGAGGCTGAAAAAAACAAAGGAGCCAATAAAACTTCTGCTGCTTTTCAATACACTATTCCGGTTGTATTTCATATCTTACATCAGGGTGGTGGCGAAAATATTTCAGATGCAACATGTGCTGCGGCAATTGCGCAAATGAATTTAGATTATGCTGCCATGGGGCCTGACGTTTCAACAATTGCGGCTCCATTTCAATCTTTGTATATTAACTCTGACATTAAGTTTATGTTAGCGCACAGAGATCCGAATAACAATTGTACTAATGGTATTGTTCACCACTTAGATTCAAGAACTGTTTGGTCTCAATCTAATGTTGGTACTAACTATACAGGAATTACATGGGATCCTACAAAATACCTTAACATTATTGTTGTTAAACAAATTGTACCAACAGGTACTGTAACAGGTGGTGGTATTATTGTTGGTTATACTTACAAACCGGGTACATGGCCATCTGGTGCTTTACAGGATGCTATTGTTTATAACTATGGTTTTTTAAGCAGCATGACCAACATTCGTTCATTAAGCCATGAAGCAGGTCACTGGTTAAATTTAACACACACTTTTGGTAATACAAATAACCCGGGTGTTGTTTGTGGTGATGATGGTGTTTCTGATACTCCATGGACCAAAGGTAACTTTAGCGCTTGTCCTACAAGCTTATCAGGTAATGTTTGTACCGGTGGTCCAACTCAAAATGTTGAGAACATAATGGACTATTCATCTTGCCCTAAGAACTTTACTTCAGGTCAAACAACGGTTATGAGAAACGCGCTTGCTTCAGGTACCAGCGGCAGAAATAACCTTAGCACACTTAGCAACTTAGGTGCTACTGATGTTAATGGTACATTACCATGCCCTCCAATTGCTGAATTCATGTCTACAACAAATTATACTGTTTGTTCAGGCGGATCGTTAAACTTTAAAGATCTTTCTTATAACGGTACTATCTCATCTTATGCATGGAGCGCTGATAACGGTGGTACTCCTGCAAATCCAACAAATTCAACTACTGCAATATCTTTCCCTACACCTGGTGTAAGCTCAGTTACTTTAACTGTAACTAACGGACAAGGTAGCAGCACAAAAGTAAAAACTGTTACTGTTTTAAATGGTAATGCAGTTATTACTGGTAACTATTTTGAAAGCTTTGAAAATCCGGGTGTTCCTGCAAACTGGTCGGTTGATAACGTAGGTGGCGGTGTTACCTGGGATCAAACTACTGTTGCTGCTAAACACGGTAATGGATCTTTCTATTTAGATGGTACTCAAAGCTCATTTGGTCAGGTAGATATTTTAACTATGCCAATTATGGATGTTGTAAATAATCCAAATAACCTTTTAAAATTCTCTTATGCATATGCTAAACAAACTGCAACACATGCAGATAAATTAGTATTGCAAGGTTCATTAGATTGTGGTGGTTCGTGGATAGATGTTGTTAGCTTAAATGCAAGCACAATGGCTGCTGGTTCAGGTGGAACTACTTCTACACCATATGTTCCTGTGACAGCAGAATGGAAAGAGGTAGATGTAACATCTTACCCATACTGGTTTAACTTTGCAAACTCTCCAAGTGCAACCTTCCGTTTTGTATTTACCGAAGATCCAACAAATGGTTTTGGTAACCGTTTATTTATTGACGCAGCTGATTTTCAAGGGCCAAATGGCTTAAATGAATTAGCAAAAAGCTATAAATTAAATTTATTCCCAAATCCATCAACCGGAGAAACTAACCTTAAATTTAATTTAAATGATGCTGCAACTGTTGCAGTAAACGTAGTTGATATGTTAGGTAAAGATGTTTTACCAGCTACAATCAACAACTTAAATGCAGGTGAGCAAACTGTTGCAATTAACAAAAACAGCACACTTTCAAAAGGTATTTACTTTGTAAACATCTCTATTAACGGACAAAAAATGTCTAAAAAATTAGTGATCAACTAATTTAAATAGTTTTAAAAATGATCCCGTTCGGTTAATGCCGGACGGGATTTTTTTTTAGCTTTAATCTTTCATGCCAAATGTATTTTCTAATATTCCTTTTTTTAGAATAATTATTCCATTTATTGCCGGAATTCTGTTAGGCATTTATTTGGATCTTGACTCACCCGCCTTTATTTTTTTAATGTTACCAATAACTGTTGCTATAGTAACATTGTTTAAAAAAGGACAAAACGTTCTTACAAAACGTATTTATTTAATTTGTCTTGATACTTTTTTGTTTCTTTTTGCTTTACACCTTGTACAAATTAATACTTTAAAAGACCGCGAGAATTATTATGGAAAATATTATAAACCAGATAAAGCCGGTTATTTTATAGCAACTATCAATGATATTCCTGTTGAGAAAGAGAAATTCATTAAATGCAGTTTGATCATAAATGAAATAAAAAACGATTCATCATACACTAAAGTACAAGGAAAAATCCTTGCTTACTTTAAGCGATCGAAAAGAGATGAGGCTTTAAAGCCTGGAAAAACTCTTATAATTAAAACAAATTTGATTGAGGTTAGTGCAGCTCAAAACCCGTTTGAATTTGACTATAAAAATTATTTATACAATAAACAGGTATATCATACGGCTTTTCTTGAGACAAGGGCTTTTGAGATCCTGGAAGTACCTCAAATATTAAATCCGTTTTGGCATAAAGGATTATTAATCAAACAAAACATTTTAGAGACTTTAAAGAACAGTGCTTTAAATTCAAATGCTTATGGTATTTGTGCGGCTTTGTTAACTGGTTATGATGAAGACATAGATAAGCAGGTAGTTGAATCTTTCTCGCATTCGGGCACACTACATGTGTTATCGGTTTCAGGTTTACATACAGGACTCATTTACCTGGTATTAAGCTTTTTATTTGACCTTATTGATAGGAAAAAAAAATACAAGATCCTTAAATTTATTTTTATAACGTTCTTGCTTTGGAGCTTTGCTTTAATTACAGGTTTTTCTGCGCCTATTTTAAGGGCGGTAATTATGTTCAATCTTTTAGGTATTGGCCGTATCTTTTTTAGAAGTGATCAGCGTGCGCAGACAAATATTTTATTAGTCTCGGCTTTTATTTTATTATGCTATGATCCTTTTTTTATAACAGATGTAGGGTTTCTATTAAGCTATTTTGCTGTATTTGGGTTAATTTATTATCAACCTAAATTAATGGCTATCTGGCAGCCTCAAACTTATTTAAGCAGGGAATTATGGAAAGGAACAACGGCTTCGTTTGCAGCTACCATAAGTACTTTACCACTAACCTTATTCTATTTTAAGCAATTTCCGTTTTGGTTTTTTGTATGTAATATTATTGTAGTACCAATTAGCTTTGTTATTTTATTATTGGCCTTTTTAATTGTTTTAAAAATTGGTTTTGCAGCAATTATTATTAATCATATTATAAACTGGTTAATTGCTTTTATAACCTTGTTTAATTCTTCTAAATTTGGTTTTATTGATGGCATTGATTTTAGTTTTTATGATGCTATATTTTTATCATTCTTTATTATTGTTATTACACTTTCCATTCAAAACAAGTCGTACCGTTCACTTGCATTTTGTATGTTGCTTTTGATCTGGTGGCAGGTATCGGCAATTGTGCTTTCATATCAATCAAAAACAACAGATCTTTTAACTGTTTACAGTTTAAATAAAAGCAATACTGTTTTAATTAAAAACAAAACTGTTGCAATGATAAACAACATAGACTCTTCACAATTTATGTATCATGTAAAGCCACATATTATTTCGTTTAATAATACATCTTTAACTATAAAAGAATTCAATTATATTGAAAAAGAAAATTTAAGAGCACTTTTATTAGACAAGAAAGATCGATGGCCGCAAGTAGCTACAGACGAGATCAACCTGTTGATCCTTGCAAATAATTTTAAATTAACTTCTAAAGACCTGGAAGGCTTTCCTGGTCTTAAAACAATTGTAGCCGATGCCTCAAACAACAATTATTCCATTAAAAAAGTAGAAGAATTATGTCGTAAATTTGGCATTGAATTAATTAAAACAAAACAGCAGGGCGCATATACCCTAGAACTATAATGAAACTGAGAATTGGAGATAAGGTGAGATTTTTAAACGAAACAGGCGAGGGCATAGTTTCGCGGATAAAAGATAAGACCACTGTATTTGTAGAAATGCAGGATGGCTTTGAGATACCTTATCTGGTTTCGCAATTAGTGCCAATACATACCGAATTAATAGTTGATAAAAATACCGATAACATTGAAATTGATCCTGATGCAGGTGTAAATGATGCCATTTACCTGGTTATTGAACCCGATCATGAGCTGCCTGCTTTAATTAACGATTATAAAATATATTTGTTTAATTCGTCGGCCTACAATGTTCTGTTCTCTTATTCTATTAAAGATGAAGAGTATTTTCAAACCCTTAAGCATGGTGAGTTGGGTGCCTATCAAAAGATACTTTTAAAGCAGGTAAAGATCCAATTCTTTAAAGAATACACATACCACAAAATTGAATGTTTGTTTTACAAGAACACCCATTTTAAAACCCAGCTACCGGTTGTTGAGATCCTAAATATCAGTCATAAAACATTGGCAGAATCTAAGGTGATAAAGCACGATGAATTTAAATTTCCGGTGTATGGTTTTTTGTTGAAAGATGAATTTGTAATGCAAACCAATGTAGAGCAGGAGCTAAGCCTTGTAGATATTGCAAAATTAAAGAGCATTAAAGAATTTAATTCGCGCGCAAAAACGTCAAAATCTAATAAAGAATATTTAAAGTCGTTAGAAAAAGAAGTTGACCTGCACATTACCGAATTGATAGAAAACCCCGAAGGCTTAAGTAATTTTGAAATGCTGAACATACAGCTCGAAAAATTTGAGAATGAACTGGATGACGCTATTTTTAAGAACATGAAAAAGATAGTTTTTATTCATGGTGTTGGCAATGGTCGTTTAAAGCAGGAGATAGTTGATCGCTTAAAGAAAACAAAAGGTGTTACATTTCAGGATGGATCTTATAAAGATTACGGTTTTGGAGCAACACAGGTAAATATATTATAATCTATAATTTTTAATTTAAAAATCAGTTATATGATCCCATTTTCACCACCAAGAATAGATGATAAGATCTGCAACGAGGTTGTGGCAACTTTAAAAAGTGGTTGGATAACTACAGGCCCACGCACAAAACTTTTCGAAAAAAAGATAAGTGAATATTGTGGCAATAAAAATACCTTATGCTTAAACTCGGCAACAGCCGGACTTGAAATAATGCTGCGCTGGTTTGGCGTAAAAGAAGGGGATGAAGTAATTATTCCTGCTTATACGTATTCTGCAACGGCTAATGTTGTGGTTCATGTTGGGGCAAAACCGGTTTTTGTAGATATAAATGCCAACGATTTTAACATTTCTGTTGGCGAAATTGAAAAAGCAATTACTTCAAAAACAAAAGTAATTATGCCGGTAGATTTTGGCGGATTGCCTTGCGATTATTCTGAAATAAATGAATTGGCCGTAAAATATAGAAATAAGTTTGTTGCATCAGATAATGTAAATCAAAAACAACTTGGCCGTATTTTAATTTTAAGTGATTCGGCACATTCATTCGGCGCAAATTATAAAGGTAAGAAAGCAGGCTCTTTAACAGATGTAAGTGTATTTTCTTTTCACGCGGTAAAAAATTTAACCACTGCCGAAGGTGGCGCCATTACGCTAAACCTGCCAGCACCATTTGATAACGAAGCTATCTATAAACAACTTTGTGTTTCTACGCTTCATGGGCAGGATAAAGACGCACTTGCAAAAACCCAAAAAGGCAACTGGCGTTACGATATTGTTGAGGCGGGTTATAAATGTAATATGACTGATCTTACCGCCGCTATTGGCCTTGTGGAGTTAGAGCGTTACGAAAATGATACTTTAGTTAAACGTAAGCATGTTGCTGATACTTATATTGATTTATTAAAGAATGATGCGCGCATTGAGTTACCTGTAATGCAAACAAAAGATAAAACAAGCTGTTACCACTTATTTCCATTAAGAATTAAAAATGTTACCGAAGCACAACGCGATGAAATCATAAAACATATTTTTGACTTAGATGTAAGTGTGAACGTACATTTTTTACCGTTGCCGGGCATGAGTTTTTATACGAATTTAGGTTATAAAGCCGAAGATTATAAAGTAACCTGTAATAATTCGAGCCGCGAAATAAGTTTACCTGTATTTTATGATATTACAGATGAACAAATAAAAACGGTTGTAAACGCAGTAATTGAAAGCGTAAATAAAGTTGTAAAATAATTGTGGTATTATTTTTTAAACGCATAGCTGATATTTTACTATCCTTCACAGGGCTAATAATTTTATTACCTTTCTTTTTGATAATTGCTTTGTTTATTATTTTGAGTAATGGCTTTCCTGTTTTTTATGTTCAGAAAAGGGTAGGGCGTTACGATGTGGATTTTGGTTTGATCAAATTCCGCACCATGAAAAAAAATGCTGATAAGACCGGTCTGCTTACTGTTGGAGGGCGCGATCCGCGTATTACTTCAGTAGGATATTATTTAAGAAAATATAAAATTGACGAATTACCACAATTAATTAATGTATTGTTTGGCAGCATGAGTCTGGTTGGGCCACGCCCCGAGGTAAGAAAATATGTTGAAATGTATACCGCTGCGCAAAGGGAAGTTTTGATGGTAAAACCCGGTATTACAGATTATGCTTCATTGCTTTATTTTGAAGAAAATGAATTACTGGCAGCTTCATCTGATCCGGAACAAATTTATATTAAAGA
Source organism: Bacteroidota bacterium (assembly GCA_032229505.1). Lineage (GTDB taxonomy): Bacteria > Bacteroidota > Bacteroidia > B-17B0 > Aurantibacillaceae > Aurantibacillus. The sequence continues at coordinate 13,764 of JAVTWD010000096.1, forward strand.
GATAATGCCTGCGAAACTAGAATTGAATAAAAAATATATATCGCAAATGGGTTTTGGAACTGATCTGAAAATAATTTTCAAAACATTAAAGAGAATTGTTTCTTGATTCTATGAGTTTATTTAGTTGTAAAATACAGTTCTTTTACCAAAGAATTATTTAAAAATACCTGTACTTTAAATTTGCCTTTTGGAGTCACATTTTCAACAAGATTGAGCTTTAGCCAGCTATAGTAACTTGGACTGTTCGGTTTAAATACATCATCATCTTGCTCAAAAATTTCATTATTAGGACCAAACCATTTTACTTTTACATAGTAATCTTTATTTGCATCCAAATCGAACCAAGATATGTAACAGATGGATTTAGCATCATTTTTAACCTCAAATTCAGTTAGATCATTTATAGGATCTTTATTTTTATCTAAGCCTGAAGTAAAAATGATTTTTGTGGAAATTTTACTAAGTTGCTCTTGTGAAATTGAAAAAGAGTTGTAGTCTATAATTTTTTTCTTGGAAGAACAGCCTGAAAGTAAAATAGCCGTAAATAAAATAATAAATCCTCTCATAGAATGTGTTTTTAATTTTAAAGATCAAAGTATTAATTTAATTTTCTCTTTCGATTCTTTACTTACAGTAACACTATTGCGGTTGATCCACTCATTAATAGCTGTTAAAAAAGTGGCTTTTTCCTTAATATGTACCAATTTTATCTGGTAGGTTTTTTTATCTTTTTTTACAAAATAAAATATGTCGTGTCTGAACTCTATTATATCAATATCAGGGGCAAAGAGTTTCTCAATTTTTTTACCCATAAACAAAATATAATTAGCGTAAATACTAATAAAATTTAGTCCTTTTTTGTATCGTATAAATAAAACAATAAGCTCGGTTAAGGCAATAACAAGGCAAATAATGTATAAATATTTTGCTCTGCTGCCCGAAGTGTAAAGCATTATAGCAAAAGTGATAAAAATACATGCTTTTAAAAACATTAAAGCAATGCTGCTAAATGAAAAATAGTGGAATTTGTGCGTTGGCAGATCTGCTACATATTTTAAAGTAAGCACTTCGTAACAACTCAAAAAAATATAAATAGCACCAAAGAGTAATTGAACCTTTACAAGGTCGGTCCAATTAAGCCAATGATAAAAAAAATTAGAGGCCGATAAAATAACAATGGCAATAAGTAATAAGTTCTTTCCTATTGAAGCAAGTGCTGAATTCATGAACCGCAAACTTACAAATTTTGCAGGTAGTATTACTTTAAAAAAGCCACGAATTTCACTAATTTCACCAATACCTTATATCTTTAAAGATGTGATATAATACAAATTTGTGAAATTTGACTTTATGCCCTAGGAGCAAAAAGTATTAATTACACTAAAACTTTGTGAAAATTAGTGAAATTCGTGGCAAAAAAATGTAAAAGCGCTACTATTTTTGTATTTTTATACCCTATGATGTTTGTTTATCCCGCATTTATATGGGCTTTAGCGGCGGTTGCAATTCCTATCATTATTCATTTATTCAACTTTAGGCGTTATAAAAAGGTTTATTTTACCAACGTTAAATTCCTTAAAGAGCTTCAGCATCAAAGTAAGTCCAAGTCCCGCTTAAGAGAAATACTGGTTTTAATTGCCCGCTGCCTGGCTATTGCCTGTTTGGTGCTCGCTTTTTGCCAGCCGGTTATTTTTGATAAGGACGTTGTTATTACCAATACCGGTGCAAAAGCTGTAAGCATTTATATTGATAATTCATTCAGTATGGAGAATGTGAATAAACAGGGTCCCTTACTGGAAATAGCGAAGAACAAATCAAAAGAGATCATTAAAGCCTTTGGCAATGGCGATAAATTTCAGATCATTACCAATGATTTTGAAGGCAGGCATCAGCGCTTCAATTCTAAAGAAGACGCCATAAATGTAATTGATGAAGTAAAGATCTCTTCATCTGTGCGAAACTATAGTGATGTATTAAAAAGGCAGACCGAATTTTTAAGTTCTTCTAACCTGGCTGATCAAAAAGTTTACGCCTTGTCTGATGCACAAGAAACAACCTTTAATTTAAACGAGATACAAAACGATACTTCAGTTAAAGTAACCCTTGTTCCTTTAAAGGCTAACGAAACAAATAATATTTACATTGACTCCTGCTGGTTTGAAACACCTCTACAGCAAAAAGGCTTTATTCAAAAGTTGCACGCCAATATTGTAAATTATGGTAATGCAAATTTAGAAATAGGTTCGGCAAAATTATTCTTAAATAAACAGCAAATTGCCATCAGTTCTTTTTCGGTAGAGGCTAATTCAAAAAAAGAGATCCAGTTTACTTTTGAATGTAAGCAGGAAGGCATTAATTATGGTTCGATAAAGATCGAAGATTTTCCGATCACATTTGACGATGAGTTGTTTTTTGCTTTTAATTCAAAGGTTAATGTTTCGGTTTGTTTGATCAGTGGTAAAGAGCAAACACTGGATAATTCTATCTCTACACTCTTTAAAACCGATAGTTTATTTAAAGTTAATTCTTATCTGGAGCAATCAATCGATTTTAGTGCCTTTAAAACCTGCGATGTTATTATTCTTAACCAGTTGGCAGAGCTTAGCAGCGGCTTAACTTCTGAGCTTTTAAAATTTACCGAAAAAGGTGGCTCAATTGTTTTTATTACGGCACAAAATTCGAACCTCGTTTCTTACAACCAGGGTTTAAGTATGCTGCAAATGCCTAATTTATTAAGTTTAGATACCGGTAATTTAAAAGTTGATAAAATTGAAATGGCCTCTAGATTTTATACCGGTGTTTTTGAAAAGGTGAATGATAGACTTAACCTGCCGCTTGTAACCAAACATTATAAATTGGCGCGCACCAATAATATGGATTTTGAAACTATTTTAATGTTACAAAATACTGATGCATTATTGGGATTAAGTAAAAAAAATAACGCAACGGTTTATTTGTTTTCTGCACCGTTAAATGAAAAGTGTACGAATTTTTCAAAACATGCTTTGTTTGTACCCACATTTTATCAGATCTGTTTTAATAGTTTAAGGGCCGTACCATTATCTTACCAGGCGGCATCCAATGTTGTTATTAATATCAAAAACGATCTTTCATCAATAGATCAGCCGCCCCATATAAAACAGGTTGCCGGGCAATTGGATGTTATACCTGAATCAAGAGCACTAAATAATGGTATTTCATTATACACTCAAAACCAGGTAACAGTACCTGGCTTTTATGAAGTAATTCGCAACAGTGTAGTATTATTGCCTTTAGCATTTAATTATTCCAGAAAGGAATCAGATCTCTTATGCCTTAATAACGACCAATTAAAAAAGATAATAGCAGATAAAGGCTTTAAGAGCATTCAGTTAATTGAAGATGCTAACTCAGATATTACCTCTCAGATTCAGCAGGGAGCTGAAGGTAAAAAACTGTGGAAAATATTTATTATCTTAACCTTGTTGTTTATAGGAATTGAGATAGCTTTATTACGATTTTTAAAATAAAAGAACATGAATATATTAATTAAACAAGCGCAGGTTTTATCAAGCAACAGTCCGTTTTACAATAAAACGGTAGATATATTAATTGAAGGCGGCGTTATTGTTGAAATTAAAAGATCTATTAGTGCTAAGGGTAATGTTAAGATCATTGAGGGCAATGACCTACAGGTATCTAACGGATGGGTAGATATGCAGGCTGTAGCTTGTGATCCGGGATTTGAGCATAAAGAAACTCTAGAAACCATTATAAAAAGCGCTGCTGCCGGTGGATTTACGTCGGTTTGCATTCACAGTCACACTAATCCTGCTTTACACAACAAATCACAAATTGAATATATCGTTAATAAAACAGAGAATAAACTGGTTAATATTTTACCTTTTGGTACCATTACTGTTGAAGGAAAAGGCAAAGATCTTGCAGAAATGCACGACATGAAACAATCGGGTGCAATTGGGTTTAGCGATTACAAGCACCCCATAAAAGATGCCGGAATGGTAATGCGCGCTTTACAGTATTCTGAAAACATTAATTCATTTATTGTTACACATTGTGATGATGAAAGCATTTCGCATGGCGGCCAGATAAACGAAGGAGAAGTATCCACAACTTTGGGTTTAAAAGGTATACCGGTTTTAGCAGAAGAATTGAATTTACAAAGAAATTTAGCTATTCTTGAATATACAGGCGGCAAGCTTCATATACCAACCATTAGTACGCGCGGCAGTATTGAATTGCTAAAGAAAGCAAAGGCAAACGGTTTAAATGTGAGTTGCGGTGTTGCTGCTGTTAATTTATTCCTGGATGACACTAACTTAACCGAATTTGATACCAATTACAAAGTAAACCCGCCATTACGTTCTAAAAAAGATGTGTTGGCTTTGCGCAATGCGGTAACAACAGGTGTAATAGATGTAATAGTTAGCGATCACTTTCCACAGGATATAGAGAGTAAAGATCTTGAATTTGACCTGGCCGATTTTGGCATGATCAATCTTCAAACCGCGTTCTCTTGCGCGTTGGAGGCCTTAAAAGATAAGAATGTTGATTCGATCGTAAGATCTATGTCTGATAACGCTTATGCAATTCTTGGAATTAAAACCCCTGTGATTGATGAAGGAAGCTCTGCCAATCTTACCGTTTTTTCTTTAAAAGATAATACAACACTCACCGAAAAAAGTAACGAATCACGTTCAAGAAATTCACCATTCTTTGGTAAACCGCTTGCAGGAAGGGTAATAGGCATGGTTAATGGCAGTAAATCTTTCTTTAATTAAAATCCTTTAAAAAAATTAATGGATTAAAATTTAAACCATGAAAAAGAGCTTACTATTTATAACATTATTGTTTTATAGTTTAGTTTTTATTTCTCAAAATAATACAAAAGCGCTTGAGATCCTTTTAAGAAATGCCGGCAGCGATACAAGCCGCTGTAATTTACTTTTCGAAATAATTGAAAAAGAAACGGATGAGGAGATCTGGCCAAAATACAATGATCAGATATTACAGATCGTAGAAAAAAATCTTGCAGATCCGAATTTGTCTTCTAAAGAAAAAAAAGTCTTTTTAAAGTACGAAAGTTCATGCCTCAATTATAAGGGCTATATTGCTCAACAGCATGGCCAAATAGATGAAGCGCTTGAAGACTTTGAAAAGAGCTGTAAAAGTGCGCAGGCCGTTGGTAATTTGGCAGCTGTTGCAAAGGGTTATAACAATATAGGTTCTATTTATTTATACAGGGGAAAAGTACCATTAAGTATTGATTATTTTACTAAAAGCTATGATTTAAGCAGTAGTATTGGCAACAAAAAAGGCATGGCTACCAGTTTAAACAACCTTGGCAATATCTATGATAAGCTTGGTAATACTCAAAAAGCTCTTGACAACTATCATCGAAGCATAAAATTACGGAACGAAATTAAAAATACAGATGGTGTAGCAACCTGCTTAAATAATATTGGTTTTATATACCAAAGACAAAAAGAATACGAAAAGGCGCTCGACTATTTTCAAAAAAGCCTTACCATAAATTTAAAGAACAATAATAAAAATGGTATTGCCACGGCTTTAACCAATATTGGTAATATTTTTATGACCAAAGGAGATCTTGTAAAAGCCAAGGTATATTTTAATAAAAGTTTAAAGATCTGTGAAAACCTTGATGATAAGTTAGGGCTTGGCAGAGCCTATAATAGTATAGGAAAGGTGCATCAGTTAAGTAATGATTTCAAAACCGCGTTAGATTATTACAACAAAAGTTTAAAGGTACTCGAACTATTAGAAAATAAGGATGGCATATCTTCATCACTATTAAATATTGGCTCTGTTTATTTTATACAAAAAGATAATTCAAAAGCACTTGAATATGCTTTACGATCATTAAAATTAAGCCAAGAACTAGGTTTTCCTGAACGAATATCAAAATCTGCCAACCTTTTGTACGATATTTACAAGAAGCAAAATAATACCGCAGATGCATTGCTTATGCACGAATTGTATACTAACCTGCAGGATAGTTTGGATAATATTGAGAACAGAAAAGCCAGCATAAAAAAAGAATACCAGTTTGAATATGAGAAAAAAGTAACTGCAGATAGTGTAAAAGCAGTTGAAGAAAAAAAGATAGTTGCCGTGCAGTTAAAGCAGGAAAAGACCCAGCGTTATGCTTTGTATGGCGGACTTACCATGATTGGCTTGTTTGCCTTATTTATGGTTAATCGTTTTAGGATAATCCGCAATCAAAAACGTTTAATAGAATTGAAAGAAAAGGAAACGCAGCAGCAAAAGCAGCTGGTTGAAGAAAAACAATTAGAAATATTGGCCAGTATCCGTTATGCAAAAAGGATCCAGGAATCTTTATTACCTTCAGAAAAATACATTGATAGAAATTTTAAAGAGTTGAAAAAGTAGTTTCTCAGGCTTTTTTAAGCATTCCCAACTTATAATACACATTCATATCAAATTCGTTTTCAATCAGGTTGTTTTGAATATGAGTGTATAATATTGTACAATGGGATCTTAACTTTTTGTAATTCTCTTCATCATTTTTGATCGCATAAAAATTCATACGCTCAAAAAGCAGATCGGCCATGATCTTTAACTGATCTTGTGTTAGAGTAGGGCGGTTTAAAATTTGATCCCTAAACTCCGTTTCTTTCAGTTTTTCAATAGTATGTAATTCAAATGATGTAAACTTTAAAGTGGCGGCCTGCATTTCTTTCTCAAAATTATCCCAATCCTGTTGCTTTTTAAAGCCTAAAATAACAGCCATTACTTTACCAAATTCTTCGAGCTGCCTTACTAAAAAATCTTTTTTAAGCATGAGTTAGTTTATTATAAATGGCCAATACCTGTGTAATTAAAAACTCTTTTTCATTGTTTTCGATCACAAAATCAGACCTCAAGATCTTTTCCTCCTGCGGTAATTGTGCTTTTATTTTTTTTACAACCTCTTCTTTACTTAGGCCGTCACGCTGCATTACACGCGCAATTCGCAAATCATCGTTGGCTGCTACCAATACAATTTTATCTACCTGTGCTTCCAGTTTTGCTTCAAACAATAAAGCTGTCTCTTTTACAACAAGCTTACCGATATGTTTGTTCTTGAAAATTTTAAACCGCTCAATAACTGCCGGATGGATAATAGCATTTAGTTGGTGTAACAAACCTGTATCTGAAAATATCTTTGCGCTTATGTATTTTTTATTGATCTCGTTTTCTAAGACATAAGCTTCATTACCCAACAACGCTATTACTTTTAATTTTACATCAGCATCAAAATAAACTTCCTTTGCAACATCGTCGCTATAAAAAACGGGGCAGCCAAGCACTTCAAATAATCTGGCAACGGTACTTTTACCGCTCCCTATACCGCCTGTTAAGCCTATTACCATTAGTTCTTAATTATTAAAAGTTCAACCTCTTTTGGCGCAATGCTTAAAATATTTACATTGCCGGGCACGGTACTTAAATACACTGAGCATTTATTATTTGCATTTATCTTTTGTGGATCTATGCTTGCCTTAAACAAAACTGTATCGGCAAATGTAAAAGTATTTTGTATGCCGGTAAATTTTACTTTTACTTTTGAAGGAAATAAGTTTACCTGCTTAAAATTTTGATCATTAATAACTGCAACAGGTAAGGTTATTGTATGTTCAATTAGTTTAGCTACTTCAATGGCGGTGCTAACTCTTGTTTCAGAGATACTAATATTTGCGTTTGGTTTAATAACCACTAAATCCGAATTATAGTTTTTGTTTACATTAATAAGATTGAGTGGCTGAGTGTAAATAGTATCTATTTTATTTATATCAGCTGTATCTCCCCAAATAGTAACAAATCCAGGGCTTATTACCGGTTGTTTAGCACCAAAGCCTAGAGCACACTTTATATATAAAGGCACTTTAACAGGTACATTTTTTTGATAGCCATTCTTTTCAGAAAAATAAAGTGTATCAGGACTAATATGTTTTATTTGTGTTTCAAACTTAAAACTGCTTTTAAAATTAACAGAGCCCGCACTTAAAATATAATTTTGTTGTTTGTTTACAGATTTTAAAGTGTTAACGTCTATTTCTATAGTTTTAAAAGGTCTGTTTGCTAAAACAAGAAGCAATTTTAAGCCCGATGCTTTTACATCTACTTTTAAATGATCTGGAATTTCTGCCAGCGGTTTTTTATTTTGCGGCATATTCTTAAAAACAACCGGAACCGTAATTGTGTAAGTATATACTGTATTTAAGGCCTGCAACACCCAAAGCATAGCAGCAATACCAATACAAACAAAAAAAGCCGTGGCTTTACCAGGCTTTAATTTTTTTGCTGAATATGCTGCGTTTGAATTATTCAAACGTAAATTATTATTGTTGTTGGTTTAATGTTGAAGTAGCATCTTGAGATACAGCATTTTTAGAGATCTTCATTTTGCTGCCATCTTCTACCTCCATAATAATGGTACCGTCTTCTTTTAATTCGGCAATTTTGCCGTAAATGCCACCAATGGTTAAAATTTTATCTCCTTTTTTTAATGCTTCAATATATTTTTTTTGCTCTTTTGCTTTTTTCATTTGAGGGCGGATCATAAAAAAATAGAAAACAACAACGATTGCTATTAAAGGTAAAAATGACATTATCGGGCTTTGGCCTTGAGCCGGAGCTCCCATTAAAATTACTAGTTGGTTCATGTTTTTGTTTTATTTATTAAATGGCAAACTGTATATTGTTTACCGGGTTGGTTTATAATTTACTTTGCAGTTTCGGCTACAATTATTTCTGTTTTTATTCTTATTACCCGCGTTGCAGGTTCACAATTAGTTATTATAGTAATAGTTTTATCCTGTAAACCGCTTTTTCCTTCGCTGTTAAATACAACATTTATTTTATTGGTCTCACCGGCTTTAATAGGCTCTTTTGGCCATTGCGGCACTGTGCAGCCACAACTTCCGCTGGCGCCACTAATAATTAAATTTTTATTTCCGGTATTCTTAAATGTAAAAGCGTGGCTAACAATTTCGCCCTGTGTTATTTTACCAAAATCAAATTCTTCTTCTTCAAATTTAATTTCAGGCATATCAGCATCTGTTTTACCATTGGCGCTGGCAGTATTGTTCACAATGTCTGATCCAACAGTTCCATCTTGTTCTTTATTGTTGCAAGAACAAAGAGAAATCATAAATACAGCAATTACTAATTTTTTCATAACAGGCAACAAATATAAGTACATTATGGAGGTTTTAAAACAAAAAAAATCCCAATTGCTTGGGATTTTTTTAAGAATATTTTTGTTTAGAACTTAGCCCTGATCTTTCTCATTTTTCTCTTTTTACCTTTACCAAAGAAACCATGTCTTGCTCGGTAAAAACTACTTTTTCCTCTGATCACATAACTGTAACTTAAGCTCATGGTCATGTAGGCGTCTTTGTGTGTTTTATCACCACGTTTTTGTCCCCAACCGTGAGAATTGTAAGCGCCTATATCTTCAGGCGGCAATTCAGTAGTTCTTAAGATCAAACCATTAGTGTAAGCATCTCCCGGAGGAGTATCAGGGTAATTACCACTAATATCATCTAAATAATCAGTAAAGGTTTTTCTGTAATTCATCTCAAAACCAATACGGTGTTTTTTATCCAATGTAAAATAAAAACCTAGACCCATTGGGATGTTTAATCCTATCTTTTTATATTGAACCCCTTCGCTTGCATATGGCTGCATTTTTACCCATTCGCCTTTGTAAAGTGATTTAGGATTCGTATAAAATCCACCAACACCGGCAAATAAATAAGCCCTGAAACCATTTCTATAACGGTAAGTGTTACCAAGGTCATTGTTCTCATAAAAGAACCATTCGCCGGTAAAAGCAAGATCAAAAATATCATTTCTGAAATTAAAGTTCCTGTACATACGGCCCGGATTAGTAGATAATTTATCGTCACCTTCTATCCTTAAATAATCAAATGCCAATTTTAGTGAAAGTTTTGGCCTCCATTTATATCTCACAAAAGCACCGCCATTCCAACGGGTCTTTGATAACTTCATATCTGCCAAAAAATCACGTCTTGTTTTTTCCTTACCACCAATATCGCCCAGGTAGTTGGTAACACCTACGGATCCGCCGTAATCCCAAAGCCATTGCGACCGTAAAGTAAATGTTGAAGAAATAATAAAAAGGAAAAGTATAAGTTTTTTCATCATAATTCTAAAATACCCCCAAATATAGTAAAAAATTCTTTAAAGTGATATTTAACATACGATTAAATTGTATAGTATGGTTTTGGCTAAAAAACATAATTTTATGCCATAAATTTTAAGCCCTAAATTATGAAAAATAACCGCATTTGCGAACTATTTAAGATTGAAAAACCCATTATACAAGCGGGTATGATATGGTGCAGTGGCTGGGAACTGGCAAGCGCTGTAAGCAATGCAGGTGGTTTGGGGCTAATTGGTTCGGGGAGTATGTACCCTGATATTTTAAGGGACCAGATCAAAAAATGTAAAAAAGCTACCAGTAAGCCTTTTGGGGTAAATGTGCCACTTTTATACCCAAATATTGAAGAACATATTAAAATTATTATTGAAGAAGGGGTAAAAATTGTGTTTACAAGTGCCGGCAACCCAAAAACATGGACCAATCATTTAAAACAGCAGGGTATTACAGTTGTACATGTGGTAAGTGCAGTAAAATTTGCCTTAAAATGCCAGGAAGCCGGAGTTGATGCCATTGTTGCAGAAGGCTTTGAAGCAGGTGGGCATAATGGACGGGAAGAAACAACAACATTGGTACTTATTCCTCAAATACGCAAAGCGGTTTCAATACCTTTAATTGCTGCCGGTGGCATTGGTTCGGGAAGCCAAATGGCGGCAGCTTTTGCACTTGGTGCAGAAGCAGTACAGGTGGGAAGCCGCTTTGTTGCAACACCCGAAAGCAGCGCGCATCAAAATTTTAAAGAAGCTGTAATAAACACTAAAGAAGGCGATACCGTTTTAACCCTAAAACAATTAACGCCCGTAAGATTAATTAAAAATAAATTCTTTAATGAGATTGAAAAAGCCGAAAAAGAGGGGGCCTCTGTAGAAGAATTAGAAAAATTATTAGGTAGGGGCAGAGCAAAAAAAGGAATGTTTGAAGGCGATATGAATGAAGGCGAACTGGAAATAGGGCAGGTAAGTGCCGCCATTGATAATATTATACCGGCTGCAAAAGTGGTAGATGAAATAATGAATGACTTTAAGGCAACTATTGAAAAAATGAAATCTTTAGCTTTATAATTTATTTAGAAGTAATTTTGGTACATAACACATTAACAGTGATCTTAAGAGGGTATGATAGAGTTTGAAAAGTTTACATTAGAAAATAATTTACGAGTAATTGTTCATCAGGATAAAAGCACGCCTTTGGCCTGTTTAAATATTTTGTATGATGTAGGCGCACGCGATGAGGATGAAAGTAAAACCGGCTTTGCACATTTATTTGAGCATTTAATGTTTGGTGGTAGTGTTAATATTCCTAGTTACGATGAGCCTTTACAAATGGTAGGTGGCGAAAATAACGCCTTTACAACCAACGATCTTACCAATTATTATTGCACTGTACCTGCTGAAAATATTGAGACCATGTTTTGGCTGGAAAGTGACAGGATGTTAAGTCTTGCCTTTACCGATAAAAGTTTGGAGGTACAACGTAACGTGGTAATTGAAGAATTTAAGCAACGTTATTTAAATCAACCTTATGGTGATGTTTGGCTTATTTTACGTCCATTAGTTTATCAGCAACATCCTTACAAGTGGGCAACCATTGGTAAAGAAATTTCTCACATCGAAAATGCAACCATGGATGATGTAAGATCATTCTTTAAAAAACATTATAATCCAAGTAATGCTATTATGGTTGTTGCCGGTAATGTAGAAGTAGAGCAGGTAAAACAATTAGCACAAAAATGGTTTGCGCCAATTGCAGCAGGTATAAAACCAAAAAGAAATTTACCTGTTGAGCCTAAACAAACAGTACCACGCAGATTAACAGTTGAAAGAGATGTGCCTGCAAGTTCTATTTATAAAGTGTATCACATGTGCGCCAGGGTAGATGAAGAGTATCACACCGTCGATATCATATCTGATATTTTAAGCCGTGGAAATTCATCACGCTTATATAAAACACTCATAAAAGAGAAGCAATTATTTAATGATATTAATGCTTATGTAATGGGCGACCTGGACAAAGGCGTTTTTGTGATCAGTGGAAAAATTCCGGATGGTGTAAAAATGGAAGATGCCGAGAAAGCTATTGTTGAAGAAGTTGAAAAGCTAAAAACAGAATTAGTTGGTGAAGCCGAACTTCAAAAATGTAAAAACAAAGTAGAATCGAGTTTAACTTTTAGTGAAACAGATGTACTAACTAAAGCTACAAACCTTGCTATATCTGAGCTTTTAGGCAATGCCGAATTGATAAACGAAGAAATAACACGTTACAGCAAAGTAACTGCTGAAAAAATAAAACAACAAGCTAACATCATTATTAACGAAAATAATTGCACCACCTTGTATTATTTAGCTAAGAAGAAATGATAGACAAAAACTATATCTCCAACCGTTTGCAAAAACTAGGATTCTCAGATTCTGTTTTAAACAGGTACGAAGAGCATCAGCGTTTTTATCATACAACCACGCATTTACTGGATGTTGTACAACAACTTTCAAAATTGCAGGATTTTGATGATGAATTATTTTTAGCGGCTGTTTATCATGATGCTATTTATGATCCTCAGGTATTTGATAATGAAGAAAAATCTGCAAAACTCTTTTTAGAAGATGCAAAAGCTACCAAACTTACAAAAGCACAAAAAGATTCCATTTATCAGATGATAATGGATACTGTTACGCATACACCATCAAATGATAAATCACAAGCTTTAATGAAGGCTGATCTTAATATTTTAGAACAACCGCTCGAAAAATTAATCGAATACGAACACCAGATCTTTAAAGAATACCAATTTGTAGATTATAAAGTATATCAACCAAGGCGTATTGAAGTTTTAAAAAAACTGAACGTTAACGGAAAATTAAACTCTTTAATTGATTACGTAACACACCGCAAACCGTTGATAGGTATTTTTTGTGGCAGTTTTAATCCTTTTCATAAAGGGCATTACAATGTGTTGCAAAAAGCTGAACGTATTTTCGATAAAGTAATTATTTCATTTGGCAAAAATCCTGATAAAAAAGATCGCACCTGGGATATTCCTAACTCAATTAAAAACCATCAATTAACCGAGTACTCGGGCTTGTTAACCGATCATATAGAATCGTTTGGTTACGATGTGATTGTGGTGCGTGGTTTAAGAAACTCAACCGATTTTCAGTACGAGCAAAACCAATACCGTTATATACAGGAGTTAATGCCGCAAATAAAAATTATAAACGTGTTTTGCGATAAAGAATTTGAACACATCAGTTCTTCCGGCATTCGTACCTTAGAAAAATACAACAAACATCAATCTTACTTATTGGATTAAAAACGATGTTGGTTTTAGAAAAGCACTTCAATAAATTATTTTGGTTACTAAGTTTTGTAATATTTATTGTTGTTTGCCTGCGAGCTTTTAGTATTCCATTTAGCCACGATGAAACGGCAACCTTTTTCTTTTACGTACAAAGCGATAATTATTTACCTTACAGCGCTCACGTATACACTAACAATCACGTTTTAAACTCCGCGCTTACCAATATTTGCTATCACATTTTAGGCTCGCACCGTTTTGTTTTACGTATTCCAAATATTCTGGCATTTGTAGTAATGTGTTTTGGAATTTTCAGGTTATTTAAACACTTAAACACAATACCTGCAAAACTTATTTTAGTTATTTTCTTTCTGTTGACATTAAATTTTCTCGATTTTTACGAAGTATGCCGGGGTTATGGTTTGTCGTTTGGACTGATGACTCTTGGCCTTTCATACTTGATCGATTATTTTTCTACAAAAGAATTTAAATACATTGTTTTATTTTCCCTTTTTTGGCAATTGGCCCTGGCTGCCAACTTAATATTGGTAGTTGTTTTAACTATATTATTCTTTTTTGTTTTTGTTTTTCAAATAAAAGAAAAACTCTTTTTTAGCGCTAAGAATATCATTTTACAATTGATCAATCTGTCTATTTTATTTTTTTGGATAAAATTCTCCTTCTTTTATAAAGAGCAGGGTATGCTGGATTATGGCGTTGGAACTAATTACTGGAAAGTAACGTTTAAAACGCTTATCCTGTTTTTATTTGGTACCGATCAGTTGTGGATACAGATCTTAGCACTGGTTATTTTTTTTAGCATCCTTATCTTTTCATTGTTTTTCTTTTTTAAAAAGCCTTTTTCATTATTTTCAATTTATAGCAAAACCATCTTCTTTGCTGTAATTTTAATAACTAGTATTCTCGCTTTTTATCTTCAAAAAAAATTGCTCGATGTTAACTATCCTGAAGACCGTACCGGCTTATTTTTCTATTTATTTTTTGTGTTAAGTTTTGCTTTTATAATAGATCAGTTTCCAAAATTACCTTCAGTAGTTATTTCTACTTCTCTTATGTTAGTTTCTCTTGGCTATTTTATAATAAATATAAATTTAAAAGATTTCAGTTCTTTGTTTTATCATACCATGCCAAAAGCCTTATTTGATAAGCTTACCGACGAATACAAAAAAACAAATCAGATCTTTACCATTGGCGGGCATCGGGTACGTGAATTAAATTACGCTTTCTTAAATTACCGTGGCGGTGCGGTATTAAATCATATGGACGAGGCGGAACAAATGGCCATGAACTGTGATTATTATTATGCCATGACCCGCGAAAAGCCTTATTACGAGCCTTTTTATGAAGTAATAGGCGAAGATAAAACATGGGACAGAGTACTTTTAAAACGTAAAGAAAAGATCAATAAAAAAGAGGTCTTTTCATTTCCAGGTACGCCTAAAAATTACAACAATGATCAGGAGTATTTTGAATTTTTGCGCTTCGGCGATACGCTTATAAATTCGGGTAATTGTTTAGAGGCGGAGTTAGCTATTACATTTAAAAATGTACCAAAACCTTTTAATGCTTTTTTGGTTTTTAGTGCAGATAATGATAAAGGTGAACACGTTTATTTTAAACGCATTCCTTTAAATTGGTTAGCCGATAATTTAAATGGCGAAACAAAATATTTTAAATTGACAACAGGTATTATGCCAAAAAAGGGATATACAGCTGTTGCATTTATATGGAATATTGATAAACGGCGAGCAGATTTTACTTTAAATTCATTAAAAATAAACGAACTTAGCGGCAAGGGTGTGAATGTTTCAATACCTGCCAGCTTTTACCCTTTAATAGAAACAATTACTAAGCAACCTCTTTTATAAAATGATGAACAGAACAGAAGCCCCTGCATTTAAGACCATAGACAGGATAGATATTATAAAGGCTAACAAACAAAATTTAAATAACGGTATTGAACTATACAGTGTTAATGCCGGAAGCCAGGAAATAACAAAGATCGAATTTGTTTTTAAGGCCGGTATGTATTACCAGCCCGCGCCTTTGATAGCCTCTAATACAAATTCACTGATAGAGAGTGGTACAAAGTCTTTTACGGCTAACCAAATAAGCGATGGCATTGATTTTTTTGGCTCTTTTTTAGAACTGGAAGTTGGACAGGATTTTGCAACCGTAACTTTATATTCTTTAAATAAATATTTGAATGAAAGTTTAAAATTTATTGAGGAAGTTTTAAAATATCCCGCATTTCCTGAAGATGAGTTTAAAATTCACGTCGCTAATAAAAAGCAAAAACATTTAATTAACTCTCAAAAAGTTGATATTCTTGCCCGCAGAAGGTTTTCTGAATTGGTATTTGGCGAAAAACATCCGTATGGCATACAGGTTCAGGACAGTGATTTTGACCGCGTTAACGTAGCTGAAATAAGATCTTTCTTTAAAGACCATTACAGCTCTAAAAACTGCACCATCATTGCGTCTGGCCATTTACCAAAAGATCTTCTTAAAACACTTAATGGCTTTTTTGGAGAAAATAACTGGGGTAATACAATTGCAAATATTTCTGCAAGCAACATTATCTTACAAACCACAAAACAAGCAAAACACTTTATTGAAAAGCCGGACGCTATACAGTCTGCCGTAAAAGTTGGTAGGTTATTATTCAATAAAACAAACCCCGATTATTATAAATTCCAGGTATTAAACACAATTTTAGGTGGTTATTTTGGTTCTCGTTTAATGGCTAATATTCGCGAAGATAAGGGTTATACTTATGGTATTGGCAGCGGCTTAGCGTCTTTTGTAAATGGTGGTTATTTTGCCATTTCTACAGAAGTAGGGGCAGATGTTACCAACCAAACTTTAGAAGAGATCTATAAAGAATTGGCAAAATTGCGCACAGATCTTGTACCGGAAAATGAATTGGAAACCGTAAGAAATTACATTCTTGGTCATTTTTTAAGAAGTGTGGATGGCCCTTTTTCACTGGCCGATAAGTTTAAAAGCATTTGGGAATTTGGTTTGGGTTATGATTATTTTGATAATTATTTTAACGCTGTTAAAACCGTAACGCCAAACGAATTACGCGATCTGGCCAACAAATACTTAAAACAAGAAGACCTGATAGAGTGCGTAGTTGGAAAAATGTAATTTAAAATTTTCTGTCCTAAGTTCGGGTCATGCTGAACTTGATTCAGCATCTCAGCACTGAAGTCTTTTAGTGCTAAGATTCCGGCTCAAGGCCGGAATGACGGTTTTCAACTATTGATAAAGTAAATAATATCAGTTTACGAAAATTAGAGTGCGTTGTTATTAAAACTGAGTTTTTATTCTTATTTTTGAACCTATTACATTATAATTTATGAGAGTAATTGAATTTAGAGAAGCATTACGCGAAGCCATGTCTGAAGAAATGAGACGTGACGAAAAAATATTTTTAATGGGTGAGGAAGTGGCCGAGTATAACGGTGCTTACAAAGTAAGTAAAGGTATGTTGGCTGAGTTTGGCGCTAAACGTGTTATTGATACCCCTATTGCAGAGCTTGGTTTTGCAGGAATTGCAGTTGGTGCGGCATCAAACGGTTTACGTCCTATAGTTGAATTTATGACCTTTAACTTTAGCCTTGTGGCTATTGACCAGGTAATTAATAGCGCTGCTAAAATGTATAGTATGAGTGGCGGTCAGTACAATGTACCAATTGTTTTTCGTGGACCAACGGCTAGTGCCGGTATGCTAAGCTCTCAGCACTCACAAGCTTTTGAGAACTGGTATGCAAACTGCCCGGGCTTAAAAGTAGTAGTACCAAGCAATCCGTACGATGCAAAAGGTTTATTAAAAACTGCTATTCGCGATAACGATCCCGTAATTTTTATGGAGAGTGAGCAAATGTATGGCGATAAAGGTGAAGTGCCTGAAGAAGAATATACCATTCCTCTTGGTAAAGCAGATATTAAACGAGAAGGAACCGATGTTACCATTGTTTCTTTTGGAAAAATTATAAAAGTAGCTTACGCTGCAGCTAAAGAATTAGAAGCAGAGGGCATTAGTGTGGAGATTGTTGATCTAAGATCAGTAAGACCAATTGATTATGAAACAGTAATTAATTCAGTTAAAAAAACCAACCGTTTGGTAGTGGTTGAAGAAGCCTGGCCATTGGCAAGTATTTCAACAGAAATTGCATTTAAAGTACAAAAAGATGCATTTGATTATTTAGACGCGCCAATTATTAGAATTACAACTGCTGATACCCCTTTACCATATGCGCCAACATTAATTGAAGCAAGCTTACCAAGCGTTGCTAAAGTTATTAAAGCTGTAAAAGAGGTTATGTACGTAAATAAATAATTTCTCATGCAATACCGTTTGCCTGTTGTTAAACCTTCAAATCCAAAATGGATAGAAACGGTGATGGCAAATTTCTCTTTCTTTTTACAGGATCATGCAGGTTGTGAGCGCAAAGCCTCAGCCTCTGCCATGAGCCTTGTTGCTAAGTATCCTAACCGTGTTGAGATCATTCCCGAGCTTATTGATACTGCTTTGGAAGAGATGGAACATTTTAGAGATGTATACAAAGTAATGCAATCGCAAAGTTTGCAATTACAACATGAAATAACAGAAGACCTTTATGTAAAAGAATTACTAAAGCTTTGCAGAACGGGGCGTGACGAGCATTTTATGGACCGTTTGCTTTTGGTTTCAGTAATTGAGAACAGGGCAGCAGAACGTTTTAAATTAATATACGAGCATCTGCCCGAGGGTGATCTTAAAAAATTCTATCACAATTTATGGGCAAGTGAAGCCAAGCATGGCGAAGTGTTTGTGAAAATGGCTTTGAATTATTTTGATGAAGAATCAACTTACAAGAGATTACACGAATTAAATAATGCCGAAGGCGAAATACTAGATGCCATGCCAATTACAGGCAAGCTCCATTAAATGAGAATAGCTTTAATTACAGACGGAATTTGGCCTTATGTTTTAGGCGGCATGCAAAAGCATTCGTATTACCTCTGTAAATACCTGGCACAAAAAAAAGTTTACGTTGATCTTTATCACTTCAATCAAAGTAACTACGATATTTCTAAACTTGATTTTTTTTCTGATGAGGAAAAACAATACATCACTTCAATAATTGTTGATTTTCCAAAGCCGGGAAAACTACCGGGACATTACCTCCGTAATTCTCACAAGCATTCTAAATTAATTTTTGAAGTTATTAAAGATAAGCTTCAAAGCTATGATTTTATTTATACCAAAGGTTTTACGGGCTGGTATTTGATAGAGCAAAAATATTCAGGTAAAATAAAATGCGCTAAAATAGGGGTGAAGTTTCATGGTTACGAAATGTTTCAAAAACCTGCCGATCTTAAGATAAAACTTCAATACCTATTCTTACTGAGAAAACCTGTAAAGGAAATATCTCAAAAAGCAGATCTTGTTTTTTCTTATGGAGGAAAGATCACAGATATCATTAAAGAAATTGGCGTTGAATCGAAACGTATCATAGAATTACCATCAGGAGTAGAGGCAAACACACTGGCGAAAGAAATAAGACCAACTGATCATCCATTAAAATTTTTGTTTCTTGGTCGTTATGAAAGAAGAAAAGGCATTGAAGAATTAAATTCTGCTATTCGATCTCTGAATGATAAAAACTTAAAAGCTGAATTCCATTTCATCGGGCCAATTCCAAAAGAAAAGCAATTACAACATACTTCTGTTATCTATAATGGCGAAATTCGTGATAAAACAGGCTTAGCAGTACTTCTGCAGAAATGCGATGTGCTTATTTGTCCGAGTTGGAGCGAAGGTATGCCAAATGTGATATTAGAAGCTATGGCCAATGGTTTAACCGTGTTGGCAACCGATGTTGGAGCGGTAAATGTTTTAGTAAATGATAAAACAGGCTATTTAATTAACGATTCAGATCCTGAACTAATAAAAAACATGATCCAAAAAATAATTAATTCTTCCGATAAAGAAATTGATCAGAAAAAACAATTTGCGTTGGATCACATAAGAGAAAAATTTATTTGGGAAAAATTAATTGATGAGCTTTTAAAAAACATTCAATGAAATACCTAACAGCGTTTTTAATAACCATTATTGTATTAATTTCCTGCACAAAAAAGGTTGCCAGGGATCCTTCTTTAGCTTATTCGAATTTTGCTATTCTTGATAGCATCAAGCTTTCTGCCAACAAGTACTATAAGAATGATCCTAATATTGTGTATCCTAATACAGGCGCACCTCATGGTCCATTTAAACTTCGTTTTAACAGCATTGGATTTAATGCTTTAACCAGCAACGGAAAATTGCCCGCAGGTGGTGTAATGCCAAATGGCTCTTTAGTTGTAAAAGATGTTTTGGATGGCAATGGC
This sequence comes from Bacteroidota bacterium, assembly GCA_032229505.1. Lineage (GTDB taxonomy): Bacteria > Bacteroidota > Bacteroidia > B-17B0 > Aurantibacillaceae > Aurantibacillus. The sequence goes on from JAVTWD010000096.1 coordinate 33,674, forward strand.
GCTATTTCTGTTCACGCTTTTATGTATAAACGAGCCGGTAGCTGGATCTGGGGTGAAATAAAACCAAACAAAGAAGTATTATACAGTGTTGATAGAAATCCTTCGCTTTGTATTAATTGTCATAGTCAAAATGTAAATATCGACCTGATACGAACTTTTCAGTACTATTAGTCAACCCACTCTGCAATAAACAAATTAGTATCTCTGGTTCCTCCATTATTTCTGTTTGAAGAAAAAATTAATTTCTTTCCATCCGGCGAAAACATTGGAAAAGCATTGAAGATACTTTGATTGGTAATTTGCTCTAATCCTGTACCATCTTCACTCACCATAAATAATTGAAAATCGTAACCTTTTTTACTATGATGGTTACTTGAAAAAATTATTTTTTTACCTGATGGATGATAGAATGGCGCCCAGTTAGCTTTACCCAAATGCGTTACCTGTTTCAAATCACTGCCATCTACATTACAGGTGTATAGTTCCATGGCCGTTGGTGCAACCAAACCTTGTGCTAATAATTCTTTATATTCTTTTACGTCTGCTTCTTCGGTTGGACGAGATGCTCTAAACACAATCTTTTTTCCATCCGGTGAAAAGAAAGCGCCACCATCATAACCCAAACCAAAAGTAATTTGCTTTTGATTTTTGCCATCAATGTCCATGGTCCATAATTCCAGATCGCCGCTTCTATCACTTGTAAAAACAATTTTATCTCCTTTAGGGGAAACTGTTGCTTCCGCGTCATAACCTTCTGTATTAGTTAACTGCGTAGTGATATTTCCTTTAAGATCGGCAATAAAAATATCAAAACTTTTATAAACAGCCCATAAATATTTTCCTTTTATTTCCGGTACAGGCGGGCACTCATCGTTACTTTTATGAGTAGATGCATATAAAATATGTTTACCGTCCTTTAAAAAATAGCTGCAGGTTGTTCTGCCTTTACCGGTGCTTACCATTGTAGGTTTATAAGTAGAATCTTTTGCTGCTTTTTCAATATCCAGATTAAAGATCTGATCGCATTTTAAATTCCATGATTTATTATTGCTTTGAAAAGAAGCGTATTTACCATTAAAGCTAAAATAAGCTTCAGCATTATCGCCACCATGTGTCAACATTTTTAAATTTTTCAGGTGTTTTTCATCTTGCTGCGAAAAGCAGGCTGTTGCTGAGATTGTAAGAAATAGGAAAAAATTTTGCTTCATATTTATAGATGTTCTACTGTTTTTCATAGATGATATCAAAGTTAAAAACCGTTAAGTTACCACTTTTACGCCATATGGTTAAAAATTTTAATAGTTACATTTGTAAACTATTGTATAAAACAACTGTTTTAGATGCAAAATAAAAAAGAAATAAAAATGCCAGTTGGAACAAAAGCGCTTATTCTTTCAAAACATTATTATGGCGCATTAAGTAAAAGCCTTGAAAAACTGGACCTTGAACGATATTATTCAGTGCTTTATTTTTTAAGTGAAAATAATGGCTGCAACCAGCAATGTATTTGCAATAACCTGGCTATTGATAAAACAGCCATGGTTAAAGTAATTGATCATTTGATAAAATCAGATCTTGTAGACCGTGTTATAAATCCTGATGACCGACGCGAACATTTTATTACGCTTACAAAAAAAGGTTTAAAACAAACAGAAGAAGTGGTTAAATCTTTCACAGCCATTGATGCCGAGATATTTTCAAATATCTCTAAAGAAGAACGGGAAATATTCAATAATGTGTTGGATAAACTTTCGTTCAATCTTAAAACATTACCATCTAACGATTTGTTCTTTAACTATAAAAAAACGGCCAGAAAACCGAGAAAAACCAAATCAAAAGTAGTACAATGAAAAAAATACCAAACTGGATAATTATTGTGGTTGTGATTGGCCTGTTGATTGCTTCTAAATTTATCTTCTTTTCTAAAAAAGAAGATAAGGCAGCTGGTGGCGGTAAAGGCAAAAATGCGATGCCTGTTGCTGCTAATTACTATGTTGTAAAGCCAATGGGCTTTAATAACGATATTTTTACTACCGGTAAAATTGGCGCCTTAAACCAGATAGACATTATTCCTGAAGTTAGTGGCAAGGTAACCGCTATTTACTTTAATGAAGGAGAAACAGTAACAAAAGGAAGCACTTTAATTAAATTGAATGATGCCGACCTCCAGGCACAATTATTAAAATCAAAAACGCAATTAAAATTATCTGAACAAAAATTAGAGCGCTTAAAAAAACTAATGGCTGTTAATGGTATTAGCCAGGAAGAACTGGATATACAGGAGAACGAATTAAATGGTTATAAAGCCGACCAGGCATATATCTCGGCACAAATTGCAAAAACAGCTATTACCGCACCGTTTACCGGTGTAGTTGGTTTAAAGAATGTAAGCGAAGGTTCTTTTGTAAATTCAACAACACCAATAGCATCATTAGTTCAGGTTAAACCCTTATATGTTGAATTCTCGGTTCCCGAAAAATATATTGAGTTGTTTAAAAAAGGGTTGTCAATTAAATTTTCAAACGATATTAATGCAGTTACAAAAACTTACACTGCGAGTATTTATGCTATTGAGCCGCGCGTGGATGAGACTACCAAAACCATTAAAGCCCGCGCTATGTATAATGGCAACCAGGATTTTTATCCGGGTAGTTTTGTAAAAGTGTTTGTAAACATGGACGCAACAAAAAATACATTAATGGTACCAACAGAAGCAGTCATTCCAACATTAAAAGGCCAAAAAGTAATTATGAATAAAAATGGTGTTGCCGCTGAAAAGATGGTTACCATTGGTGTGAGGACCGACGAAAAAATTCAGATTCTGGAAGGATTAAATGAAGGCGACACCATTTTAACAACCGGTTTGTTATCAATAAGAAAAGATTCAAAACTAAAATTATTAAAGGCAGATAACTAAAATGGATCTTGGCTCACTCAGTGTAAAACGCCCGGTATTGGCAATAGTAATGTCTGTTATTATTGTTTTATTTGGTGCCATAGGGTTTAATTATTTAGGCATAAGGGAATATCCTTCTGTTGATCCGCCCGTTATTACTGTTCGTACAAGTTATACAGGTGCCAATGCCGATGTTATTCAATCTCAAATTACCGAACCTTTAGAAAAAGCCATAAATGGTATTGATGGTATCCGCTCTATTTCTGCATCATCTAACCAGGGTTCAAGTGTTATTACAGTTGAGTTTAATTTAAGTTCTAATTTAGAAGCTGCGGCTAATGATGTGCGCGATAAAGTATCGCAGGCTGTAAAACAATTACCACAGGATATTGACGCACCACCGGTTGTATCAAAAGCAGATGCTAACTCGGATGCGATCATATCCATGACCATTTTAAGTGATACCCGTTCGTTATTGGATGTTAGTGATTATGCAGAGAATGTGATCGCTCAGAACCTCCAAACCATTTCGGGTGTAAGTTCTATCCAGATCTGGGGCCAGCGCCGTTATTCGATGCGCATCCGTTTAAAGCCCGATCAATTGGCCGCTTATAATCTTACACCGCTGGATGTAAAACAGGCATTAGACCGTGAGAATGTGAACCTTCCTTCGGGTAAAATTGAAGGTAATAAAACCGAGTTAACTGTAAATACAATTGGCAGGCTCTCAACCGTTAGTGAGTTTGAAGAAATGATCTTAAAAGAAGATGCCAGTAACATTATACGATTAAAAGATGTTGCAAAAGTTGAATTAGGGGCTGAGAACGAAGAGACCATCTTAAAAGAATCGGGAACACCTATGATAGGTTTGGGTTTGGTGCCACAACCCGGTGCCAATTATATTGATATTGCCAATGAGTTTTATAAACGTTACGAACTTATTAAAAAGGACCTTCCAAAAGATTATACCGTAAATATTGCTTTAGACAATACACGTTTCATTAAAAAATCAATTGTTGAAGTAGGAGAAACATTGGCAATTGCTTTAGTATTGGTAATTCTTATTATTTTCTTGTTTTTCAGAGATTGGTTAATTGCTTTCCGCCCTTTGATAGATATTCCGGTTTCGTTGATAGGTGCGTTTTTTATTATGTATTTAATGGATTATTCTATTAATGTACTAACGCTTTTGGCTATTGTGCTTGCAACAGGTTTAGTAGTGGATGATGGAATTGTTGTAACGGAGAATATCTTTAAAAAAATAGAACAGGGCTTAAAACCAAAACAAGCCGCTATTGAAGGCACGAGAGAAATTACAACTGCTGTAATTATCACATCACTCACATTGGCAGCCGTTTTTATGCCCGTTATTTTCTTAGAAGGTTTTGTAGGCCGTTTATTTCGTGAGTTTGGTGTTGTTATTGCCGGAGCTGTTTTAATTTCAGCCTTTGTATCGTTAACCTTAACGCCAATGCTTAATGCTAAACTGGTAAGAAAAGATCCTACCAAAAAAAGTAAATTCTATTTATGGTCCGAACCGTATTTTGAAGCTCTCGATAATTGGTTTAAAAATTCGGTAACTAATTTTTTACAAAAAAGATGGTGGGCCCTTGTAATTTTAGTTGTTTCCGGTATTGCCATTTATATTTTTGGATCGCAACTTCAATCCGAATTATCTCCTTTAGAAGACAGGAACTGGTTACGATTAACTGTTTCGGCACCTGAAGGAACATCTTTTGAATCTACAGATGCTTTAATGGACAGGATCTCAGCTTTTGTTGGCGATTCTGTTCCGGAAAAAAGAGTTTGTTTAACAGTAACAGCCCCGGGGTTTGCTGGCTCGGGTGCTGTAAATACTGGTTTTGTACGTTTGGCTTTAAGTCCTTCTGATGAGCGTAAACGTTCACAAGCAGAGATAGCAGCTTTCATTACAAAAAATGTTTCACAGTTTCCGGAAGGAAAAGTGTTTGTGATCCAGGAACAATCTATCTCATCCGGCGGTGGTCCTAAAGGTACTTTACCTGTTCAGTTTGTGTTACAAACAAACGATTTTAATAAGCTCCGCGAAAAACTTCCAAAGTTCTTAGAGTTAGCAGGCAAAGATTCTGTTTTTCAAGGTGTGGATGCGAATTTAAAATTCAATAAACCTGAATTAATAATTGAGATCAACCGCGACAAAGCAAAAACAATGGGTGTTTCTATTGCAGATGTTGCGCAAACAATACAATTGGCTTTAAGCGGGCAACGTTTTGGTTATTATATAAAAGGCGATAAGCAATACCAGGTTTTAGGCCAGGTAAATCGCGAGAACAGAGATAACCCCGGAGATATAAAAGAACTTTACGTAAGAAATAATAAGGGTAATATGATTCAACTGGATAATATTATAACCGTAGAAGAACAAAGTAGTCCGCCCCAATACTACCATTATAACCGTTACCAGTCTGCCACAATATCTGCAGGTTTAGCACCGGGCAAAACAATTGGTGATGGTATAAAAGAAATGGACAAAATAGCTGCAAAGGTTTTAGATGAGAGCTTTAATACAGCTTTAACAGGCGCTTCACGCGATTTTTCAGAGAGTTCATCAAACATTGTTTTCGCGTTTGTATTGGCACTTGTCTTAATTTATTTATTGTTGGCAGCTCAATTTGAAAGTTTTGTGGAACCATTGATCATTATGTTTACGGTACCAATGGCTTTATCTGGTGCATTATTCTCGCTTTGGTATTTTAATCAAACCTTAAATATTTTTAGTCAAATTGGTATGATCATGTTAATTGGTTTGGTTACAAAAAATGGTATTTTAATAATTGAGTTTGCTAACCAGCTTCGTAAAAAAGGATTAAAAGTACGCGAAGCGTTGATCGAGGCTTCAACAGCACGTTTACGTCCGATTTTAATGACAAGCCTGGCAACCATTTTGGGCGCTTTACCAATTGCTTTGGCGCTAGGCGCAGGTTCAAAAAGCCGTATGGGTATGGGTATTGTGATTATTGGTGGTTTATTATTATCAATGATCTTAACGCTTTATGTGATACCTGCTATGTATTCTTTTTTAATAAAAGATAAAAAAATTGAGGATGATGAAACTGTTTAAATATTGTTTTGTTATTATGCTGTTGTGCAATAATAGTTTTGCGCAGGATCTTTTAACTGTAAACGATGCCATTAAAATTGGTCTCGAAAAAAATTACTCGGTTTTAATTGTAAAGAATAACCAGGAAATTGCCAAAGCACAAAATAACTTTGGTAATGCCGGTATGTCGCCAACCGTTAGTTTAAATGCCGGTTTAAATGCCGCCAGCCTTGATTCGCACCAGGAATTTAATACAGGAGTAGTACAGGATAGAAGCGGGGCCAAGACCAATAACCTGGCAGCATCTGTAAATGCTAACTGGACGGTATTTGATGGTCTAAGAATGTTTGCTATAAAAAAGAGATTGGATCTTAATGAAGACCTATCAGCCATACAATTAAAACAACAAATGGAAAATACTGTTTACGATATTATTGTAAACTATTACGAAATAATACGAATAAACGAATTAATAAAAGCTGCCAAACAAAATTTAAGTATTTATGAAGAACGTAAAAAGCTGGCAAAATTAAAATTAGAGATCGGTTCTGACTCTAAGGTCGACCTTTTACTATCTCAATCAGATGAGAATAAAGCAAAAAGTACTATTATTCAGTTAGAGATACAGTTACTCAAAGCCAAAGCAGCCTTAAGTAAGTTAATGAGTAAGCCTGCTGATTTTGATTTTAAAACAAATGATTCTATAGTTGTAAATTATGATCCGGGTATTGAAGAATTAAAGAAAAGTGCTTCATCAAGCAACTCATCTATCTTAATTTCAAAACAAAACGAATTGATATTTTCTCAAGGTATTAAAGAAGCCCGTTCGGCCAATTTACCTTTTATTCAATTAAATGGTGCCTACAATTTTACCCGTAATCAAAGTCAGGCGGGTATTGTGTTCTTAAACAGGCAGGCGGGTTTAAATGGCGGTATTACAGCAACCTGGCTTTTTTTTAACGGGGGAAGAAATAGTAAGCTGGTAAAAGAAAGAAATATTTTAGCACTCAATCAAAAATATGTGACCGAGCAAACACAAATAGCTGTAGATGCAATTGTGTATACAAATTATAAGACCTATTTATTAAACAAAGAAATTGTAGAGTTGGAGAAACAGAATTTAAAAGACTCTAAAGAGGTGTTGGATGTTTCATTGGAAAGATACAAAATAGGTAAATCTAATTTATTAGAGACCATCGAAACACAAAAGAATTTAGAAGACGCGCAAACACGTTACATTAATGCTTTGTATTCAATAAAAGTAGCGGAAACGGAGTTGCTCAGAGCCAATGGAAATTTGGTGAAATAGTTAATCGTAAATTAATTTTATACTTTTTTGCCACTAATTACACTAATTTCTCAAAAAAGGTTATTAGGTATACTATTTAGTGAAATTCATTTTTCTTGCTGACTTGTCAGCTGAAAAATAGAAATTACACAAATAATCAGTTTAGAATTAAGAAATAAATTTAGGCAATTTGTGAAATTAGTGGCAATAATAATCCATGCTTCTAATTATTAAAACGCATCTGAAGTACACCCCAAAACGCTTCTTTGAAGATCCTGGTGCTCATTTTACTTACGCCTTCAACTCGATCAACAAAGGTGATTGGAACCTCTACAATTTTAAATCCTTTTTTATAAGCACGGTATTTCATTTCTATCTGGAAGGCATAACCCATAAATTTTATCTTATCCAATTCAATTGTTTCAAGCACCTTACGCTTATAACATTTAAATCCGGCTGTAGTATCTTTTACGTTAAACCAAAGGATCATTCTAACATATAAGGATGCAAAATAAGATAAAAGTATACGTTTCATATCCCAGTTACTTACGTTACCGCCCTTTACATAGCGTGACCCGACAGCTACATCAGCACCTTTCTCACAGGCATCCAATAAACGCTCTAGGTCTTTTGGGTTGTGACTAAAATCACAATCCATTTCAAATATAAAATCGTAATCATGCTTTAAGGCCCATTTAAAACCATGTATATAGGCTGTACCCAGACCTAATTTACCTTTGCGCTCTTCTATATGTAATTTATTTGTGAATTTTTGTTGAAGTTCTTTTACTTTAGTTGCAGTGCCATCAGGCGATCCATCATCAACAATAAGTAATTCAAATGCTCTGTTCAATGCAAAAACAGCGTGTACCATTTTATCAATGTTTTCAATTTCATTATAAGTAGGTATTATTACTAAATTCTTGCCCATTAACGCCACTAATATAACTATATGCTTCTAAATAGTAACAAAAAAAAGGCAATTATATTGTTCTTTTAAATAATTTTACCAATTGCTTGTATTTTCAAAATTAAGGCCTTAACTATTTAAATCATTGCTCAGTTTAAAAACGTACATAAAACAATTTCTGGTTTTACTTGTCATAACTGCTTGTGCCAATTCTGTTGCTTCTCAAACCGATAGTGTAATACCAAAAAAGAGGTATAAGATCTCAGGCTTTCCTGTTTTATTTTATACGCCTGAAACGCGTATTGGATTTGGCGCTGCCGGCATTTGCACTTTTAATTTTAAGAAAGATAGCATTAACGCAGCCCGCTCAAGCTTTAACCTTGGCTTTGCCTACACCCAAAACAACCAGGTGCTTTTATACTTGCCTTATTTTTTGTTCTTTAAAAATCGAACATATCAATTATATGGGGAGGTTGGATATAACCGCTATAATTATAATTTTTATGGTGTTGGTAACGATCAACCTAAAGATTACGTGGAAAAATATGGTGTTGAATTTCCAAGATTAAGGCTTACTTTCTTAAAAAAGATAACGCCACATTTTTATGTTGGTCCGCGTTATGCCTTTGATAATTTTAGCTTGTTCAATCTTGATACAACGGGGCAATTGATCAAAAAAGATATTCCGGGCTCAAGGGGCGGTTATGTTTCCGGTTTTGGAGCGGTTTGTGTTTACGATAACCGCGATAATATTTTCTATCCGTCAAGTGGTTTGTTTGGTGAAATTGTTGTTTATCGTGACGATAAACTTACCGGCAGTTCGTTTAATTATACACGCATTGCTTTAGATGTAACAAAGTATTTTCATTACAAACAAAATATTTTGGCGTTTAATCTGTATTCTATTTATTCTGATTCTGATCTTCCTTTTTTTCAAATGGGAAATTTGGGTGGACAAAAGAAAATGCGCGGCTTTTATGAAGGGCGATACCGGGATAATAACCTGCTGGTGTTGCAGGCCGAGTATAGGAGGCATTTGTTCTGGCAGTTAGGCTTTACACTTTTTGCAGACGCCGGTCAGGTTGCAAAGCGTTATGATGCCTTTAATGATAAGAACTGGCGCTATACTTACGGCGCAGGCCTGCGGTTAATGATAGATAAAACCCAAAAAATTAACCTCAGAATGGATATTGGTATTGGTGACGGAAAATTATTACCATATTTTACCATTGGTGAGGCGTTTTAAAATGATAATAAGTACTGCTTTCTCGTTAATAAGATTGTTTTTTAATAGTATCCATATTCTATAAATTTAAACCGTGGGCACAAAATTTAATGTAAGGGTTTATGGAATTTTGATCCAAAGCGGCGCCGTTTTGGTTTCTGATGAATACATTAAAGGCAATAAGATCACGAAATTTCCGGGAGGAGGGCTTGAATTTGGAGAGGGAACAAAGGATTGCCTTGTACGTGAATTTAAAGAAGAATTAGATCTGGATATTGAAGTACAAGATCATTTTTATACTACCGATTTTTTTGTAGCATCAGCATTTCATACCAAAAGCCAGGTGATAAGCATTTATTATTTAGTAAAAGCAAAAAGCAAACTCAATTTTACCATAAGTATTACACCTCACAATTACGATAAAAAAGAGGGAGCACAAGCTTTAAGGTGGATAGATCTTAAACAACTAAAAGAATCTGATCTTACTTTGATCATTGATAAAAGAGTAGGGGAAATGCTTATTAAAAAATACGGGTAATAATTATTTTTTTAACCACATATAACACATGAATTTTCTATGTGCTCTATGTGGTTTAATTTTTATCAACCACCTCAAATTTACATTTTACACTTTCACCCGCATCATCAGTTAATTCTAAAACATGCATTCCTTTATCAGGAAGGATAGACAGTTGATGGAATTTATTAGTACTGCCAATATATTTTCCATCCATATGCCAGTAAATAGTAACGTTGTTTTTTTTATGCGCTGCTTTAAAGATACAATTGCTTCGCTGGCCACTTTGATCAATTGGCACATAGATCTTAAAATTCTCTCTCGGATAAATAATATCCATTTGATGAATGCTCATATCACTTTCGCAGCCCGGTAAAAATTCAGGCAAGGGTTTATAAAATAAACTATGTTGCTTAAAAAAATATTCCTGCGTTGGTGAAACAACAAACCAGGCAACATGTTTCATTTTATCTACCGAATAGCAATTACTTGTTACGCGGTATTGTTCTGTTTCATCTAAATGAATTAATTTATGGTAAGGACATTGTTTTGTTTTGTTGCACCCTTTTTGAAAATATTTTACTTCCACCTCTTTACAAACATCCGAAGCTTTATAGCCACTTTGTTTACACACGTTTATTTTTTCCACATCGCTTGTTGGTTTATTGAACCAGGTTTTGTTTGGTAATACATTAAAGATAGAGAATAACAATGGCGCGGCAGCAGCCGTGCCGGTTAATTCAGGCCTTCCTTCACCATCTGCATTGCCAACCCAAACCGCCACAGTATATTTTGAATTTAATCCAACTGCCCATGCATCTCTAAAACCAAAGCTGGTACCGGTTTTCCAGGCTATACGGTTCTTTGATAAAAATTGCATCCAGCCAACATAATCCTGTGGTCTTAGCAATTCTGTCATGGCATTAAAGGTGTACCAAATACTCGAAGCGCTTAACAGATCTGAATTTTGTGTTGCGTTTTTATTCTTTGTCACTTCTGATCTTAAATAACTCAATGGCCTGTAACTATTGGCGGCATATTTATTTCTTGTGTTGGAATAATTTATCAAAGCTCTTCCCATAGATGAATAAGCAGCGGCAACATCCCATAATGTAGCCTCGCCGCCTCCTAAAATTAATGAGAGACCATAATGTATGGTGGGTTTTGTAAAGGTTTTAAAGCCCAGTTGTTTTAAACGCGTATGAAATTTTGCAGTACTGTATTCTTGTAACATTTTTACTGCAGGCACATTGAGTGATCTTGCTATGGCGCGGTTAGCAGGCACCAGGCCATCATAAGTAAGATTAAAATTCTTAGGTCCGTAAGAACCAATTTGTGTAGGAACATCTTCCAACAAAGTAGCCGGTAGTATTTTATTTTCACTCAACATAAAAGCATATAAAAATGGCTTTAAAATGCTGCCTGTGCTGCGGGGTGAATTCACAATATCTACATAATTTTGATGTTCATTCTTTAATGAAGAACTATTGCCAATGTAGGCAAGTACTTTGCCGGTCTCTGTTTCAGAAACAATAGCACAGGCATTATTAATTTGATTGGCAGATAAATTCTGTACGCGTTTATTTACCAATTCATTTACCTGAAGCTGCAAATTTTTATTGATGGTTGAATAAAAGATCTTAGAATTTCCTTGTTCTGCAATACAACGACCCAGTAAATGCGATGCGAGTTGTGGAATTGGAAAAGGTTTTAGTGGCAAGGGTTCTTCGATAGATAATTTATAAGTAGAAAGATCGATGATATTCTTATCGGCAAGTTTCTTTAATAAACGGTTTCTTTTTTTAATTAAAGCGTTGTGGTTTTTACCCGGGTATATTAAAGCCGGTGAATTGGGAAGCACCGCTAATAAAGCGCTTTCGGCCCAGCTTAATTTTTCAGGACTTCTGCCATAGTACCGCCAGGCTGCTGCAGATAAACCAACTACATTGCTTCCAAAAGGTGCATTGCTACAGTATATATTTAAGATGGATGATTTTTTGTAAGACAGTTCTATGCGCACAGCAAGTAATATCTCTATCAATTTTTGATAATAATTCCTACTTTGATTGTGACGCATCATACGCGCAATTTGCATGGTAATGGTACTTCCGCCACTTTTTACTTTACCCGCACTAAAATTTCGTTTAATTGATTTTGCTATAGATACGGGGTTAACACCGGGATGATAGTCAAAATACTCATCTTCAAATGTGATGATACATTTTTTAAATTTCTCAGGTACGCTATCGCTTTGCGGAAAACGCCACTGGCCATCATTGGCAATTTGTGCTGCCAGTAATTCATTATTCTCATCCAATAAAATAGTGCTGCATGAATTTGTAAATAACTTTGAGGGAAGCCATAACCAATAAGCAATAAACAGTAAAAATAAGAAAGTGAATTTTACCTTATTTCGTTTAAAATGAGCAACTATTTTATTGAGAATTTTCAATGTGTAAATCAACATAAAAGTAAGCAATTATAAAGTTTGTTGATTTGTTTTTAATTAATTTGTTTAAATGATGATTACATTAGTACTACATTTTTACCTAACTAAAATATATTGGAATGTTTGATTTTTTAAAGAAATTATTTGGCGTAAAAAAAGAGGAATCAGTAGCACACATTCCGCAGGAATACATTATTCCTAAAAAGAAACCAGTTACTGTGGATGAACCTGTAAAAGAAGAAATTTCAACACCTGACATTTCTAAAAATGATATTATTGATTACACACAAAAAGTTGAAATTGTAGATATACCAAAGTATTCAATAGAGCTGGAGTGGACAGTGTTTGAAGAAAATAATAAATATGGATACAAAGATGAGAATGGTGATAAAGTAATTCCTGCAAAATTTGACCATGCAGAAAACTTTAAAAACGGGTACGCAATTGTAAGGATAGATCAAAGCAGAGGCATGATCAACACAAAAGGAGATTTTATATTAAAGCCCGAATACAGTTATATTGAAGGTGAAAGAAATGGTCTTTTAAAACTGGAAAAGGATGGTAAATACGGTTTTGCCAATACAAATGGAAAAGTTGTAATACCTGTTGTGTACCTTGATGCAGGCGAAGTATGTGAAGGCCTTATTTGGGTGGAGAAAAATGATGCCTTGGTTGGTTTTATTGATACGAACAATAAAACCGTAATTGATTTTGTATTTGATTATTGCGGCGATTTTTCTGAAGGGTTAGCCTCTGCTACAAAATATGCTTTAGAAGAAGGCCAAGAAGATGTATATGGATTTATTGATAAGACAGGGAACTTTGTTCTTAAAATGGATTATGATGAGGCCGGTGATTTTAAAGAAGGTCTTGCTCCAGTTTGTCTTGATGGCAAATATACCTTCATAGATAAAAAAGGTAAACCTGTTTGCGAACCGTTGTATGCAGATGCCGGAAATTTTGTGCTTGGCCTGTCTTGCGTTCAGTTGGAAGATAATGGTAAATGGGGCTACGCCGATAAAACCGGTAAACTTGTAGTCCCTTATCAGTTTGATAGCACATCGGATTATATGGAAGATGGCGAAGCAACTGAATTTGTTAAAGCGCTAAAACTAAAATATCTAAATAAATAATTTATTGCCTTTTGCAACTTTTTTAATTTTAGTCCGTAATCATAGTTGAACAAAACCTTTTACTATGGCAACGAGACAACAACAGTACCAGTTAACTGTTAAGTGGACAGGTAACACAGGCGCCGGTACCGCCAGTAAGGATTCATACGAAAGAAGTCACGAAGTCTCGGTCAAGGGTAAAAAAAAGATCCAGTGTTCATCCGATTCCAATTACAAAGGTGATAAATCAAAAAATAATCCCGAAGATCTTTTATTAGGCTCATTATCTGCCTGCCACATGTTGTGGTTTTTGCATTTTTGCGCGGCTGAAGGAGTAGTAGTGGTTGATTATATTGATAATGCAGAAGGTAAAATGATACAAACCTCAAATGGTGCTGGTTACTTTACCGAGGTAGTTCTCAACCCACAGGTAATCGTACAAAATGCTTCTATGGTACGTAAGGCGCACGAACTCCATAAAAAAGCAAGTGACTTTTGTTTTATAGCTAATTCGGTAAAATTTCCGGTATATAACAGGCCAATGATAATGGAAGTAAAAGCGGGAGCTGCTGCTTAATTAGTTATTTTTAATAAAGTTAGCCCGCCACCATTATCTACACAATAATCGCCTAACCATTTCCAACGACGCGAATTATTGGGTTTATACTTTTGTACACTATATGTCCATCTCATTTTTAACTTTTTTCCATCCGCCTTTTTGATCAATAAAGTATAATAATGGCGCCGCATAAACAATGGATGACCACCGAGTGCTGAAAAGCCATGCCAGTATGGAAAAAACGCTAAATACGAAGTAAAAGAAACTTTATCTGATTTATCAAAATAAGCCAGACAATTATATTCACAGTTAGTTTCGGGACTTTCCATTAAGGCGAAAACCAGATCATTTTCATTTTGATCTTTAAAAAAAACAGAATTGTTTATCTTTTTAATCTCTAAAATTACAGGTTTTTTTAATGGACTATAGGCATCAAACTTCTTGAGTAATCCAATTGCGGTATCAAAAGTCGCTACATTAATTTCAATTCCTCCGGTATTTGAATTAGTGGCGTAATTAATTCCTCCGGAAAAGCTAATGTTTATTTTTTCGATTGTTAATTTAGTTTTGTAAGTTTTGCAGGAAAAAAATAAAAGAATAAAGAATGAGAGCAGTAAATAATTCGGTAAATATGTAGCTATCCTTTTCAACTAAACCTATTTTGAGGAAATCTTAAACCAGTCACTTTCATCACCATCGTAATCAAATTTTTCAATAAAAATAAAGCCTAATTTTTTTAATACATTATTTGAATTTGCATTACGGCTATCGGTCATGGCATAGATTTCTTTTAAGTTCATTTTATCAAAACCATAATTCATGCATACTTTAGCAGCTTCGGTTGCATAACCTTTACCCCAGTATTTTTTATTAAAGCGGTAACCCAAATCATAAATATGTATGTGATTATTAATGGCTGTAGTAAAATATTTTAAGCCACACCAGCCGATAAACTCATTTGTTTCTTTTAGTACAACTGCCCAACGGCCAATACCGTTATCAACGTATTGTTTCCTGATAAATTGTATAGCATTATTTATCTGCTCAATATCTTTAACCGGGTCGTTACCTAAATAAGTATGCACTTCAGGGTCAGAATCCATTTCAAACATAGCATCTGCATCTTGCGGCAATATCTCTCTTAAAATAAGTCTTTCAGTTTCTATTTGTGGTTGCATGGCTCAGACCTTTTCGATTTTATTTTTTTTCTTTTCCTTATAAATTTATTTATCTGTTGGAACAGAGCATTGAATATGATGCAAAAAATAAAAGTTTGATATCGCGCTCTGTTTCAAAAACATCATCGGTGTTTTTAATAATATCGCCAATAAAATATTCCCTTAGTTTTTTCAAGCTATTAAAACATAATTAAATTTAAATATAATAAAAAACAGGGAGATTTTATGGCAGCGGAAGTCCAGCAATAGCTTTATTTTGGAGTTTTGAAAGGAATAACATCATACAGGTAGCACCAATACAAGCATACAACATATCGCTTTGCGTATCCCAAACATAGCCTTGTGTTCCTAAAAATGCTTCGGCCGATTCGCCTGAAGCTACCGCCACAAACCATTCTAAAAATTCGTAAAAAGCAGAGATGCTTAATACAACGCATAAAGTTAAAAAGGCTAACCAACCGCCGCGTTTTACAATTTGCTTTCTGATAAATAATTCACGTATAATTATTGCAGGAACAAAGCCTTGCGTAAAATGCCCCACCTTATCGTAGTTATTACGTGTTTGATGAAATACTTCTTTTATCCATTCAAATAAAGGTACTTCGGCATAAGTATAATGTCCGCCCACAAACAAAACATAACAATGAAATAATACAAAACAATAAGTAAGGTAAGTGAATTGAAATTTTTTAAAGGTTAGCGTTAAAATTACAAAACCAATGATTCCTGGAAATACCTCTAAGAACCAGGTAAAATAATCGTGCGGGTTAATAGCAGAAACTATTAATCCGATAAAAAAGAGAGCGATTAGTAAATAATATTTCTTCATTATTTAGCAACATTCAATTATAGTAACTACCTTTTTATCTTTAGCTGAATAGCCCAAATAATAATGGTTCTCAAGGTTCAACGTATAATTTAGTAATCTTCTGCCTTTGGCCTTCATATCTAAAAACAGATCGTAATTATTGAATTGCTCTTTTGTAGCAACTGCCAGATAATCCTCTGCATCTAACCTGTTAAGATCTACCAGTCCTTTACCTATAACATCTCCAGCCTTTGTAATAATGTAATCGATCATGTCTTTATCATTTTTAACTGCTGCAAGATCGTATTCATTTATTAATTCGGTAGTTGCAAAAATATGCTCGTAAATCACTTTACCGGTTTTTGCCTTAACGCGCAAAGTGGTTTTTGTTTCACCAATTTTTCCTTTACCAACAGTTACTGTAAAAGTATCTTCAATACTATCGTTAGAGAATTTTTCGATGCGAACTGATTCATGGTCATTCTCAATAATTGTATTCTTGTAATCAAAAGCTGCATCAGGATCGACATTATCTGCCACAGGTAAAGAGGCTTCCATACTATCAACAGTAGTTACAGGCCTCTGATCAACAGGTGGAGTGGAGTTATTACATGCCAATAAAATAAAACTAAAAAAAGCGATGGTTAATATATTAAAATTCGTCTTTTTCATTTTGCTCCAATTTCTTTTGCGTTAAAATTTATTGTAATGGATATTATTTCGTTCTTGTTCACCTTTAGTTTTTCAATAATGGCGTCGTGCCAATATGGCACCGAGAAATTAAATTTATAAGTGCCAACATCAATATGATCAATGTAAATGCCTTTTTCATTCATTTCAGGAAAAACCGTTTCCTCATCCACCACCATTTTTACATTGCTTTTTACAGGCTGTTTGGTTGGACCAACAAATTTTATGATAAGGTTATTTTGATCTGCTGTTACAGGCGTTGAACTTATGGTGCGTTCAATTTTACAGGTGCTTTTTTTTACCTGCGCAAATGCTGTTGAGAACAAAACCGAAAAAAAGAGAAGATATACTAATTTCATTATATTGGTTTTAGCCAATAAATATATTGAAATTAATTAATGAAATTGCACCAATTTGCAGTATATCTTACTTAGCAACCAAACCAACAATAAGGGCCACTAAGCCAATAATGAAAAAGATGGCGCCACCGAGTCCGAAAATTAAAAAGAAAAAAGTGCCAAAAAACACACCAAGGTTAGTATAAAAAACATAACCAAGACCGGCCAATAAAAGGCCTAAGAGCATAAAAAGTATGCCGGGAAGAATACCCATGTGGGCTTTCTTTTTTGGTTCATCAGGTTGTTTTGTATTGTTTTTAAAACTGGCTACAACTGTTGGTTCAACAAGATTGCTGTTTGAAAGATCCTGGCCTCTGATCAGTTTTGGCTTTTTTGTTGGAAGCTGAATTGTATTTTCGTTTGAGGCAAGAATAATTTCACTATTCTCAGAAGGTTCGATAATTGTTATTCCGGTTTCAACAGGTGCTTTTTTTATTATTAAACTTTTTGCCAGTGCAGGCGATTCAACAGTTTTAACTTTATGTCTTGAACTTTTCCAGCTAATGGTATAGCCTTGCATATAATGGCGCTTTTGCAGTAAGCAGGAAGATAAAATTAATAACGTTATAAGGATAAGTGATAAAAGCGTGCGCGAGTTCTTCATACCTTTAGGTTTGTGGCCTAAAATAACAAGAAGGCCATTAAAACAATAGCTTTTAGCAAAGGAATACCGGATTAAAAAAGGGTTTATTTAATAAAATCACGGTAAACAGGGAGGAAACTATAGATGTCGATTTTAAATATTTACCTTTAGTTGAAATGCCAATAGATAAACTCATAATAGGTTTAGTAGTCCTGTCGCTATTTTTAAGCTTTGCTTTTTGTAAGTTTAACTTCGAAATAAAAAAGCTACTTTTTTATAATATTATCATTTATCCGATCTTATTTGTTATTACATTTCTCTTATCACCTATAATTTACGACCAGAATTTTATGAAAGCCCTGGCTATAGATTTTTTTTTCGTTGATAATTATTGGAAGCGTAACTGCCATTGGTATTTTGCTGACAATTATAATAAAACGATTTAAAACTTAATATTAATTATTCTTAAGATGTTTAATGTAATTATCTAAAAGGCTTTGAATTTGCAGTGAAGCAACCGGATTTGCAGAGTGAACGTTGAACTTTAAATTAATAAGGTCAAAACCTGAATCGTATACCAGCCATTTAGATGCTGCATATCCATCAGGTGCAATCTCTTCATTTTCATCTAAACCCAAATCGTTGTCAAAACTTATAAAATCCGGTAGTCCTTTTCCAATAATTACTTTTTTGAAATCTTCAAAATTTCTTACAACAACAAAATCCTTATGGGTTTTATCTTTAAAAACCATTTCCACTGTTCTTATATCATCTAAGAAAAGTGTGTAACTCATATACTTTTAGTTTTTAGACTGCTATTCGAGTCATTCCGGCCTTGAGCCGGAATCTCAGTTCTTTTAAGTACTGAGATGCTGAATCAAGTTCAGCATGACTGGTTATACAACTTTCTTATTTCTTAGCAACCCCGCCAGTCTGTTTCACCACATTTATCCATTGTCCTTTCGTTCTTGCATAAATGCTATTATCGTACATCGCTTCTACATTTATGGCGGGTAAATAGTATTTACCTTCGTAACTGGCGTTCAACATCAGGTTAAAGGTTTTTACATCATTTATATTCAGATCAAAGTAAGTGAGTACCTTATCATCTTTAATATCCTGGTAGGTGTAAGGTGAGTTCTTTAACACGGCTTCATTCTCATCCATGCGCGCGTTATGAATTTCCCAACCTGAAGGCACATAATCTATCAAAGCAATATTTTTAATATCACCCATCATGCCTAAATTTTTAACGGTAACGCTCATCATAAAGTTGGTACCTTGTACCAACTCGGAAGGTGAAATGCTGTTACCTAACATGTCTTTATAAATGACATTCACAGTAATATTTTCATTGGCTTCTACTTCTTCGCCCATTGGTGGTTTGCCACGGTTTATTAAACGCACATATAAATTGCCTTTCCCATTATTTACAATGCTAATGTTTCCTGCAGTATTATTTTTAAAATCAATTGGTATTTGTGCAATAGTAGATTTACCGGTTAAATTCACCGCTTTACCATTTATAATTACCTGTGCCTGCATAGCCGATGAACCACCGAATTTTTTAATGAAAGTACTCACTGCCACCAAAGCATAAGCCGTTGTTTGCGTACTTAACCAATTTTTAGATCCTAAAAAGTCTGATACTTTTTTTAATTGCGTAAAGGCCTGTTGTTTTTTATTGATCAATGATAAAACATCTAAAATAATGGCCATATCACGGTCTGACGAACCATAAGTGTAATAATTGATGCGATACGGTGTAACATCTGTACTCGCCAAAGAAATTAATTTTTCAGCTTCTGATGTTTGACCAACCTGCGCATAAGCGCCGGCTAATAACCAACGTGCCTGGTTAGATAAGCCTGCATACTCGCGTAAACGGTTCATAGCACTTAATACAGGATTATTTGATAATGCCAATACATATAAACGGTAAGCCTGCTGCTCGTCATTATTATAATATTTGTTAGTGCTAGGCATAAAGTTTTGTGCTACACCTGTTTGGTATTTAACCCAACTTGCTTTAAAGCCGCTTGGCAACTCGTAACCTTTTTTCTCAGCCGCCATCATAAAATGCCCGGCGTAGGTTGTACCCCAATCGTTAGCTTCATTTAAGCCCTGCCAGTAGCTTAAAGCGCCACTCTGCATCTGGAATTTACGCAGCTCGCTAATACCATGTTTAATGTTTATTTCGATGTCTGCTTTACGTTCTGCAGAAAGATCCATAATATCACTTAAATACAATTGCGCAAAGCTTTGAGAAGTTGTTTGCTCAACACAACCATGCGGATAACCAATTAAATATTTTAAACGCTCATCTAAATTAATTGGTGGAATAGTGGAGAGCTCCAACACACCTGTATTAGTACCCGGCAGACCAACAGGATTAAATGTTTCTTTAATGGTTTTACCTGCATCCACCCACAGATCTTTAATATCGGTAGTGTATGGGTTTGGATTTCTTACGTCCAGTTCCATTTCATAAGTAGCTGTGTGGCCTCCGCCGGTCGCAGTAATTTTTGCCTTTGCAATACCTGTTTGATTTTTTACTTTAACATCAAACACCACCAATTGCTCATCATTCTTACCAACGTTAACCGATTTAGAATTTTTGCCAAGGGTTTGTAGTAAACCGTTGACTTCTACTTTTACAGTGGTATTTCCAATAGCGTTATCTCCTCCAAAAACAGAGATTGGTAATTTTACTTCTTCAGTTACGCTTAATACACGTGGTAATGTTCCTAAAATCATTAATGGTGCTTTAACCGGCGTGGTTTGTTCTGCCATACCATACGCGCCTTTTTCTCCGGCAATTACCATTGTTCTAACCGAACCAACATACATTGGCATTTTAAAGGTGATTGCTTTTTTCTCGCCCTTTGCAATTTTAAACGGACCAAAATATCTCACCATTGGTTTAAAACGATTGGCTTTTGCGCCATCATCGCCCAATAAATTTCCATCACCACCAATACTTAAAATGCGTTCTAATTCCGCGCCAAATGCACCGATGACGCTGTTATAAACATCCCATGTTTTTACACCTAATGCTTCTTTGGCATAGAATGTATTGTGTGGATTTGGTGTTTTAAAACGTGTAATATCTAATAAACCTTCATCAACAACAGCCAATGTAAATGCCATTTCTTTCCCGTTTTCTTCACCTACATTGATAGTAACATTTTGCTCAGGCACAATTGTTTTTGGCATGTTAATGGTTGGACGCAGATGCGTCTCAGGATCATCAATATTAATTGGTACCACGCCGTATAAACGAATTGGTAGATCGTTCGTGCGAGAATGCGGCTGCATTAATGACACGTGCACATATACATTTGGCGCCATCTCCGGCGTTACTTTAAATTTAAAAACAGTACTGCCTTTTTCAGTTTCTAACCAATGTGCTTCAATCACGCGGCTGCCATTTTCAATAGAAACCAAGGCGCGGCCGTTTTGTGGCGAAGGAATAGTTACATTCACTTCTTCACCGGTTTTATATTTAGCTTTATCGGTTGTAAAGCTTAACATGTTTGAGATGATTTTATTATCACTTCCACCGTCACGCTCCATCCAGTTGCTCCAGTCAAAATAAACCACCTGCGATGATGAATGTCCACCATCCAGATCAATTACACGAAGTAAATAACGGCCCCATTCGTTCTGCTTAATTTTTACTTTAATTTTTGCAGAACCATTTTTAGAAGAGAAATTCTCTTGCTGAATGCTGCGGTGATAATCATCTGAAGCATAATTTGCCAGTTCATCGCGGTACTGATCCCACCACCAGCGCCATTCTAATTTATATAATTCAAATTTTAAATTGCTGCATGACACAGGATTACCTAACGCATCAACAGTAGCTATGTCAATAGAATGTTCTTTATCTGTATAAAGTATTCCTGAATTTCTTTCACCTTCCGGCATTTTAATCCCCGTATAGTAAGCGTAAGGCGAATAATCCACCGTAAAACGGTCTACACTAAAGGCGCCACCTTGCTCAAATACCTGCGTGTTAAAGTTGGCTTTTAAAAGCCCCGGAGCATTTTTACCAAGATCTAATTTTAAAGGGAAGCTTGTGTTTCCGTTCTCATCAACCTTGCCATCAAAAATGGTTATTTGCTGAGCTTCAAATCGAATGGTTTGGTCATCAAAATTATGATCAGGATATTTTGCAAACTCGGTTCTTGCTGAGCTTAAAGATACATTAATGTTAGCCGCCAAGCCTCTTGCAGTAGCACCTGTTAACCAATTGGTATGCAGCTTCACCATATTATCTTTTGTACCAATTAATAATTTATTATCACCAACGTTCACTTCAATTTTTAAACGGTTTGGCATAATAGATTCAATACGCACACTTTTGCTAAAATGCATTGAGCCCACTTTTACATCTGCATTCCATAAACCGGTTGGCGCATTTTTATCGGTAGCACAAGAGAAATTGTAAAAACCATCAACGCCTTTGCTGCTGATCATACGTTTGTATAACTGACCTTGTGGATTAGTCAATTCAAACTGTACAGGATGACCAGTTGGAATAGAACCTAATTTATCTTCTAAAATAAAAGTTAAGAATAAAGAATCGCCCGGCCGCCAAACACCACGTTCACCATAAATAAAGCCTTTTACGCCTTTTTTAATCGCATCTCCCGAAACATCATACATGCTTAATGAAAGCGTTGCGCCATCGTCTAATTTTAAATAAGCGCGCTGCTTGTCTTTTTTAGCAATAATGAAATAAGGTTTTTGGCCCGGAGAAATAAAGGCCTGTCCATCAGAATTTGTTTTGGATGAAATGATCAGTTGCTTTTGATAATCGTACATTTCAATCTCAATACCGCTCATTGGTTTTGTTGTAACCAGGTCATTCACTACAACAAAAAAGCTTCCGTCATTACCTTTTTTAACTGTTAATCCAAGATCAGAAGCTAAGATGCTTCTTGAAACCGAACGTCCGTATTGTGTGTAATACGCATTTTTGCATGGATTATCGCGGAACTGCCAGCTGTTCTCATTCTCTTCGCCATCGCCGCCTTCACCTTCGTAATCTCCTTCGTAACCATAATCGTAATTGTAAGAATATTCATCATAATAATAACCGAAGTATGAAATGTTCTCTTCATCTTCCGGTGCTTTGATCTCTTCCATCTCAAATTTCTCATCGTTATTATTTCCTAAGCAAGGAAAAGTAGAGTAGGCTTTTTTAAAGCTTAAATACACTTTGTAAATAGCGCCGGGCTCAGATTTAATAAGCGTACTAAGATCTAAAGAGAATTTTTTCCAAACGCCATAATCAGCAGGATTTGTAATACCAAGATTAATACGCTTTTCAATTATCTTTTTACCAACCTGTGCAATTTGTCCATTGCCATCCATATCGTTGGTTTGTAAGAACTGAAGGATGTTGTTCTCGTAAATTTTAATGATCTTAACATCAACTGCTCTTAAATTCACAGTTTCAAAAGGCATGGAAAGGTTATTGGTAGAAGGTAAAATATTTCCTTCGCCACTAAATTTAACAGCGGGTTTAGCATCTTCAAAAACAATATTATGCTCAGAAGTCTCGCTTAATTGGCCTTTGGTATCTCTTACAGACTGAACTTTTAAAACATAGGAACCGCTCTTAGCATTTGCCGGATAAATAAGCACCTGGTTATTATTAACAATGTATTTTGTTTCAGTCAATTTATCAATGCTAATGAGCCCTTCCAGCGCCTGGTTTTGATCAATGGGATTTGAGAAATTAACTAAAACATAAGGATCAGCATCTGCAGAAACAACGCGGACATTTAAAAGTGTTAATTCATCCTTTGCAGGAATATCAAAACTTTGCTTTGCTGTATAAGTAATATTAAGATCTTTTCCATCGCAGCTCAAATTCAGTTTTTGCGAAGAGCTGCCTCTTTCAATACTATCAATTACAAATTTATGAAGCGTCCCTTTTTCGTTATGCGTCCATTTAACGGCAAGGTTTTTACTATTCAATTTTGCGTCAAATGTTTTTTCTAAAATGGCAGCATCTGCAAAATCGGCAGTTGAGATATTTCCCCTTAAGCTGTAAAAACTGTAATCGTTAGAATGATAACTCTTTAGATCATTTACCTGCAATTGCGCAGATTGTTGAATAGCCTGAAACTGGAATTCAAACTCCTGCAATTCTTTTTTAACTTCAACCAGTTTGCTTAAGTTAAAAGTAGCTGTATAAATTTGGCCGGGTTTTAAGCGTTCTTTGGGTCTGAACTCAAGGGTTTGCCCGTCTTTCCAAACAGTTTCACCTTCAATAGATGGTGAAAAGGAGAAATATTTTTCTTCTAAGGATTTATTTAATTGGGTTGTATTGGCAAATTCGCTACTCAGCTTAATTTTAATGGTTGAGCCGGTTGAAATATAGCCCGTTGTAAATGCACTGATGTAGCTGGCAAACTCGGGATTTATCTTATTAACAATACCGCCGTTTTTATTGCTGCCGGTTAGGTTCTTAAACACATCGCGGTTGTTATAAATTAATACCACACCTGCTGTCATAGCCACACCAATGGCCATATATTTTATTTTTTGTAATAACATATCGTACAAATTTGAATCTAAAAATAACATTTTTACTTAAAGCAGAACTTTAAGTGAGAAAAGAATTGTAATAAATTGTTAACCTTAAGCAGGTTTATTTTTGAATAAGAAAGGTCTTTGTGCTTTTAAAATCGGCAGTCTCAATTAGTAATGAATAGATACCGTTTTCAAGGCCAGTAGTATTTAATTCGTAGCCCTTATCAGCTGAATTAATGCTTACATTTTTATGGGATTGCAGCACTTTTCCAAGCACATCAATAACATAAATTGTAATTGATGGTGTCTTTTCAGGATCAGCTTTTATTTTAATGCGTGAAGTTGCAGGGTTAGGATAGATAGAGAAACGATCTGATCCTGAAAGTTCATCAAGGCCGCTGGTAAAAAAGTAATAATTACAGCCATTGGTATAATTTGTCCAAAAGGTTAAAGCAGAAGTGCAGCTTTGATATTGCTGGTTTGTTTTATTTTTTTTGCAAGCCAAGCCAAGCATCCATTTATGATTACAATTAGCCGGAAAAGACATCATATTATCACTTAAGCCATTCGTATAAGGGTATAATAAATGATATGTTGAGCCAATGCTCTCAATGTATTCAAAATAATTTATAGCAGGCATTGAATTGTTTACGTGTTTTCTTATGTAAAAATGTTTTCTTGGTCCGCATATCTCAGTTTTTGTAACGATCGAATCAACGCGGTAATAGCCATTAAAAGAAGTATTGTATGGAAAGTTTAATAAAGTAGAATCATTTACATTTAAACTAAAATCATACAATACAAATTCAGGATTAGCTAAATTCTCTTTAAAATAAACTTTTTTAGCGATCGTATCTTCACGCATGTAACCTTTAAGTATTTTATTGGTATATGTTATGGCTGCAGGAATAGCCAGCTCATAAACCTTTTTGTAAACATTACCGTTATTCGTAATAGTATCAATAGCTGCCATCGAATTCCAGTTAAGGTTTATTGCAAGAGCCTGACTGCTTTTAACACCAAGCAAAATGCCGAAATGCTGCCATGTAGTGGTATCGGACATCAGCATTTTATTATAGGTTTGAGCCGATTGACTAAAATAAAGCAAAGCGGTAAATAAAATAGTAGCTAGTTTTTTCATAATCTTAAAGATATGAACTAATTCTATAAATTGTAGCAAGATACCTTTGATCTTTCATCTACCTTTATATTATGAATGACAATCTAAATCCTGACGCCGAAAATTTGAACACAACGGATAAAGAGATAGAGCGCGCTTTGCGGCCTGTAGCTTTTGACGATTTTAGCGGCCAACAAAACGTTGTAGATAATTTACGTGTGTTTGTGGCAGCTGCAAAACAGCGTAACGAGGCTTTAGATCATGTATTATTACATGGCCCTCCGGGTTTAGGAAAAACAACTTTAGCGCATATCATTTCAAACGATCTTGGTGTTAATCTAAGAGTAACCAGTGGTCCGGTATTAGATAAGCCTGGCGACCTGGCCGGATTATTGACCAATTTAGAACCTTTTGATGTTTTATTTATTGATGAAATTCATCGTTTAAGTCCGATAGTAGAGGAGTATTTGTATTCTGCCATGGAAGATTATAAGATCGATATAATGATCGATAGCGGGCCAAACGCAAGAACCGTTCAGATAAAATTAAACCCTTTTACTTTGGTTGGTGCTACAACCCGCAGTGGTTTATTAACCTCTCCGCTACGTGCGCGTTTTGGTATTACCAGTCGTTTAAATTATTACGATAGTAAAGTACTAACCGGTATTGTACAGAGAAGTTCTGATATTTTAAATGTTGGCATTAAAGATGAAGCGGCTTACGAAATAGCCCGCAGGAGCAGGGGAACACCGCGTATTGCCAATGCTTTATTGCGCAGGGTTCGCGATTTTGCACAAATAAAAGGCAATGGCCATATTGATATTGAAATGGCTACTTATTCTTTAAAAGCCTTGAATGTTGATCAGAATGGATTGGACGAAATGGATCACCGTATTCTTAGCTGCATTATTGATAAATTTAAAGGCGGGCCTGTAGGTATTGGTACGATTAGCACAGCAGTTGGTGAAGAAAGCGGCACCATTGAAGAAGTATATGAGCCGTTTTTAGTGCAGGAAGGTTATTTGACCCGCACCCCTCGTGGCCGCGAAGCTACCGAAAAAGCCTACAAACATCTTGGCAAAAGCATCTGGAAAAAGGACGGGGGATTGTTTGATATATAACGGTTGTTAGATTTTAGTCTTCGGTCATAATACAACTACCGGCGCGTGTCATGTCGAGCGGAGTCGAGACACATTCAAAAAACCATATTTAAATGGTAATAAGATATCTTTATGTTTACATATTACAATTTTGTGATGGCCTATATTATACTGGCGTTACTAATGATCTGGATCAAAGAATAATCGAGCATAATTCAGGAATAGATAAAGATCCTTTACTTATAATAGAAGGCCTGTCACTCTTAAATTTTATGAACGTTTTTCTGATTTTGATTTAGCCATTGAATGGGAAACACGCATTAAAAAATGGAGTAGAAAGAAAAAAGAAGCTTTAATCAACTCTGATTGGGAATCATTAAAAGATAGCGCAAGATGTAAGAATTTCACTTCGCATTTGTTTAAGTGACCTTCCCGCAAGCTTCTCGACTCCGCTCGACGTGACACAGTAATGGAGTTTTGTTTATGTAAAATTTATTATCTTTAAGCCTTCATTATAAAACATAAGATGTTCCATTTTCTTTTAAGAACCATTCCCCGTCCTATATTAATTCAACTAAGTTTGATATTTAGCAAGCTGGCGCCGGTATTATATTATGGTAACCGCTACGAAGACCCAATAACAGGCAAAACCTACCGTAAATTTTTACCTTATGGATACAGCGGCAAAGCAAAACGCAAAAATGTATTATGCCCGGGTAGCTTGTCTTTAGAACGTCACAGGTTATTATGGTTATACTTAAAAGAGAAAACAGATTTTTTTACAAAGCCGCATAATATGCTACACATTGCGCCTGAACAATGTTTTTACAAATTATTTAAAGCGCAAAAGAACTTAAAATATACAACCGGCGATTATAACAGCCCTATAGCCGATGTGCATTTCGATTTACATAAAGCACCATTTGAAGACAATACCTTTGATGTGATATTTTGCAATCACGTATTAGAGCATGTGGAAGATGCTGATCAATGTATGCGGGAATTATACCGTATTATGAAACCCGGTGGCTGGGGTATTTTCCAGGTACCGTTAGATACTACACGCGCAACAACTTACGAAGATAAAACTATCACCAGCGAAGCAGATCGCGAGATTCATTTCTGGCAAAAAGACCACGTGCGTTTATTTGGTTTAGATTACAAGGATAAATTAGCTGCTGCCGGCTTTACTGTTAAAGCAGATGATTTTGTAAATACACTTTCACCCGAATTGGTAGATAGATACCGTTTGCCGGCAGGTGAGCTTATTTATTTTTGCAGCAAAAATTGAGAACGTTTTATTTGTTCTTTTTCTTATAATTCAAAAACGTCATAATAATTCCAAGTTCTTCTTCAGTTACTAAAGTATCCGGCATATTTGTTTCGTGCTGCGTGTTTTGCACCCTTAATGTATAGCCGGTCAATTGCTCCGGCTTAAAATCGGGAATTATAACCTTACCTTTTACCTTACTATTATGACATTTTGCACAGGTAAGGTCGTAAAGTATCTTTCCTTTATCACAACGTTCAGCAAACATTACTTTTACATGCGGCAACATCGCGTCCGGAAATTCATACATTACGTCTTTTTGTGAATGACATTGTTGCAAAACAACGATCACAAAAAGCATACAAACAATTTTAAAATATTTCATATTAATATTCACCGCCGATCTTTCTTTTATTTAAACGTTTAATTTTTGATTCCGGTAATTTTTCAGGAGCCTTTTCAAAATCTATTTGCTCATTTAACGATCTCATAAATACAATTAATTTGTTTTTTTCTTCTTTATTTAAGTGTAAAGAATCAGAAGAAAGTGTTTGATTTTTAACTTCCAGTCCGTGTCCGGCGCCACCGCCTGCATCATAAAAATCAATTACCTGGTTAAGTGTTTTAAAAACACCATTGTGCATATATGGGGCTGTTCTTTCAATATTTTTTAATGTTCCGGTTCTAAAGGCGTTTGCCATTTCATAAGCTGGGTTAACAGTAAACCTGCCTTTATCTGAACTCAGACTTTTAAAACCTGTATCTGCAGGCACACCCAAAACTTCAAACTCCGAGCCAACATATGGCGGTTTTACGCCATTAAATTGCGGGGCAAAATGGCAAGTAGCGCATTGGGCCTTGCTCATAAAAATATTAAAACCTTCCTGCGATGATCTATCAAGGGTAGTTTTATTATTCATTGCAAGATCAAAAGGTGAGTAGGCTTTGCTAAATTTTGAATAATATAAGGTAATTGCCGAAGAGATATGTTCTATGTTTATTTCTTTTTCGGTTGGTGTATATTTTAGAAAATCTTTAAATGCCTTTTTGTATTCATTACAACTCAGTACTTTCTCTAGTATTTCTTTTTCATTGCTTCCCATTTCTATTGGGTTTGTAATAACATCTTTGGTTTGATGTTGCAACGAAATATGCTTTCCATCCAGCAGTATTAAATGATTGTATGGTGAGTTGATAAGTGATGGTGAATTACGAGGTAAAGAATTTTGCCTGTTAAATTGCAGATTGGTACCGTTCAACGTATCTGTAAAGTATTCTGCCGGCTTATGGCAAGAAGCACAACTTCTTTGATTATTGCCTGAAAGAATAGGGTCGTAAAATAAAAGTTTTCCTATTTTTTCTATTTCTGCTAATGCTTTTTGGTCATACACTCTTATATAAACACCTTTTGAATTTTGACCGGTGTATAAATTTTTACTGAATATAGAAGTGCTGTTCTTATTAAGTGAATAGTCTACATAGCTTTTACTAACAACATTATTTTCTTTTATTAATTGCTGATTAAGGGTAAACAAGGGGTTAACATAGTTTTTGATGAATGTAAAATGATCGAATTTTTCAAAATCTTCCGACTGGTTGTTTACAAACTCAATGGTTTGTTCATATAGCTCAAGATATTTATCAGAAAGTTGATTGTTATAAAAGCTTTTATTAAAAACACTGTAAGTACCCTTAACATTAATGAGCATGCTTTTTAATTCACTAATCACATTTTCTGTTTGCGGGCACTCAAAACCTGTTGTATAAATGGTTGCAAGATTTAGTAAAAACAACCGATTGCATAAAAAGAAATGATGGTACTCTTTTAAGTGTGATGTAATAGAATCTGCATTGTAAACTTTAACGGCATTAACCGACGAATTGATCAAACCTGCAAGAACTTCCCTCTTAATAGTATCTTCTTCTAAATAAAGTGCGGCTAATGTTAATCCTGCGCCTTCGCGCTTATAAGGCTTTTCAAATTTTTCAAATACTTCTGTTTCCCATTCAACCGGCAAAGGGCCATTTATTTTTTTATAGGATACAGGCTCTAAATACCTTAACCAAAAATCCACACTTTTTAAAGCAAGACGTGTTGTATTAATTTGAGTCCTTATTTTTTCAATATCCTTCTTTGAAGAAAGGTCACATTCTGAAATGCATTTTAATAAAACTTGCTGGCTGTTTTTAAAAACAGTCAGTTTTGTTTCATATTCTTGAATATAGTTATCTGGCTCAGCATTTTTTTTAAAAGAAAACGTGAGGCCTAATAATAAGCAAGTAAATACAAGTACAATAAATTTTCTTTTCATTTTAATTAAATAATTAAGCAGTAAAGGCCAGGCATGCTTTTGCATACCCAGCCTATAACTTTTTACGGAATAATAAATTAATGGCTTACAACCATTTCAATTCTTGTGGTTTTATTGGCAGTAATTACTTCAACAAAATATAACCCGTTTTTAAGATCAACGGTATTTACAGGTATTACATTTTCGCCTTTTTCAATATTTTTTTCAATAGCTATATTCACCTGTTTACCTTGTATATCGTAAATATTTACAATTGCTTTTCCGCTATTTTCAGAAACAATTTTTACCGTTGCTTCATCTTTAGTTGGATTAGGATACAAACTCACAAATTCCGTTGTAGTAATCAATGAACTTATACCTGTTGTTATCATTGCGTTTCCTTGAATTTTAAAATCGTACCAGCCTTCGCTAAAATCATTGTTATTTATATTTAATGTAGCTGTACGAATACCAGCCGCGGTTGGCGAAAACTGAACAGTTATTGCCTGTGTTGCACTTGGTGCAACTGCTAATGGAAATGCCGTTGGACTAACCAACGTAAACTCGCTTGCATTTGTACCGCTTACATTAATGCCTGTTATAGTTAAAGTACCCGGACCTGAATTTTGAATAACAAATGTTTTAGATTGAGGAAAACTAATACCAACTAAACCATAATCTGTATTATTACCTGTACTGGCAGTAGTACTTCCATCAATAATATTAGTGTTATTGCCTTGAACATTTATTTCAGGATTTGAGTTAAACGTTGTGGGATTATATATAGCAATAATCTGGCCGCCTTCAACCACTTCTCCAGCAATGCTATAATGCGCCTGATCTACAGCCAAAAACATACCCGGACCAAGAATAGATTGCACATCTAATATACCCGAGCACTCTTCATCCTGTGTTAAAAAATTAGAGCCGCCTGTAACAAAACGCGTAGCATCGTGCGACGCAATTTGGGTTAAAACATCGGTAAGCGTATTATACTGCCAAACTTTACCAAGGTGAGCGTTGTTACCAACATCTTCAACCAATAAAACATGGCCCGAGTTATCTATTGTAAGGTTATCAAACATTTGCTGGCCTTCAGATCCATCAAGTACCGCAGTAATAGTTCCTCCTAATTCAGGATTATTAATATTGGTAAAACGCAATCTCCACAATCTGCTGTTGCTATTAAAACCATTTGTAGTAGCAAAATAAAAATCACTTGGGTTTACCGGGTCCCAGGCACCATCTTCAGGACGAAGAAAAGTAGTTACACCATTATTATTGCTCATTGTATTTAAAGAAGCGCCCGTAATTGCAGAAACATTACCCAGATCAACTAATGTAAATGTTGTATTGGCAGCAGGAACACTTGCATTTACTTCAGCTAAAAGACCTGTAACGGCAACACCAAATACTTTACCATTGCTTAATCCGGCCTTATCAATATCCGTTCCTGTATTGGTTTTTGTACCAATGTACATATAAACCTGGCCGGGTGTTTGATCATCCATGCCTGCCATTATTGTTTTATTAGCCGGGTAGGGACAAGCCACATAATTCTCAGCAGAGAATTTGCCTAAATATGGAAGTTCATAAGAATCGCCTGCAGCAGAACCTGTAGCAATATGTGCCATCATTCGTCCTTCGTTACCATTTTCTTCGCCATTCATAAAAATACGTTCCTGGGTTCCTAAACCTGTTTGAGGGTTATAAAATGCCGTAAAAGGAGCAAGATCTGCCGAACAAAAACGGGCAAATGCGGCAGATGGAGAAGGGTTAGTGTAATTGTATGTAGTATAGGTAGTACCTGTCCATAAATTTACATTTTGAATAAGATCAACACCATTGGTAACGGCCAAAGTAGTTTTGTTTATGGTCCATTTTGAAACAAATGAGCCGCTTGACCCGTGATCGCGGTTAACGCCGGCTGTATTTCCAAATTCATGGTTCATCAATAAAGTAAAAGTTCCGTTGCCATTATCAAAAGCGCCTAAGCCATCAGGTGTACCGCACATTTTATAGGTACCTATCATATCGGTTGCTGTTAAAATAGAAGTAACGGTAACGCCACTTGCTACGGGTGTAATATATGGCGTTTGAGAGCTACTAGGCCCGGTAACTGATGTTTGTGATAATGTTGTGCCAACTGTAATGACACTTAATGTTAAAGCTTGTAAAATGTTTTTCATGTTTGAGTTTTTGATTTGATACAAAATTACTCCCAACACAAAGCCTACATCATTATACATATTTCACCAAATTATTAAGTTTAAGCCCAACTAAATTGCTTTAACTTGATTTCTTAATATTCAGTTAACTTTTTTTGGCGCAAAAAGGGCCTGATTTTTTACAAAAACCAACAAAATCTTACATATGTTGCCTTGCTGTTCTTAATGAAAAGGCAATTGTTATAAGATAAAATAACTTTATAATGTGATTGATAAGAGTAGGTTAGAGTTAATTTAATTTTATATAAATAATGTTCAATAAGCTACTACAAAAACAAATAAATTCCTTTTATCCGGATACTGAAGTTCTTCCCGAAAAACTGAAAGAATTATTGCAACAGATCAATAATTCATATAACGATTTTGATCTTCGCTGTAAAAATTATGAAGCAGAAATAGCAAACGCTTCAGGTGAATTAACCGAACAAATTGAAAAAGACAGAAGAAATACAGATGCTTTAATTAACAGCACCAACGATATGATATGGAGTATTGGCAAAGACCGCAGGCTTATTGCTGCAAACAATGCTTTTATTACCACAATAAAACTCTTAACCGGAAATGTACTAAAACCGGGAGATGATCTTACAGAGTTACAAGGTTTTTCTACTGAAAGGTTAATAAAATGGGACACCTATTATAAACGGGTTTTTGCGGGAGAAAGTTTTTTAATTGAAGAGTATGATAATTCAATAGGTGTTGAAGTATGGACGGAGCTTTCGCTTCAACCAATTTTTGATAAAAATGAGGTAATTGGCGCCTCATGCTTTTCAAAGAATATTACCGAATTTAAAAAAACACTGGAGATCGTAAACCAAAGCGAAAAAATGATGGCAGAAGCACAACGTCTCGCGCATTTTGGAAGTTGGGAAATGAACCTTATTGAAACTGATGATAATTTATTGAATGCACTTAAATGGTCAGACGAGGTATATAGAATTTTTGGTTATGATCCGGGTGCATTTGAATCGAGTATTAAAAACTTTTTTGAATCCGTTCATCCCGATGATAGAGTAATGGTTGCAGATGCTATTTCAAAAGCGCTAAAAGAAAATTCAAAATATGACATCGAACGCCGGGTGGTTAGGCCAAACGGAGAGTTAAGATGGGTAAGAGAAAGCGCCGAGATCATTATTGATAAAAAAACACTTGCACCAATAAAAATGATAGGTACGGTGGAAGATATTACGTATAGACTTGAGGCAGAGATCGCTTTAAAAAACGCTGAAGCTAACCTCAGAAATATTCTTGAAAATACAGATACAGCTTATGTTTTGTTAAACAAAAATGCAACTATTTTATCTTTTAATTACATGGCTAAAGAAATGGCAATGATACAAACAGGTAAAGTGCTTTCTGAAAATCTAAACTACATTGATATAATGCCGGATTACAGAAAAGAGGAAGTACGTAGTAAACTTGACCTAGTATTACAACGCCAGGAGAAAACAACTTATGAAACAATTTATATTGATGAAAAAGGAAATGAAAGCTGGCTATTTGTTAGTATGCACCCCATTTTAAATGATGCAAAACAACTTTTAGGTTTAAGCATTGCTTCAAGAAATATAACAGATCTAAAATTGTATGAAAAAGAAAGAAGTAAGATCACCAAAGATCTTACACAACGAAACAAAGATCTTGAACAATTTACTTACATTGTATCTCATAACTTAAGGGCACCTGTTGCAAGTATTCTTGGCCTATCGTCTCTTATTGAAAGACCCGACATTAGCGAAGAGATGAGGAAAGAATGTTTAAAAGGTTTCGTATCATCAGTAAAAAATCTCGATAATACAATACTTGATCTGAACTATATACTTCAATCAAAAAAAGAAATTGGAGAAAAGAAAGAATTCATTGGCTTTAATGATATTGTTGAACAAATAAAAGAAAGTATTAATGATGTTATCGTTAAAGAGAATGCCACTATACATACTGATTTCTCAGAAATAGAAAAGATGCCCGCTATAAAAGGATATTTGTACAGCGTTTTTTACAATCTTATATCTAACAGTATAAAATACCGCAAAATAAATGAAGCACCTGTAATAAATATTAAAAGCACACACGTTAACGGAAAAACAAAACTTATTTTTTCAGATAACTGTATTGGTATTGATTTAAAAGCACATGGCGATAAAATTTTCGGGCTTTACAAACGCTTTCATTTAAGTGTGGATGGAAAAGGAATGGGCTTATACATGGTTAAAACACAAGTAGAAACAATGGGAGGGCAGATAAGTATTAAAAGTGAGTTAGGGGTAGGAACAGAATTTACTTTAGAGTTTGATAATTGATCAGGCCTTATCAAATAATTTTAAAAATTCTTCTTTTTTGCGGGATGATACATCTGCCAGAGCATCGTTAGAAAGAAGTACCTGACATTCGGTTTTTAAAAACTTTCGAATATGATTTAAATTAACGATCCATGATTTGTGAGTCCTAAAAAAAAGAGCAGGATCTAATAACTCTTCAAACTCACCAATATTTTTTGTTGAAAGGGATCTTAATCCTTTTACCGCTGTAATTTTAGTGTACTTGCCGTCAGCTTCCAGGCTAATAATATCATCCACATCAATAAAGGCATAGCCGTCGTTTGAAGGAATAGCGATCTTTTTTAATCCATGGTCTTTTGCTTTTAAATTATCGAGAAGAACATTCACATTTTGTTTTGGATCTGATTTTTTTTCCTGCTCAAGTTTCGAAACTACCGTTATTAACTCTTCTATATTAACAGGCTTTAATAAAAAATCATAACACGAGCTTTTTATTGCCTTAAGCGCGTATTTTTCATGTGCAGTAGTAAAAACAACTTCAAAATCAGGCGAAGGAAAATACTTAAAAAGATCAAAGCCCATTTCATTACCTATCTCTACATCTAAAAAAACCAATTGTGGATTAGTTGCATTGATCAGTTTTACAGCTGCAGTAATATTATTTGCCGTGCCTAAAATGTTTACTTTTGGGCAATAGCTATTAATTATTCCCTGCAACGCAGTAATACAATCAGCATCATCATCAACGATAATAGAATTCATATTTTGGAATTAAAGGTAAATAAAATTTTACAATCGTCCCATTTTCTATCTTCGGTTTAGATATTATCTCAAAATAATCGGGCATTATTTCAGCTCCCGCAGTATCAAATATTAGTTTGATCCGCGAACGCAGCATAGAAATAGCGTGTGAACGTTTAAAAATGTCGGTATCTGAATCAAAGCCCATACCATTATCAGTAATTATAACTTTTAAGTAATTATTTTCTTTAAAAAAACTAATGTTTATTTGTGCATTTACAATATTATGCATGCCACCATGTTTAAGGGTGTTTTCAATAAAAGGCTGTATGAGCATTGGCGGAATTGATAATTCGTGCGCATCAACATCACTTATATTTATAATAAGATCTATTTTGTTTGCGAATTTGGCCTGTTCAAATTTCAGATAATTTTTTAAGTACTCAATTTCTTTCGTCAAACGAATACTCTCCTGTAAAGAGTTATCAAGCGTTTCATCTATAAGAGCTGAAAATGAAGTGATCTGTTCTATCGTTTTTTCTTTTTTGCCATTTACAACAAAACCCTGAATTGTATTTAATGCATTGAACATAAAATGCGGATTCATTTGACTTTGATACCGTGTAATTAATTTTGCCTGTTTGCTTAAGGCCTCAGATTGATTTTCGATCTCAATGTTTTTTTCCTGGAGTTTTAAGTACGCTTTTTTTCTTTCAGAAATGGTTCTCATTAAAAAAACAGTTAAAATGCCCAGTATAAGTATCACTAAAATAACCGAAATAATAATAATTGTCAATCTCTGTTTAGTCTTTGCTTTCTTATCCAATTCAAGCTCCTGGATTTTATTGTCCTTATTAAGCCGTATTATTTCTTTTTCTTTTTTCTCGGTTTCATATTGCGTTTGCAATTCAATGATCTGTTCATTGTGGTTTTCGGCCAAAAGAGAGTCTTTTAATTTAGCGTGCTTTTTAAGATAAAAGATCTCCTGTTTACTATCACCCAACTTTTCATAAACCTGTGCTTTATTTTTGTAAATATCTAAAAGATCATTATTCAATGAATTTTTCTTATTAATTTCTTCAGCAATATCTAAATAGTACAATGCTTTTTGATAATTTTTCGCCTCAAAATATATACCTGAAAGGCTTGCATAACAAGATGAGATCTTTTCAGGAATGCCGAGCAACAAATAAAGATCAATTGCTTTTTGAGCGTACTTAATGGCCTGTGGATAGTTTTTCATTTGCAGATAACTGCCACCTAAATACATATAACATAAACCTAAAGGATCACTTTTTTCGTTTGAATCTAGTAATACCAATGCTTTTTTTAAATAGAATAAAGAACTGTCAGAACTCTCAAGCTCAATAAAAACACCACCTAAATTAATATAAGAAGAGGCGAGATCCATTTTTGAACGCTTACTTTTGTTCTCATCCCTGTAAATTCTCTCTCTCATTTTAGAAGCCTTTGTGTAATAAAACTTGGCTTCAGTATTATTTCCTATCTTTCCTAAAGTTGCACCAAGATTACTTAACAGTTTTGCTGTATTTTTATTTTCATTGAACTTTTCTGAGATCTTTAAAGCCTTAATGCAATATTCTACAGCCTCCTCCGAGTTTCCAAGTCTGAAAGCCAAATGCCCTATTATAGAAAAGGCCCTTGATCTTTCCATTTCATATAATTTTAAAGACCCGTCTTGCTTTTTGGAATTGTCTATTTCATTTAATGCACTATCTGCATATAATTTAGCCAACTCTGCATCGTTACGCGAATGAATTATAGCTAAGCGGTTATATGTTTTAATGCGGGTAGTATCTGACTTTGCATTAGAAATAACCAGCTTCAACGAATCAATATTAGGTTGGGCTGCTACCAAAAACTGCAAAAAACAGAATAAAAAAGATAAAAAATATGTATTTAAAAATTTCAATCTTTTAATATTTATAGATTAAAGGCAAACAAAATTCAACTTCCGGCTTTATTGCCAATTCTGAAACTGATCTGGAAATAAAATAGTTTGGGAGCATTTCTTTTTTTAAAGCATTAAAAAGCATTTCTATCCGATGACGTATAATATTAAGACTGCGTTCGATCTTATAAATTGCAATATCATCAGGTTGCAAAACAATATGATAATTCATTTTCACCCTTAAGGCCTCTTTTTCAGCAGATATAAAAAGATCGATCTGAGATTCGTTTATCTTTTTTTCAGCAGCAAGTTTAATTATATTTTCTATAAGTGGTTGTAACATCATTGGAGGTAATAAGATCTCGTCGATATCATCCGGAAGATCTAAAACAAGGTCTATTTTACTATTAAGTCTTTTTTGTTCAAACCCAATGTAGGTTTGCAAATATTTAATTTCGGTTTCAAGAGAGATATTCTCTTTTTCGGAGCTATTAAGGGTTTCGCGCATTAATTTAGAAAACACCTGTAACTGTTGCACCGTTTTTTCAGTTTCGTCATTTACTACAAGGTCTTTTATAGATCCAAGTGCTGCAAAAATAAAGTCGTTACTCATTTGACTTTGATACCTTGAAAGCACTTTTGATTGTTCACTTAATTTTTCTGATTGATTCTGGATCTCAATATTTTTTTCCTGTAATTTTAAATAAGCTTTTTTACGTTCGGCAACAGTTCTCATTAAAAAGAAAATTAGCAAAGCAAGTAATAACAACACCAGCACAATTGAAATAATTATAGTAATTAACCGGCTTTTTGTTTCTGAGGCCTTTTCTAATTGCAATTCCTGTATCTTATTATCTTTGCTTAGCTTCACGATCTCGTTTCCTTTTCGCTCAGTCTCATATTGTGTCTTTAATTCTTCAATAGATACTGTATTGTTAACAATATTTAATGAGTCTTTTAGTTGCCTGAATTTTTTAAAATAAGACAATTGATTCTTTACATCCTTAAGTATTTCATATGATAACATTTTTGTTTCGTAGATATATAACAAATTCTCATAAAGACCGTGCCTGAGACAGATCATTTCAACCGAATCTGCGTACTTCAATGCCTTGTTAAAGTTTCTTGTATCAAAATAAATATCCGAAAGGTTTATATATGTTTGAGACATTTCTGCTTCATCCCCAAGTCTTCTGAAAATTTCAAGCGATCTATTGCCATAAAATAAAGCTCTTTTAAAATCCTTTTTCATTCTATAACCTGTTACCATACCGGTATAACAAAAAGCTATTCCATTTTCATCCTTGTTTTTTAAATAAAGTTGTAAGGCACTTTCATAAAAATAAATTGAAGTATCGGCATAAGGCACACGCGAAACTGAATCGGTATTTGAAAGCTTTGAATAAACAGCGCCAAGATTTACAAAAGACTCTGCCATTGATATTTGCATAGCACTGTTAGCCGGGTATGTGTTATATATATCCCTGGTAATTACCATACTCTTTTTAAGATAAATAACTGCATCGTGAAGTTTACCGCTAATAACAAAAATAGCACCTACATTACTTAAAGATACTGATAGAAGACGTTCATCATTTAATTGCTCGTACATTTTTGCGCATTGCAAATTAATTTTAATGCTCTCATCAAGGTTGTCGTTTATTAATTCAATATTAGCAAGTGTTGTTAAAGAATTTGCTTTATATAAAAGGTGATAATGGAGAAGTGTCTTGTTTATTTTCTTATACTCATTAATGCTTGTTTGAATGGTATCTATATACCGCCGGGATATACTTTGATCAATAGGCCTGTAAGTTTTTGCCAATAGCCAGTATGCCTCTAATCTGGTAGAATCATCTTTGGTGGTGGCAATTACATTTTTTAACGCCGCAATATCTTCTTGTGCTCTGAAATCAGAAACAAGCAGTAAAAAAAGGATAGATCTTAAAAAGCGCTTCATTTTGTTTTATAAATGTAAATAATTAAGCTGTGATTACACAATCAGCATAAAATCATATAAACGTTAGTTCTAATTAGCATGCGTTAGTTCTGCACTTAGTTGCCCTGATTAATATTTTCTTTTTTTGATCATATTTTTTTTGAAATTTAAAGTAAAAACAATGTATTTGATTAAGATCTTTACCCTCATCTTTCTTTTTATTTCCTGCTCGTGTTTAAATAAAACCAGCAATGAAGAAAAGGAGATAAATATTGGCCAACCATGCTCTAAGATCGATCTTAAAGTTGATGGAAATAGTCTTTTTTCTTATATAAATACCAAATTATTGGGGGATACAAGCCGTAACCTTATTACACAGTTAGGAAAATATAAGTTTTCAACATCTAAAGACCCTGTAAACAGTGAAGATAACAGGTACAACCCCGATGTGTTTATTTATTATGATTATGA
The DNA here is from genome assembly GCA_032229505.1 of Bacteroidota bacterium. Classification (GTDB taxonomy): domain Bacteria; phylum Bacteroidota; class Bacteroidia; order B-17B0; family Aurantibacillaceae; genus Aurantibacillus. The sequence goes on from JAVTWD010000096.1 coordinate 73,266, forward strand.
AGGTTTACAATTAAAATATGTTTTTAAAGAAGGTGGAACCATTGAAAGAAAAGATCTTCAGTCAAAAATAGAAGAGTTTAAAAAATATGTTTATTTGGATGAGATCATTATTGAACCGCAAAAATACAAAGGTTCATTGCCAAAGGGTTTAAATGCTCTTTCAAGGTCTTCTGATGTGGAAAATATATTGGGAAAACACAACACGCATTTCGATGGCGGTGGTAGCACACGAAAAGTAAATTATACTTATCCTGAATACGGTTTACGTTTTCTTTTTAACCTTTACGCTCCGGCTTACCCAACTGATGACAGCACCATACTTTTTATTACTATTAGTGATTCAATAAGCGAAATGAAACGTTATCCAACAATTTATTCAAAGTATGATAGTTCGCAACGTTAGTTCCCAAAATTTAAGCGCTGGTTAAAATTGAAATTTTTGGGTCTTATAATTCACAATCTTTACATTATAAAAACCAAATTATATGAAAACCCGACTGCTAATTGCCATTTTAAGTTTATTCAGCTTTAATAGTTTAATGCTTGCTCAAGATGATGAATTAAAAGGAACTATTGTTTTTTCAGATCAACCATTCATTGCCGACGGCGCATCAAATAAAGTAATGACCGATTTTAAAGCGGGAAATGATATTTTTGGCCGTATTAAATTTGATAAACCTCTTAAAGATCTTTTTAAAGGTTATTTTTCGAGTGCTAAATTAAAAGTAAATAATAGCGAAGGTGATGCCAAGATCACGTTTAAAGTAAAGTATGATAAAAATGGCGAGTCTGTTTTTGGCGCTGCCGAAAAAATATTAAGTCCCGCAGATCTAAATAATGCTTATGTTGATTTTGACATTGCACCATCCATCAATAAATCACGCGACTCGTACCGTACAAGCTTTGCAGGTGCAATTGCCAGATCCAATCCTTATATAGAAGAGGGAGAAAAAGGGAAAATGAAGATCATTGCCACTTTTTTAGATGATAATGGATCAGAAGTAGAAAATCAAAATATCACCGGAGGTCTAATGATCGATTATTCAGACCCTAAATTAGATATTAATGGCTGGTATGATCAAATTGAAAGGGCAGGCAATGAAAATCAGGTAGCAGAAAATAAAAAGAAACTTGGTAAAAAACCAAATATCGAATTTGCAAATTTACCATTCTCAAACCCTGCACATGTTGTTGCAACAAAATTTAAAGCAGGAAGTCCGATTTATGGCCGTATTACTTTAGATAAACCTCTTAAAGAATTTATGAAGGTGGATGATGTAACCTGGTTATACATTAAAGTAAATGTTCAGAATTTTCCGGGTTTAACCGGCTTACCACACCAGAAAAAACTTCGCCCTTCGGAATTAGATAAAAATTATATTGATTTTGACGTTACACCAACTGCTGCTGATGCAAAAGATGTTTACGATTCTAATATGGGTTTTCATTTTAGTTTTTTCTCTAACAATCAAGCGCCAAACAAAGTTGTAAATTTTGAAATTGAGTTAGAAGAGAATAACAATGCTTCATCTTTTGCTCGCTTACGCGGTTTTGGGCCATTAGAAATTGATTACACGGGATTGACCGGCACGCAAGTTGGCGGGCTATGGACCTCTTTTCAGGCGGTTGGTGAAACAGCAATTAAAAATGCAGATAAAATGGCACTTGCCGAAGGTGCTGAAATGGCAAAGAGCTTACCCTTACCTGTAATTTTTAACAAACCTTCTCAAAAGGGATATACTGGCTATACAGATGCACAGATCATTGCAATGATAAAAAATTATTTAAAAGTAACCGAAGTACACATGTTAACCTATGGGCCAAATAAAGAACAAGGAGATTTTTTTATTGAAAAAGATTCTTACGGTCTGCCAACTGCTAAAGTAGGTAACATAGGTTTTTATTTTATCTTTAAAGATGCAGACGGTTATTATAAAGCAAATGGTGGTTATTTAATACAGCCTTATGCCGGCGGCGGCAAATATGGTGCAGCGTATATTAAGGCTGATGGAATAATAATGGAAGGTGACGCAAAATACACACATGATATATTACGCGATAAAGCAGGTTTTAACTATGTTTTTATTGTTGACGGCGCCAAAGTTAAAAAATAAAAAAACTAAAACTTAGGTCATGCTATATTCAAAACACATTAAATTTTGCTTAGCATTTGCTTTGTGCGCTTCTTTACCGGTGTATTCACAAATAAACCTGGGCAAATTAAAAGATAAAGCAAATAATGCCATCTCAAATTCTTCTTCAGGAAATAATACACAAAGTAATCCTGTCAGCACTGATAATTCAAACGGTTCTAAAACACTCAATGCAGGAAAAGACCCTTTTAATGGTTCGGGTAATATTATTGTTACCATTGCAGGATCAGGCTCTACAAATGAAATGGGCTTTAAAGATGAAAAAGGAAAAGACGCTTTATTCCAACATCCTGAGGGGATAACATCAGATGAGAACGGGAATGTGTATGTTGCAGATAAAAATAATCAACGTATTCGTAAAATAACACCGGTTGGTGAGGTAAGTACTTTTGCAGGCTCGGGCGATCGTGATACAAAAAATGGCGAAGGCAAAGAAGCAGCTTTTGATCAGCCTTTTTATATTTGGTACGATGGTGCAAAGTATTTTTATGTGATAGAAGATAGAAATAACATTCGCAAAATAAATAAAGAAGGAAAAGTAACAACTGTATTTAGAGCAAAGAATTATCCAGGTTATACAGATGGAGAAATTGGAGATGCCAATTTTGATGGTGTAAAGTCGGTTGTATCAAATAGCAAAGGAGAACTATTTATTTTGGATAACGCTAACCGCTGCATCAGAAAATTGAGCGGTGGAACAGTAAGCACATTTGCCGGAAACAAAAATGCACAGCTTACTTATGAAACACAGGTAAAAGACGGGCCAGGGGAAAAAGCAACCTTCTGGAATCCAAGAACTATGGTTATTGATAAATCGGATAATTTATATGTTATTGATGGGCCGCAAAAAATAAGGAAAATTACACCCGATGGTGTTGTAAGCACTTTACCTTTTGATGAATTGATAAAGAATACAAAAAGTATTTATGAAATAGATAATGGAGAAAATCATGGTGTGCGTGATATTGATGTTTTTTATGAATTAGCCCTGCTCAATAATGGTAATTTTTTGATCGGAACAGAAAAAGGTTGCATACACGAAGTAAGTGCAGATGTAAAGAGCATACACTTTGTTTACACAGGAAACAGCTGCAATAGCCATAAAGATAGTGATTACCGATCGATGACGGAAATGAAGGACGGTGAAGATTGTAAAGGCTGTATAGGTTCTGACAGATCAAAACCATTAACCGTTACTAAAGATGGAAAATTATACTTTACCGAAAAAGAATTTCATTGTGTAAGAGAAATTAAACTTAAAAAGTAGCATGAAAGCTATTATCATTACCTGCATACTTATTTCTATATTGATATTTCTTTTTTGCAATATGGTTTATGTAAAAAGTTATATTCCCGATAAATGGACCTACACCATTTTTTTAACCTACAAAGAATATAATGGTATAAAAGATAATTATAAGGAGTATGAATTTTCGGTTGACACTATATATTGTACCGTAAGCGTTACCGAAGGAAACCTATCTACTCACAAACTAAATCCATCAGAATCAGATCTTGCTGAATTGTTAAATGTTTTGCGGGTAAATACTGCAGATAAGCTTAAAACAAAAAAAAGAACACAGCAAACAGATGATCATGATTATTATCTTTTAAGGTTAAGAAGGGGAGGTAGACTACTTTTTAATATTGATATTAATTCCGAAAATGAAATAAAAGAAAAGGATAAAGAAAAATTTAAACTAATTACAGACCATCTCAAAAAAATATTGAATACAAATCGCTAAAAACTATAAAAATGAATTACGAAATGTTACCTGATGAAAAAGTGGTTGATACCTGGACCATATTATATGAAACACCAAAAGGCGGAAAATACAATGGTAAATTAACAGTTACTACTAAACGCTTATTATATGATGCAAAATTTGACGTATCATCAAAAGGATTGATAGAAGAAGCTTTATTTGTAAAATGGGGTTCAGAAGATTTTGTAGTAATTCCAAGAGAAAGGATAAAAGAAGTAGAAATTGCCAAAAGTTTTTTTGCTAAAAAAGTAATATTGACGTTAGATAATGATTCTAAACATACGTTTAATTATGGCATGTTAAATATTGATCCTGTTGCAAATGCTATTATGAAAAAATAAAACTTGGTAAATAACGATTGTCATATTATTCGTGTTATTACCATTCCGTTAACAAAAAAAACGGGAGTAATTGCTGAGCGCTCTATTGCATTGTTGAATACTTGCATAAACAATGAAATTATTCAACAACGGCCGGTAATAGAAGTTATAAGAAATGAGCAAAAAGAATTTCGTGAATACGAAGTGATAAGGGTCTTTAAAAATAAAGTTGAAGCTAAACGTTACGCCTATGAGAATAATTTAACCGATATCCTGCTTTGATCTAAGATCTGCGTTCCTTCTTAATATCTCTGCGCTATTTCCATTTAATAAGGCTTTGTTTAAATAGTTAAAATTCGTAATTCATTAATCTTCAACTTAGATTAAAATTATTTAATATGAAAAAACAACTATCTTTTTTAAGCGCTTGTATATTAGTGGTTTTAACTACTAATACTAAAGCCCAGGTTAATTTAGACTGGGCTAAAAGTGTTGGCGGCACAGCCTACGATCAAGGTAATGCAATTACTGTTGATGGGTCTGGCAACGTATATACAACTGGTTTTTTTTCTGATGTAGTAGATTTTGATCCAAGTGCAGTTGTATTTACTTTAACTTCTGCCGGAAGCAATCCCGATTGCTATGTTACTAAATTTGATGCGCTTGGCAATTTTATATGGGCAATAAATATTGGCGCATCAGGCTCTGAATATGGAAAAGCAATAAAACTTGATGCAAACGGTGATATTTTGATCGCCGGTTGTTTTCAAGGAACGGTAGATTTTGATCCGGGTGCAGGTGTAATTAATGCAACAGCCACGGGAGGTACCGATATGTTTATTTTAAGATTGGATGCCGGGGGGAATTTTATCTGGGTAAAAGATATTGGTAGTTCTTACACCGATCCAAAATCTTTAACAATAGATAATAGTGGCAATATACTTACTACAGGCGTATTTAGCGGCACAAGCGATTTTGATCCGGGTGCAGGAATTACTTCGCTTACCGGGCAAGGCAATAATGATATATTCGTATTAAAATTAACATCAACCGGTAATTTTGTCTGGGCAAAAGCAATTGGCGAATCGGGTTATGATAATGGTGAATCAATTACGGTTGATGTAACGGGTAGTTGCTATGTTACAGGCTATTTTCAAAACACCGCCGACTTTGATCCGGGTGCTGGTATGTATTCATTAACGGCTGCAGGTGGTGACGAAATTTTTATTTTTAAGTTAGATGCTTCAGGCAATTTTGCATGGGCAAAGCGAATTGGGAATACAGGTTCTGATCTGGGACGTTCAATTACCAGCGACGCATCAAACAATATCTATTTAACAGGCTTCTTCACAGGCACAACAGATTTTGATCCGGATGCAGGTGTTTTTAATTTAGTTCCGGGCGCAGCGTTAGACGCATTTATTTTAAAGTTAAATTCATCGGGTAACCTGGTATGGGCAAAATGTACAAACTCCGGTGGCAGTGCTTGCGAAGGGCTATCTATTCAATTGGATATACAAGGTAATGTATACACAACGGGCATTTTTCAGAATGTAACCGACTTCGATCCAAGTGCAAATACAACCACTTTAACATCAAATGGCAGTAGTGATATTTATATTTTAAAACTCGATCCTTTAGGAAATTTTTTATGGGTAAGAGGTTTTGGCAATCAGAATTTTGAGGCTGCTTATTCAATTGCTGTTTATAATACAAATTCAGTTTACACAACAGGCGGTTACACAGGTACAGTAGATTTTGACCCAAATGGAACTGTCTTTAATCAAACGTCCATTGGCGGCAGCCAGGATATTTTTATTCATAAACTGAGTGAATTAAATGTAGGCTTAAAAACGAATAGTACAGCTTTTTCAGATATTACCCTTTTTCCAAATCCATTTAATGATAAACTAAATGTTCAATTGGCAGTTCCTTTACAAGGATCTCAAATTGAACTATATAATTTATTAGGTACTCTGGTTTACTCAGATAAAATAACTTCTAATCTGGAAATTGATATGAGCCAACACCCAAAAGGCGTATATTTTATCAGGATCGGAACAAACGAAAAAATGATCACTAAAAAAATAATAAAAGAATAAGCATTAAACCCTTCACCCATGAAAAAAATAGTTTTACTTTTTTGTCTTGCATACACAACTTTAAATGCCAATAATATCAGCAGATCACAATACACAACAAACCCAAATGAAATAAAAGTTGAGAAAAGCCCACTTTACAAGGGAAAAGATTTGGAAAGCTTGTTCACAGCAAAATTTGAAAATAACAAAACAAAACGTTATTTTGAAGTTATTAAAACGAATGGGGTATTAAGAGATTTCTTTTTAGCAGAATTTTTATTAGTAGAGAAAGATAATGCAAATAAAATGATCTATTACCCAATGGGCTGGACCACTGATAAGATAAAAGCAGAAGAGATAAAAGCCAACTGCGCCTTAATAATTTCAGGTAAAGTAGGTGCAGTTTACCCCGACTAATAAAAACTAAAAACACGTATTATGAATAAAAAACTACTCTTTATTTTAGCTTTTCTGATCACGATTACTTTTACACAAGCACAATCGTTTATTGCAGTTAAAAAATTCCATCCACGGGTTTTATTAGATTCGTCCATAATTTTAAAACTTCAAAGTCGGGCTGCTGCAAATACAATAGAATGGCAACAGCTGCAAACCCGCATCAGCGCCATTAGTTCATTAAACTCTACTCAAATAATGAACACGGTGTATGAAGGGCAGCAATATGCTATTATGAAAGCGCTTTCTTTTTATGCCAGCGGCAATACTCAGCACCGCGATTCAGCAGTAAGCATTTTTAAAGAATATTTTATTAAGTATACAAAAGACAGTTCAATGTATTATGATTCGGGATTTGAATCGCGCAGTACAATGGCCGAAACCGCTATGCTTTACGATTGGTTATATACTTATTTACCCGAACCATTCAGAACGAATGTAAGAACACGTTTAATTTATTGGGGTAACTGGATCCGCACAAAGCCAAATATTTATGGTATTTGGGGCAGTCCTTATTATTTTGAAGGAAACAATTACACCATGGGTCATTTCACAGGCTTAACTCATCTTGGTTTTGCAATACATTCGGAAGATTCTGTCAACGCTAAAAAATTTATAAAAACTTCTGATTCCATTCGTCCATATTTAATGAATTTTGCAAACACACGTTTAAAAAATGGTGATGCCAACGAAGGCTGGGGTTACGGTGCAGGTTACGCCATAAATTATTTAAAAGCATTGGCAATATTTAAAACAGGTTCAAAAAATAATATCGATCATTTTATAAATACAACTTACGATGAAGATGCTATAAAGTTTTTACCATATGCAACTTTACCAAATTTAACACACATGCTACCGGAAGGTGATTGGGCAAGAGAATCAACAGGAGAGTTATGGGAGTATCACCGACTGGTAGCTGACCTTATTTCGAGTTATTCTAACGACGCCACATCAAGACAGGTGGCATTATTCTATGCTAACGAAACAGTACCGTTTAATAGTTTTGCGGTAACGGCCTACAGATGGTTTCCTTTCCTATTTTCGAATAAAGAAATCACCGCAGTTGATTACAGAACGCAACCCGCTTACCAAACAAATTATTTATATACAGATACAAGCGGAACAGACCAATTTATTCGTCGTACCGGATGGAACACAAACAGCCAGTGGGTAAGCTACAGGGCGGGAGGAAGGTATGGCGATCATGCCCATAATGGCTCAGGACATTTTTCCGTTTACGATAACGGTTGGTTACTTGTAGATAAAAATATTTTTACTTCTTCGGGAATTGAAGGAATGGACTCCATGCACAACTGTATTCATGTACAAAAGATGAATAATTTTGAAATGTATGCGATTAATGATTACATCAATGCAGAACATAGTATTAATGTGCGCAGGGACCTTAATAATGAGTACTCATATTTATGGAGCAACTCTACACCAATATATCTTAAAAGAGGTACTGTTACCTTTAATAACGTGAACGAAAACCAAAGGCAATTCTTTTATATTCCCGGAATTAATAAATTGGCTGTGTATGATGTTGTAAAAACAACCAATTCAACTTACAAAAAATGGTTCGGTTTTAGTTTTTACGGCACACCAACATTAAGCAACGATTCATCTTACAGCTTTTATTCCAATGCACAAAAAACCGCTTACGTTCACACTGCATATCCCTTAACTAAAAGCGTTACAAAGTTCGGTAAATCTATTCGCGTAAATAATTCAACCGTTCAGGCAAAAGATCATTTTATGCATTTGGTTTCAACGGCACCTAATTCAGCTTCGCCCTTAAATGTTGTATCTCTTAACAAAGATAATGGCAGGGTAGTGGTTTCTGATTTTTATGGCTCTTATCATCAGGATGCCGCAAAAGACTATCCGATCTTGTTTGCGGGTGATGATCCGGCTTTTAATCACGATTCGTTGGTTTACGATATTCCATTTTCAAACAAACCAATTCACTCATACATTATTGGCTTAGATCTTTCTTTTAATTACTTTGTTTCGAGCTCTTTAACAAGCAATAACAACATACGCATAAGAGTAAATAAACAAAATCATACTAATTCAACTATGTATCCTTCAACAACCGGCGGTGTTTTATCATTTGAGCTTTTAGATTACGTTGGTATAAAAGAAAACAAAAATGTTAGTTCTGATTACCATATTTTTTATAATTCATTAGTAGAAACTATTTTAATTGAAAATTTGGCAATAATAAATAATAACAACGTATCAATTATTGCGATGGATGGAAAAGAAATCATAAAATCAATTCCTTTTAATTCAAGATCATTAACAATCAATACAAATAGTTTGGCAAAAGGTATTTATATTGTAAAAATTACTTCTGCAAACAATTCCTTATCAACACAAAAGTTAATTATTTACTAATAGTACACTTGTTTATTTTTTTTGCTTTTGTCTTATGATTGAAACATAGTATCTTTAACCGGATATTATGATCAAAAAGAAGATATTGGCAATTTCAGGAAGCACAAGGGAAAAGTCTACCAACTTAAATCTCATTTATGCCATTAAAGAACTATCGAAAGAAATTTTTGAGATAGAGATCTTTAATGAGATCGCAGGGCTTCCACAATTTAATCCTGATATTGATATTGATCCGGCACCTCAAGCTGTTTCAGTATTTAGAAAAAAAGTAAAACAGGCAGATGGCATTTTGATATGTACACCCGAATACGCCATGGGTGTACCAGGTACTTTAAAAAACGCTATAGACTGGACAGTTTCTTCTGCCGAGTTCTCAAAAAAACCGGTTGCTTTGATCACTGCATCATCTATGGGAGAAAAAGCACATGCTTCTTTATTGGAAACTCTTAAAATAATTGAAAGCAATATTACTGATGATACGCAGCTTTTAATTTCGTTTGCGAAGACAAAGATCGGTTCTGATAATATCATCACAGATAAAGAAACATTAGAACAGGTTAAAAAATTAATTTTCTCATTTTCAAAATTAACAGGCCATGAATAGAATTGACAGGGTCTCGAATATATTAATTCAATTACAATCTAAACGGGTTGTTAAAGCACAGGATATTGCTTCGCGTTTTGAAATAAGTTTGCGTACCGTTTATCGCGATATAAGAACATTGGAAGAAGCCGGCATACCTTTAATTGGTGAAGCAGGTGTTGGTTATTCGATCATGGATGGCTATAAACTGCCACCCGTTATGTTTACTTTAGAAGAAGCCACTGCATTTTTAACGGCTGAAAAATTAGTGGAAAAATTAACCGATACTTCAACAAAAACCGCTTATACATCTGCCATGTTCAAAGTACGATCGGTGCTTAGAAATAATGAAAAAGATTATCTCGAAAATATTGAAGACCATATACAGGTTATAGATAATCCTTATTTACCTAAAGGTGAAGAAAACAACCATATTCAAACGATCTTGCAAAGCATTTCATTAAAAAATATTATTTCTATAAATTATTTCGCTAATCATAATCAAAAAGATACTAAACGTAATGTTGAGCCATGCGGCATTTATTATCAGGGCAACAAATGGTATTTGATCGGCTTCTGTCAATTAAGGAACGATTATCGTAATTTTAGAATAGATAGGGTTTCCGGTATTAAGGTTACAGAGAATAAATTCAGTAAAGTGCACCCTTCTTTAAAAACATTCTTAAAACAGATCTCTAAAGAAAAAGAATTATTTACCGTTGTAATGACAGTAAAAAAAGATGTTATAAGCTATCTTGGTGATCAAAAATATTATAATGGCTTCGTTTCACAAAAAGAAATGGGCGATAAAATAGAAATGACCTTTTTAACCTGTTCACTCGAAGGTTTTGCCCGCTGGTACATGATGTTTGGCGATTCTGCCGATATTATCACTCCACAAACGCTAAAAGATAACATCAAAAAAATAGCTTTAGCCATTTCAAAAAAATAATTTTTTACTGCTGACATACCCTTGTCACATAGCCATAGTTACTTTGTTTTATAATTTAAAAACGATTAACTATGAAAACCCAAAAAATCACAGAATTTAATGTAATTGGTATCTCGGTAAGAACTACCAACGAGAATGGCCAGGCGGCCAAAGATATTCCTTTATTATGGAATAAATTTTTTGCAGAAAACATTTCAGAAAAGATCCCTAATAAAGCAGGAGCTGAAATGTATTGTATTTACACCGATTATATAAAAGATCATACACAGCCTTATACCACCATTCTTGGTTTAAAGGTAGATAGTTTAAACAACATTCCTGAAGGGATGGTTGGAAAAACTATTGCCACCACAAATTACACACCATTTATTGCGCAGGGAAAACTCTCAGATGGAATTGTATATAACGAGTGGTTAAAGATCTGGAATGCGCCTATTGACAGAGCTTTTACTGCAGATTTTGAGATCTATGGACCAAAAGCACAGGATCCTGAAAATGCGGAAGTTGAAATTTTTATCGCCTTAAAATAAAATTATTTTTTACTGCTGACATAAGGCTGTCACTTACCCAAACTTACTTTGTATTATAAACCAATTAAAAATAAAAAATATGACAATGATCAATGTATTCCCTAAGGAACTGGAAGAAGAAAGCAAAACAACAAAAAAAAATGCTTTCAATTGTACCAAATGATAAATATGACTGGAAACCACATCCAAAAAGCATGAGCATTAGAAGTCTTGCCACACATATTGCAGAATTACCAACCTGGATAAAATTAGCCCTTACAACCGAAGGACTTGATTTTGCAACAGCTCCCTACAACCCTGAAGTAATAAATAATACCAAAGAACTTCTTGATCTGTTCGAGAGATCTTTGGCAGAAGGAAAAGAGCACCTTGTTGCAAAAAATGAAAGTAAATTAAGCGAAACCTGGACCTTAAGTAACGGTGAAGCAATTTATAGCAAAGATACTAAAGCAGAAACCATTCGCCACGCGCTTTCGCAGGTTATACACCACAGAGCACAGTTAGGCGTTTTCTTACGTTTATTAAATGTTCCCATCCCGGGAACTTATGGGCCAAGTGCCGATGAAAATAATTTTTGAATAAGAAACCATGCAGATGCTGAGAAATTGGCATCTGCTTTTTTAATGTTTTAAATATGGAAAAGTTAGATCTTACTAAAGAGTATAAAAAATATTATACATCTAAAACAAAGCCTGAAGTAATTACTGTTGAAGCTGCCCAATATCTTTCCATTAAAGGAAAAGGAGATCCATCTGATAAACTATTTGCCGAAAATATTGAAGCGTTGTATTCGGTTGCTTACACCATAAAATTTTCATTTAAAGCACTAAATAAAGATTTTGTTGTAGCAAAGCTCGAAGGTTTATGGTGGTTTGATGATAAAAAATATGAAAACATTTCTATTTCTGATTCACCAAAATTAATACCAAGAAGTGAATGGGAGTACCGCCTGTTAATTCGGTTGCCCGAATTTGTTAGCAAAGCAGACATTGATTCTGCAATTAAAATAGTGCTTGAGAAAAAATGGATCCAAAAAGCAAAACTGATCGAATTATTTAAAATGGAAGAAGGTAAAGTGGTTCAAATGCTGCACATCGGTCCATTTGATAAAGAACCCGAAACATTGCTTATTATGACCGAGTTCATAAAAGAAAATAATTTCTTAAAGAATGGCCTTCATCACGAGATCTATTTATCTGATTTTAGAAAAACAGAGCCCGCTAAACTAAAAACAATTTTAAGAGAGCCTGTAAAATAAAAAAACTATCTTTAAATGCATGTTGAGTGAGCTTGATAAATTTTATTTAAAAAAAGAAGAACCTGCAAAAAGTTGCTTACTGGTTTTGCGTGATATTATTGCTTCGTATAATAAGGATATTACTCATACCTTAAAATACGGCATGCCGTTTTTTTGTTATAAAGGAAAAATGTTTTGCTATTTATGGACTCAGAAGAATACAGGATTGCCTTATATTGGAATAGTTGAAGGAAAACATATCGATCATAAAGAGCTTATTCAGGAAAAACGTTCACGTATGAAGATCATGCTTTTCGATCCCTCTAAAGACCTACCTGTAAAAACCATTCGTATTATTTTAAAACAGGCTCTTGATCTATATAAAAGCGGGAAGATAAAAATTAAGCAAACTCAATAAATATTTCGCCTGTAAGAACCTCTTCGCCTATCAATTGAGTCAGATCTTTAGTAAACTCTTTAATGGGCATCCACTCAACTAATACAAATTCCATAAACTCAAATTTAATAAAATTACACCGGCAGTTTCCTATTTCCGTAAGTCGTTCAAGACATAGGATCGTGTCACTTATTAATGGCCGGTTAAATTCAAAAGCAATATATTTTACTTTATTGTTCAGGCCCGCCAAAACTTCTGATTCATAACCTTCAACATCCAGTTTTATAAATTTTGGCGATCCGTACTTTTCAATCATCTTATCAAGTGTTGTTACCAGTACCTTTTCTTTTTTTTGCCAATGCAAGTTCGAATAATTTGAATATACCGAAACAAAATTCTGCGAAAGTGTAGAACATTCGGTTGTTTCATCGCAAATAAGCAGCTCATCCTCTTTTTCAATCCTTCCTAAAGCAAAAGGTAATACTGTAATATTTTTATTTTCAGAGAATTTGTTTTGTAAAGCCTTGTAACAACTGCTTTGCGGTTCAAGAGTTATAACTTTTGCGCCAAGTTTATAAAAAAATTCAGTTCTTTCACCAATATTTGCACCTACGTCAAAACAAAGATCGTTAGGATCAATAAACTTACTGTAAAAGTTCAGCATCCTTCTTTCTTTAAAAAATTGACGTATAAATTTTGGTAATGGCATAACTATATAAAAGTTAAAAATAACTTATAATTATTGTAAAGATTGCATCAAAAAATATTTTTGTTTCTTTTTAAAAAGAGTACTTTTAAATTTTAAAACTATTTTATGTCAGATATCAAAAATATATTCAAGAATAACGAAAAATGGGTTCAGGAAAAATTATTACTTGATAAGGACTATTTTACTAACCTTAACAAAGGTCAAAAACCCAAATATTTATATATTGGTTGCTCAGATAGTCGTGTTACAGCTGAAGATTTAATGGGACTAGGGCCGGGTGAAGCTTTTGTGCATAGGAATATTGCCAACATGGTAAACAACGTTGATTTGAATGTTATGTCAGTAATAAACTATGGCGTAAGGCATTTAAAAGTAAATCACGTAGTAGTTTGCGGGCATTATAGTTGTGGTGGCGTTAAGGCCGCTATGCTGGCTACCGATATGGGAATTTTAAATCCATGGTTAAGAAGTATAAGGGATGTTTACCGTTTACATAAAGATGAGCTAAATAAAATAGCCAATGAAGATGCGCGTTACAACCGTTTGGTTGAATTAAATGTGCAGGAACAATGTGTAAACTTAATTAAAACTGCTGCAGTTCAACAGGCCTATAAAGAAAGAGGACTGATGGTTCATGGATGGGTATTTGATATTCATACAGGAAAATTGATTGATCTTAAAATAGATTTCCCTAAGATCCTGGAAAATATCATGGAGATATATAAGCTGGAATAATATTCAATACCTTATTTTTGAAGGTATTTTAAAATTGAAAGTGCTATAAAATCAATGTTGGTAGATGTATTTGAAAGAATAACAATGCCAACATTTTTTGTTTTTATAAAGCCGCAAAAACTGCTAAAACCATAAGTAGCGCCATTGTGCCACACTAACTCATTATTGTATTTTGTATTAACAATATGCCAGCCTAATGCAATATTTGAGCTTTTATTGATCGTAGAGGTATGTGCCATTTTTAAGGCCTCATCTTTTTCGGTCATGTTGTAACGCAAATAGTTAACCATATCATTGGTGCAAGATCTTATGCCACCGGCAGCAATAAAGGCACCAAGCTCCCAATGAGGCGTCTGTTTTCCGTTATTATTGTGCCCTTCACAAAAATTCGGTAATTGGTATGGGTCTAAATTAATGGCTGTATTATTCATATTGTTTGAAAAACAGATCTTTTCTTTTAACAGTTCTTCAAACGGTTTGTTGTATACTTTTTCTAGAATAAGTCCTAACAATGCCATACCGGTGTTAGAGTATTCGCATTGCTGTCCGGGTTCACTTTCAAGCTTAACTGTCTTCAGGTAAGCAAATAAATTATCTTTAGTATAGTTTTTATATGGATTTAACGAATCATACCCGGCTTGCATTTTAAGGTCTGACGGTACATTAGGAAGCCCACTACTATGATTGGCCAGATGTTTTATTTCTATTATATTTTTATTGGTTTTAAGGTTGGGATATTCACCCGGTAAATATTTTCTTATGTCATCATTTAATTTTATTTTTCCCTCACTAATAGCGTAGCCAAGCAATATACCACAAAATGTTTTGCTTACCGAACCCAGCTCATAGATGGTATTTTGCTTTGGAAGTGTTCTATTATCTCGCTTTGTTTCACCATAATTATAAAAATAAACCGAAGTATCTTTTATTATGCCAATGCTAAACCCACAATTTTGAGGGTTCTCCATAAAATCAACCATCACATTTTCAACCACGGTATCTAATACAGATAGCTTTTTGTTATCAGATAAATAATTGATTCGTTTGGTTTGAAGTTGCGTTTGACAATAATAGCCTTTAAAGCAGAATAATAACACAAACAAATATGACCTTATAAAAATTTGCATACTTTTTAAGAGCTATAAATTACTATTTGTTTTACAATTTGTTTAAAATAATTACCAACGCAATACACTATTAATAAGCCTAAAAGCGTTAATAACTAAGGTTTTTTAGTATTTTAGCTTGGTTAAAAAGCTCTATATTTATTGTTTAAAATGAAAAGATCATTAATCGTATTTGCGCTGCTTTATTGCCTTTGTGGTTTTGCTCAAAAAGAAGGGCAGGAGAATGCTTTGGTAACAATAAGAGGTAATATTGGTATTCCAAGGGTAATTGGCAGCCAATCGTTTCGTACGTGTTTTGCGGGGCTTTACGAGGGTAATTTATCTGTAAATCTAAGGTTATTCAGTAATTTTTTTGTGGGCGTGGGCTTTCAGAACTCCCAGTTTCAGAATAATAAATTTTTAAAGTTTAAATATTTCAACGCCGATGTTCCTTACAATACGCGATTGATGATGAACAGCCCTTTTATTAAATTAGGATATGATAAATTCTTTTCAGATAAAGGTTATGTAACTTTTGCCATAAATTCGGGTATGATGTTAAATAATTACTTTAACGTAAATGCAGATACAAGTTTGGCTAACCGCCCATATGTCATCCAGGATTTTTCAGCGCCATTTGTTCAGCCCGAGTTTGCTGTTAACTTTCAGGTAGATAAATTATTGAGTTTTTCGCTCATGTTTAGCTACACAACTTTATTTTACAGGTTCGATCCAAAAGCCCCGCGTTTTAATCATTTCCAGGAAGTAAAGGATACTCGTAACCGTGCTAATATGAACTGGTTTAACATTGGATTTGGTTTCAATGTATTATTAAATAAAAAAACTAAAGAATAAAATATAGAATCATGATCACCGCTGAAATGCCCGTTAAATTTGACCGCAAAAAACATAAAGATGGTACTTTATTAGAGCTTTATGTAAATATTTTAAAACCCCGTATGATCGAAGAAAAAATGCTATTACTTCTTCGCCAGGGCAAAATTGCAAAATGGTTTAGCGGCATAGGGCAGGAAGCGATCTCTGTTGGTGTAGCTTCTGCTTTAGAAAAAGACGAATATATTTTACCAATGCACCGCAATTTGGGTGTGTTTACCACCCGTCAAATTCCTTTAAATCGTTTATTTTCTCAATTTCAGGGCAAGCCGGGAGGCTTTACACAGGGCCGCGACCGTTCATTTCACTTTGGCACCAACGAATACAAAATTGTAGGTATGATCTCTCATCTTGGTCCGCAATTAGGTGTTGCAGATGGTATTGCGCTGGCAAGCAAATTAAGGAAAGAGAAAAAAGTAACCGTAGTATTTAGTGGTGATGGTGGAGCAAGCGAAGGAGATTTTCATGAAAGTATAAATACAGCTGCAGTTTGGGATCTGCCGGTTATTTTTGTAATTGAAAACAACGGTTACGGGCTTAGTACACCAAGTAATGAGCAATTCAGATGTAAATCGTTTGCCGATAAAGCAATTGGTTATGGCATTGAAGGTGTAAGCATTGATGGCAATAATGTTTTAAAGGTTTATGAAACTATTAAAACCTTATCTGAAAGTATGCGCGACAATCCACGCCCGGTAATTTTAGAGTGTGTTACATTCCGTATGCGTGGCCATGAAGAAGCAAGCGGCACAAAGTATGTGCCTAAAGAGTTGTTTGATGTTTGGGGAAGAAAAGATCCTGTAAACACATTTGAGAAATTTTTGATAAGTGAAGGTGTTTTAACTGAAGAATTGATCGAAAGAACAAGAGCAGAAATAAAAAATGAAATTGAAAAAGGATTAGAAATTGCTTTTGCAGAGCAAAACCCAAAACCTAACACAGAAAAAGAATTAAAAGAATTATTTAAACCATTTTCGGTTTCAGATACAACACCAACTAGTGGCACTAAAACCAATATGCGTTTAATTGATGCTATTAGTAACGGTTTAAAGCTTGCCATGCAAAAACATTCTAACCTTGTTTTAATGGGCCAGGATATAGCTGATTATGGTGGAGTATTTAAAATTACCGAAGGTTTTGTTGAAGAATTTGGAAAAGGCAGAGTAAGAAATACGCCATTGTGCGAAAGCGCAATTTTAGGAACAGGTTTTGGCCTGTCTATCAATGGTCACAAAGCAATGGTTGAAATGCAATTTGCTGATTTTGTAAGCGAAGGAATGACACAGATCATTAATAATCTAGCTAAAAGTCATTACCGCTGGGGCCAACATGCCGATGTGGTAGTGCGTATGCCAACAGGCGCAGCGGTTGCCGCAGGCCCTTTTCATAGCCAGAGTAACGAAGCATGGTTCTTTAAAACACCGGGCTTAAAAATTGCTTATCCTGCGTTTCCTTCAGATGCAAAAGGATTACTGTTAACAGCATTTGAAGATCAGAATCCTGTGATGTATTTTGAGCATAAAGCTTTATACCGTAGCATTAATGAAGATGTACCGGATGACTATTATACCATTCCGTTTGGTAAAGCAAGATTGGTAAAAGAAGGAAATGACCTAACCATTGTAACTTATGGTTTAGGGGTACATTGGGCCCTTGAAGCATTAAATGAAAATCCTGATCTGAGTGCAGACCTTGTTGATCTTAGAACCTTAGCGCCATTAGATGTTGAAACAATTTATGCTTCCGTAAAAAAAACAGGTAAAGTAATTGTGATGCATGAAGATACTTTAACCGGTGGTATTGCAGGTGAAATTGCCTCATTAATTACTGAAAATTGTTTTGATTATTTAGATGCACCTGTAATGCGTGAAGGCAGTTTAGATACGCCTGTACCAATGAATGTAGATCTTGAACATAATTTTTTACCGAAAGAAAGGTTCAAACAAAAATTAATGAAGCTCTGGAAATATTAAGAACATGAGGAAAGAGAAAAAAATATTTTATTACTTTATTTTTTTAATTCCATTTCTTTTTCCTTCATGTGCCTTAATAGTAAATAAAAAATTTCAGACCATTCATATTTATTGCGACTCTACAATTAAACTTACTAAAGTTGCAAATAGTACAAAGATCCCAGATCTTGATTCAATGCCTTCATACCTGGTAAAACGCAATGCAAACCCTTTGCCTTTAGAATTTAAATTAAGAGATTCTTCTATTGTAAAATTCAGATTGCCAAGCGAATTAAGTCCGGCTTTTACAGTTGGCAACATTTATCCTTTCGGATTATTTGGATATGGTGTGGATATGTTCTTTCCAAACAAATTCAGATATCATCCAAAAAATTATTTTAGTTATGATACTGCAAGGCAAAAAATTATTTATACGCGTCATTTACCTTCAACTATTAATGATGGCGAAGGTCTTACTATAAAGCTCGGCTGGAGCTATTTTAACACCTATCATAACAGTTTATATAACGGTTTAAACGGAGGTGCTTCTCCGTTCGGGTTGAATGGTCAATTGGATTATAAATTTAAGAAAGACCTATCGGCCTATTTGGAAATAGGTATGGCAACAATGATAGTACCTCGGTCGCCATATCGTTGGAGAAAATATAATTTCGCCAATGTTGATAGCATTAGTAATATTTACAGTAATAATTTTTGGTTCACCGGGGGATACAAATATCATGTAAAAAGATTTAGTGGTGGAGTAGGTTTAGATTTTTCTCCAACTTTTATCACGAGCAAAAAGTATTACATTTCCCATAAAGATTCGCTTTTTAAAGGCGACACGATCATAACCAAGTATCATGATATTACCGAAAGATCAACAAATGATATTTTGCATAAAATTGGTATAGCTTTTAATATAGAATATATGCTTATAAAAGAAATATCGGCCGGAATGAACTGGCATTTATTTATTAAAGACCTTAATAAAGGTAGTGGAGTATACGCCTCTCATTTCTTTAACTTTTATATTGCACTTAATTTAGGAAGAATTAATCTTAAGAACGAAAAAAATAAACATGAATATAATTGACCTGAGAAGCGATACCGTTACCAAACCATCAAAAGCCATGCTGGAGGCCATGTTTAAAGCAGAAGTAGGCGATGATGTATTTAAAGAAGATCCAACAATTATTGAACTTGAGAATTACTCTGCAAAGTTATTTGGTAAAGAAGCGGCTTTGTTTTGTCCGAGTGGCACCATGACCAATCAAATTGCCATTAAAGTACATACACAACCCGGTGATGAATTATTATGCGATGTAAATTCACATATTTATAATTATGAAGGTGGTGGTATATCTTTTAATTCAGGTGTGCAGGCAAAATTATTAACAGGTAACGAAGGAAGGTTATCAGCACAATTGATTGAGCAAAACATCAATTTAGATTTTGACTGGTTAACTCGCACAAGTCTCGTAGCTCTTGAAAATACAGTAAACAAGGCAGGAGGGAGCTATTACACCATTGAACAAATAAAACCTATTGCGGACCTCTGCAAAAAAAATAATTTAAAATTGCATTTAGATGGAGCGCGAATTTTTAATGCCTTGGTAGAATCAAATGATTCTGCACAAGAAACAGGAAAGTATTTTGATTCTATTTCCATTTGTCTTTCAAAAGGCTTAGGCGCACCAATTGGCTCTTTATTATTAGGCGAAAAAGAATTTATTAAACATGCACGCAAGATCCGTAAAGTATTTGGTGGTGGCATGCGCCAGGCGGGCATATTGGCCGCTGCTGGTTTATATGCTTTAGAGAATAATGTTATCCGTTTAAAAGAAGATCATGCCCGGGCAAAAAAAATAGGGCATGAGCTAGGCAATTTACCATATGTAGAATCGGTATTACCGGTTTATACCAACATTGTTATTTTCAATTTAAAGTCAGAAATAATTACCGGCGAAGCTTTTGAGAAAAAATTATCTGATAATGGCATTAAGGTATCTATGTTTGGTAAACACACCATTCGCATGGTAACACATTTGGATTTTGATGATGCGATGATGGAGAAAACGATAGAAGTTTTGAAAAAGATCTCGTGATGGAACACTGATTGAACTGATATTACAGGTTTACACAGATAAAGATCAGTGCTTATCAGCTAAATCTGTGTCATCTGTGTTCCATCACATAAATTAAAACACCATCACTATCTCATCCATCTTATCCTGAAACTCAAAAGTATCGCCTGCATGCATACCTTTTATATTTTCATAAAAAGGCGATTTGGATGAAACAACCATTACACGCTTATCTTCAATTTTAACAGGCCCTAAACCAATTGCAATAAAAAACAAAAGACCCGACATTTCAAAAACTGAACCAATTTTTATTTCATCACTTGCTGATGAAACATCAATTTTTTCTAATGCTGCTAATTCCTGTTCTGCTTCAAATAATTGTTTGGCATTCATGTCGCTATCCAATTGCCCCATGGCGCGTGATGTTTCGTATTTATCACCCGCAGTGCTTTTATCGTTGCTATTAGCAGCTTCTTGCGCATTATCAATTGCCGCTTTCGCATTTTTAATACGTTGTTCAATTAACTTAATACATTCTGCTTTCAGCGTTTTTTTAAAAACTGATTTGCCTGCAGGAGATTTTAGATCGATCATTAAAATAAATTTTGAAATTAAAATTTAGGACAGCTTACTAACACTTTGCGGTTACGCTTACGCTTTGAAGCAATTTCATAAACAATAGAAACTTCATGCGCACCTTGTGTATTATTTATTTTTAGGCTGGAAATAGTGGCATCGTAACTATAACCAACCCTGAAGTTTTTATCAGGAACTTCGAGACCAACAAGTAATGCCATACTTTCGCGGCTTGAATAACCCGGCTTATAAGTTTTAAATGGTAAGCCTCGATACCATAAACCAACATTCACAAACGATTTAAAATAATACGCACCAATATCCAACTGTCCGTATTTTTGTTCTCCTCTAATATTTACGCTGGCACTAATAAACTCTTCTAATTTTGTTTTACCCGAACCTCTCGCACTGATAATAAAACGATAACCACCATGTATACTTCCTGAAATTGGTAAGGCTTCAATATTACCAACCATACTGGCGTTAGGTTGATTAACATGTCTTGCGGCAAAGCCAAACCAATAATTGGTGGAGTTAAATAAACCACCCATCCCAATATCAAAATAGCTTATCTTATCCGCTGATAACGCATCCTGCGAAATAGAAGAGCCTGTAACAAATTGATCGTTAAAGATCAAACGTGAGTTATCAATTTTCTTTTGGTTCATTACTAAAGAAATCCCACCGCGTGCTTCAGAATATTTGCCCAGCTTAACACGATAAGCATAATTTACACCGCCCATAGTTGTAACTAAATTCGATGTTCCGGCATGATCCTGCAAAACAAAACCACCAATACCGCTGTTAATGTTGCTTACATTATAATCGTAAGAAGCCATGTAAGTATTGTAAGCGGTTTTAATACCCGGCCATTGATTTCGGTAATTGGCAGCAAAACGGTGTTCGTACGTCAAGCCGGTAAAAGCCGGATTTAAAAACATGGGTGCTGCATAAAATTGCGTGAACTGTGGATCCTGCGCTTTAAATTCAGCTAATGAAACAATAATTAATAATATGGTACAAATCCGCTTCAACATTATTTTTTTACGATTTTAAACTCCAGGTCTTTATCTACTTTTTCAAAAGCCAAAGGATCAATATCAACAACCAAAGTAGTATAACCTTCTGCTTCAACAATTGCTTTATATGATTTTAATGGGTTCATCACTAAAATAAATTTTCCTGTTTTTGGATTTGAATTATAAGTTCCGTTCACAGCATTTCCTTCATTATCCAACAATGTGATCTTTACTTTAGAAGGTGTTTCATCTTTAAATGCCACACCGTGTTTTACTTTCAGATCGTTATCGCCAAAGCGCGTATCAATTTGATAAATATCATTACTGCCAATTGTTTCTTCTTTTAACGATGAATAATAACCTCGCTGGCCATCTACACTCAAAACAAAAAAGATATCGTTACCAACATTATTTATTGGGTAACCTAAATTATCTGCTTTCGAAAATTGATTCGTCTCTGGATCTAAGACACTTTTAAACACATCGTATTCGCCCATAGTATTATGACCTTTACTACTGTAGTACATGGTTATCTGATCGGGATGTAAATACGGACTATCCTCATCATACAAAGTATTAATATTTGGCCCAAGGTTAAAAGGTAAAGCCCAGCGGCCATTAGGCAATTTTTTTATACGGTAAATATCTTTACCTCCGTAACCCCCGGGGCGGTTACTGCTAAAATACAACTGACTTGTGTCGTTACTAAAACAAGCACTTGTTTCAACAAATTGGGAATTGATCTCTCTTGCCATTTTTTGCAAAGGCTCCCATTTATTATCGCTTCCTAATTTTGTGATATAAAGATCGCCGGTAACCTGGTCGGCAGAGGTTCTGTAAACGATCATACTTTGCCCGTCAGGACTAATAGCAACACAGGCATCGTTTGTTTCTGAATTAATAGGAGCTTTTACATTTTCAGCTTTTGTCCAGTTTCCTTTTTCTTTTACTGAAACATAAACATCTTCATAATAATTACCATAAGCATCTTTTTTGTTGTTTGAACTTCCTTCACGTCGTGAAGTAAAATAGAGTGTATTCTCATCAGGTACCACCACAGGTACATAATCTGCATAAACTGAGTTTATCTCAGGCCCCATATTTTTAATAATAGAACGGTGAGGTTTATTTATGAATGCTTTCGCCGATTCACAAACGCCTATCATATAATTTGTTTCTTCAATAGTATGCAAACGTTTTTTAGGGCTTTGCTTGTTATAATCATTCAATAACTGAATAGCTTCATCAAAACTTTTTTGTTGATGTTTAATTTTAGCGAGATAATATTTTGCATCTACCAAAGTTGAAGCTGTAAGGCTTGGAATAAAAAACTGCGCGCTGTCTAAACTATAGCTTAACTTGAAAAAAGAAATTGCACCATTAACGCCGGCCTTTTCATTTTTAGGATCAAGCAATAAAACACGCCTGTAAGAATTCCAGGCATTTAAATGATCTTCAATATCAAAGCTTAATTGCGCTTCTTTTAATAATTCTTTTACCTGTTTTTTATTTTCTTTACTCTGCGCAAACAAAAATGTACCAGAAAGTAATAAAACACATAAAATATAATTCCTCTTCAACATAAAACTATTTTAACAATAACACGTCACCCGTTTTATTAAAGGTTTTTCCATCAATAAATGCAGCGGTAATCTTCCATACATATACATCCTGTGTACACATTTTTCCTTTGTAATAACCATCCCAACCCTCGGCCGGATTTTTTGTTTCAAATAATAATTCGCCCCAACGTGAATAAATGCTCAATACATATTTTTCTACACCTCTGATATTGGGGTGAAAAATATCATTGCTTTTATCCAAAGGATCATATGCACTTCCGGGAGAGCCACCTGCATTTGGGGTAAAGGCGTTTGGTACCTGAACAAACGTTTCCTCGAGTGCTAATATTTTTGATCCAAGATCAAAAGTATCTCTGCAAAATTTTTCACTGGTGGCAATTAAAGTAATTTGATATTCGCCGGGTTGTGTATAAGTATGCGAGGGTTCAACATCAGTTGATGAGCCACCGTCTCCAAAGGTCCATTTATACGATACGGCTCCTGTTGAAAGGTTATAACATTGCGTAGCCTGATTGGGGACAAAGACAGTTAAAGGATCTGCTTTAAAAAAGGCCGATGGTTTTGGAAATACTTTTATAATTCGCGTAGCTGTATCAGGGCAACCATAACTATCTTTTGCTACCAATTGAACAGTGAATGTTTTATTTAAAGATGTTGAATTTATAAATGTATTTGATACACTTCCGGTGCTTGCTGTGTTGCCATCACCGTAGGTCCATTGATATTGTGCAACTCCTACAATAGGCGGAAAAAACACTTTTAAAGGTGTACAACCGCTATCAGGTAATGCTGAAATAAAGAATACAGGCTGTGGATGAACAACTAATGGAACTTTTAATGTATCCTTACATCCATTACTATTTACAGAAATAAGACTCACAAGATAACTCTGATTAACAGGAACAGGATTTGTGTAAACCTGCGTTGGGTTAGTTTGTGTAGAAGAACTTGAATTTCCAAAATCCCATAAGTATGAATTTGCTCCTGTAGAAGTATTGGTGAACGTTAATTTTGCCGGCGAGCAGGCAGGCGTATCTACCAACATGGCCGACATTGGTTTTGCAAATAAATTTATTGGTTTTATAATTGAGTCGTAACAATTATTTGCAGTACCCACAACCAGCTTTACACTATAAGTAACAGGCCCTGAACCGGGCGCATTGGTAAATGTCATAACCGGGTTAGTTAAAATGGAGGCGTTTCCATTACCAAATAGCCAAGCACTGCTATTATTACCTGTACTTGAATTAGTGAACGTAACCAAAAGCGGCGAACAACCTGATACAGGTGTTGCGCTAAAATTAGGAACAGGTTTTGGAAAAACAATTGGACTTCCCAGACTTGAATCGATACAACCAAAACCATTGCTTGCAACTAATTTTACAGTAAATGTTTGTGTAGCACTGGTTGTATTTGTAAACACATGGTTAGAAGGCGCGGTTGTTGTTACAACAGAAGGTGAGCCATCACCCCAGCTCCATGTATATGAAATAACACCCGGTACCGATGGAAAACTTACAGATAGAGGAGTACAACCGCTTGCAGGTATCATGGTAAACGAAGTAAATGTTTTTGGGAAGATCTGTATTGTATGTTTTACCGTATCCGTACAACCTACACTGTTTGTTGCTACTAAAGTAATGGTGTTGGTCATTAATAAAAAAGTGTTGTTTGTATAAGTATGGCTTGGGTTTAATACCGTTGACGAAGTATTGTCGCCAAACGACCATGAATAAGTTGTTGCACCTATTGTTGTATTTGTAAATGTTACCGGTAATGGCGAGCAACCCGGGTTTAAATTACCGGTAAATGATGCAACGGGTCTTGGTAATATGGTGACTGTTTTTTTGATAGTATCACTACAACCCGCCCCGGTAGAGGCAATTAAAGTAATGGTATTATTTAAAGTTGCCTGTAAAGTATTACTGTAAGTAAACGTTGGATTAATTACAGAAGATGTTGCGGTTGGTGTTACACCAAAATTCCATAAATAATTAATACCGTTTAAAGTTGTATTTGTAAAAGT
Source organism: Bacteroidota bacterium (assembly GCA_032229505.1). Taxonomy (GTDB): domain Bacteria; phylum Bacteroidota; class Bacteroidia; order B-17B0; family Aurantibacillaceae; genus Aurantibacillus. The sequence continues at coordinate 98,834 of JAVTWD010000096.1, forward strand.
AACAGCCAATGGCGGGCAACCAACGGTTGGTGTAAATACAAAATTAGCAGTTGGTTTTACATTTGCGGTTATTGTATTTGTAGTTGAATCTTTACAAAAAGCTGTAGCTACAATTAATTTTACCGTAAATGTTGCCGCTGTGCTATAAGTATGTGGTGGATGTTGAACATTAGATGTTGGCGAACCATCACCAAAATTCCAGGTATAACTATTAATGGCATTAGTACCTGTTACAGTAGAAAGATTTGAAAAACTTGTTACCGAACCTACACAGGTAGATGTTGGGGAAAATGCAGCTACAGGATTTGGACGTACAATGATAGAAGCCGTTTTAGTATTAACACAACCATTTGCACCGGTAACGCTTAAAGAAACTGTATAAGAACCAACAGAAGGATAGTTTTGATTAGGCGGAATTTGTGCTGTACTGAAATTACTATTTCCAAAATTCCAGTTCCATGATACAGCGCCAACAGAAGATTCGTTAAAGAGGACATTGTTTAAAGCATTACACCCTGCCGTAGGTGTTGCCACAAAACTTGCAGTAGGGGAGGGCAAGATATTTATGACGACCTGGACAGTAGATGTACAGGCGGCTCCGGCTCCGGGAATGAAGGCAGCCAATTGCACAGTATAAGTTCCGGGTGTTGAGTAAATGTTTGTTTTTGGTCCTGAACCGAGATTAACAAAACCGCCACCTGTTCCAAAATCCCATAAATACGAAAATCCTGCGGGGCTTGCATTTGTAAAAGTGATCGGTGCATTTTGACATAACGGTCCCGGCGGTGCCACAAGGCTGGCTGTTGGTGGATTTACAATTTGAACGTTAATAATAGCAGTATCTACTCCACATAAATTACTATCTCTTAACATAACTGAATAGGTACCAACGGCAGGATAAGCAATACTTATGGGTGTTGTTGGCGGCCATGGCTTCCAGTCAATAATAGAATCATGGTTTATTGGCGGCCAGTACATTCCAAAGTTCCACCATTCCTGGCGCTGAAAGGTATTACCCTGTGCCAAACAATTTCTTTGTGTAGTATTGGTAAATGTAAAAACATTATCAGGCCAGCAACGAATTAAAAGATCGGGCGTAATCGCAGCGTTATCCACATCATAAATTTGAATAGGATTAAAATTGGCGATTGTAGGATTACCAAAGCTACAATAATTAAGCGCTTGCAAAGTTATTTGTGTTTGACAATTGACCGTGTTCTTGAGATAAGTATGTGTTATGGTTTGTCCGGCATTTGTATAGGTAAATGGAACAGGGGGTGAGCCGTCTCCAAAATTCCAGATAAAATTAGTTGTAGGGCTTACATCTGTGCTTGAATTAGTAAACGATAAAGTTTTAGGCGCGCAGGCTTGTGTAACACCGCCAATGGGAATTTGTATAGATGCGTTTACCGGCTTTTCCATTACCACAATGCCAGTTAATGTGCAGTTGTTTGCAGGGATAATAAGTGTAACAACAAAAGTATCTACAGTTGCAGCATAATTATGGGTAAGAATTGTATTTGCAGCATAAGAAACTCCCGGAACAGTAGGACTGCCATCGCCCCAGTTAATTGTATAAGCGCCCCAGCTACTGGCAGATTGAAAATTAAGCATATAAGAAGTTCCTGTACAGCTAATAAAATAAGGGTGAGGCGAAGGATTACCAAGGTAATCAAATACCGTAGGGCATTGTGCCTTAGCAGAAAAAGAAAAAATTACAGTTATAAAAAACAGTAAACGTTTGATCATTCGTAATAATTTAGTTCAACACAATGCAAGCCTGTAAGCCGGGTTCTGTTTCATCGCAGGTTGCCCTGCGATATATTCCATCATTTATCTTTGCGACCTACCCATTGCGGCTTCCTCCCGATAACTATCGGGATCGGAATAAGACGAGCCGCCTTAATTACCGCAACCTATTTGGCCTTTCAACATCCGAGGTTTACCCAACATAATTATCACTAATTATGCTTGTGAGCTCTTACCTCACATTTTCACTATCACCAAGAGCGAGCTCAAGGCTACCTTGTTTTCTGTGGCACTTTCTGTTACAAAAACATTTCGATTTTTGCACCCACCCTTTCAGGTGGCGGATTGCCCTATGTTGCCCGGACTTTCCTCTGTAAATTTGACTTCACAGCGATAGAACAACTTGCATTTAAATTTACGCAAAAAAATCTAAAATGGTTTAAGGAAATATTTAACATTTTGCTATCATTTACTGAGCAATAATCTATACTGAGTAACCATTCTACGCTTTTTTACTGATTTTCAATAAACGCAAAAAGCCGGGCAATTACCCGGCTTTTCATTAAATTTTTAGTTTATTAAAATATTTTTGCTTCTACGCTTATCTCTACATTAGCGTCTTTAGGTAAACGGGCTGCCTGTATAGTAGCACGCGCAGGAAAATCGTTCTTAAAATACGATGCGTAAACCTCGTTAACATGCACAAAATTGTTCATATCGTTCAAAAAAATGGTGCTTTTTACAACATTATCGTAACTACAACCACCGGCTTTTAAAATAGCGCCAAGGTAATCCATTACCATTTTTGTTTCTTCTTTAATACTGGTTTTAACAAGCTGTTTACTTTGAAGATCCATTGCAATTGTACCGCTAATAAACATGCTGTCGCCAACAATTACCGCTTGGTTATATGGTCCGATCGGAGCCGGAGCGTCAGGAGTATTGATGATTTTTTTCATAAAGATGTTTTTATTGTTTTTTAAAAGCTTAACAAATATAACTAAAGATTCGGAAAGTGAGACCCGCTAATTTTGAACATTTATCTTGCTTTTTTAATTCTTGTTTTGTTTCTTTGTTTAAATCAGATGAAAGATCAAGTTCATAAATCCTATTTTATTCCCTGCAATTCCTTTAATTGCTGGCATATTATGACTTGTATCATGGGCCGATATTAATCTTCCGGCAGTTTTAATTTTCATTTTTTTCAATTTTATTTTTTTTATAATATGCAAACGATCCCTGATCTTGTATTAGACAAGTTAAACACATTACTGGTTGTTGTAAACAACAAAGGTGAAGTAGAGTACATTAGTAACTCAGCAAAAACTTTACTTGGTTTTGAGCCCGAACAGCTTTTGGGCAATAACTGGTGGCTCATTCCGCGTCAAAATGCCGGTGAGGGCATGGCAGTTAAAGAAAAGATACTTTCTATTATGTTGCACGATTCGTACCGTGCCGACCAGGGTTTTGAACATGCCTTAAAAACCGCTAAAGGCCATGTAAAATGGTTTAAGTGGAGCTCGGCCATGTTGCAGGAAGATAAATTAATTGGCATTGGGATTGATATTACCGAGAAAAAAAGGTCAGAGCAGCGAACGCTTGACATAAACAGATCTTTAACAGAGAAAAATAAAGAAATAACAGCCAGTTTAAATTATGCTCAAAAGATACAGCAGGCCATTTTACCAAGTGATACTTTCTTAAAAACAAATTTTAAAGATGGCTTTGTTTTGTATTTGCCAAAAGATATTGTGAGCGGTGATTATTACTTTTTTTATGAGAATGAACAAACCAGGTATGTTGCTGCTATTGATTGTACAGGCCATGGTGTGCCGGGAGCTATGATGTCGGTTATTGCCAACTCGCTTTTAAAAGAGGTATTTTATAACAAGGCGCTGCAAAAACCTGACGAGATCTTGTACGCACTGGATGAACTATTATTTGATTCGCTTAACAAGAATAATCCTGATGAGATACGCTATGATGGCATGGATATTTCGCTGTGCGCTATCAATAAAAAAAACGATCTGCTTGAATTTGCTGGAGCGATGCGTCCTCTATTTTTAGTGAGCAATAATGAATTGATAGAAATAAAAGGGAGTAAATATCCGCTTGGTTATTATTTTGATAAAAAAGAATTTGCCTTAAATACTTTTCAATTAAAAAAAGGAGACAAGCTGTATCTTACTACCGATGGGTATGCCGATCAATTTGGAGGAAATAATAACAAGAAACTGAACCGCAAAGCGTTTAAAGAATTGTTGTTTTCTTTGGAAGGAATGGATGGCGAAGAACAATGCTCTTTCTTAGATTACTCTTTAAGAAACTGGAAGCAAGACGAAGAACAAACAGATGACATTTTAATAATGGGCATTTTTATTTAAAACGCAGATCTCTAAAATAAAAAAGTCCCATACAAAAACTGTATGGGACTTTTTTTTGAATAAGAATTTTTTATTCGATCACTAATTTATGGATGCTTTGAACAGTGTTTTGATCAACGATCTTAACAGTGTAAATACCTGTAGCAAAATTTGTATTAATAACATGTTTTGCATCGGTGATAGTTTCAGTAAACACCAATTTACCTAAGTTATCATATACCTGTACAAAAGCAGAAGATGAGAATCCATTGCTTTCGATAGTAAACATACCTGTATTAGGATTTGGATATAAAAGAACGTTTACAGTGTTTGAATTTGAAACTAAGCCTGTACATAACGAAACGGTTACGCTTACAGTTGCAGTTTTTGAACAACCGTTAGAACCTGTACCTGTTACTGTATAAGTTGCAGTACCTGATGGAACAAAAGCTACACCATCAACAACAGATCCTGACCATGTATAGGTAGTTGCACCACCACCTGTTAAAGTAATACTTGAACCTGAACAAACCAAAGTAGATGTTGCATTAGCTGTAACGGGAGGAGCAGCGTTTACAGTAATTGCCACGGCAGCCGTACCTGTACAGTTTCCGCTTAAACCTGTTACAACATAAGTTGTAGAAGTAGAAGGAGCAAAGGCTACGTTATCTGTAACACCGCCTGTCCATGTATAACTTGTTGCACCGCCACCGGTTAAAGTAATATTGCTACCTGCACAAACAGTGTTAGTAGTTGTATTTGCTGTAACTGTTGGATTTGGATTAACAGGAATATTAATAGAGGCTGTACCTGAGCAAGCACCTGTTGTACCTGTAACCGTATAAGTATTTGAAGAAGAAGGTGAGAAGGCAACGTTGTTGGTTACACCGCCTGTCCAAACATAAGAAGTCGCTCCACCGCCATTTAAAATAACACTGCCACCGGCGCAAACTGATGCAGCACTTGTTGTAGCAGTAACAACAGGATTAGGAGTTACGACTACTGAAGATACCGCTGTATTTGTACAACCGTTGGTGGCTGTACCTGTTACAGTATAGTTTAATGTTGATGCAGGAGCAAAAGCAACGTTATTGGTAACGCCACCTGTCCATGCATAGCTATTAGCACCTGTACCTGATAAGGTTATGTTAGTTCCAGCACAAACGTTTGTAGAAGTAATGTTAGCACCAACAGTTGGATTAGCATTTACTAAAACAGTTTTTGAAGATACAGCATAAGAACCACAAGCGTCATACACTAATAAATAAGTTGTAAAAGTACCTGCGCTCGGAAATAAATTTGAAGGTGTTAATGCGGTTGAAGTTGCGGTTGGCAAAGAACCAAAATCCCAATAAACAGAACCACCGGTTGTAGATCCGGTAGAGTTATAGTTTGCGCTTTGGCCTGCACAAATGGTATTATTTGTAATAGCAAAGGTAGAGATAACAGGAGACTGAACAAGGAACGGGTGAATAAGCAACGAAACATTCAGACTCCATGCACTGGCATTTGAATAATTATACCATATATTAGTGCTTTGTTTTTCCCAGGCTTTACCCGGTGTTGTTTGCCCGTTAGTATTGCTAACAATACTTAACGAATCTTTAGGAGATGCAGACCATGATAAGCCAGTAATATCAACGCTACAATAGAATTTTTTAGAAGCCGGTAACGCAATTGGCGTTGGAAAATAAAAATCAGAATACTGGCTTGCTGCTACATCCGCCATGATCTCACCCATCGTTATAGTGGTTACACCTAATAAAGCACCTACAACATTTGTAGTTGTACCATCGTATATTTTTAAGGCAACCGTTTTTGTTGGTGTGGCAGAATAAGCACGGCCAAAGCCAACATACACATGCGTTATACTTGAATTTGAACTTGCAGACACATCAAAATACATTGCTTTTTCTTTATCAGCATATGTATTAGGTCCGCTTACAAAGCCATTAGCAGCAAATGGTGTACCTGTGCCGTAATTTACTAATGACCATGTTGCAGGTGCCGGAAAGTCAACAGACATACAGGTTGATGTTGTTGTAGAAAAAGCGGCACTGAGGCCTTTAACTTTTGATGCGGATGCATTAGATGAATAGGAATTAACGTTAACCGCAGAAAAATTGTTTTGTTTGCTTTGTTGTGCAAAAGCAAAATTTGTGATCAATAAGGACAAAAAGATCTTTAGGAAGTGTTTTTTCATGTTTTAATTTTTTAGTGATATAAGCAAATATATTAAAAAAGGGATGTCAAAAAATACAATTAACACAAGAGGAGTGTTAAAAACAAAGCGCATTTAACTAGTTAAACCTTTGTTAAATCGAATTAGTAAAGAATTGAAATAAAAGGGAAGAAAAAATTGAATTTTACAATTATATAAAGCTAGACTTTAGTAATGGCTTTTTTAAGTTTTTCTGACAAATAGATTATATAGATAGAAACTAAATTAAACCCGAAATGATATTTAATTTCTTCGTCAAAAAAACCTGCACTAAGAGTTGGAAGATTAAAGTCAAAATCAAATTTTAATATTTCATTCATTTCTAAAGTTAAACTTAAACCAATCCCAGAGATATACTCAAAAGTAAATCCAGCTAACAATACAGAGAAAGTTTGCAGTAATTGATTTATAAAGGTGAGATTAAAACAGCTGTTTTTAAATTTAACACAAGCAATTCCGGAATAAATTGAAAAACCAAATAAAAGTATACCTAAAATGTATGTTGAAAGGACTACTTCATTAAAACTTGGAATTAAAATCATTGATCCAATAGCACCGCCAACAATCTGATAAATTCCAATAGACCTTATTTCAGTCTGATTTTTCTGTGAAATTGAATCTATATCTAACATATAAATAGGTGGCTCAATTAAAATCTTATTCCAATAACACAAACATCATCTACCTGCTCGAGATCGCCTTTCCAATCCTGGAAATTTTTGATAAGCGCATCTGCCTGATTTTTTAATGGCATTTTATTAATGGCTAACAATTCGTTGTTTAATTGTTTGTACTTATATTTTTTTCCTTTTGGTCCGCCAAACTGATCGGCATAACCATCTGTGTATAAATAAAGCGTATCGCCTTTCTGCACTTTAATTTCATTCAATGTAAACGCTTCTTCACGTTCACCTTTACCAACAGGCATTTTATCTTTTTCAAGTTCAACTATTTGTTGATTATGAATTATAATAGGCGAATTATTTGCAGAAGCATAAGTGATCTTATTTACATTTTTATCAATACAAAGTATCACACCATCAAACCCATCTTTTTGTTCTTCTTTACTTATTGAGTTTATTAAACGCGCACGAGCATAATTTAAGATCTCATCCGGTTGTAAGATCAATTTCTCGTTAATGGCCTCGCTTAAAAAACCAATGTTCAGTAAACTCATAAAAGCGCCGGGTACACCATGACCGGTTGAATCACACACAGCAAGAAAGAATTTATTATCCTGCTCACACGCCCAATAAAAATCACCGCTTACAATATCTTTTGGGTGAAATAGCGTAAAGTAATTATCCTTTCCAAGATGAGTGTCTAAAAAATCGTTATTCGCCAATAAAGTGTACTGAATTCTTTTAGCATAGTTAATAGAATCGGTGATCTCTTTATTTTTATTTTCAATGATCTCTTTTTGCTCTTCGGTTTGCTTGCTTTTTATTTCAATGATCTCTTTTTGTTTACGAATAATTCTAAACCTGTTAAAAATAACAATACCAAAAATAAACACTAAGATAAAGCCTGCAGTAAGTGCTATTTTAAGGATCTTATCCCTGTCTATTTGCGCATTACTTGCCTTTATCTTTTCATCTTTAATAATGTTGGCTTCGGCATTTTTAATACTATCTCTAACAGCGCGGCGGTTAAATTCAAATTCAATTTCCTTTTTATGTAACTCCTCTTTAGAGCTTGTTTCGTTCATTTTTTCAATTACCGAAACATATTTTTCATACTTCTCTAATGCTTTTTTAATATCACCAGTCGCTTTATAAATTTTATAAAGATTGCTGTAAACGCTTTGTAAGGTGCTATAATCCTCGATCTCTTCACCAATTTGTTCGGCTTTTAAATAATAGGGCAGTGCCAGATTATATTGTTTTCTTTTATAATAGATCTCGCCAATATCCATTGAGGACGTACATTCTTCGTAAGGATTTTCAGCTTCCTTGGATAATTCATTGTTCTTGATAAAATTTTTAAGGGCTTCATCCAAATTATTTAAACCCATGTAAGCATTGCCAATATTACCGTAAGCAGAGCAGATACCATTTACATTATCCATTTTTATGTAAATGGCCAACGATTTTTTACCATACTCTAATGATTTATTAAAATCAAGAAAATTATTATATAAAAGGCTTAAGTTGTTATAGATACTTGCCAGCTTATTTTCATTATTTAATTTCTCGGCAATGGCAAGGCTTTTTAATTGATATTCGAGGCCTTTTTTATTTTGCCCAATGGTAATGTAGATCGCACCAATATTACCAAGTGCAACAAGCACCGCTTCATCAATATGTTCTTGCTCACCTAAATTGAGCGATTTTTGATAGTAATCAATTGCTTTTACATAATCGCCTTTAACCTGAAAATAAGAACCCATAAGATTAAGGATCTTTGTTTGTATGCGCGCAGAGCCTGACCTCTTGGCAAATAAATATGCCTGTTTTGAAAAGGTATAAGCCGAATCGGGATTAGAATATAAATAATCCCAGGCCATATCATAATAAATAAAAAACCTAACACTATCTGTGGTAGAGGGATTAGTGGCAACCTTAAGCAACGAATCCCTATTGGTACAAAAAAGATTCGTTCCAAAAAAAATGGCAAATAAAATTATTATACTTTTAAGTTTCAACTTATTAAAAACCTAAAATAAGAAAAAAAACTGAGTAATAAAGTGCAAATTAGGCAAGTGGAGGTAATGATATGACCAATGGAAATCAAACCCGTATGCCTATAATACAGATATCATCTACCTGTTCAAGCTGTCCTTTCCAGTCATAAAAAGCCTTATCTATTAATTTATGCTGCTCTTCCATACTTGAGCTATTAACCAACAATAACAACTCTTTAAATTTAGAAGCTTTGAATTTTTTTGCACCTTCACCGCCAAACTGGTCCTGATAGCCATCGGTAAAAATATAAATACAATCGTTTGCCAGTAATTTTATTGAATGTGTAGTAAATGGTTTGGCCAATTCAAATTTACCAATAGGTTGTTTATCGGGTTTAAGATCTATCAATTCGTTATTCCTTATTATCCATAAAGGATTATTGGCACCTGCCCAATTTAATTCTTTGGTTTTAAGATCAAGTACACATAATGAAATATCCATTCCATCTAATACTTCTTCTTCGCTTTTTTCAAATTCAGAAATAACAAGGTCTTTGGTTTTATCCAATATTTTTCCCGGATCAATAAGGCCATATTCTCTCACCGAACGGTTTAGTGCATTATGACAAACAACACTCACCAAGGCTCCCGGTACGCCATGTCCGGTGCAGTCTGCAGCTGCAAACAATACTAAATCTCCAGACTCATGATTGATCGTCTCCATCCAATAAAAATCACCGGCAACAATATCTTTTGGTTTGTATAAAATAAAAGAATCTGTAAAATGTTCTTTTACCAAACGCGAGGAAGGCAAAATTGCATTTTGAATGCGTTTGGCATAGCTTATTGAATCTAAAATCTCTGTATTCTTGCCTTCAACAATACGTTTCTGATCTTCAATTATTTTTGAAGCTTGCTTATTCTTTTTTAAACCTCTGTAAATATAAAATGCCAAAACACCTACTATTAAGAGCGAAAGAAGCGAGATAACTGAAATATTTCGCTGTAAAGAGGCGCTACGTTTATTATTCTCTACCTCTTGTTGTAAATATTTTTGTTTAGCCTGGGCATCTATCGAATCTGCAATGTGCTTTTTATCAAACTCGTAATACAGTTGTTTTTTTGTTATTTCTTCACGGATCTCATCGTTTATGATCGAATCTTTTATGCTTACAAACTTGCGCATAAAAGAAATCGATCGCTTTAGATCTCCTGCCAATTCATAGCAGTCCGCCATTTGTTTGTACGTACGTTCCATTAATAAAGGCGAGCCTGTTTTATCACAGATCTTAACAGCTCGTTCCATCACTTCAACAGCCTGTTTGTGTTTTTTTTCACTAATAAAAATATCTGCATCTACGGCAAGACAGGAAACAATACTATATGGATCTTTAAATTCGGTAAAGATCTCTAAAGCGGCATTATTGTATTCTTTAGCTTTATCAATATTTTTTTCCGCGATTTCGCTGGATGCCAAATTCATATAATTGTAACCAAGGTTATGCTTATTGCCTGATAAGGTATTTACTTTAACAGCCTTTAAATAATATTCTTTTGCCTCTTTTTCGTTCTTTAGATTAGAGAGCGCCGAGCCAATATTATTATAAGTTTGGCCAATTACTTTATTATCATTTTTTTGAATGGCCATTTCTAATGTTTTCTTAAAATAATCAATGGCCGTTTTATAATCGAGCTGATCAAAATAAACTCCTGCAATGTTGCTGTATAATTTCATTTGCATGAAGAGGTTGTGATTAGCCTCAAATACCGGAAGAGATTGATGATAAAATGCCAAAGCCTTTTTAAAATCGCCCAACCTGCCGGCGCACATACCCATATACATTTTACATTCAGCAACAGCATCCAGGTTATTTAATTGAATGGCAAGGGGCAAGGTTTCTTCACCCAACTCATATGCCAATTTAAATTTGCTTTTTTTGTAATTGAATAAAACATTCTTAATTGAAATAAAAAGATCACATTCTTTGCTTTTTACAAGTGTATTTTCGTTATGAGCGCGTATAAGGTATTTTTCACCGTCGTCCATATGGCCGGTATTAATATACTCAACTGCAATCTTAACCAATGTATTTATGCGCGCGCTATCCTTTTGCGATCTGGCAACATTCTGAAGGCTATCAAGATTAGAAAAACAAAAATTGGGCAAAGCTACCAGAAGAAAAAGGAAAACCGGTAATTTAATATGTTTGAAAGTAACCATTACAGACTCTCAAAGTTAAATTTTTAAACCAATAAAGCAAATAAGTTTAAACGGATGAGTATCTAAACGGTTATAGTCGAATACCCATAATACAAAAATTTCTTTAACTACGCTAAGAATAAACATGCCATCCTGCAAGCCTTGCTGCGAGACATTCTCAATAAGGGACTATAAAATGATCTAGTATTTTGTTTGCAAAAAATTTATGCCACTTAAAATATTTGCATAAAAGATTTAAACACTATTTATTAAAATTTAATACCAATAATGCAGATGTCGTCTACCTGGTCGAATTCGCACTTTTCGCCATTTTCATTATCACTTGTTCGCCAGTTTTCGTAAGTTAAAGTTAACTGTTGTGCTTGTTTTGCAGGCTCTAAATGGCTAATTCCGGCTAAAAATTCATTTAATTTTCTGTTCTTGAATTTTTTGCCTTGTGGTCCACCAAACTGATCGGCAAATCCATCGGTATATAAATATAATGCGTCGCCTTTATTAATTTCCAATTCAAATAAAGTAAAACCGGTTAAGCGTTCGCCTTTACCAACAGGCATTTTATCTTTATGCATTTCAATTGCTTTGCCATTTCGAACAACAACCGGAGCGTTGTTTGCCGCAGAGTAGGTGATCTTATTTGATAATTTATCAATACAAATTAATATTGCGTCCATGCCATCGCGACCGCCTTCTTGAGAGAGTTTTTCAATTAACCGGTTGCGCACATGATCAAAAATCTCGTTTGTTTTTAGGAGTTTTTTTTCATTTATAGCTTCGTTTAAAAAATTGATATTAAGCAAACTCATAAATGCGCCGGGAACACCATGTCCGGTACTATCGCAAACGGCCAAATAAAAATTATCATCGTGTTCAACAGCCCAGTAAAAATCGCCACTCACAATATCTTTTGGCTTAAATAATATAAAATGTGCGGGTAACGAACGCTTTAATAGATTTTCATTTGCCAATAATGCGTACTGAATTCGTTGCGCATAATTTATCGAATCAACAATTTCTTTTTGATGAGCTTCAATGATCTCTTTTTGGTTCTCGGCCACAACACTTCTGTTAATAGCTATTTCACGTTGTTTATCAACTTCAATTTTTTGCGATTCGATAATTGCATTTTGATTTTGAATGATCTTAACACGCCTGTAAAGAAAGAACGAAAACAATAGCACTACGCATAAACCAGCAACGATCGAAAAAATAATGATCCTGTTTTTTAAGATCTTTTCATTATACTCAATGTCTTTCTTTTCCTGTTCGGCCTTAGCAATTACTTCTTTCTTTTCAAACTCATATTGAAATTGTTTTTTGACCGAATTTTTTTGCAGCTCGCTGTTATTTAAACTATCGCTCATTTGTTCAGAAAGCTGAAGCATGTAAAAAGCTTTATCAAACTTATTTTGCTTCACATAAATTTCCTGCAAAAGGTTGGCAGCAGCACCAATATTACTTGGATAGCCAATACGTTTTGAAAGCTCTAATGAGGCTAATGCATTTTCGAGTGCAAGATCTGTTTTGTTTTGCTTTGAATATAACATACCAAGATTATATAATGAATAAGCAATGCCCTGTTTATCATCTATCTCGTTACGTATATCTAACGCTTTTTGATAAAAATCAAGGGCCTTATCAAAATTCCCTTGTTCTTCATAGATCTTACCAATATTTTGAAACGAATAACCCTGGCCAAGCTTATCGTTTATCGCTTCACGCAGTCGCAGACCCTGATAAAAATAACGCAGGGCTTTTGACTTATCGCCGGTTTGTTCAAATAAATTTCCAATATTACTCAATGATTGAGCAATTCCTTCTTTGTCATCTATCGCTTCTCTTAACTTTAAACTTTTTTCATAATATTCTAGTGCTCTTACAATATCGCCTTGATTATTGTAAATAAAGCCAATATTATTAAGAGAGTAGGCCAGACCTTGCTTATCACCAACCTCTTCCTGGATCTTGATGCTTTTATGAAAATAATCAAGCGCTGTGGATATATCACCAAGGTTGTTATGAATATATCCCTGGTTATTTAAATAATCACCATAAAACTTTTTTGCTTTTTGTTTAATACCAGGATCATCATTTAACATTAACTTTTGAGAAAGCAAACCAAGGATATCATTGTACTTTGCCCAAACATTATCATCGTTAATGGCTTCAATAAGTGTATTAAGCATTTCAAGTTTATGAATATCATCTTTTGCAAAAGCCAATTCATTCTTTAATGAATCAACATTTACCTCTTTAGAAAAACAAAAAAAATTGTTAAGAATAAGAAGCAAAATCAAAAAAGATCTTAGCTTTCTCATGCTTTAAAGGTGATATTTAAACTGTATTTATAGAAATTTCTCAAGTCATTAAATTTAATGATTTTTTTTATTTCTTACTTTAAATATACGGCTTTAGGGTTGACAGTTGCGCCAGGTAGCTCTGCGCAGATCTACCCGGGTTGTATTTATATTCTAATTCCAATTACGCAAACATTCCTTCGACGGAGTTTATATTGAGCGAAGTCGATCCCGATAAATATCGGGACAGGATAAACTGACTCCTTTGCGTTTTTCATATTTTTATTCCAATTACGCAAACGTCGTCAACCTGCTCTAATTCGCCTTTCCAATCTAAAAATAATTTATCAAGCAAATGAGATTGTGTAACCGCTATTTCTTTTGAATTAGCAAGAAGTAGTTCATTCAGCGCCCTGTATTTGAATTTTTTACCATTTGGTCCCCCAAACTGATCAGCATAACCATCGGTATATAAATATAAATTGTCGCCTCTTTTAAGATCGAAAGTATAATTTTTAAACTCTTCTGAAGTCTCACCTTTACCAACAGGCATTTTATCAAAAGGCAATTCAATCAGTTTACTATCCCTTACAATTAAAGGCATATTATTAGCAGCAGAGTAGGTGAGGCTGTTTGTTTTTTTATTAAAGCAGATGAGTATTGCATCCATTCCATCACGGCCACCATCCATGTGTGAAATAAGCTTTGAACGAACGTGATTCAACACCTCATTTGGCTGCAGAATATTTTTTTCGTTAATGGCTTCGTTTAAAAAACTCATATTTAATAAACTCATAAATGCGCCTGGTACACCATGACCTGTACTGTCGCAAACAGCCAGGTAAAAATTGTCATCTTTTTTTGTAGCCCAGTAAAAATCACCGCTAACAATATCTTTAGGTTTAAATAGTACAAAATGCTCAGGCAAATTTGCTTTTAGCAGATCGTTATTTGCCAAAAGAACATACTGAATGCGCTTTGCATAATTGATGGAATCTAATATCTCTTTATTCTTAAGCTCAATAATATCATACGCAGCTTTAAGCTCAACATTTTTAATCCGTTCTATCTCTGCTTCTTTTTCTTTACGCAGCTCATCGGTTAAACTTTTGATCTTTGTTTCAGTATCTTTTTTGTGCAGTTCATCATTTAACTTTAGCAATTTTTCATAATGAAAAAGTGCCTGTTTAAAATCGTTCTTCAATTTATAAATATCGCCCGCATCCTGATAAACCTGCGCCAGCTTAACCCGAAAATTAATTTCAATAGCAGTTTTTTCGGCTTTATCAAGATATTCAATTGCTTTATCGTATTCACCCATCTCAGTATGTAAAGATGAAAGTTCGATATAACTCGATACTGCAAAACGTGTAATACTATGATTCTCTCTTATCTGTAAAGCCTCCAGTAAAAATTTATGGGCTTTATCATATTGTTTTAGTTTTTTATAAATAATGCCAAGATCATTTAAGGCCCTGCTTTCACCAATTGTATTATTCTCTTGTTTTAAAAGCTCAAGGCCTTTTAAATTCATGATTATTGCATCATTATATTTTTCCTGTATTGAATACACCGATGCCAGACCAATATAAATACGGCCGCTCCATGTTCTTACAGTTACAGCAGGGTCAGCAATTCCGGATTTATAATTTTTTTCGGCTTCATCGTATTTTTTAAGATCGCTAAAAATAGTACCAACAATGTAATATGACATTATTTTATCAAACACTTCTTCATCGTTATTCTCAAAATAAGCTATACCTCTTAAGGCATGATACAAAGCATCATCGGTTTTACCGCTGGTATTATTAATAAGAGCAATAGTTAACAAGGTATTGGCTATCCACTTTTTATCATCCAGGCCTTTAAAAATATCTAAAGCATTATTCATTTGTTGAATAGCCAAGGGAAAATTATTATCCAAAATAAATGTTCCCATGCCAAGATTTAATGTTCCCAGGCCAATACCAAACGTGTAGTTTATTTTTTTTGCTCTTTGCAAAGCATCTCTGCCAATACTTATAGCATCAAAGTCACCTAGTGGTGCACCACGAAAATGCCAGATCTTTGTATTTATCTCGTCAATGTATTTTATTTCTTCTTTAATATTTTCAGGTACAGTATTCAATTTTCTTTTTTTAGATTTTAATTCCAATAATACAAATATCGTCTATCTGATCAAGAGGCCCTTTCCACTCAAGAAATCTATTATTCAATTTTTCTGCCTGATTGCTCATAGGCTGAGCAGCAACAGATATAAGAAATTCGTTTAATTGCCTCGACTTAAATTTTTTGATCTCGGGCCCACCAAACTGGTCAGCATAACCATCGGTATAAAGATATAAGGTATCTTCCTTTTCAATATCAAGGTTAAATAAAGTAAAAGAGGTTTCATTTTCACCTTTACCAACAGGCATTTTATCTTTTGGTAATTCAAACACCTTATTATCGCGTATTAAAATAGGCGCATTGTTTGCCGCAGAGTAAGTGATCTTTTTAGTTGTGTTATTTATGCAGATCAAAATACAATCCATACCATCTGCAGCACCATCTTGCGAAATGTGTTCAATTAAACGATTTCTTACATGGTTTAAAATTTCATGCGGAGCCAGAATATCTTTTTCTTTAATGGCTTCACTTAAAAAGAACATATTGAGTAAGCTCATAAAAGCGCCGGGTACGCCATGGCCTGTACTATCACAAACCGCCAGATAAAAATTGCCGTTGTATTCGGTAGACCAGTAAAAATCGCCACTTACAACATCTTTTGGTTGAAAGAAAATAAAAAGGTCTTTAATATTCCTTTTTAATATTTTATCGCTCGCTAAAAAACTTCTTTGTATACGCTCCGCATAGTGAATACTATCCGTAATTTCTTTGTGTTTTAATTCTACAAGACGTTTTTGTTCTTCAATAATTACATATTGACTTTGCGTTTGTTTTTCTTTTAGCTCAATTATTTGTTTTTGCTTATTGGTAAGTCTGAATCTTTTAAATAAAGCAAATGTAAAAACAGCGGTTATTAATAGTATGCCAATAACAATGTAGATGATGAGCTGGTGACGTTTTTTTTCTTCCAGGCTAATTGCAACCTGAGCCTCTGAACGGGCTTTAAGCTCTGCTTCTTTTTTCTCAACTTCAAATTTCACTTTTGTATCACTCAACTGATGACTGTTGTCAATATTAAAGATACTATCCGTTAGCTGCTTGAATTTTACATGACTTGCAAGCGCTTCTTTATAATTTCCTAAAGCAGCATCGGCATTTGATAAAATCTCATAACCCATGCGTTCATTATTAAGGGTATTGATCTCTTTTGATAAGCTAATAACTTTTAGGGCCAATTCTTTAGCCTCTTTGTATTTTTTTAAAGTAACATTTATATCACTTATATTTACAAGATCAAGAATAATGCCTTCCTTATTATCAAGTTCTTCATCAATTTTTAAGGACTTGTTAAGGTATTCAAGCGCGTGCGTATAATCCTTTTGAGCATCGTAAATAAGACCAATATTTGTATAACAAGAGGAGATTCCTTCTTTATCATTTATTTCCTGTTTTAATTTTAGTGCTTTATTATAATATTCAAATGCTTTGGCATAGTCTTTTTTTGTTTCATAAATAGAACCGATGTTTAAAAGATCGCCCGAAATTCCATCCTTATCTTTAAGCTCTTCATCAATTTTTAGTGATCTCGTATAATAATCTAATGCTTCTGAATAACTTCCCTGCATGTCGTATATCAAGCCCATATTATTCAAACACCTTGATATTCCTGCTTTATCTCCCAAAGCTTCATATAGTTTTTGAGATCGTGTAAAGTATTCCAAAGCTTTAGGATAATTACTTTGATTATGATAGATAAGGCCAATATTTAGAAGCGAATTTGCCTGATCGAGCTTTAAATTTAACTTTTCGCTTAATAAAAGGCATTTGCTATAATAGATCATTGCCGAATCGTAGCGGGCATTATCGTAATAAGCAGAGCCAATATCGTGATAGCTGTTTACCTTTAATGAATCATCTTTGCTATTACTTTTTAAAACCGTATACAAAGAATCAAGTTTTTTATTTTGAGCAAATACAAAGGTTGTCACCATTAGTATGAAAAACGTAATAAGTATTTTATGAGTGCAGCTTTTCATTTCTATATCTTAATTCCAATAACACACACGTCATCTATTTGCTCTAAAGGTCCTTTCCAATCAATAAATTCTTTATTTAATATTTTTTGTTGTTCATCAATGGGGTTATTAGAGATAGAAAGCAACAATTCGTTTAAACGGCGCGATTTGAATTTCTTTATTTCGGGTCCGCCAAACTGATCAGCATAACCATCAGTATACAAATAAATAGTATCTTCTTTTTTAAGATCTTTAATTTCGTGCAAAGTAAATGAAGCCATTTTTTCACCTTTACCAACGGGCATTTTATCTTTAGGCAACTCCATCATTTTGTTATCACGAATTAAAATGGGCGCATTGTGGGCAGCAGAGTAGGTTATACTTTTATCTTTTTTATTTATACAAAGTAAAATACAATCCATACCATCCTGGCCGCCATCTTGCGAAATATTCTCGATCAATCTTTCTCTTACATAATTTAAAATTTCATTTGGCGCATGAATATGCTTTTCTTTAATAGCCTCACTCAAAAAACCAATATTCAACAAACTCATAAAAGCACCCGGCACGCCATGGCCGGTACTATCGCATACCGCCAGATAGAAATTATCATTATGCTCTGTAGCCCAATAAAAATCACCACTTACAATATCTTTTGGTTTAAATAGGATAAAATGTTGGCTAAGATTTAGCGATAATATTTTATCGGCAGGAAGTAGGGCGTACTGAATACGTTTAGCATAATTTATCGAATCAACAATTTCAGTTTGTTTTTCTTCAATAATACCTTTTTGAAATTCGATCTCAACCTGCTTTTGTTCCACATCTTCTTTTTGTTTACTAATAAGAATGTGGGCATTTTTCTTTTGACGGTAGATACGGAACATAAAAATTCCAAATAAAATAGAAACAATTAAGCTAATGATAATAAAAGCATTAATGGTTTTTTGTTGATTAATGGTTTTTGTTGATAGTTCATCCTTTTTAAGCAAAAAGGCATTTTCTTCCTCTTTCTTTTCTGTTTCGTATTTGGTATTCAGTTCAATTACCTGTTTGTGGGCTTCTTCATCTACGTATAAACGGTTAATAGAATCGTACATTAAACGGTATTGATAGGCTTGCTTAAATTTACCCTGATCGGCAAATAATAAAGACATTTCATCAATGGCGATCTTTAAATTCATAATATCTTTTGTACGCTTTGAATAAGAAACATATTGATTGTAGTATTCCTCTGATCTTTTATAGTTCTTAAGATCCTTATTCAATGCCCCCAATAAACCATAAATATAAAATATAGCAGATGAATCTTTATCCTGGTAATGCAATATCAAAGCCGAATCTGCATATTGCTCAACCAGCTTAAAATAAGATCTGTCATCCGTATCAATTGCTTTTGCATAATAAGCATTGGCAATATTATCAATAATTATAACCTCGTTGCTATGGAACTTATATTTACGGGCTATCTTTAAACCCTCATTCAATAAATTTATTGATGAATCGAGTGAGTTATTGGTATTGTAATAATCTGCAAGATTAACTACACAACTAAGATAAGCCTCATAATTTTTTTCGAGAATAGAAATAGATTGTTGTTGCTTAAAATATTTATAAGCTTCTTTTTTTTGGTTAAGTCTTAAATAAATATAACCTATTTGGCCAAGCAATGGCGAAAGATCACCCTTATTTCTTTTTTCAACCAGTTCGCGGGCCTTTAAATAATGTGTAAGCGCATCGTTAAATTTAAACAGGCGCACATAAGCAATGCCAAAATTAATATGGCCACGTATTATCTGACTGGTATAATTAATTTTTGTAGCCAGCTTTAATTGCAAGTCGGCATATTTTAAAACAGAATCGGCACTTGATAATTCATATTTCTGACAAGTATTATAATATTCTCTTAGCTTTAGGGTATCGGCACTAAAGTTTTGGGAAAAGCAAAATGTGCTTGTAAAAAGAAACAAGACAGATAAAACAAAGGTTTTTATTTTATAGTTGTTTTTCAAAAAATGTCTTTTTCCTTTAAATTATTTATACTTTTTTCAATATATTTTTCACTTGGGAATGAAGCCTTTTGAATACGTTTGGCATAATTAATAGAATCAAGGATCTCTTTTTGTTTTGCTTCAACAATACTTTTTTGCATAGAAAGAATAATGTTAGATCTTTTCTTTTGACGATAATTGATAATTGCAAAAACCGCTAAACCCGAAATTAAAATAAGACCAATTACAATTGAAATGTTTATACGTTTTTGCTGAAGTATAACAAGATCTTTATTTTTTAATTTCTCTTCCTGAACTTCGATCTCTTTTTGTTTGCTTTCACTTTGATACTTAGCTTCCAGTTCCTGGATCTGCTTTAATTTTTGTTCATTATAAACAGTTTTAAGTAGCTTAACATATTTTGATTGGAAAGAATATGCTTTCTCATAATTATTTGTTTCGGAATACACATATGCCATTACTTCATACGCGTATTTCAAGTGATCCTTATTATCAATGTTCTCCGCTATTTTTAAACCCTTTTCAGCATAAGCAATGGCATTTTTTTCATCACCTGTTTTAATATAAATATCTGCCAGGTTGCAATAAGCATCGGCCAAACTACTTTTATTATTTAAGCGTTCATAAAGTTGCGCGGTTCTTAAACCAATATCAATGGCAGTTTTATAATCTTTTAAAAGCATGCTGGCAGTGGAGATATTAGAAAGGCAAGTAGCGATCATTGGATTATCTTCTGCCTTTTCATAATAACTAAGGGCATCTTTAAAATTTTCTATTGCCTGTTTTAATTCACCCTTAGATCCATACACAATGCCAATTCCAACCAATGCAACACCCGATAATTCGGGTGCATCAATAGTTTTACTAAGTGTAAGCGATTTTTGATAATACAGTAACGAGTTAGTAAAATCTTCTCTATCTGTATATATCGTGCCGATATTTGCCAGGCATGTAATGCATGAGCGGGTATCTTTTAATCTTTCATTAATAGTAAGCGCTTTACGCATGTATATCAATGCCGTATCATATACGCCCAGCTTTCTAAAAAAATTGGCATAATCTTCATAAATATCAGCAACAAGGTTTTCATCATTTTCTTTTTTTACCAACTCAAGTGATCGGTTAAATAATTTGCGTGATTCGGCATAATCATCAATCAATCTATAATACAAAGCCAGATCGGCTATGGCAGTAACATACAAAAGAGAGTAGTTATTTTTTTCGGCCAGATCTTTTGCCTTTGTAAAATACTCAAAGGTTTTTGGCATATCATTTCTAAGATACGATCTCCCTAATTTGAGATATGCTTTAATACGGGTATTATCGCTCTTAGTAGTATCTATTACTTTAAGGAGACTATCTCTGTTAGTAGCAGTAAAACCATTGATGCAACAGATCAATAAAAAAGATAAAAATATTTTTTTTACACTATTAATGTTCATTGATCTTATTACATTAAGTCAAATAAAACGTACCCTGCTTTATTTAACTCTGGTTTTTCTTTTTTACCATTGTTAAAATAGTTGCAATACCAACTGTTTGTCCGGCCTGATCAACTGCATCGTATTTTTCCAATATATTCATAGCGCTTGCATCGTAAATATCAACTACCCATTTTACAATGCCTACTTTGGTCTCGGTTCCATCAGCCGCTGCCAAAGGTTTATCATTCTCAATTTTTTCTTTGCAGGTAAATTTCACACCAATGGTCATGCCCGGGTAAATTGGTCGTGTAAAGCGGCACTCATCAATACCATAATTTAATAATACCGGACCCTTTGGAGGATCAACAAATAAACCGGCAGCTTTAGATAAAATAAAATAACCATGTGCAACGGTGCGTTTAAAAATCGTTCCTTCCAAAGCATCGGGTTGTAAATGCGCGTAAAATTTATCGCCACTTAAATTGGCAAAATTCACGATGTCTTCCTCACTTACCGTGTGAGTAGGGGTGATGGTTGTTTCGCCTACTTCAAGATCTTCAAAATACTGGCGAAAAGGATGAACATCTTTTATTATTTGTTTAGCGCCTACCTGGTAACTATTTAAAATAGAAGTAATCATTGATGGAGAACCTTGTATGGCTGTGCGTTGCAAATAATGGAACACCCCACGTTTGCCACCCATTTCTTCGCCACCACCTGCACGACCGGGGCCACCGTGTACTAACATTGGCATAGGTGAACCATGACCTGTACTTTCTTTAGCACACTCTGCATTTAACACTAAAATACGACCATGCATACAAGCAGCACCAAGCGTATACATACGTGCTATTTTTTCATCGGCAGTAACTATTGAACTTACTAAAGAACCTTTACCCATTTTACTTAACTGAATAGCATCATCTATATTTTTGTAAGGCATAATGGTACTTACAGGACCAAAGGCTTCAATGTTATGGCAATCGGTATTTTTAAACGGGCTATCGTTATAAAAAATAATTGGTGGCATAAAGGCCCCTTTATTTTTATCGGCACCTTTTACTTCAAAATTCTCAAAGTTACCTATGATTATTTTTTGAGTTTTGCTTAAGAGCTCAACCTTTTCTTTTACTTCAATTAGCTGAGACTTACCTGCTAAAGAGCCCATACGCACCCCTTCTACATTTGGATCACCAATAACATTTTGTGCTAAGCGCTTACCTAAAGCTATCTGCACATCTTCCACCATATTTTCAGGAACAATGATACGACGAACCGCTGTACATTTTTGTCCTGCTTTAGTGGTGATCTCTCTTGCAACTTCTTTAATAAAAATATCAAACTCCGGCATTGTAGTAGTAACATCGGTTCCAAGCACACAGCAATTTAAAGAGTCGGCTTCCATATTAAAATGAACCGCTTCTTCTAACAAACGCGGATGTGATTTCAACATTTTTCCTGTAGAGGCAGAGCCTGTGAACGTAACCACATCCTGGCTTTGCACGTGTTCTAAAATTCCGTTGGCGCTACCGCAAATTAATTGCAAAGCACCTTCCGGTAAAATTTTACTGGCAATAATTTCTTTTACAACAGCTTCGGTTAAAAAAGAGGTAAGCGCCGCAGGCTTTACTATTGCAGGCACACCGGCCAACCAGTTAACAGCCACTTTTTCAAGCATACCCCAAACAGGAAAATTAAATGCGTTTATGTGAATGGCAACACCTTCTTTAGGCACACAAATGTGATGACCAATAAATGTATTGTTCTTTGATAAACGTGCTACATCGCCATCGTAACAATAAGTTTCGTTAGGAAACTGGCGGCGTAAGGATGCATATGTAAATAAATTTCCAATACCTCCTTCAATATCTACCCAGCTGTCTACCCGCGTTGCGCCCGTAGCCCAACTTACTTTATAAAAATCTTCTTTTTTGCTTAATAAATGTGTAGCCAATGCCTTTAGCATCAGGCCTCTTTCCTGGAAGGTCATTTTACGAAGCTTTGGCCCGCCCACAGTACGCGCATATTCACACATCTGTGCAAAATCAAGTCCTTTACTACTTGCTGTAGCGTAAACATCACCTGTAATTGCGTTATATAGTTCTTGTCCGTTCTCAGCTCCGGCAACCCATTGTCCGCAAGCGTAATTCTGTAATTTGTTCATAGTTTAAAATAGAATCATAAATATAATAAAATAACAACATAATACTTTTTAAAATGCAATAAATAAGCGCATTAAACACACTGTTTTAGAGGCGTTTACATATTCATAAACCGAATAAGTTTGGTTTAGGTACAATTTTAAAAAAATTAAGGAATTTTAAGAATTTGCAGGTATATTTAGCATAGTGTTTGAAAACTAAAAAGCAAATTAAAACCCCAACATATGAAAAACAGATTTTTATTTTTAATTGCCGCCATAACTTTTATATCGAATATTATTGCGCAGGACCTTGGTAAGATAATTGTGCGAAACGCATCAAATAGCTATCCAAAATTTATTGCTTCTTTAAATGGTGTTCGCCTGTCTAACGATTATACTGAAATGATCACATTTCCTTTTTTAGATGAAAATCGTTACCGGATAAGACTTTTACAAGCCGGATCGAGCAATGTATTAACGTATACCCTGGCCAGCGAACCAAAATACCTTTCAAAATATTTAATTACAAAAGATAATGCAGGTAACTATTCAGTTATACTCGAAAGTAAGTCTCTAATACTGGATGCGCAGGAACCAGCGGTTACTAACACGGTGGTAGTTGTAGACCCTGCGGTAATACACACAGTTGCCACCACGCCAACCATTATTTCTACTACATCAGTTGCAATAACAAACATCACAAAAGCAGAATTTGAAGAACGACTTTCTGCAATTAAAAATACAAGTTTTGATGAAAATCGTTTAGCAAAAGCAAAACAGGTGTATGATGATGAGATCTTAAGCACCAACCAGGTTATTGAGGTGGTTAAAGTTTTTTCATTTGACGATTCAAAACTCGCTTTTGCAAAATGGGCGTACAAAAATGTTATTGATAAAAAAAATTATTATAAGCTTGATGACCAGTTTTCTTTTAGTGGAAGCAAATCTAATTTAAGTGATTTCATAAAAAAGCAACCTAAGTAGGTTGCTTTTATTTTAGAAGCCTAATTCAACAATATGCGGGTTTACAATAAACTTACTGATAAGCTTTTCAACTTTCTCATTAAATTCATTTGTAAAAATAAGATGCTGGCATTTTGGTAAGCTCAATGCAAGCCTGTCAATCTGGCCTTGCCATTGGTTTTTGATCATTTCTTCAGCATCATCAATAATAAATAATTTTATTTTATTAAGATTAAGCGTTTGCTTAAAATAAATGTCCATAATACGTTTAGCGGTACCAATTAAAATATCAGTGCCTTCATAAATATCGCCTGCCTGCACTTCCATTTTGCCTTCTTCAAAAATGGAGAGGATGCGAAGATCGGTCTCTTTGGTAAGTAGCTTAAATTTTTCTTCCATAGCAAGACCTTTTTCTTTACTGCCAACCAAAATTAAAACCCTTGGCGGCGTTTCAAAAGCATAAGGTACTTTTTGGATAGAGCTTATAATTGCCATTGTTGTTTTGCCCGAACCTTCGGGGCCAACAGCAATAACATCAGAGCCGCTATTTATCTTTGCAAGGCTTTTTAACTGAAGTTCTTTTGGTTCTTCAATACCATTGGCGAGTAAAGCAGCGTGTAATTTCTTATTTAGTTTTTCTTTGAACATAAATTGCAAAGATAGTATTCTTCAGGCAATAAATTTATACCCTACACCTCTAATTGAATGAAAATGAACTGGCTCTTTTGGGTTAGCTTCAAAATATTTTCTGAAGTTTAAAATGTAATTGTCAATAGTGCGGGAAGAAGCATTCTCATTCACATCCCACAACTTTTCAATGATCTCATCACGCGATATTACTTTATTTTCATTCTCGGTCAACAATTTTAAAAGGCCAATTTCGCGTTTAGAAAGGGTAGAGGAGGCGCCATGAATATCCTTTATCTCGAAGGTCTCAAAATTAATGCTGCAATTATTAAAATTAAAAACAGCGGGCGTTTCTTTTTGCGTACGTTTTATGAGGTTACTTACGCGCAGTAGTAACTCTTCAAGGTCAAAAGGCTTGGTAATATAATCATCGGCCCCAAGTTTTAAACCTTCTATTTTATCAGAGATCTGATTTTTAGCTGTCAAAAAAATAATGGGTACAGAAGGATCTTTCTTTTTAAACTGTTTACAAAGATCAAAGCCATTTATCTCCGGCAGCATTACATCCAATAATACCAGGCTAATTTTGCCGGCATTTGCATTAAACATTTCTAAGGCCTGCTGACCGCTTTCAGCAAGCATTACCTTATAATTCTCTAACTGCAAATTAAGGGCAATGGTTTGCGCCAGGCTTTGCTCATCTTCTACAATTAATATTTGAAACTGTTGCATCAGGCAGGAAAAATTATTTCGTAAGCAACTCCCAACACACTATCCACACTAACTTTTCCATCCATTTGTTCGGCCAGCATGTAAATAAGTTGCATACCTAAGTTTGAATCACGTTTAATGTCAAAATTAACTTTAAAACCAATACCATTATCTTTTACAACTAATTTATAATGTTTGTCGGCTTTGCTCATTTCAATATCTATTCTGCCTTCATTAGTAGGGAAAGCATACTTATATGAATTACTGATTATCTCATTGAGTATAAGGCCTAACGGTATCATATGATCGATATCAAAATACATATCAGACTGCATGCTGTAATTAAACTGCACTTTTGCATCATTCTTTAACAATGAATTTTGAATACCAATACTCAGCCTTTGTACATATTGACTTATCTCTATTTTACTAAGATCTTTTGACGAGTACAACATTTCATGCACTAAGGCCATGGAGTTAATACGATTGCGGCTTTCTATAATAAGATCGAGATATCGTTTGTCTAAAATATTTTCAGATTGCAGATTGAGTAAACTTGATACAATTTGCAGGTTATTTTTTACACGATGATGGATCTCTTTTAGTAATTGTTCTTTTTCTTTTAACGATAGGGTAGAGGATTCCAGTTCTTCGCCCAACATGTTAACACCTGCACCAATGGCATCCAATTCATCATTGGTTCCAAGCACCTCTGTTTTTTTTGAAAAATCAAGCCTGGCATAAGCCATTACCACCTCAAGGATCTTGTTTACCCTTTTATTAGTATCGTTATTTTCGTTTGGTTCAATGGGCATAATCACAAATAGTTCTTTAACCAATCAACGGCATCCTGTTCGTCATCAAACAAACGGGCAGGTACAATTGGTTTATTTAATCCCATAAAAAAATTTCCAACCACACGACTTAAAGGCGATCTTACCATTATTGCCATACAAGTTATTTTTGTTTCGCGACCGTTTGTAGAAAAATGTTTTCTGGCTTCTTTTGCCATTGTTTTAACATCTCTTGCATCAACCAGTAAGGGAAATTTTTTATTCTTATAAAAAGAGTTTACGGCGATCGAATTTTCCATGGCTTCTTTTAAAGTTATTTCGGCCTGTGGTTTTGTTTTGGTTCTGCAAATACCATCATCGCCCATCCATGTCCAGAAAACAGAAAGTTCGGTTGCTGTATTTGGAGGGCTTAGGTGGTTCATATTATTATTAAAACAATAAATGTAAATAATTAACGGCCTTTACAAGTAAATTAGCGAAAATTTTATTCAGTGCGGGCTGTTCAGTCTTTTTAAGTCATAAACATTAACTTTACGGGATTGAAAACAATAGAAATTTATACCGATGGCAGTTGTCACACTCAGCAAAGAGTAGGGGCATGGGCAGCATTACTATTTATTGGGAACAAAAGAACGGTTTTAAGCGGTGTTGAAAAAGATACAACACATAACCGTATGGAATTGTTTGCGGTTATAAAGGCAATTGAGTGGATAGATAAAAACGGCTCTGGTAATGAGGTTCTTAATATTTATTCCGATAGCCAATATGCAATAAACTTAAACCTCAGAAAAGAAAGGTTAACGGCAAAAGAATTTATTACCAACAAAGGCACAGCCATACAAAATGTTGATCTTGTAAAACAAATACTCACTTACTATAGTACGCATACCATTCATTTAAATAAGGTAAAAGCACATCAAAAACCCACAGGAAGTGATAATTTTAACAGGGAAGTTGATATGATTGTACGTAAATTAGTACGCGAAAATGTTAAACAAAATGAACGATAACACTTCAAAAGACCCATTGCACGGCAAAACGCTTGAGATGATCTTGAAACAATTGGTACATTATTATGGTTGGGAACATTTAGGAACAAAAATCGACATTCGTTGTTTTAATAATGATCCAAGCATAAAATCGAGCTTAACTTTTTTAAGAAAAACACCATGGGCCAGAAAAAAAGTGGAAGAGCTTTACATTACATTGGTTGAAGATCAAAAATTTTAATTGCAAATTATTATCTTATAAATAAAAACACATGCTAAATAAAGGCTACATATTAATGCTGGAGGGCGATGAGCACGACAGGGAATTGAGTAAAAATTACTTTGATGCTTTAAAAGTACCTTTTGAACAATTAAAATTCAGTAACGAAGTAATTCCTTTTTTAAAAGATAAGCATACTAGTGGCGGGCTACCGGCTTTATTGCTATTTACCCTCAACTCATTACCAAATAATGGTTTAGAGCTTTTAAAAGAAGTAAAGCGTACAGAGATATTTAAACACATTCCCGTAATAATTTTAGGAGAGCATACGCAGGAAGAATTGATAAAAGAGTGCTACGTCAATGGTGCTTCAACCTTCATCAATAAACCCTTGGGTTCTGCCTTAACCGACCTATCCATTAAAACATTTATTCAATATTGGTTTGAAGTAGCACAGCTTCCAAAAACCGAAAAAAAGTATACTACTACAAAAGTTTAAGTTCAAAAAAAGCGGGAATAACTTTCTACAATTTTTATTTGTATCATCTTTTAAAGCCTTGTAAGTATTCATTTACAGGCTTTTTTATGCTTAAAATAACGCTGGTCTGATACTTGCATTCAATTAAGAGAATCAATACTTCTCTTATGAAAAAGAAGACCATAAATACCGGCTTTTATCTCTCCTTATTAATTTTTGCCTGTAGCAGTTTATTTATTAGTTGTAAAAAAGATAATTCAACTGCGCCAAATTCGCCAACAGCTATGGGTGTTACAGCCAAAGACTTTTTAAGCTCAAGCTATTATACTAAACTGCAAATAGAAGTTCAGTTTGTTTACGGTTATAAACCAACGCCAACAGCAATAGAAAATATTAAAAGCTTTTTGCAGCAACGTATTAATAAACCTGGTGGTATTGAAATTATTTACACAACTATAGAGCCGTCTTCTAAAACAGTTTACACTATTGACGATATTCGTAACATTGAAAAAGCCAACCGTACCATTAAAAATAACGAATCAACTCTTTCGGCCTATATTTTATTTTTGGATGGTGAGTATTCGCAAAACACTGAAAATTTAAAAACCCTTGGTGTGGCTTATGGTCCGTCATCTTTGGCGATCTTTGAAAATGCTATTCGCGATCTGAGTGGTGGCTTGGGGCAACCATCCATCACCTCTGTAGAAACTACGGTAACTGAGCATGAATTTTGCCATGTTTTTGGTTTGGTAAATAACGGAACCGCGTTAACAAGCGCCCACCAGGATGCGGCACATGGTAAACATTGCAATAACACTAATTGCCTGATGTATTATGCAACCGAAACAAGTGATATTATAAATAACCTTTTAGGAAATAACATCCCATCATTAGATCAAAATTGTATTAACGACCTTAAAGCCAACGGAGGAAAATAGCCATGGACAATACCGAATTAAATAAAATAAGCAAACGCATTGAACTATTGCAGTGCGGTGATACCAACGCAGTAGGCAATTTAATCTCACTAATAGATAAGGTTTACATTATATTAGATGAACTAAACCACATTAATTTATTCAACGAACGTTTAAGCGGTATTAAAAGTACCCTTGCCAGTGTTGATTGCCACAAGGAGGAAGAAAGAGAGCGCTTTAACGCAGGCAAAAAAGAGCTATTAGACCTTATTGAAGAAACACACTCTTTAGTTTAAATACAATGACACTTAACGAGGCAAAAGATCTTATTATAAAGCATTACCAGGAGTATATTGATAAAAAAGTATACTTTGCGGCAACCAACCAAACGTTAGTTATTAAAGCAATTGATGTAACTGAAAATGATGCAGGTAATTATGATGCTACCTGTTATACCGAAAACGCGTTTGAAGAAGATGCCAATTTTGAGAACGGTATTTTTGAACATCGCTCTTTGAAAGACGTAATTGAGAATGGAAAAATTGTTTAATGACAGCTGCAGGCTGAATTTTCAACGTATTGTTTTTGCCCGCTTTCGTTCAAATAATAACAGTTACGCTTCTCATCTTTATGCAATACATTTCCATTAACAGTAGTACCGCAGCTGGTGTCGGCAGTTTTAAACTTGGTTTTACGAGGCGTTTTTGTACAGGCAAAAAGTAAGATCGTAATTAGAATAGGCGCGGCAATTAAAATTTTTCTCATTATATGGCGTATTTGTAACAAATATAATGTTATGCCAATAAAAAATTGGGTAAGGCCTTGCTGAAAGTGGGTAAAAACGCCTAATTACAGGCTTTTGTAGATAAATTGTAGAAAATTTTCTCTGATTATTTGTTAAACGATCTTGTTGAGATGAAAAAGTAAAGATTCAAAACTCTTTTCATAATCATTTAAAAAACTGAGCGAATTATAGTCCTTTGGATGAGTTTGAGATAATTCATCAAAATTACGCAGCGCATAATTATAATCAGAAGCATCCATTTTATCGAGAAATATTTTTTTGTTATTCTCTAATAAGCGGGCAATATGCAAACACGAGCGGTGGTTCCTTTCTTTTTGCAGCTCTTTTATCTCTTCAATTATTGCTTGTATACGCGACATATTTGCGGATCTGAAATTACGTAATTTACCGGATAGAAATAATTAGGTACTAAAGACGAAAAAATTTGTTTATTAATTTAAACCTTGAAAATCGAAACTGTGTTTGGTGATCTTTTCAAAATCTTTTCCAAGTTCAAGCATTTGATCGTCATCTATCTGGTATTTCCAGGTAACTTTTAATTCGCTTTTTGAAACAGCGTTGATCAGGTTCATTAACTTTAAAATTATTTTAGTGCTGCTTGTATTTATATATACGAGATAAACGTCAAGGTAAACCGGTGTATTTTCACCATTTTGTTTTAAAAAAGCCTCCACCCATTCTAAAAGGTCGGTATAAAACTTGGCCGGGTTCTCCATATAAGAATTACCGCTTATTTTAAAATAACCATCCGTACGAAACTCAATTTCGGGAGTTTTAGTAGACGAGGCCAGGTAATAATTTTCCATGCAGTAATTATACAAAAGAGGTGTATTACAAATTTAATAAAATTAAGGATGAAATCAAAAAAGCATTAAATTTTGATATAAACAGGTTAAAAACATGCTATTAACAAGGTATTTAGGTATTTTATACGATTATTTTTTAACCAGTGTATTAGAAATTTGCATTCATATTTTAAGATATAATTAACATTATGTTAAATAGCAATATGCAAAAAAAGAGGAAATCAACCCTCTTTAATAAGATTAAACTGAACGTTTATTGCTTTTTTCTACTTTAGAATATGCAGGGCACTTTTCGTGGCTCTTGCATGAGCTAAATGAAATTGCAACAACTAAAAGAATAACTGATAAGGAAACTAATTTTTTCATAAGGTTGTGTTATAGAATATAAATTTAATGAATTTTTTTATTTAACGAAACTAAATGTACCTACTTTTGTACATAATTTAATAACAATTTAACGTTAGTACTAACATGTCCATCAAATCCCTATCGCCCCAATGGAATCTTCTTCTCCAACCCGAGTTTGAAAAGCCCTATTACCAGGCTTTACAGGAACAGGTGAACACTGCTTATAAAACACAAACCATATACCCACCGGCCAAACAAGTGTTTAATGCGCTTCAGCTTTGCCCTTTTGATAAAATAAAAGTTGTTATCATTGGCCAGGATCCTTACCACGGGCCCGGCCAGGCGCATGGACTAAGTTTTTCAGTTACCGATAGTGTTCGTAAACCACCCAGCTTACAAAATATTTTTAAAGAATTAGCCACAGATATTCCCGGTTTTCAAATACCCGAATCGGGTAATCTTGAGGCATGGGCGCAACAAGGTGTATTACTTTTAAACGCTGTATTAACAGTACAGGCGGGCCTTCCGGGCTCGCACAAAAATTTTGGCTGGCAACATTTTACCGATGCTATTATAAAACTGGTAAGCGATAAAAAAGAACATGTTGTATTTTTATTATGGGGTGCCTACGCTATTGCAAAAACTGAGTTAATTGATAAAGACAAGCATTTGATCTTAACCGCAGCACACCCTTCGCCATTAGCGCGTGGCGCCTTTTTTGGCAGCAAACATTTTAGTAAAACAAATAATTATTTAAAACAGCACAACTTAACACCTATTAATTGGATGTTAACTTAGTAGCGTTATATTTTTCGGTGCGTTTATTTTTACCGTTGCTATCGTAAAAATTCCAGGTACCATCTTTTACATACGATTTCCCATCAATAGACATTACCAAGGGGCCTTCACCTTTTAGTTGTCCATTCTCATAAAATAACTTTTGAGTATATTTTTTATTCTTCAGATCAGAAATTTCCATTACATCGGCCACCTGCCCGTTATCAAACCACGATTTTTTTATGGTAAGGTATTTCATTTCTTTTTCATTCTCTTCGGTATACTTTGGTAAACCGCTTACGTAAAATTCATATAATTTTTGTGGTAAACCGTTATAATAATTTATCTGGCGGCGTTGTTTGCCGTTCTCATAAAATATCTCAATATTGCAATGCAAAGGATCCGGATTTACCACTGTACGCTCACATTGTCCGTTCTCGAAAAAATTCTTAAATACTATGGCCCGTCCATCAATATAATAACCACGGTGCAATAACTTTCCGCTTACATAATAATCTTCGTTCCAGCCTTGTTTATTATAACCTTGTTTATTGTATGTTACTGAATCGCCACCAATTGCCTCTATTAGTCGGTTGTACATTTTAATGCCTTCAACCGTATCAACAATATCTTTTTGAAGATAGCGCTTTACCTGCGGCACTTGGTCGGCAAAGCGGTTTGTTTGACCAAACGCAATTTGCAGGCAGAAAAAGATCAAGCCTAAAAAGTAAAGTATCTTATTAATGCGGGACATCTTACCAAATTTACAGAAAATACCTCAGTATTTAAACGTAGTAATGCAAAATTTTATTAAACATGTAATTGTGTAAACTGTTAAAACTTTGCCCTCATTTTGGTATGAGGTATGTTGTCTTCGAGGTATTCTTCACCCTCTGCATTAAATCCCAAGTCTGTATAAAATTTAAGAAGATAACTTTGAGCCGAAATAACAATGTCTTGTTTGGGATAAAGAAGCGCCATTTCTTTAAGGCATTGCTTCATTAAAATTTTACCAAGATCTTTACCCCTGAATGTTTTTTTTACCACTACCCTACCTATTGAAGGTTCTTTATAAGAAACACCGGGAGGGATGATGCGGGCATATGCAGCAAGGGTTTGAGCCTCCATTAATAAAAGATGTTTTGATAATTTATCGGTAGCATCCACATCCTGGTAAGCACAATTTTGCTCCACAATAAAAACTTCGCTTCTTAAATTATATATTTCAAAAAGCTCATCGTTATTAAGGTCTTTAAATTCTTTAAGGATAAATTCCATTTTAAAAATTACCAATACTCAGCATTACTAAGGTACAACCTTCAACACATTCAATACCTGCTTTTGTTGCTTTTTCAAAAAATACAGGGTTCTCGGTTCCGGGATTAAAGATAATGCGCTTTGGTTTTAAACCAATTAAATAATCTATCCACTCAGCCTGGTTTCTTGTGCCAATATAAAGTGTAACTGTATCTATTTCTGATAATTGTGGCTTACCGGTTATAATTTTACTTCCTGCAACTTCACCTTCTTTTAAACCAAGGCCAATAACTTCATGTCCGTGTTTTGCAAGACTTGTCATGGCTTTAAAAGCATAACGTTCTGGATTTTCTGAAGCGCCTATTACTACTGTTCTTTTCATTTTATTCGGTATAATTCAATTCCTTGCTAAAGGTCTCTTCTAATTTGTAGCAAGCTATATAAGCTACTACAAATATTATACCGCCAATAATTAATGTCGAATTGACATGGCCAACGTTTGGTTTTAAATAAGCATGGCCAATTGTCATTAACGTTACCGAACCGCGCACAAAGTTGGGAGCCGTTGTGGTTACCGTTGCACGAATATTGGTACCAAACAATTCAGAAGCACTACTCATAAACACTGCCCAATATCCGGTTGCAAAACCAATACAAAATACAATGGTATAAAATGCATAAATATTGGTGGCCGCAAAAAGGTAATAAAGTATGGTAAAGAATAAAGTCAACGAGATAAAAATGAACAATACTTTTTTGCGTGACTTAAACTTCTGGCTCATTAAACCACTTACCACATCGCCAATGGTAATACCAATGTAAGCCACCATAATAGGAATTTTACCTTCGGTTGGTCCATCGGTCATACCCAAAGCCTTACTCATTTCAGGCGCAAACTGAACCAAAAAATACATGACGAACCAAACCGGTATGGCAATTAAAATAATATTGAGGTACTTAAACAATAACTTTAAGTCGGAAAATAAATAAAAGAAGTTTCCTTTTTTAACGCTGGTGTCTTCTTTTAATTTTGAGAACATGCCGCTTTCAAAAACACCAATACGCAAAAACAATAATAATAAACCCATGCCGCCGCCAATAAAATAACTAATGCGCCAGTTATTTACCAGTATGGTTGTTAAGCCCGCTATTACTGCGCCAAACAAACCCACCGACGCTACAATAGTGGTACCAAGGCCGCGATCTTCTTTACGCATACTTTCGCTAACAAGTGTAATTCCGGCACCTAATTCACCGGCCAAACCAAAGCCTGAAACAAATCTTAAAACCGCGTACCAAAATGTGTCATGGATCAAACCGTTAGCAAGATTAGCTAAGGAGTAAACAATGATGCTACCAAATAAAACAGAGAGCCTTCCTTTTTTATCGCCCAATATTCCCCAAAAAACACCGCCAATAAGCATGCCTATCATTTGGTAACTTAACAGGCTTGAACCTATAGTTGCGACCTGCGCGGCACGCTCGGTAGCGTTAGGATAAAGCGGGGTTAAAATTTCCTGGAGGCTGGCAACGCGCTCCATACCAAACAAAACAAGATCATAGATATCTACAAAATAGCCAAGGGCAGCAACAATAATTATTTTATTTAAAGCAGAACGGGGAACCAATTGATCCATAAAAAATTATTGCTTGATCACCTTTTTAATAGCCGTACCTTGTGAAGTAGAAACTTTTATAAAGTAAACTCCATTTGTCAGATCAGAAAAATCATATTCAAAATTAAAACTAGTGGTTGGCGGAGTAATTGTTTTAACAACAGAACCTAAAGCATTGAATACCTGTATGTTTATTGATGTGTAAAATAAAGGTGATAAGCTAATTTGTACTATTGAGTTAAATGGATTTGGTGAGACAACAAAATTAACTGCATTCGATAAATGGTTCTTGGCAACTGTTGTTATGGCCACAGCACACATGTTTGGTGTACCCCAGCCACGCGAGTTATTTGGTGTTGCAAAATTAGACGCAGTTTTTCTTAAGGTATCAATTACTTTATAAGCATTAAAATTTGGATGTGCTTGCCAGAAACAGGTCATTGCTCCTGCTAAAATTGGGCAGGAAAAAGATGTACCGTTAGCCTGGAAACAACTGCCGGTTGTACCACTCACCCAGGCATTACCGCCGCGGGCCACCAGATCGGGTTTAATTCTTCCATCGGCTGTTGGCCCTAACGAACTAAAACCTGTAACATTACTTAAACTATCTATTGCGCCAACGGTGCAAATACTATCAGCATCTGCCGGGATACCAATTTTTGGCCACGAGCTGCCGTTACCATTACCTGCAGAGTTTAAAACCAACAATCCTTTGCGGGCTGCTAAATTAGCGGCAATACTCATTGGCGCTGTTTTACCATCTAATGTAGCAAAGGTGTGATTTTGTGAAGTGTTATCAAATTCGGTGTATCCTAACGAGGTGGTTAAAACATTTGCTCCAACGCTGTCGGCAAATTCTGCACCTCGTATCCAGTTATATTCTTCAATTAATTTTTCAGAATTGGCATCTTCTGTTCTTAATAACCAATAATTGGCTCTTGGTGCCGAGCCCATGATAACACCGGGTTTAATGGCAGCCATACAAGACAATACCATTTCACCGTGTGTATCATCGTCATACACATTCGTACCACCACTTACAAAATCGCGGGTACCTAAAACGCCACCCCTGTTAAACAAACTATCGTAAACAGGATTAGTGTTAGCGTCTTTAAAACCGGCATCCAAAACCGCAATTACCATTCCTTGTCCGCGAAAGCCCTGTGAATGCAAACAGGCCAAATTTAATTGTTGTGTTTGCCAGTTAGATCCGCCATAATTAAATGTTGCTGATGAAGCTGTGCGCATATCCTGGTTAGGGATAAAAGCAGGCTCTTCTATTTTTGGAATATCTAATTTATATTTATTTACCAATGAAGTTGAGGTAACAAAAGTTAATGAGCTAATAGCAGCCAAAGCGGTTGCGCTATTTGAAGAAATAGATATAACGGCACCGTTTAACCATTTGGAAACGTATAAGATAGATACGTTAGCTACTGCGTCAACCTGCGTAACGTAAGACGGTGTTACGGGCAGATCTGTAAAATGAATCGGCACCGCATAAGTGTTTCTTCTTGCAATAGCAGCGGGAGTTAAAAATGCAGATGGATTACCAATAGTGTAAGGCGTACCATTTTTGTTAGCGAATTTTACCCAATGTTTTGTTTGCGCCTGAAACGAACTGATCATTTCAAAAAGACATACTATTAAAAAAAGTTTATTTTTATTCATTGCCATAAGTTACTAATGTTTGTTTATAAATTAATCCGTCTTCTATTCTGCCTTCTACAGGCACATTTGCAATTACGTTATTGGAGAGTATATCGGTAATTTCACGATACACCAATCCAACACCTTTTGCATATTTTTCAGTATAGTTTTGATAGGAGATCAAGGTACGGTAATTTTTTTGTTTTACGTTAAGCACTTTATCTAATTGTTTTGAGCCAATACTCTCTGTTTTATCAATATACTCGTAAGTATACATCCACTCCCCTATTGTATTTTTAGCATTGCCATTCCAATTGGCACCTTGCTGAATCGGGAATACCAGCTTGGTAAAACGCACATTGCCTTCAACCACCTGTACACTTTTTTTATTGGCATTTACCATCCAAACCTCTTTAATGGCCCAGGCTATACTATCATAAGGTTTATTAGGATTGTATTTTTTAATAAAACGCTCTAAACGCAAGGCTTCCTGGCCCTCGTTATCGGTAAAAAGCTCCGTTATCTTTTCTTTGATCCGGTATTTTGTAACCACCGTATCCTGCGTAAGGCTGTTGTAAATGGTACTGTCTACATCATAAATAACATATCTGCCAATAGTTGTGGGATAATAATCCAAACCCAATAACGATTCGTCCTGCGGTATCTTTTTCTTTGCACAAGAAAAGAACAACGCACATGAAATGATAGCTATGAATAAACTTATTTTCAACCAGTTAAAGATAAGAAAAAAGACAAATGCTTTTACAAGAGATTGATAAGTGGCGCTTAAAAATTAAAGTGCTTAGCAGGAAATGACAAAGATCAAAAACCGTAATCTTTATAGTCCTTTGTAAATTCGTTTGCCTCGAAGGTTGGATTTACCTGCAGAAAATGATAATTGTACTCTTCGAACAGACCTTTATCATCTAAAATTTTCATGCTGATGGGCAGCATATACTGTTTGTCAATGTACATTATAACCGATTTACAATACCAGGTTGGTATTTTAATGACCTGGCCTTTTTTAACAAGATCAAAGTAATCTTTGAATTTTGGATTTTTTTCAACTATCATGTACTCGGAAACAAAAAATTTACGGGCAATGGTAGTAATACTTTCATGATCACCAACTGTATAATCCGTGTATCCAAAATCCTTATTATCAATAACTATTTTATAACAACTGCGACCGTTCATTTTTTCTTCGCCCATTAGTTTAAAATACTCATCAAATTTATCGCCCAATTTATATTTACTATACTCAATAACCGATCCAAAATAATCGTAACCCATTTCGTTTAAGGTATGATGTTGGTCCTGACGCATCAGATCGCCCATTGGATCAAGATTTAAATTAAAATATGGAAAGGCATTTGGCTTAACCAGGGCTTTGCCATTGTTTTTACCCTGCACCCACAAAACTTCAATACCTTTGATATAGAGGTAAATAAGCCTGGGATTGCGACTAAATTTTACATTACTTTCATAAAAATTGAAGCCTTTTTTACCACGCTCGGTAATTTTTAAATGGTATTTTAACCCTTTTACTTCTTTAATGGATTTTAAGGTTTTTGTAACTATTTCATTACAAGTTAAATCAGTATTTTTTTTACCTGCTGAGCTAAACAGCATAATTAAAAAGGCTGAAATTATAAGGGTTTTATATAGGGTAAAACGCATGGGTTTGCAAAAATAACACAATATGCGGATTGATAACATTAAAATAACTTTATTTAAAAATTTTTAATAAAAAAGAAAAAAACGTCCAATTTCATTAGGTATATTTGAGAGGAAGGTTAAATTTGCAGTCCGCCAAATGAATGTGCAACAACTCATAATTAAAGGTCTTAAAGAGCAATTGTTCTTTAATAATTATTTGGTATTGCCCAACTTTGGAGGCTTTGTTCTAAGATCAAATCCTACTCATTTTTCAGGTGGAGGTGCAACTTTAATGCCACCTTCAAAAACATTAAGCTTTAATGCACAGTTAAAACAAAACGATGGCATTTTAGCAACCTGGCTTCAGGGCCAGTTAAAATGTACTTCAAGTGAAGCTTTAAGTCATTTGAATGAATTTGCAGATTATTGCAAGACCATTTTAAGTACACGCAGAAGGTTGAGTATTGAAGGTGTAGGCTTTTTTTATCTTGATTTTGAGAATAACACCTGTTTTGAACCACAACTTGATACCAACTTTTTAGCGGATAGTTTTGGCTTAAAACCAATTTCGTTAATAGAAATTTCAGAAACTGTTACCGAAGTTAAAAAAGAAATTATTGTTGAAGACCGTATTGGTAACGAAGCTATTAATACCATTACTACCGAAATTAAAAAGCAACGTAATTACCGCAGAGTAATTGCACCTTTAGCATTATTGGTTGCTGTGTTTAGCTTACTGGCTTTATTGGTGAGCAATACAAAAATAAGCGGTAGTCTGCAATCTGTTATATTTGGAAATAACGAGGCCGGAACTTATACTCCATTAACCTATCCTGAACTAACATTAACCGAAACTAAAAAAACAACTACCGAATATGTAGCCGATGCTAATGGCATTGCTACTGTTGAGGTAAATAATAATTTAATAGCTGTTAAAGTAGTGGAAAGTTCAACTACCGATGTAAAACATGTTTCACATCCCGTAACGGATAAATTCTACAAACACAACACTGCTAATTTTGAAGTGGTGTTAGGCTGCTTTTCGGTTTTAGATAATGCTAAGCGCATGCTAAAAAAATTAAAGCGCCAAAATGTAAATGCTGTTATCTCCGAACAAAATGCAAAAGGCATGTATGTGGTAAGCAATGGTGATTTTTCTACTAAAGAAGAAGCCATGGCAAGACTTGAAAAAATAGATTCTGTTTGTCCTAATGCCTGGGTTAAGAAACCGGGTTTCTAAAAGTCTTTAGTTAGCAGATTTTAGTTGGCAGTCCTTATACCAATTTACCTCTCGACTATTAACTATTGACTAACAACTAATGACTGTTATTTCTTTTTCTTCTTCTTTTTGATCTTCGAATTCTTCTGCTCTTTTTCGGCTTCACGCATTAGTAGTTTCCAGTTATCATTCGTGTCTTCAGTATATAAAAGCGTTTCTGTATAATCGTCTTTTTTTACGTCCAATACTTTTATGGGCTTGGTTAAAAAAGTTTCTATCTCTTTTAAAACCGGTTTTTCTTCAGGTGCGCAAAAGCTAACGGCATTTCCTTTTTGCGTTCCCCTACCCGTTCTTCCCACACGGTGCACATAATTCTCAGGCTGATCAGGCAGATCGTAATTCACCACAAAATCAACATTATCAATATGTACACCACGCGCACTTATATCGGTAGCAATAAGCATTTTTACTTCACCGCTTTTAAATTGTTTCATTACTTCCAGCCTATCGCTTTGCTCTTTACCGCCATGCATAGTAATTGATTTGATACCTACGCGCTGCATAGCCGCAAACACACGCTCAGCGCGCACCTTGGTCCTTACAAATACCAATACCTTGCTTTCAGGATTTTCGTTTACCAAACGTTCTAAAAAAAAGCGTTTGTCATCCATAGCCACAAACATTACCGAATGATCTACATTTTTTGAAACCGGGTCTTTTGGTGAGATCTGGATACGGATCGGATTCTTTACTAATGAATAGGCCAGATCTTTAATTCGCAAATTAATGGTGGCTGAAAAAAACAGCGTTTGCCTGTGCGGTGGAAGATAAGTGATCAACTCTTTAATATCTTTATAAAAACCCAGATCGAGCATGTGATCGGCTTCATCTAAGATCAAGATCTCGGTACCGCGTAATTTTATGTGGCGCTGGCTTACCAGATCAAACAAGCGTCCCGGTGTTGCTACAATTATATCTACCCCTGCCTGTAATTTTTTTATTTGCGGGTCTTGTTCTACCCCACCAAAAATACCAACGATTTGCAGGTTGGTGTATTTAGCTATCTTTTCAAAAGCCTCTGTAATTTGAATGGCCAGTTCGTGTGTTGGTACCATTACCACGCAGCGTATGCCGGCAGGGCCATCCAGGCGTTTACGGTTAAACAATAAACTTATTACAGGAATGGCAAAGGCTGCGGTTTTACCCGTGCCGGTTTGTGCAATGGCCATTACATCTTCCAGTTTTAAAATACTTGGAATGGCTTTGAACTGGATATCGGTTGGTCGTTTATAACCTAACTCTTCTAAAGCTTGCTTTATTTCTGGGGCGATATGGTATTCTGAAAATCTCATTTTTTAAATAGTTCTTGTTTTAATATTTTCTTTTTAATCCAAAGTTCAAATGCCGGATCTATAAATACAACTTTTCCCATTTGTATATCAATGATCTCATTTTTTAAAAGGGTTTCTTTTATTTTTGTAACATTTGCCGATGTGCCCAAATTGTATTTACTGATAGATTCTTTAGAGCTAAGGGCTTCTACATTATTGGCAACCGCTTTTAAAAAGTTTAACTGAGTTGCGCTTAAGTTCTCGGTGTCTTTATAATAAAGTATAGCGTTTTGATTTAAAAGATCATCAGTAGCCTGCTCAATGATTTTAAGGGTAGCTGTTTTTTCTGTTAAAACCCAGGTTAAGTGCGACAATTGTTGTACATAGTAAGGATGGTGTTTTACCATATTCGCAATTTGTGCCGCCAACTCTACTGTGATCGATTTTTTTGTTCTTATAAAAGCAAGTGTTATATAACGGATCCAGTATTTTTCTTCAATTTTTTGTAAGTACATTATTTCGCCAAACTTATAAAATGGCATTGATTGTTTTTCAAACAACTGCATCATCATGTGCTGCTTGCTGCCATATAAACAATAGGTAACATTTTGCTGGTGCTGCCATTCACTTCTCAATCGTTTCTGAAAAAGCTCAGGCTCATCAAAATTACTTATGTTTTGAAATTCATCAATACAAATTACCAGCTTAATATCTTTTTCTTTGGCAATCTTTTCGGGTAAAGACAAGATTTCTTTATAGTTCTTTTGTACACTTTCCCATTCCAATGATATTTCAAAATCGTTAAGCGGATCTACCCCAACTGAAAATTTGGGACTGATCTGTTTCAAATATTTTTTTGCTATCTCCATCCAGGCCTCTACTTTATTTGAAGTGGCCTTAATTACTTCTTTAGAAAAATAGGTGTAAAATTCTTCTTCATTTCTAATAGGGAACAGATCAATGTTTACCACCACCAGTTTTTTTGAATTTACCAGGCCGGCAACTTTCTCTACCAAAGAAGATTTTCCCCACCGGCGCGGTGAGATCAACGTGGTATTTATGCCGTTCTCAAAATTTGAACGCAGTTTTTTACTGTCGTTCTCCCTATTGGTGAAATGTTGGGCTCTAACCGTTTTACCGTAAGCGAATGGAGTTTGCATGTACAAATATACATATTATTTTAAAACTAACCAAATGGTTAGTTACCATTTGGTTAGTTACCGATTGGTTAGTTTTTAGCGATTGTTTATCTTTAGATCAATTCACTAATTCCTTATCAACAATCAATAGTAAACAAAAACAGCTGTACTTCCCCATATAAATTTTAGTCAATAAAAATTAGTCATTGGTCATATTGCACTTGTTATACATCATGTTTGCCGTAAAAAATATTCTACACTATTACCTGTATTCCCCACTATCATTGAGTTTTATTAACATCATAATAAGAAAATTTTATGGCGCATCACATTGTTTTAACAATTCTGTGTTGTAATTTCATTAAAACAAATTTTTCATGAACCGTAGTTTTAATTTATTTGGCGAAAGATCGTTCTCCGATTATGCGCTTGAACGCTTTAAGCACATTGCCCGGGCAATTCATAAAATGAGTGATGTTGAAGTTTTAATGTATGAAAAAAGCTTTGATGAACTCATTAAAAAAGTAATGGATGATTATTACCTGTCAAAAATTGATGTATCGTTTGATGATAAGTTGGTTGATATTATTGGCAAACCCTTCGATAACCATGTGCGTTATTTTGTAGAATATACCTTAATGATCAATGGTGATCCTGAATTACTGACCATAGATCCCTATCCCAACTTCATTAAAAAATTCTTATTTGTTGAGGTGAAGACAAATGTTTTAACCTTTGAAATTGACACGAATTATTTTAGTGATGAGTTGAATGCAACCGCCATGCAAACGGTAAGGTACGAATACAACGAAATTAAACGTTTTATCTGCGATGCTTTATTGCATTTAAATAACGAATCGCAAAAATTTAACTTACAACTGGAAGATTATATCATTCCGATACTGTTAGACCGTTTAAGAAAAGCGCACTATAACTCACATTTGCGCGAGAAACTGAATTTTAAATAAGTTTATTTTGTTTTGCTTTTTGCCAGCTCTACAATGTAGCTGTAGGCGTTATAAAAATCGCCTTTATTTTTTTCTTTGATGCTTTGTGTAGCACCGGTCTCGGCACAAAAGGTTTGTTTTACACCTTCGGCCAGACACATACGGGTGGTTTCTTTATCGTAAACGGTTCCTTCCAGCTCAACTGTTTCTATTTTATCAAAGTTAAAGGCCTTTAACTTTGCAAACACTTCTTCTTTTTCTTTTGGTGTAAGCACAAAACGTTTTACACTATCAACTCCTCCTTCCATTTTCACATACCTGCAAGAATCAGCGAACAAAAAAATATTTGTACTCTCGTAAGCCATACCACCGCCTTCGTAAAAGGTTACACTAAAATCTTTGGTCCATGTAGCCGGCATTACAAATACGGTTGATTTATCAACAGTTTCATTGCCTGTAGTAGTAGTTTTTGGGCCTGAACAGCTAAATAATAAAATGGTGATGGGAATAAAAAGGTATTTCATTTTTTAAATTTAGAACTCTAAAGATATAAATTTTACTTCTTTTCTTTAGCCTTCTTCTTAAAATACCTTCTTAATAAAAAATTATGCTGTAAAGCTTCCAGGTCTTCATCCAGTTTTTTTGA
Source organism: Bacteroidota bacterium (assembly GCA_032229505.1). Lineage (GTDB taxonomy): Bacteria > Bacteroidota > Bacteroidia > B-17B0 > Aurantibacillaceae > Aurantibacillus. Next base: position 141,907 of record JAVTWD010000096.1, read on the forward strand.
TCCGCTTTCTAAATTCTTCATACTTGATTTTAATTGTGCCCCGGCTACTTCATCATGTAACAATACACCTACCGGTGTTTTTGGGTTGCGGCTGGCTTCATTTAAATTGGCAATAAACACGGCAGCTGTATCTGCAATTTGATTTAATTCTTTTACCGATTTTTTAATATTATTGAACACAACGGTATCTGTAACAAGATCGTTGGCCAGTGTACCTTTTTGGTTTAGCTTGGCACTGAAAACAGAAAGTGAATTCATTAATGCCTGTGCCCTATCCGATGCCTTTTTTAAAGATGCCGTTGTATTCGAAATATTTTCATAGATATCTTCATCCTTTAATAAACGTCCCAAACTTCCATGACCATCCACCAGATTTTTACTCAGTGTTTTAAAATCGCTGGTTATAGCTAAAACATTTTTATTGTTCTCCTGGAAGGTATTCATAATATCTTCGGTGCTGAATGTTTTTTCAATACCCAAAGTATCGCCCTCACTAACGGCTGGCATATTTGAGCTTCCGCCTGTTATCACCAATATTTTATTTCCTATAAATCCATCAGTACTTACTTTAACGCGCGCGTCTTTGCGAATATATTCCTGCGCTTTTTCGTCAATGTTCATAGTTACCTTCACGCGCGATTTTTCAAAGAATTCTACTTTCTTTACTGTACCTATCTTTACGCCTGAGAACCAGATGTTATTACCTTTTTGTAACCCGTTCACATCATCAAAAATGGTGGTAATATGTAATTTGGTTGAGAAAGTTTGGTGCAAATTACCAATGGTTAATATTCCTGCAATAAGAAAAATAATTCCTACCAGTACAAAAATACCTACTATAACAGCGCGTTTATTTGGAGATTCATTCATGATCTATTGTATAAAATTGTAATTAAAAAAACTTTGTATTCTTTCTTCCTTGTCTGCAAATACTTCATCAAAGCTGCCTACCTTTAAAAATTTACCATCTAACAACATGGCCACACGGTTACCGGTAACCTTGGCGCAAGTGAGATCGTGTGTAATAATGATAGAACTGGTATGATATCTACGCTGCACATCATTAATAAGATCATTAATTTCTATGGATGTTATAGGATCTAAGCCGGATGTTGGCTCATCGTACAACATAATTTCAGGTTTTAAAATTAAAGTGCGTGCAATACCAATTCTCTTTTTTTGTCCGCCCGAAAGATCGGATGGTAATTGATTTATTTTATCTTTTAAGCCAACAGCTTCCAGTACTTCTTCAACGGCTATATCAATTTCTTTTTTAGAAAGGTTCTTAAAATTCTGCTTTAACGGAAACTCAAGGTTTTGCCGCACATTCATACTATCGTACAACGCACTGTTCTGAAAAGAAAAACCGATCTTAATACGCAAAGCATCCAACTCTTTTCCTCTTAGTTTATCAACTTCCTTTCCTAATACTTCTACTTTCCCTGAATCGGGTTTTAAAAGTCCCACTAATATTTTTATAAGCACCGATTTACCGGTGCCCGAACGACCCAACACAACTACATTCTCGCCTTTGTGTACATCCAGGTCAACTCCTTTTAAAACATCCAATGTGCCAAACGATTTATACAAACCGCGAATGGAGATCACTGAATTGTTTTTGTCTATTATATCGTTATGATTATCTGATTGCATTTTAATATAATCTTATCCAGTTACTTACCTGTACAATTACCACTTCTTCAATAAATACCAAAAACATAGACAGTACCACTGCCTGGTTAGAGGCCCTGCCAACACCAACAGTTCCGCTTGAAGCGTTATAGCCTTTATAACAACCTACCATACCAATAGTAAAACCAAAGAAGATGGATTTTACAACCGAAGTAAAAATGTCGAGAAAGGTAATGGTCTCGAAACCGTGTTCAAAAAAACTAAAAATGCTGGTAGATTCATGCGCGTTGATATTTACAAATGAACCCATTAAGCCAACAAAACCACAATAAAGCGCCAATACCGGAATAGTTATGGTGGCAGCAATAACACGCGTAGTTACAAGATACTTAAAAGGATTAATGGCAGAAACTTCCATAGCATCAATTTGCTCTGTAACTCTCATAGAGCCTAACTCAGCACCAATGCTCGACCCAACTTTACCGGCACAGATCAAAGCAGTTACCAATGAAGCCAAGGCACGGAGGATAGCAATAGAAATAAGAGAAGGTAACCACGATGTAGCGCCAAACGTTTCTAAAGAAGGACGTGATTGTTTAGTGAATACAATACCTGTAACAAAACCTGTCAACGTAATTAAAGGCAAGGCTTTTAAACCAATTTCATAACACTGGTTTATTATTTCTTTAAAATGAAAAGGCGCTTTAAAGGCTTCTTTAAAAAAACCACCAATAAATTTATAGGCATTGTAAATACCAATAAAATAATCGTCCAGTTTTTTTGAGATAAAGAATTTTTTTGTCATAACTGTGTATCATTAAGAAATTATAGTGCCACTGTTTTCAGCCGTGAATGGGGATTTTAATTCTCAAATACTAAAAACCAAAACAAGAGCTATGGGAATGGGAAATATAATTCACAGCAGTATTTCATGAACTAAAAAATACCGATATTTAATGTATGACAAATGCCATTTCAAAAAAACCGGATGTAGTTTTAATTGGCGCAGGAATTATGAGCGCCACTTTAGGAATTCTTTTAAAAGAATTAGAACCTTCGCTTACAATAGAAGTAATTGAACGCTTAGACGTGATTGCAGGAGAAAGTTCAGATGCCTGGAACAATGCAGGAACGGGGCATTCGGCATTTTGTGAATTAAATTATACACCGCAAAAAGAAGATGGCAGCATTGATATTTCTAAAGCCATAAAAATTGCTGAATCGTTCGAACTATCTCGCGGTTTTTGGGCTTACTTAGTAAAGAAAGGATATTTAAAATCGCCGCAAAGTTTTATTACCAATGTACCGCATTTAAGTTTTGTTTGGGGTGCCGAAAATGTTTTCTATTTAAAGAAACGTTACAAAGCCTTAACTGCAAATCCTTTGTTTAAAGGCATGGTATATTCTGAAAACTGGCCGCAATTGGAAAAATGGATGCCTTTGGTAATGGAAGGTCGTGATCCGGGAATTGAAGTAGCTGCAACGTATATGGATATTGGCACCGACATTAACTTTGGTGCTTTAACGCGCGCCTTATTTGATCATTTAAAAACATTACCCGGAGTCAACATACAATTAAGCTGCGAAGTGCGTGACCTTGAAAAGGAAGATAACGGTTTGTGGAATGTTACAGTAAAAGATCTGAACACCGATGAGAAAACACATTTATTAAGCAAATTTGTTTTTATTGGCGCTGGTGGCGGTTCATTGCCACTACTTGAAAAATCGAACATCGAAGAAGCCGAAGGTTATGGCGGATTCCCGGTGAGCGGACAATGGTTAAGATGTACGAACAAAAAAATAATTGATCAGCATTTCGCAAAAGTATATGGCAAAGCATCGGTGGGTTCACCACCAATGTCGGTACCACATTTAGATACACGTATTATTGATGGTAAAAAGAATTTACTGTTTGGCCCATATGCAGGTTTTTCTACAAAATTTTTAAAGAACGGTTCTTATTGGGATTTGGCGGGATCACTAGAGTTGGATAATTTATTCCCAATGTTATCGGCAGGCATTCATAATATTCCACTAACAAAATATTTAATAAGCCAGGCCAGCCAATCGCCGGAAGACAGGATTGAAGCGTTGCAGGCTTACCTGCCTTACGGCAACATCAACGATTGGGAATTAGAAATTGCCGGACAACGTGTGCAGGTAATTAAAAAAGATGAGGAAGAAGGTGGCGTGTTGGAATTTGGAACCGAAATAGTAAATGCCGGCGATGGTTCTATTGCTGCATTATTAGGTGCTTCACCGGGAGCATCTACATCGGTTGGTGTAATGTTGGATGTAATAAAAAGATGTTTTAAAACAAAAATGGATTCACCGCAATGGCAAAATAAATTAAAAGAAATGATTCCTTCTTATGGTGAAAGTTTATCAAAAGATGAAGAATTATGTTTTAAAACCCGCAAAGCATCGGCTACACAACTAAAGTTAAAATTCTTTGAGTATGCCAACAAGGTATCTTAAAGGATAGTATTTTCTTCCACATTTCTACTTTCTTAGCAAACTTGTGTTTCGGTACTCCCCAAAATGCTACAGCTTTTTATTGGCATAAAACTTGAGAACATTGTTATAGTGGAAATGAAAGCGGCCAACGGACGCGGAGTGCAAGCATGATAGTGCTTACCTTTTTGTGGCTCAATATAATGGTCGCTTTTAATTTCCCTGCTAATCTTAAATGAAGTATTATGGAACCATTAAAATTTTTGAAAATGTTTTATACAGCGTGGATCATCATCTTTGCAATTATATTTTTAACCCATTGTAAAAGCAATCCAAATCAAATGCATGAAAACATTGCCATTGATAATAAAATGATCAAAGCACCTTCTAAATCTGCTACACAAACTGATTCGGCATTAACAAAAGCTACAATTGAAGAACCTGTAACAACATCGGTTGCGGTAAACGAAACAAAACCGGTTAAACTGATCTACTTAAAATAAGATCATTTTTTATTCAACTCTTTTTCTTCGAGCTTCGCCTCTACGCCTTCTTTTTTAATACCTATTCGCAAGCGAAAAAAAGCGCTCATGTAAACATTGGCAATACATATTAAAGAAAGGCCTGAAATTAAATAGCCACGCCAATCGCTGAACAATAACTTATAATGAGTGATCAACAAAAACAAAGCGGTAACATAAAAACTAAAACAATACTCGCAGGTAAACACGTAAAAGAATTTTCTTTGAAACAACCTTTTACACTCCTTGCTTTTATTGACACAAAATTCCCTTGGTTCGCGGAAGATCTCTTCATGCGTTACTGTCCAGGCTACACAGGCAATAGGCAAGGCAAGAATAAAAAGCCATATTATTTGTTCATTTAGAGCCATTTGAAACATCTTTCAAATGAGGTGCCAACAACTGAACTGGAACATGTTGTTAAAATCGTTCGCATTTAATATATTTGTAGTGTTGAAAAAAGTAATTGTCATATTTCTTTTATTACAAATTGCAAGTAATAATGCTTTTGCGGAAGAGTTTATTAAACTACCCAGGCTTTTCACACATTACTATCACCATGCCCATGAGCATAAAGATGTAAAAGATTTTTACGATTTCCTTCACAAACACTACGCCGATCATCAAAAAAACGATGCTCATTCAAAAAATCACAATAGTGATGATGATGATTGTAAGTTGCCGTTCAAGCACTGCGGTAATTGCTGTATAAATATTCATGCACATGTGCTTGGTTTCATTTCTTCATATTTAACCGCTGATCTTAATGTTGTAGAATTAAGATCATCCCGCTACATTAGCGAGAACGAAAGGATCGAAAGCAATGATCTTTGTTCTATCTGGCAACCGCCAAAGCTTTCCTAATCTTCTTTCTTAAAAATTAAAACGGTCATTGTCTTGTCCGTTTAGTTCCATTATTTATTTACCGCTTTTGGTTTATCCATAAAGCATTAATTTCATAAATTATGTTAGATAAGATCATACGCTTTTCTATAAAAAACAAAATAGTTGTAGCGTTATTTACATTAGCACTCATTATTTGGGGCAGCTATTCATTGAAGCAACTGCCTATTGATGCGGTGCCAGACATCACAAATAACCAGGTGCAGGTTATCACCGTATCGCCATCATTGGCAGCTCAGGATATTGAGCGCCTGGTAACATTTCCGGTAGAACAAACTATGTCTACCATTCCAGGCATTGAGGAAGTAAGGTCCTTTTCTCGCTTCGGACTTTCGGTTGTAACAATTGTTTTTAAAGAACATGTGGATGTATATTGGGCAAGGCAACAGGTAAACGAACGCTTAAACGAGGCTAAAACAATTATACCGCAGGGTGTTGGCATACCTGAATTAGCACCGCTTACCACGGGTCTGGGTGAAATTTACCAATATATTATTCATACAAAAAAAGATTACGAAAAAAAATATACTGCCATGGAGCTCCGAACCATCCAGGATTGGATAGTTCGTAGGCAATTATTGGGAACCGAAGGTGTTGCCGATATCAGCAGCTTTGGCGGATATTTAAAACAATACGAAATTGCTTTGGATCCGGACAAGCTTCGCAGCATGAACATTAGTATTAGCGAAGTTTTTACAGCTCTTCAGAAGAACAATCAAAATACCGGTGGCGCTTATATAGATAAAAAGCCAAACGCTTATTTTATACGTAGTGAAGGATTGATCGGAAGCATTGAAGATATTGAACGCGTTGTTGTAAAAACAAATGATAATGGCATCCCGGTATTAATGCGTAATGTAGCTACCGTTGGTTTTGGTCATGCTACAAGGTATGGCGCCATGACTCGCAATGATGCAGGTGAAGTTGTTGGTGGCATTGTAATGATGCTGAAAGGTGCTAACTCATCTAAAGTAATTGCCAACGTAAAAGAACGAATTGCTCAAATAGAAAAAACATTGCCGGATGGTGTTGTGATAGAGCCTTTTTTAGACAGAACAAAATTAGTGAACAATGCTATTAGCACCGTAACAAAGAATTTAGCCGAAGGAGCATTGATCGTTATTTTCGTTTTAGTATTGTTGTTGGGAAATTTCAGGGCAGGATTAGTTGTAGCTTCGGTTATTCCATTAGCCATGTTGTTTGCCATTTCATTAATGAATTTGTTTGGAGTATCGGGAAACTTAATGAGTCTTGGTGCTATTGATTTTGGATTAATAGTAGATGGTACTGTGATTATTGTTGAAGCAACATTGCATCATTTATCTGTAAGGAATCTAAACCGAACATTAACACAAACGGAAATGGACACAGAGGTTTATGAATCTGCTTCTAAAATAAGAAGCTCAGCTGCATTTGGCGAGATCATTATTTTGATAGTTTATTTACCAATACTGGCTTTGGTTGGTGTTGAAGGTAAGATGTTCAAACCAATGGCGCAAACGGTTTCATTTGCCATTTTAGGCGCATTTATTTTATCTCTTACTTATGTGCCAATGGTATCGGCTTTATTCCTCAATAAGAACATTGTTCATAAACACACGATCTCTGACCGGATAATAAACTTTTTTCAGCGCGGGTACACGCCCATGATCTTGGGCGCGTTAAAAAGAAAAGCAATGGTAGTTATTTCAGCCTTTGTTCTTTTTGTGCTTAGTGTAATTGTGTTCATGAATATGGGTGGCGAATTTATTCCCACCCTCGATGAAGGAGATTTTGCTGTGGAAACAAGAGTTCTAACAGGCAGCTCTATTTCACAGACAATTGAAGCTGCATTAAGATCTTCCAAAATTTTAAAAGAGAAATTCCCTGAAGTGAAAGAAGTGATCGGTAAAATAGGTTCAAGCGAAATTCCCACAGATCCTATGCCGGTAGAAGCCTGCGATCTGATGGTCATTTTAAAAGATAGAGCTGAATGGACCAGTGCGTCAACCCGAGATGAGTTAGCAGAAAAAATGTCGGAAGCCCTGGAAGACGTTCCGGGGGTTACCTTCAGCTTTCAGCAACCCATTCAAATGCGTTTTAATGAATTAATGACAGGCGCAAAGCAGGATGTTGTAATAAAAGTATATGGTGAAAATTTAGATATTTTGACGCAATATGCGAACAAGCTCGGTAAATTATCATCTACTATTAAAGGTGCTCAGGATCTTTACATTGAACAGGTAACAGGCCAGCAACAAATTGTTATAAAATATGACAGGGATAAAATTGCCCTGTTCGGTTTAAATATTGAGGATATTAACACGGTTATAAAAACAGGCTTTGCGGGAGAAAGTGCAGGCCAGGTGTATGAGGAAGAAAAACGTTTTGATATGGTGGTGAGAATGGAAAAAGACAACAGGCAAACACTTGAAGATATTAATAATTTATTTGTAACGGCAGCAAACGGCAATAAAGTTCCAATTTCGCAGGTGGCAGATGTGGAATTTAAAATTAGCCCTAACCAGATACAGCGCGATGATGCCAAACGCAGAATTACAGTTGGCTTTAATGTTCGTGGCCGCGATGTGGAAAGTGTTGTAAAAGAAATGCAGGAAAAAGTTAATAAAGAAATAAAATTCAGCCCAGGCTATTATGTTACCTATGGTGGCACATTTAAAAATTTAATTGAAGCAAGAGAACGTCTATCTATTGCAGTGCCCGTGGCGCTTCTTTTAATTTTTATGCTTCTCTATTTTACTTTTAAATCGTTAAAGCAAAGTTTATTGATCTTTACAGCAATTCCTTTATCGGCTATTGGTGGTGTATTTGCTTTATGGATAAGGGGAATGCCTTTTAGTATCTCGGCCGGTGTAGGATTTATTGCTTTGTTTGGCGTTGCCGTATTGAATGGAATAGTTTTGATTGCAGAGTTTAATAATTTAAAAAAAGAAGGTATGACAGATCTAAAAGATATTATTTTAAAAGGAACCATTACGCGTTTGCGCCCTGTAATTATGACTGCTTTGGTAGCATCATTAGGTTTTTTACCAATGGCGCTTTCTCATGGTTCTGGTGCCGAAGTTCAAAAACCATTGGCAACCGTTGTTATTGGTGGCTTAATAACTGCAACATTGCTAACGCTTTTGGTATTGCCGGTTTTATACTTCTTTTTTGAGCGCACAAAAAAAAGTAAATTAAACATTTCAAATGCATCAATAATTTTTATCCTGTTTTTAATGCCTGCATTTGGCAGCTCTCAAATTACAGGCACAAACATAACCATTCAACAGGCAACAGACGAGGCTTTAAAGAATAACGCGGGTATTAAAGCAGCAACTTATGAGATCGATTATAACAGATCCCTCAAGCGCTCAGCAACTGATTTAGGAAAGACAAACCTTTACGTAATGCATGGCCAGTATAACTCGCTTAATACAGATAATAATATTACCATTAGCCAGAGTATTCCATTTCCTACCTTGTTTTCAAGCCAGGCTAAATTGGGTTCTGCACAGGTAAAAGGCGCTGAGTTAAAATTGCAGGTAACTCAAAATGATTTGAAGAGTCAGGTTAAAACTACTTACTATTATTTGCAGTACCTGCAGGCAGAAAGAAAATTGCTGATAAGCCAGGACAGCATCTATAATGTATTTGCAAAGGCCTCTGCCCTTCGTTTAAAAACAGGCGAAACTAATTTATTGGAAAAAACAACTGCTGAAACTCAGCTAATGGAAATACAAAATTTATTGGCTCAAAACGAATCTGATATTTTAATTTACCAATCGCAATTACAAGCATTAATGAATAGTAAAAATGTGATGCATGTAAATGACGGTATCACCAAACTGGAACTAACAACCTATTCAGATAGTTCCACCTTTGATCAAAGCCCTGCTCTTGCCTATTTAAAGCAACAGGTAGAGATCAGTAACCGGCAAAAGAAAGTGGAGACAGCTAAAATTCTACCCGATTTTTCGGTTGGTTATTTTAATCAATCACTAATTGGTTATCAAAATATAAATGGTTCAGATCAATACTTTGATGCCTCCAAACGTTTTACGGGTTTCCAGGTAGGTGTTTCAATTCCTTTATGGTTTGTGCCACAAACGGCAAAAGTAAAGGCAGCAGGTGTTAACCAACAGGTGGTACAATGTAATTACGATCAGTACCGGGTTAATATGCAAGCTCAGTACAAACAAGCCATACAGCAGTATTTAAAAGAGAAAACTACTATTGATTACTACGAAAAGAGTGCTTTAATAAATGCAGGTTTAATAATTAAGCAGTCAGGTACAGCTTTTAAAAACGGCGAGATTGGTTATGTAGAATATCTGCAGGCGCTTAAAAGTGCTTTATCTATCCGGGCAAATTATCTGCAAAGCCTTAACCGTTACAACCAAAGTATTATAGCAATTGAATATATAACAGGAAAAAATTAATATTAAATAAGATGAAAAATACAGTAACATACACATCGATAGCCATTTTACTTCTTTCCCTGGTGTTTGTGGCATGCAACAATAAAACAGGGGAAACAAAACAGGATGAACATCAACATGAAGCGACTGACACCGTAGTGTTAACTGATGAACAGTTTAAGGTGGCAAACGTAACATTTGGCAATATTGAAATGAAAGCATTAAGTGGTACCATTAAAGTAAATGGCATGCTGGATGTACCACCACAAAATTTAGTGAGTGTTTCTGCGCCCATGGGAGGTGTTTTAAAAAGCACCGAATTATTGCAGGGCTTAAAAGTAAAAAAAGGTGAAGTGATAGCCGTGATACAAAACGCCGACTTTATACAGATACAACAGGATTATGTAGATAGTAAAAGTCAGTTAGAATTTTTAGAGGCAGAATATAAACGCCAGGAAGAATTATCAAAAGAGAACGTTAATTCTCAAAAGGTACTGCTGCAGGCAAAGACTCAATACCAAAGTATGATGGCAAAAGTGAGTGGCTTACGCTCAAAGCTTGCTCTTTTAGGCATTAGTACATCACGGGTAGAAAGCGGTAACTTTCAAAATTCAATAACTCTGTACGCACCCATCAGTGGTTATGTAACACAGGTAAATGTAAATATAGGCATGTTTGTTAATCCAACCGACGTGATGTTTAAGATTGTAGATACGGAGCATTTACATGCTGAATTAACTGTATTTGAAAAAGATGTTCCAAAATTAAAGATCGGACAAAAGGTGCGCTTTACATTGGCTAACGAAACAACAGAGCGCACAGCAACAGTGTATTTGATAGGGCGGGAAATTATGCAAGACAGGACCGTTCGCATTCATTGTCATTTGGATAAGGAAGATATGGAACTATTGCCAGGTATGTATTTAAAGGCCTATGTTGAATCGGGAACTGAAAATTTAGCTGCCATAGCCGATAAAGCAATTGTGAATTTTGAAGGAAAGGACTACATATTTGTGAACATACAATCTAATGAGAAAGGTACTCATCATTTTCAGTTGGTTGCTGTTGTAAAAGGTGTAAGTGAGTTAGGCTATACAGAAATACAGTTACCGAAAGATGTTAGTAACGAAAGTTCTATTGTGGTTAATGGCGCTTACGACATTTTAGCTAAAATGAAAAATAGCGAAGAAGATAAAGATCATGCGCATTAAAATAATATTAAATACTATGAAAAAACAATTCACACTTTGTTGCTTGGGTTTACCTGCCTTCGTTAGGATCTCATTTTCATAACTTACTTCACTTTAAAAGTAAAATTCTAAGCTTCAATCGTGCATGAAAATAAAAATCCCCACCATTTTGGTAGGGATTTTTGATCTTATTGTAGCCCGTACGGGAATCGAACCCGTGTTTCATCCGTGAAAGGGACGTGTCCTAACCCCTAGACGAACGGGCCAAATTTTTAACTCTCAGTCAAGTGCAGGAGAGTAATTTGGAGGTGCAAAATTAATGATTAATTTAAAACAATCAAAAAATATTTTCAAAAAATTAACCTTTCAAGCCTTATTGCCTTTAAAAGGCTTGATAATAAAGGGTTTTAAATTTTCTAAAAAACGGTATAAAGTAACCTGCCCACCAAAAAATAAATGGTAATACCAATTATATCATTTAAGGTAGTAACAAAAGGCCCGGTGGCCAGGGCTGGATTTATTTTAAAACGGTTCATTGTTAACGGCACAAAAGTACCCAAAAAAGAAGCGCATAAAATAACAGTAAATAAAGCTAAACTTACTGTGGCAGCCAATTGCCAGTCTTCAATTAAAAACGAATAACCGCATATCAATGCAGAGCAAATAAGTCCGTTTATTACACCAACACTTAACTCTTTTAAAAGCTTTGGTAATATTTTATCATCTATTAATGTATTATTAGCAAGCCCTTGTACAATAATAGCACTACTTTGCACACCCACATTACCACCCATGGCCCCTATTAATGGTATAAAATACGCCATTTCGGGATGGATCTTTATCTGCGATTCGTAACTACCAATAATACGTGAACCCACAATACCGCCGCACATCCCCACCAATAGCCATGGAATGCGTGCCCTTGACAAACGCCAGATCTTATCGTTAGAGTCAACGTCATCTGAGATACCACTCATACGCTGAATGTTCTCATCAGCCGTTTCACGGATCACATCAAACACATCGTCAATGGTAATACGGCCTACAAGCCTACCAATCTGGTCAATAACAGGTAATACAACCAGGTCATACTTTTGCATGATCTCGGCAACTTCTTCGCTGGTGGTACTTGTTTTTACAAACTGAATATCCGGTTCGTAGATCTCCTCTACTCTTGCCAATGGATGCGAGATAATTAATTTCTTTAAAGAAAGCATCCCAACCAAACGTTCGTTATTATCTACAACATAAACAGCATACATCACATCTACATTATCTGTTTGGTGTCTTATCTCTTCAATACAGGCGTTAACGGTCTCAAATGCATAAATGCTTACCAGCTCTTTGGCCATTAAAGATCCTGCGGTACCGTCTTCATAATTGATCAATTCGGCAATATCACTTGCCTGCTCAATATCTTCAATGTGCGAAAGTACTTCTTCCTGTATATCTTCGGGTAATTCAGCAATAACATCGGCAGCATCATCACTCTGCATGTTATCTAACTGCTCGGCAATTTGTTTACTGCTAAAAGTGGTTAAAAGGTCTTCACGTTTTTCATCATCTAACTCCAGTAAAACATTTGGCGCTGTTTCATCATCCAGCAGCTCATAAATATATGCTGCCTGGTTAAGATTAAGCTGATTAATGATAATAGCAATATCCTGAGCATAAAATTCATTTAATTGCTCCTTTAAAAAAACATCGTTTTTTTCGTCAATAGCTGTTTTAAAGCTATCAATATATTCAGATGTGATCTCTATTTGCATTTTTAATCCTTGCAAAAATAAAGAATTAAAGTTTAGGATTTACTACGGCTAAATTAATTTAACCACATAGATACATAGGGTAAAAAAAATAAAAAGGCGCTGCGCTTATGATAGGAAAAACTAGGTATTTAATAATTTTAAAGCATTGCGAATGCGCACTTTTATAGCGGCCGTCATTGGGTAATTTTGCATATGCTCAAGATGCAATGTTAACTCTTGTTTAAGCTCAGGGTATTTTTTGCATATACCTGAAGCTACAGTAATAGCAAAGGCTTTAACCGCAATAGGACTTTCTGCGGAGACGATCAGCTTAAAACAGGCATCAACCAATGCTCCTTCGTGCTTTTCGGGAATTTCAATTTCCTGGAAAAATCTTAAAATATTGCGCGGTATTGCAGGGTGATTGCCCGGTCGGGTTAATAGTTTTATGAGTCGGTCAAGATAAGGATAAATTAATTTTGGATGATCGATGGCAATGTAACTCATAGGCCATGCAGCTCTTTGTGTCATGCGGTATTCGCCATTTAAAAAAACAGTCATTAATTCTTTGAAACGTTGTTTATCATCACCAACATATTTTATAATAGCATTGGTCAATGTTAAACTATGTTCCTGCTCTAAACGTTTTGCTATATCCATGCTAAAATAGTATCGCGCCAAATTAAAATAAAAACTCCCAAAACTGCAATAGCACAGGCAAAGATGGATTGAATGGTAATTCTTTCTTTGTAATAAAAATAGTTTATTGGCAATACTACAATTGGCAATAAAGCAAAAATAGTTTGCGCAGTTGCAACCGGCAAATGTTGTATGGCAAGCAATGAGCAGGAAACGCCAAGCACCGGACCAAATAAAGTACCCAGAAACATGTACGGTACGCCATTATTTTGATTTTTAAATATTGGAACAGAATTTTGTTTCATACGACCTGTAATTAAAGAAACCAAGAAAGCAGCGCCAAATGCAAATAGCAGCCTGATCCATACAGCATGTAAAGTAGGAAGCTTTTCTTCATAAGCATCCATTCCCAATTTTGAGAGCACTAAACCAAAACCCTGGCAAAGAGCACCAATAATGCCAAACAAAATACCTAAAGGATTTCTTTTAAAACCGGCATCTTCAGAAGCCGCAGTATCTTTTTTAGAAAGGGTTAACCAAATAACACCCGCAACGGTTACAAAAATACCAGCAATACCAATAAAATTAATACGCTGATCTAAAATTAAAAAGCCCGCAAGTAAGGCTGAGCCAGGTGCAATAGTGGTATAAAGACTTCCGAGCTTTGGCCCCAATATTTTAAAAGAGCTGAAGCTAAAATAATCGCCAATGGTAAATCCAATAATGCCTGAAAGACCAAGAAATAAATATTGCTTTGCCTGTGGAATAGTAAAAAGACATGTAACAGAAACCGGATAAAAAACAACAATAATGATAGATATAACGATCCACGCCAGAAACAAACGGTATTGATTGAGTGCTGCAGTGCCAAGTCGTTTAGCCGCTTCGGTAAATGGAAAGATACCTATGCTCCAGCAAATGGTGGTAACTAAAGCTATGAGTTCGCCAAACATATATTATTTCTTGTTTCGAGTTTCTTATTTCTTGTTCTGACCGCCTAGTGCAAGCTGCTTACTTATTTACTGTAAGAGCGTTCTCCAAAAATACTGCTGCCAATACGGATCATAGTACTTCCTTCTTCTATTGCAATTTTATAATCGCTGCTCATACCAAAACTTAAAATGGAAGATGGAAGATGTAAAAGGGAAGATGTATTTTTTTCAAATTCTTTTAGTGATCTGAACTCTTTTCTTATTTGGTCTTCATCATCGGTATTACTGGCCATGGCCATAAAGCCAAGGATCTTTATATTTTTTAATTGTGAGTATAATTCAGATTTCAAAAACACTTCACACTCTTCAAAAGAAAAACCAAACTTTGTTTCTTCCTGCGCAATGTAAATTTGTAATAAACAATTTATTATCCTATTATTTTTTAAGGCCTGTTTATTTATTTCCTGTAATAATTTTACGCTATCAACACCATGTATCAAATACACAAAAGGCGCAATGTATTTTACTTTATTGCTTTGCAAATGACCAATAAAATGCCAATGAATATCTTTTGGTAGTTGTTCTTGTTTATCGACCAACTCCTGCACATAATTCTCACCAAAATCCCTTTGCCCGGCTTCGTAAGCCTCCATTATCATTTCATTGGGCTTTGTTTTAGAAACAGCCACCAGCGTTACGTTAGAAGGTAAAGAAGTTTTTAATTGTATGAGATTTTCTTTGACTGACATTTTTAATTTACAGTTCAATATTTTTTTTAATCAACGAAATACGAATCTTTACGAATGTACGAATCAAACACGCCAATTAGTACATTCGTTTAGATTCGTAATTCGTAGTAATTAGCTGTTTTTATGAATTACCCTCATCTTCGAAAGAATAAATTACCAGGCCGCTACGCATTTTTGGCTCTACCCAGGTTGATTTTGGAGGCATGATATTATTGGTATCTGCAATCCATTTTAAATGATCCATTGTTACAGGATATAAACCAAATGCAACTTCGGCCTTATCATCATCTACCGATTTTTTTAAGGCTTCAGGTCCTTTAATACCCGGAATAAAACCTATGCGTTTATCGATCTTAAGATCGTGAATACCAAACAAAGGAGAAAGAATATGTTCGGTTAAAATAGAAGCATCCAAACTACCAACGGGATCGTCACTGTTATAAGTGCCTTTTTTACACATAAGCGAATACCATTTATTGTCAATGTACATGCTTATTTCGTGTTTTTTTTCCGGCTTATAAATAGCTTCTTTAATTTCTTTTACTTCGAATTTATCTTTTAATTTTTGTAACAGGTCGCTAACCGTTAAGTTATTCAGATCTTTTACAACGCGGTTATAATCATAAATTTTTAATTGTGTCTCTGAAAAGAAAACACCCAGGTAATAATTAAAAGCTTCTTTACCGGTATAATTCTTTTTTGCTTTACGTTTAATGTTACCTAATAAGGCTGATGATGCTGATCTGTGGTGCCCATCGGCAATATAAATAGCGGGTATTGCAGAAAAACGTTTAGAAATAAGGTCTACATTTTTTGTATCACTTAATACCCATAAAGTATGACGCACTTTATCGGTAGTTGTAAAATCATAATGCGGTACTGCTGTAGAAATGGTTGCAATTAAGGTATCCAGCTCTTTATCGTTTGGATAACAGAACAAAACCGGCTCTGCATTAAATTCACACACCTCTAAATAATCTTTTAATTTCTCTTCGCGTTGTGTAATGGTTTGTTCGTGAATTTTTATCACACCATTCATATAATCATCAATACTGGTGCAGCCAATAATACCAATAAACTCAATATTATTTTTTATCTGGCGGTAAAGATAATAGGCCGGTTTTTCATCACGTTGAAAGATCTTTTCTTTTATAAAAGATTTAAAACGGCGCTTTACCTTTACCAGTCGCTCTTTTGAACCCGGTTTGGTTCTTACACCATCATCATAATCGGGATTTATAACGTGTAAAAAAGTGTATGGATTTCCGGCAAGCTTATCTTTTAATTCGGATGTATTATAACCATCTACACTGCGCGATGCAACAAGATGAACTTTATCGTTAGTTGGCCTTAAGCCTTTAAATGGAAGAACTGTTGCCATTAATTATTTCAGGTTTCTAGTTTATTGTTTCTTGTTAAATAGGAAATCTAAAATCTGAAATTTTAAATTACTTAAGTGCTTCAATTAATTTTTCTGCTAATTCAATACCAATGCGTTCCTGCGCTTCGTTGGTAGCAGCACCAATGTGCGGTGTTAACGAAATTTTTGGATGTTTTAAAATTGCAACTGAAGGGCGAGGTTCGTTCTCAAAAACGTCTAAACCCGCATGCGCAACTTTGCCGCTATTTAACGCTTCTAAAAGATCATCTTCGTTAATAACCCCACCGCGTGCGGTATTTACAAGGATCACACCGTTTTTCATAGATGCAATTTCGTGGCGTGTAATTAATTTCCCGCCCGGTACATGAAAAGTAATGTAATCTGAATTTTGAATGACTTTATCCATGCCAACGGTTTTGATACTTACGGATGCTGCTTTTTCATTTCCGTTAATTTCAATATCAATATTAGCCTCTGTAACAAAGGGATCAAAAGCTAAAACTCTCATTCCTAAACCTAAAGCCATTTTTGCAACGGTTTGTCCTATTCTTCCAAAACCAACAATGCCAATGGTTTTACCTCTCAACTCAACACCTTTTGCATATTTTTTCTTTAACTCATCAAATTTATCCTCACCGCTGTTTGGCATCTGACGATTACTATCATACAAAAAACGAACAGAACAAAATAAATGTGCAAACACCAATTCTGCCACAGAATTACTTGAAGCAGCCGGTGTATTTATTACATTAATACCTTTTGATTTTGCATATTCCACATCAATATTATCCATACCTACTCCTCCTCGGGCAATTACCTTAAGGTTTGGACAAGCATCAATAATATCTTTTCTTACTTTAGAAGCACTTCGTACTGTAATGGCCGAATAGCCCTTATCATTAATTTCTTTTGCAATATTATCCTGATCAACTTTTTCAGTAACAACAGTAAATCCTGCTTTTTCTAGCAGTGCTTTTCCGGCAGCATCAATGCCATCGTTAGCAAGTATCTTTTTACCCATAATAAATTCTATTAAATATTAAGAATTTAAATGTAAAGATTATTGCTCAAAAAAACAGCAATACTAAAAAAAATTAAAATTTAATTCCTACGGTGGCAGAAACGTTGGTGGCGTTGTATTTTATATTCGCTTTTTGCTCGATGGTGTTAAAGAAATAATAATCTTCATTACTTAAGGTTTTTACCCACACAAAATCAAAATATAAATTATTTTTTGTTCTGAATCCGGCACCAACAGAGAACGAATTTCTTACAAAACTGCCGGTAAACACATCGCCAAATGGGCTTCCCTGCATGTTATACCCAAAACGTACCATTACAGGTTTCATATTTAATTCGGTACCTATTCTAACATTATGCCCAGGAGAGTATTTATTTTTTATAACTGCATTTACACCGGCAAAATCGGCAACTGTGCCGCTGCTTAAAGAGGCATTCTTGTAATTTACCATCTCATAATCTATACCAATGGCGGCAATTTTGGCAACAATTATGGCGGCGTTAGCGCTAATTCTTGAAGGCGTAACAATTGTATAGTTAAAATAACCCCCGTCTTTTGGATCTTTCCAGTTTTTTGGGTTGGTTGGATCGCCATCAAACACGGCACTCATGGAGTTATAATATTCATCTTTTAGTGTATAGATGGTGGGTGTGTGATAATACAATCCTAAACGTACATTATCATTAACGCGGGCTATACCCCCTATTTTTAAATTAATACCGCTACCTTTTGTTTTAAAGTATTCGGTATAGGTTAAACTATTAAAACCATGGAATTTATAATACGGATCGGAATGCAGGTTAGTCGGCTCATCCAGATATGTACTTGTATAAGTAGTCGTGCTTGTAAAATTAATGCGCATACTATCTTTATCATCTACTTCACTATGCGTTGTTGTTGAAGTATATTCCACGCGCGGTAACCCTAAACTTACACCAAAATAAAACTCATCTTTATAAGCATAGGCATAAGAAAAATTTAGCTCGTTTGTTTTGCCCGATGTTACAAGATCGCGGGTTTGTTTTACACTACGTTTTGTATCTACAAGAGAAGTGTATTTGTGATTAATTGTATCATAATCCAGCAAATAGGTTTGGTAGCCAAGATCCTCATAAAAACTATTTAAGCTGGTACCCGATGAGTTGGCAATATTGAGCATGTCTTTTACAATAGAGCTGTTATTGGTGTAAGAAGACATTCTTGCTTTGCCCAAAAAATTCTGGGTTTGCGAATTGGTAAAAGAGATAATATTCCTGCTTTCTTTATCATTCTTGGCTTCCCAGCCACCTAATATTCCAAAATTATTAAAAGCAAAACCTGCATTTGAAATACTTGAAGATTTTGAATTAATAATTCCTTCATTATTAGTGGTTCTTAAACCTCCTGAAAAAGTTATTTCTCCTTTTCTGTAAAGTGCTAAACCTGCAGGATTATACGCAGCACAACTAAGATCGGCACCTATGGCGCCAAAAGCACCTCCAAGCCCCATAAAGCGGGAAGTTCCGTTAATTCCGTAACGTGAATAACGGATAGCATCTACATCATTTTGTGAATGAGCAAACAAACCTAAAGTTAATAGGCCTGATAAAAATATAATACGTTTCATAAGAATTATCTTGGACGATTTCCGCCTCCGCTACTTGAACCTCTAGGACTGGATGAGTTACCACCGTTACCGCCACCGCTATTTGAATTGTTGCTCGGCATTTCGAAAGTTCCTGAATTACGTGTAGGATTAGAGTTAGAATTATTGTTATTATTATCAAAAAATGAACCCTGGTTCTTACCTGAACCACCCGAATTTGAATTGGAGTTATTGTTCTCATAAGTACCACTGTTCTTGCCTGGGTTATACGTTGGTGTATTTCTGCCACCGCCGGTTTTAACAGGATTGGTATTTACATTTTCGTTATTACCGTTACCGGTATTTTTTACAGGATCAGTATTGCCATTTGTGTTAGTATTCTCATTCCAACCTAATTTTGGCCAAAAACCTGTGTTCTCATTTCTTGGTGTATTTTTTACAGGATTGGTTTCAGTACCATTGTTATTCGGGTAATTCTCTACACTTCCATTTCCACGAGGTGTTGAAGACGTATTCGAATTTACATTTCCGCTATAATTAATATTTTCAGATGTTACAGAAGTTGTTTTTTTACGAGGTATATCGGTAAATTTAGGTGTTGTTTCTTGCTTAACAGCCACCGCATTTACAAATTGGGCACGCTCGCTCATACCATCAGGTACCGACATTCCCGGATTTGTAGTACGATGTCCGTTACCACCGCCATTACTGCCTCTTGGGCCATAGGTCATATTACTGTATGAGCTGTTAACATCATAACTATTATAATAACCCCAATTTGAACCGTTATAAAAACCATTGTTATAACCATTCATATAACCCGAGTAATATGGATTGTAGCCATATCCATAATACGAACCATAGTATGGATTGAAATAAGGATTATAATAACTGTAGTAAGGATTTCCCCAGTATGGATTGTTGCAACCGTAGTAACCGCCGCTGTAACCATATCCACCGTTACCATAATAATTACCGGTACTAAACACTAAAGATAATCCGCTGCTGTAATTATTAAATTGGTTGGATGGCATCCAGTAATTATAAGAACTATAAATGCTTGAACCATAACAATACGGATTTTGATTATACATGTAAGCATTGGTATAATAGTTATCGTAATAACCCATGCCTGTATACAAGTTGTTGTTATTAAACCTACGCATTTGCGATGCGTATTTGTAATCATAATAATCGTCAGAATTGTATTGAGGGTCCTGGTAATAAGGATTAGCATCGTCTTTAGCTTTTTGAGCCAAAGCTTCTTCTTCTTGTTTTTGTTTTTCCGCTGCTTCTTTTTTTGCTTTCTCTTCCTCTGCTAATTTAGCAAGGCGCTTTTCTTCTTTCGGACTAGTATAAATATCATCCGAATAAGAAGTAATTTGTGAGGTCTTACATCCACTAAAAAGTAATGTAAAAAATGCAATCGGGACCAGGAGTTTTTTCATCGCAAATTTTTTATATTGTTAATACTAATTGCGGAGATTTTAAGTAAATTTACGCAAAAACAAGGTAACATCTTAAATATTTGCATTTTTTATAAGTTAATTTTATAAACATTTAAAGGTGCAGAAGAACTAAATTGATTTATGAGCAAGGTTATTACACCACAAGAACAGGATTACAGTAAATGGTACAATGATATTGTTGTTGAAGCCGATATGGCCGACCATAGTGCCGTTAGAGGTTGCATGGTTATTAAACCACATGGTTATGCCATTTGGGAAAAAATGCAACAAACCTTAGATAAAATGTTTAAAGATACAGGGCATGTAAATGCCTATTTCCCTTTATTCATCCCTAAAAGTTTATTTGAAGCAGAAGAAAAGAACGCAGAAGGCTTTGCAAAAGAATGTGCCGTTGTAACTCACTATCGTTTAAAAACAGACCCTAATAATAAAAGTAAATTAATTGTAGATCCTGAAGCAAAATTAGAGGAAGAATTGGTAGTTCGTCCTACAAGTGAAGCTATCATTTGGAATACCTACAAAACATGGATCCAAAGCTACCGCGATCTTCCTATTTTAGTAAATCAATGGGCTAACGTGGTGCGTTGGGAAATGCGCACACGTTTATTTTTACGCACTGCCGAATTTTTATGGCAGGAAGGTCACACCGCCCACGCCACCAAAGAAGAAGCTATTGAAGAAACTACAAAAATGCTGGACGTGTATGCCGATTTTGTTGAGAACTGGATGGCAATGCCCGTTGTTAAAGGTGTAAAAACCGCTAACGAACGTTTTGCCGGTGCCGATGATACTTATTGTATTGAAGCATTAATGCAGGATGGTAAAGCCTTGCAGGCAGGCACCTCTCACTTTCTGGGACAAAATTTTGCCAAAGCATTTGATGTGAAATTTGCCAACAAAGAAGGTAAGCTCGATCACGTTTGGGCCACATCATGGGGCATGAGTACACGTTTAATGGGTGCTTTGATCATGAGCCATAGCGACAACAACGGTTTGGTAATTCCTCCAAAACTGGCGCCAACACAAGTAGTTATTGTTCCTATTCATAAAACAGAAGAAGGCCTTGCCAAGATAAATGAATATGCTTTTACGTTGAAAGCAAAACTTCAGTCAAAAAACATTTCAGTTAAATACGATAACCGCGATTCGGTGCGCCCTGGTTTTAAATTTGCCGAGCACGAATTAAAAGGTACGCCAATACGTATTGCTGTTGGCGAAAGAGATCTATCGAGCGGTACGGTTGAAATTGCACGTCGCGATCTGTTGAGCAAAGAAGTGATAAACATGACAGATGTAGAAGCGCACGTTGAAAAATTATTGATCGATATTCAGAATAATCTTTTTACAAAAGCCAAAGAGCGCATGACCAACATGACACACAAAGTTGAATCGTACGAAGAATTTAAAAAAGTATTGGATGAAAAAACCGGTTTTGTATCTGCCCATTGGGATGGTACACCTGAGACCGAAGAAAAAATTAAGAACGAAACAAAAGCAACCATTCGTTGCATACCTTTAAATAATCCGCAGGAGAATGGTGTTTGTATTTACAGCGGTAAACCAAGCACACAAAGGGTTTTATTTGCAAGATCATACTAAGCGTTGAACATGACTGAGAACGAAAAAAAACAGAACGACACCATTTTAAAATTACTGGCAGAAAAATCTGTTATGAAACAAGATGTGTACAGCAATACCATTGCTGTTTTTAACGAGCTGAAAGAAATTTTAAAACAAAGAGCTGAAGAATTATCCAACCAGATCTCTGAAGTAGATAAACGCGTACATATTTATTACAAGGATGTAGGCTTGCAGGATATGTACTTAAAAGTGGCAGGTGATATTTTGGATTTTCAAATGCACTCTAACGTTTTTGAGTTTGACAGATCGCATCCTATGTATAAAACAGGATATATTAAAGAAAATGATCTTAACTCTTTTAGTGGCATAATAAGCGTATATAATTTTTTAGCAGATTCATACAAATACAACCGTTTAAATGACCTTGGTTATTTAGTGGCGCGTATTTTCATAAACCGTGAAAAAAAATTCTTTTTAGAAACACGTACACAAATTGGTTATAAATACAATGCCTTTAGTGCCGAACCGGTAAACAAAGAACAACTGGTGGATATTATTAACGAATTGATCATCTACTCTATAACTTTCGATCTTTTCACTCCTCCGTTTGATGCAGTAAAAGCAGTTACAGTAGCTGAGATCCAGGAAAAATCAAGCAGCAGCATTTTAAGAACAGGTAAACGTTTGGGTTATTCTAATTCAACCTCTAACTCATTAAACTCGTTTGATGACGAGGTTAATTTGTAAAATTAATGTCAAAAATTTTCATCATAGGACCCGCCTACCCGCTTCGTGGCGGACCGGCGCAATTCAACGAAAATTTATGTGCTGAGTTGAATAAAGAAGGCCATGATGCACAGATAATTTCTTACTCATTACAATACCCTAACTTTTTATTCCCGGGCTCTTCGCAATTTGAAACCAGCGGCCAAGCACCTGCAGGAATTAAAATTCATACTTTAATAAACACGGTCAATCCCTTTAACTGGTTTAAGGTTGCGCGTTTTATTAAAAAAGAAAAACCCGATTTTATTTTATTCCGTTACTGGCTGCCTTTCTTTGGTCCGGCTTTAGGAACTATTGGAAGATTAGTAAAGAAAAAAACAAAAGTGCTTGCTCTAACGGATAATATCATTCCTCACGAAAAACGTTTTGGCGACAAGCCTTTTACAAAATACTTTGTAAATAGTTGTCACGGTTTTATTGCCATGAGCAAAACGGTGCTGAATGATATTTCTAAATTCTCAGATACTAAGAATAAAGCCTACTCTCCTCACCCGATGTATGAAACATACGGACCTGCAGTATCAATGGAGGAAGCGAGAAAGAAATTAAATTTAAACGCAAATGATAAGATCATTTTATTTTTTGGATTGATCCGTCATTATAAAGGTTTGGATATTTTAATGGAAGCTACGGCGAATCCTGAAATAAAAAATGCCAAAGGCATCCCTTCGGGACAAAATATTAAGTTGCTGATTGCAGGCGAATTTTACGAAGACAAACAACCGTATTTGGATCTTATTCAAAAACACAACTTGCAAGATCAGGTAATTTTACACGATAAATTTATTGCTAATGATGAAGTGCGTTATTATTTCTGCGCCAGTAATTTAGTAGCTCAAACCTACAGAAATGCTACCAACAGTGGTGTAACAATGGTTGGCTATTTTTACGAAAAACCTATGCTCGTAACAAATGTTGGGGGCCTGGCAGAAATTGTACCGGATAATAAATGCGGTTATGTTGTAGAAACTGCAGTTCCTAAAATTTCAGAAAAAATAATTGAGTATTTCTCTCAAAATAAAGAGAATGAATTCACAAATAACGTTCGTATTGAAAAGAAAAAATATGAATGGACGGAGTTTATTCGGGTGTTGCTCCAACTATACAAGAGCTCTTAAACTTAAACCACATAGAAACATAGTTTCTTCATAGAATTCCAAATCTTTTTAAAGTTACACATAGCATTTTCTTCGCAAGCGAAGAAAACTCTGTTTTTCTTTTCTGCGCTTAGTATTATTTTTCTTCTATGTGTCTATGTGGTTAAAAAACTTAGTGAACCTTTGTGTTCCCAGTGTCTCTGTGGTAAGAAAGTCATAGGTTATCAACACCTGTTAATTATTAATAACACATGTTAATACTTTATTTATTTCTACAAATTCCATCAATCCCTTTAAAATCAAGGCTTTCAAGCCAAAAAGTTAATTACTGCTTTTTTTGTTAATAAAGCCATTTCGTTGTGCCACTAAGGCTTCGTAAATTTAGTAATTAGGTATAAAGATGGCACTACAGGTCAATGTTAACGACATTCTCTCTCAACTCTACCACCAGCGTGGGGTTGTAGAATTTTTATTTGCTAACCGCGATAACATCACGGTTAACGAATTATTGAATCGCGAAGATATTTCGGCAGAACAATATCAAAAATTAAAATCACTCGATCTCGTTTACGAGTACGAGAATATTGTGAGTTTGAACGACGCTGTTGTAGCCATGTTCGAAGACTTTATGGAGATAGGTGAAGTTACACCGGGTTTCATTAACGATTACATCAACGAGCTTAACCGCCACATTCGCTTTTACCAGGAAGCCCGCGAAATGCGCTTCTTACGCAGCATAAAAAAATATTTAAAACGCATTAACGCTACCCTTACCCGCGAGATCATTAAGCTTCAAAAAAATGTAGATGATACTTACAAGAACGAAAGTAATTACCGCATCAAATTGCAAAAGTTGGAAGATTACCGCGAGAAGCGTGACACCATCATTGAGTTCATTAAAAAAACCACCGATGTTGTTGAAGAAACACGTTCTTTGTTTGCATTAACTAACGATTCGGAGCTTTACGGAATTGTTTCTGCACTAAAAGTAAGTTTAATTGAGAACCTGGATTACCTGATCGAGATACAAACCGATATTACCGATTTCATTAACAAGATACAGTTCCAGATTGACGTTTACAAGAAAGCTCAGCGCTTAAAAGAGATCAAAGAACACGGCTCACTTTACTACAAAACCAATTTTAAAGAGATCGTTCAAAATATTAATACGCTTAAACACAACGGACATAAAACACCAAAAACAAAAATCGCTGTCGACTTTTTATTTACTGATGATGGCCACGTATTGTGCAAGCGCATAGCCGAAAAATACAAGCTTACCCGCTTAATGGTGCGCGGTATTGCCGGTAAAATGGCCGGTAACTTTAAAGACAAAGGTTTAGAACAACAAATAAAATTAGATACCGAAAAATTAGTAGAACGTTTTTTAGTACAAACAAAAGCTAATTTGTTTGAATATTTAATGGATTATAAATTTCCTAAAGCTATTGGCACTGTTACATTTGAAGATAGACTTTCGTTATTTGTAGAGATAGCAATGGAATACCAAACAGTATTGGATTTTAAATACCGTTTGCAGTATTACGATTACAACGAAACCGGAAGTACCGTAAAAAAACGTTTGGGCTATACACTAATTCTTCCGGCAAAACAAAAAGAAAAAGCAAAGAAAGAGAAAGTGAAGAAGGATGATGGAGGAACTGAGTAAGCAGTTTGCAGTTAGAACAAGAAACACGAAACAAAAAACTAGAAACAAGAAATAAGGCATGTTAGCAGAAGATTTTAATTTACCGAAACAAACCCACGATATATTTGGCATTATGGCCCGTGGCAATTTTATTTCCAGCAATGGTACTAAAGACGGTATGAACCGTTTATACGATATCGTTAATAATCCTGATAACTTTGACAGGCTACAGGCTTACTTTAATGTGATCCGTTATAACATTGAGCGTGGAAATAATTTTTTCTATTTCTCAAAATTAAATGAACCTAACTCTGAGATTGAAAAAAAACTTGAGCGTTTTGAACGTTACATTGATATTGTTGATCTTTTAGCAAGTATGGATAACAAGATCACCATTGGCAGCCGTTTCCGCCCAAGTGAAATTGCCGAAGAATGTAATGCGAATGTACGCTTGAAACAAAAATTACAAAAAATTCCTTTGTACCGTTCAGAAACGTTACACAATAAAGTGCGCGAGATCTGTGACCTGATGAGCCGTGATTCGTTCTTAGAATTGGAAGACGAAAAAACAGAATCGTATAAAGTATTGGATTCGTATTCGTATTTGCTGGATGTAATTAATTCGGTAGCAATTTATGAAGACAGCGGAAATAATGATGATGCTCAAGGTTTGATTTATAATTAATATCAACTGTCACCCTGAGCTTGTCGAAGGGGGCATGTAAAAAGGCTTCGACAGGCTCAGCCTGACAAAAATAAAAAAAAGAAAAATAAAAGAGAATAAAGATATAGAGAATGGAAAATAACTGTAGAATATTAAATAGAATTGTTGAGATCAATATCGCCAATGTAAAATACGCGGATATTGAATTGAGCGGAAACACCTGCTTTGTGGGAACCAATAACTTTGGTAAAACATCGTTGCAGCGTGCCATACTGTTTTTTTACAGCGCCAACAGTCGTGGCTTAGGGATCTCTGCCTCTCAAAAACCATTTGAGGAGCACTATTTCCGTTACGAGAATTCGTATTTAATTTATGAGATAGCAACCGAGGACAAATCGTTTTTTGTAATGGCTTACCGTCACAACAAACTGGTTTTCCGTTTTGTGGATTCTCCTTATAACCCTGACTTCTTTTTCACAGCTAATGATGAGGCCATGAAAATAAAAGAGATCATTTCGAATTTAGAGAAACGTGGTGTATACATCTCTAATCAAATCGATACTTTTGAAAGATACAGAAATATTATTTACGGAACAGAAACGGATAAACAACTTTCAAAATTCCATTTATTAAAAGGAAACGAGAAATACCAAAACATTCCTAAGTCAATTACCAATGTATTCTTGTCTTCAAAAAGCAGTGTAGATTCACGCTTTATTAAAGATTTTATCGCTAACTCTTTAACCAGCGAAAGCAGCTCTATTAAATTAGAACAGGTAGAGCGTCAGTTGCGCCAGTTTAACGAAAAGTATACGGATATTGAAACGTATTTGAAAAAAGAATCTCAGCAATTGATTGAGATGATCGATAAAAAATACGACCAGGTGCACATGTTGAAAGGCGCGCAAATGGAAATGGCTGATAAATTAGGAAGCAGTTTACGTTTTGCTGAAACACAGAACGAAGCTATTCGTGAGGCCGCTAAAAAGAAAGAAGAAGAATTAGAGAAGCTGACAGAAGAGCACGAAACTTTTAAAGACAATATTGAAAGCAAACAAAATGATATTCGTGAAGAGATCGGTTATTACGACCGTACCATTCGCGATGCCAACAAAAAATTAAAAGCTTATAAAGAACAAAACGTTGAAGAAGCTTTAGAAAAGAACCTGGAACGTGAAAAGCTACAGGTAGAATTGAACATTGCGCGCCGTGAATATGAAAGCTTAACATCCAATGTAGCTAGCATTGAAATGAAATACTCAAGTTTGATCGAACAATTACGCAACGATAAAACGGCGTACATTAATAAGATCAATTCACGGACTTCGGAAATTTTTAATCATTACAGCGAATTACAATTACTTCAAAAGAACGAATACAACAAGCGCGATTCTGATTTAAAACAAAAGCGTGATGAAAGTTTTGGAGAAATAAATGCTGAGATCACTGCTAAGCAAATTGAATTCAATGAATTAAAATCAGAAGAAAAAGTTATCCGCACTACCCGCTTTTACGAACAAGAGATCAAGGATTTAGAGAGTGAGCTTGCCGAACTCCGTGCTGTGAGCTACAAAAACAAATCAGAGCGTGCCATTAAACAAAACATGGTGCAAACCCTGCAACGTGAGTGGGAAGCTTTAGAAGTAAAATTAAAAACATCGTTAAGCAACCGTGTTAATCAAACCAATAACGAGATCATCAAAATCAAAAATGAGATCAAGGATATTGAGACAAAATTAAATGTACAGCACGATGCGTTTTATGGTTTCTTAGAGAAGAACGTAAAAAACTGGCATAATACCATTGGTAAGGTGGTGAACGAAAAATTATTGTTCCGTACCGATATTACCCCGGAGTTAAAACAAGAGACTGCAGATACATTATATGGCATCAGTTTAAATCTGGAAACAGTTGAAGTGGTTTCTAAATCTATTGAAGAATACCAATTTGAGAAAAACGAGCGCTTAGCACAAATTCGCGATTTGGAAGAATCGTTAAATGCTTTCCAGACAGCTAACAACGAAGAAAAAATGTTAGCGGCCGATAAATTTGGTAAGCAGTTAGGTGAAATGAAAGAAGATGTAAAAGTATTAACTTACTCTTTAGAATTAGCCGATAAACGCGAACACAAATTAGGAACCGAATTAGAAGAATGGAGACACAAAGCGGGCATTGAAGTAGAACAATCTTTAACAGGCAACCGTCAGCGTTTAAATATCATCGAAGAAGAATTAGCGATCTTAAACAAAAAGAAAAATAATTTAGTGAATGATTTCGCTAACCAATTCGAAAAACTAAAAGTATTTAACGAAGAACGTTTAGCTGAATTAAAAGAAAGACAAGAGACTGAAATTTCTGAACTGGAAGTTGAGAAAAAGAACCAGGTTAAAGATTACGAAGATAAAGAAGACCAGTTATCAAAAGAAAAAGAGACCAATTTTAAGAGCAAAGGTGTTGATGCCAAGCAGCTAAAAAATGTGGAAGGCCGCATGAAAGAGATCACCGAGGCTTTAAAGGAAATTGAGCAGTACGCGCAAATTGTAAGCGACTATTTAAAAGATAAGCGCGAGATCTTTGATAAGATACCTGACTTTATTCAAAAGAAAGAAGAATTCGTAAAAAGCAATAATGATATGACCGCGCAGGTGGAAGACGCTACGCGTAAATTCAACACCAAACGTATGGAGTTGAACAAACAAAAACGTGCTTTTGATGAAGAGTTAATTGACTTTAATAACGGTATTAATTTTTATTCGAATAATTTCCGCGAAACTCCCGTTTATACAAAGTATTCAGACATTATAGAGCGTGCAGAACCAAAACGCACGAACTATAACATTATGGATCTTTGTACGCAGTTATTAAAGAACGATTCACACTTTAACGAAGAGTACGGCGCATTTCAACGTTATGTAAATGAGTTTGCCGGTAAGTTTAAGTTAGACAATCACTTTAACTTTGTGATCCGTAATGATGCATCGCAAGGTGAATACGAACGTTTTGCGCAAAACTTACGCTCATTCATTAACGAAAATAAAATTGAATTATCAATCGCGGAAACTGCCACACAAATTGGTTTGGTAACCGATAGTATTGCTACCAAAGTAAAAGAGCTAAGCGGACAAAAAGATAAGATCCAGCACATTATTACTTTAATTGCTGAAGACTTTAAAAAAGCCGAATTTGAAGAAAGCAAGTTAATTGAGTTCATTAAAATTCGTTTAGAAGAGTCGGATAACAAAGTATACCGTTTATTAAAACGTGTGCAGGAATTCCGCGAAGAAAATGGTTTGGTGTATAACGAAGGTTTATTTAATACCGACTTTGCAACCGGCCAAAAACGCGAGATCAGCGGCCGTGCTGTTAAATTGTTAGACCAATTAAGCTCTGCTATTAAAGAACAAGAGCAGGAAGAAATTCGTTTACAGGATCTGTTTGAATTAAAGTTCAACATTAAAGAAGGTATGAACGAGACCGGCTGGACTCACAAAATTGACAGCATTGGCAGTACCGGAACGGATATCCTGGTAAAAGCGATCATTTACATTACCTTGCTGCATGTATTTATTAAAGAATCATCACATAGAAGCAGCTCTGACTTTAAAGTACACTGTATCATTGACGAGGTAGGCCAGATCTCCGCGCACTACTTACGCGAATTATTACGCTTTGCAAAGAACAGAAATATTATGATGATCAATGGTCTCCCAAACAAATCAGGTTTAGAAAGCCATTACAAGTACACTTACCAGTTCCGCAGGGAAGAAAACAACAACGTGCGTATCTTCCCAAGTATTGTAACGGAAGTAGAGGCTTAATAAAAAAAATGAAATAAAATAATACGAACGCCAATCTTACAAATGTGGGATTGGCGTTTTTATTACTTCAAAAATTTACTCTGATTAATCTTTATTATCAACAAATTTTTCTAATTCATCTACAATAAAATATGTCGCTGGCGGAGAAGTTCTCTCTACGTGACAATCAATCCACTCAAAATGATTTGGATTTTTTAATAAATTTGAAAATTCTGATCTTAAATAGCTTTTAAGATTATCTCCACAGCTATTTATTTCATCCCAGATTGTTTCTCGATTTTCTAAAACATAAACAATATCTTCAAAATCTTGGCTTGTTCTGCCATCGTTTTGACCGCGCCCTTTATGGGCTTCCAATTTTGTTGCTATAAAATGTGGAGCACTCAAAATTTTGATACTATTTTCTTCATCAATTTTATAATTAATTGATTGGTCAAAACCTTCAGGGTACCAAATATTCTTAAAACCAATTGACGCATCATCTGTTGGCATAATATCTACAATAATTCCTTGTATTATATACCGGCAAACAATACTCGATCCTATATCATGAGAAAATCCTATTGATCTTAATTTTTCTTCTAATTCTGACCTATCTATATAATTTAAAATTTCAATTATTACGTCAACATCATCTGTAGGCCTGACTTCAAACACAGGTTTATCAGGATAAAGAGAGATTGTAGCCCCACCCACAAAAACAACTTTTTCTTTTAAATTAGCTAATGCATTAGCAACAGCTTTGATGCGCACGATATTAGTTTGGTGACTCATTTAAAATACTTTTCTTTAATTCGTTAACTGCATATTTAATCTCTCTTACTTTTCCTACACGAATAACATCAACTAATGCCAATAATTTATAATACATTTCGTTATCATTTATACCTTCAGTTTGCTTCAAATAAAAAGGTTCAATTGTCAATCCCATAACCTTACCTTTGTTATCTGGCCAAACATAGTTCATTTCACTTATAAAATATTTTTTCATTAAAGGATGTGAATGTGCTGTTGGAATACCACGAATCATAGAACCAGGTTGTTGTGGAAAAACATAACGAACACCGTGCTCTAAAAATTCCAATAAATTTTGACGACTAACTTTTTTTTTATTATAGTCTAATAAGCCAGCTATTCTACTTCTATTTAAAGACTCAGAAATTTCAGACATACTTATTCGTAAAGAACTTGAAAGCTCCTGTAATTGCCAATATTCGGTTTTCATCGAAATGATTCTCAGAAGAATAGCTATATCTTGCGGACGCATTCCATTATGTTTTCTCATACACAAATATACTAATTATTTCGCATTTCGCAAATCGCGAAACGAATAAAATAATTCTTGTTATATTTATGTTAATGCATTTAAACATCATTCATCTTAAGTACAGAAAAGATAGGCTTCAACTACTTGAATTTCAATTAGCTAACCAAAATATCCAACATTTTACAATATGGGACGGAATTTATGATGAGAACCCAAAACGAGGCATTGCTAAAGCACATAAACAAATAATTAGATGGGCGCGTGATCAAAATTTTCCGTCGGTGCTAATTGCAGAGGATGATATAGAGTTCACAGAAAAAGGAACGTTTGAGTATTTCACAAAAAACGAACCACAGGACTTTGATTTGTATCTTGGTGGAATAACTTATGGCATAATAGATAAAAATAATTCAGTTGCAGATTTTGCAGTAACACATCTCTACAAAATTCACCAGAAATTTTATAATATATTTCTATCAACATCTGAAGAAAATGATATAGATAGATCACTTGCTAATAAAGGAAAATTTTTAGTATGCAATCCGTTCGTAGCAATTCAACATAATGGTTTTAGTGATAATCAAAAGAAAATCCAAAATTATGATCTTAACTTTAAAAAAAGAAAGTTATTCAAATAAATATCTTAATATTTGATGTATGAAAGAGATTTTTATATCATTCTGCTCTTTCCTCCTCCTCTCCTGCTCCCACAAAAGCAAGATCGAAAATGCATATGTAGATAAATTAATGTTTACATTGGTTATGAAGACAGCACTGATAAAAAACTCACATTTGAAGGAAGCGATGAAGCGCCCATTTTTATAAAAGAAAAAAGCATTGTAGTTTTTGTAAGAACAAGAACGGTAAATGGTGCTGGGATAAAAAAATTAATGAAGGTAAATATCGAAGACGGAAAAGAAAACATCATCAGCGATCAAAAACCTTATGAAGACGGACTGGAAGGAACAACCAACATCATTAATATCTACTCTCCTACTCTTTCTTTAGATGGAAAGTCTGTTTTATTTATTACCGAAAAATGGGCAACTGCCAATGAATTGGTAAAAGTAGATCTTGAGTCCGGCAAATGGACGGAGCTATTTACCGCCGAATCGTTTGAGCAAATAAACAAAGAACCTTACAAAGGATTTTTTCTTGTTAGCCAAAGCGATATTGGCGAAGAAGGCCGCGATATTTTTTTTAGGTTGGTAGATGATAAGGGAAAAATCGTAAAAAAATTTAAAGATGAACAAGAGATGAAGGAATTTAGAGCGGGATTGAAGTAATTCAATTACTTTATCAGTCAACTAAGTGCATTGAGCATCCTTTAAAACTATAAACTAAAGTATTGAATGAATATTCATGTCTCAAAATCACTCTCTCAACGAATCTTCAGTCAGATCTTCTGAAAAATCAACAAACTCAGGTTCTTTTTTTACGCTACTAAATATTAAGAATAAGCTTAGTACTAAAAGTATAGGTGCCCAAAATAAAATGGGTATAAAAAAGAAATCGTGTTTTCTTAAGGTCCATGATTCGGTACCCTCCGTTTTCTTTTGCTTTTTTATTTTAAGCATGAGCAATCCTATAATAAGAAAAACAATTGCCGAGTAAAAGAAAACCCAGCCCATAAAACTGCCATTGCCCAAACGCGTGTCCTCAAAAAATAACGAAACAAACCAACCTACTATAAAAATAATGATTGGCACTACAATACCAATTCCTCTCCAGATAAATACCATAATATTAAATTTTTTTACGGCAAAAAGATACGTTTATTTTCTATTCTCAGAGGATAAATTCGACCAATTTTTTTTAAATTTATATATCAACATTAACCTTGTTTGAACATTCAATCCAAAACTATTAACAAAGTAGAAAAAATGCTATTTTTATATTAAATCCGCTCCCAAGGATTTGCAATCCTTCTGAATACTAAAAAAATAAATTATAAAACAAAAAAACATGAAAACAAAACACATCCTTTTTACGATTGCCCTGCTCTTTTCTGTAACATTTTTAAATGCGCAGGATAAATATGAGTTTGCCGTAATTGAATATGTTACGGGAAATAATACGATATCAATATCAATTGATGGAATTGATTTTATAAAAGAGAAACATGAAATAAAACAAGGAAAGTCTATTCATCATGCAAATCCTTTTTTATTAAAAATAAAAGAGTACCAGGATCAGGATTGGGAAGTAATGAATATGCACGCAGTAGTATTCGGGAACACTGATGAAACTTTTTTTGCTTACCTAAGAAAAAAGATTAAACAATAATGATCCAACAACAATTTGCAGAAAAAGCAGCAACCATCTTACAAGCCGATGAAAACATTATTGGGCTTGCCGTTGCAGGTTCGTGGATAACAAACGAGATAGATGAATTCTCAGACCTTGACCTTGTTATTGTTACCAACCAAAAAATTGGTGGCAACAAAGATAAAATGATGGCCTGTGCCAAAAGCCTTGGCAATTTTATATCGGGCTTTACCGGTGAGCATGTTGGTGAACCAAGATTGTTGATCTGTTTGTACGATGAGCCTTTGTTGCACGTAGACCTGAAATTTGTAACCTTAGAAGAGTTTCATTCACGAATAGAAAACCCTGTTATACTTTTTGAACGCAATAAACAATTACAAAACGTTTTAAGTAATACCTCGTTTAAATTTCCTTTTGATGGTTATCAATGGATGGAAGACCGCTTTTGGACATGGATCCATTACATGTTGTTAAAGACCGGTCGCGGTGAATATTTTGAAGTCTATGATGGCTTTGGTTTTTTAAGAAGAGTTATTTTAGGTCCCTTATTGCTTATAAAAAACAAACAACTGCCACGCGGCGTAAGACGTATTGAAACAGTTTTGAATAAAGAAGAATTAAAAGATCTTATGCTAACCAACGCAGATTATAATAAAGAATCTATACTTGATGCTTTAAGAAATTGTGTAAACCTTTATCGTAGACTCAGAACAGAACTTTATGACGATACCATTATTCAAAACAAAAAAGCAGAACAAAGGGTAATGGAATATTTTAAAGAAATTGAGAAAAGGAAATAATATGAAAGTAATCATCACAGGTGCCACAGGCATGGTTGGCGAAGGCGTTTTACTTCACTGCTTGGAAAGTAAAGAGGTAAGCGAAGTATTAATGGTTAACCGCAGGCCTTTGGATATTAAGCACACAAAATTAAAAGAGTTGATAGTTAAAGACTTTTTAAAGTTGGATAAAAACGAAACAGCCTTAAAAGGTTATGAGGCCTGTTTCTTTTGTGCAGGCATAAGTTCTGTTGGTTTAAAAGAAGATGAATATACCAAGATCACTTATGATACAACATTACATTTTGCAAAAATTGTTTCACAGCTAAATCCAAATATGGTGTTTACTTTTGTTTCAGGTGCATCAACCGATAGTTCTGAAAAAGGAAAACTCATGTGGGCGCGTGTAAAAGGCAAAACAGAAAATGATCTGATGAAACTGCCGTTTAAAAAAGAATACAATTTCCGTCCCGGTATTATGCGCCCGGTTAAAGGGCAAAAAAATGTAAAAACAGCGTTCAGAATTCTTATTCCTATTTTGAGTCCGTTTTTTATTGGTAAAGTTTTAAGTTTAAACGAAGTTGGCCAGGCCATGATCAATGCGGTAACAAAAGGTTATGATAAAGAAGTGTTAGAAGTGAGTGATATTAAAAAGTTGTCGAAATATTAAAAATAAATAAATTTATACCATGAAAAAAGAAACCACATTAACCGCTGGTATTTCAGAACCCGAAAAAGTAGATGAATTTATAAAAGGCGTAAAACATCCTATGCTTAATGTGATGAAATACCTGCGCGAATTTATTTTAAGCTGCGATAAAAACATTGGTGAAGGTATTTACTGGAATGCGCCAACCTTTTATTACACAGGTAAAATGAAACCTTTTGATCCAAAAGAATACAAAAGATACATAGTTGGTTTTAATTTTTACAAGCAGGATACTATTCGTTTAATATTTTTGAAAGGAGCCAACGCTAAAGACCCTAGAGGATTGCTGGAAGGTGATTATAAAGATGGCAGACGATTAATGTCTTTTAAAAGCCTTGAAGATGTAAAAAGCAAGGAGGCAGAATTAAAAAAGATCGTTAAACAATTGGTAAAGTTAATGGACTGAAAAGCTTAAAAAAACCTCTTTTTTCTCCCAAAAAAATTCGTAAATTGCCTTATGAAAAAGATCTTCCGGGCAGCATTATTAGCAGGCTTTATTGCCATGTTGTCTATTTCCGGCTATTCACAAATTACTGCCAATACCAATAAACGTATTGTTGCCCTGCTCGATCTTACTGTAAAAAATGCCGAAACTACAGATGCAGAAATGTATTCTGCCAAACATATTTTAAAAACGGCCGGCATTCCTTTTATTATTACAACCGATGTAAACATTGCTAAAAATTATGGCGTTGTTATTGGTTCTTCAAAATTTGATGTCGCCACATTTACAACTGCCGAAAAAGACACACTCATTAGTTACGTGAATAAAGGTGGTGTATTAATTGCAGCCACCGTTCGCGATCCTTATTTATATTCATTATTTGGTATCTCATCTAATGCCAACAGCACTTCGCATTATACTTTAAAATTTAACTCATTTTTAAACGATCCTTCTTTTAAATGGTTAAATGATACGATGGAACAAACCATCTCTTTAGGCAAAACAACGTATACAGCTGTTATTAATACCCGTCATTACAACATTGCAGGAGCCCTTGCACTTGCAGTTTTCGATGACAATACCACAGCTATTACAAAACGTATATATGGCGCAGGTACTGCTTACGCGCTGGGTTTCTCCTTCAGAAATCTTATTCTTACCAACCAACAAAATCTGGATTACAGCGCTCACCGTTATTATTCTAATGGTTTTGAACCAACCTCCGACGCCGTTATGCTTTTTGTAAAAGGCATCTATCTTGCTCATACACCAAGGGCAGCGTGGCTTCATACATCGCCATACGATAGTAAAACAACCTTAATGATCACGCATGATGTGGATGCTACTACTGCTTACGATACCATGTTCTATTACTCAGATTATGAAAATTCAAGAGGTATTCAGGCATCCTATTTTTTCACAACACATTACATTAACGATGGCTTATTATCGAATTTTTACAATCTCAACACTATACCAAAAGTGCAATATGTTTTAAACGGAGGACATATTGGTGGTAGCCATTCTGTTGGGCATTTTCCTGATTTTGATAATGAGAATATTTTCCCTTTAGGCGTTTTAGGCAACACACCTTCTAATTATTTGCCTTATAGCACAAGTACCGGGCCAACAACCGGCGGCACTGTTTTAGGAGAAACAGAAGTATCAAAAAATTTATTGGAGCAAAATTTTGGCATTAATGTAAAAACATTCAGGGCCGGCTATTTATGTTTTCACGATAAGCTTATTAATGCTTTAGATACCTTGGGTTATACGATCAGCACTACCTTTTCGGCTGCAGATATCTTAAATAATTTTCCGTACAGGCAAAGAAAAGACCGTTCCTATGCAGGCGCATTGGTAAATGTTTGGGAATATCCTATGACCATCTCTGATGATTTTGTTGCAGTGCCTATAAGCAACACCAATTATCCCTCAAAGGTAGCCATTTGGTTAGATGTACTAAGCAGGAACATGGCTAACAATGCGCCAAATGTATTGTTGATCCATCCAACCCGCAGATATAAGCTTACTGCACAACAGGATTTTTTAAACGCGTTGCCGCCTGGAGTATTTGTTACAAATGTTGAGCGTTTTGATGCGTATTGGAGAAAAAGAGATCTTGTGTCTTTTACATCAGCTATCTCTAACGATTCGTTGATTATTACAGTTCCAACAACAAACCTTCCACTCGACCCAACCATTAGTTTTGTTATTGATAAAGGCCAGCAGTTGGCAAGCATTAAAGCGCAGGATGAATTAGGCAATGCCATTACGGTTATAAAATCTAATTTCAATACCAACGATATTATTTTGCATTTTGAAAACTATCCTGCTTTAGGAATTGAAGATCGTGGCACTAAAAATGAAGCGCCTGTTTTTATAACTGTATCGCCCAATCCAACATCCGGCAATTGTGTATTTGATTTTAAACTGGAAAAAACTTCAGCTATTCAATTAGAAATATTGGATATGTTAGGCAATGTTGTAAAATTGGTTACCAACAAAGATTTTAATGAAGGTTGGCAACAAATTGAATTGAATACTTCTGAATTTAAACCTGGGATTTATTTTTACAGGATAAGCGTAAACTCACGCCCACTCGTTAAAAAGCTCATCATATCAAGGTAAAATTGTAATTTAGATCTTAAACATTAATAACAGTGAGTTTTTATCTAAGCATACGAAAAGTCTTATACATCTTTTTATTTTTATCAGTTAGCAGCACAGTATTATCGCAGCGGGAAGAGCTAAAAAGGCTCGACAAACTCTCTGGCAGAGCCTTTAACAATAAAAAATACGATTCTTCTTTTGCAACGGCGGGCGAGCTTTACATCGAGGCACAAAAAGCAAAATCGGACTATTTTATGGTTACCGCACTCTTTCGCAAAGCCAGCGTATTAACAGAATTAAACAAAGAAAAAGAAGCTTCCGATCTTTTATACGAAGCACTTAAGCTTTGTAAAGATACCACCGAAGATTTTTTAAAAGCAAGTATTTACAACGAGCTTGGCATTTTAACGTTTCACCGCAATAATCCCGCAATTGCAAAATCGTATTATCGCGAAGAAATAAAAATAAGAAGGCAAATGAAAGACGATTACAGGGTTGCAAATTGTTTGCTTAATCTTTCTACCATGCATCGTCGCTTGGGCGAAACAGATAGCTCTGCCTTACTTTTAAGCCAGGTAAGAGTACTTGCGCAAAAAATAAATCATCCAGAATTAAATGCCTATTACACGCAGGGCCAGGGTGCACAATGGCAAACGCTAAATAACCTCGATTCTGCCGAGGTGTATTATTTAAAAGCGCTTTCTTACTGGAAGCCGCTAAATAATAAAAAAGATGAGATGATCCCTTTGTTTAATTTAGGTTTGATCTATCATCTAAAGAATGATTTTAAAAAAGCCCTTGAAAATTATTTAAAGGTTGAAAAGATTACGGAAGAATATGATCTTGAAAGCTACAGACTGACCCTTTACGGCAATCTTGCAGAAGTATATTATGATCTTAAAGATTTTAAACGTTCGGCAGAATATTTCAGAAAACATATTGAAACCGGCAATGCCAAACAAAAAAAAGAAATAAACGAATATACTGCAAAGCTCGACAGGCAGTTTAAAATAGAAAAGAACGAGATCGTACAAAAACAAAAAGAAGAAATAGCACGGCAAACATTAAAGATAGAAGAACAAAACAGGCGCATTTATTTGTCGCTGATGGCCATTGTGCTTGTAGCGGGCATTTTAATTGTGTGGTTCTTTTATTACAATTTTAAAAAACGCCTGGACGTTAAAATTGAAGAAGCAAAAAAGAAATTCTTTTCAAATGTGGTGCACGAGATACGAACGCCTTTAAGCATGATACAGGCGCCATTAAATCTGTTGAAAACAAAGATCACTTCGCCCGATGACCTTCAGAATATTGATCTGGCTGAAAGAAATATTAAGCGTTTAAATGAACTGGTAAACCAAATGTTGGATATTTCGAAAATAGATTCAACAAAATATAAATTGAATGAGACCTTTGGTGATCTTGAAATTTTCTTTGATCAATTAGTAAATACTTATAAAAAAATTGCGGTAGAAAAAAACATTAACATACTGCATAATTTTTCAATTGGCAATAAAGTAGTTTTTTTTGATAAAGACGCACTTGAAAAAATTACCGGTAACTTATTGGGTAATGCTGTAAAATATAGTCCTAATCACAGCCAGGTTGGCATAGATGTATTTACAGAAGAAACAGAGCAAGGCGTTAAACTAGCCATTTCGGTTTGGGATACGGGTGTAGGTATATCGCAAAAAGATCAGGAGAATATTTTTAACCGCTTTTACAGAAGCGAAAAAACAGCTACATCTACCAAAGGCGTTGGTATTGGTTTATCATTGGTAAAAGAGCTGGTTGAACTTCAAAATGGAACTATAAAAGTAAAAAGTAAAGAAGGTAATGGTTCGACATTTACCGTTTCGCTTATTTTAAAAGGAAAAGAAGAACCTGTAATTACCAAAACAGTTAATGAAACTATTGCTAACGAAGACTTAGATCAGATCTTAATTGTTGAAGACGATAAAGATATTTTGGAGTTTAATACCACTTATCTTGAACAAAATAAATTTAAAGTTTTAAAAGCAAAGAACGGTAAAGAAGCCATTGAGCTTTTAGAAAAGACCCTACCCGATCTTATTATCAGCGATATGATGATGCCGGAGCTGGATGGTATTGGTTTATTAAAAGCAGTAAAAAACAATACACAAAGCAATCATATTCCGGTAATCATTTTATCAGCCAAAGCTTCACCTGAGGCGCGTTTGGAAGCATTAAAACTTGGGGCGCAGGGTTACCTGGCAAAACCGTTTTTGCCGGAGGAATTACTTTCTGTTGTAAGTAATCAGCTGGAAATTTTAAGCAAGCGAAAAACAGAATTCAAAGAACTTATAGCACAGCCTGAGAAAAAAGTGGAAGAAAAATTTATTGGTACTGAACCTTATACTCAGAAATTGTTCGCCCTTATTTTTAAGCAAATAGAAGATCCTGAACTTTCAGTAGAAAAATTGGCAGATCAAATGGCTACCAACCGCAGTCATTTTCAACGAAAAGTAAAAACAATTACAGGCTTATCACCTTCTGAAATAATAAAAACAATCCGTTTAGAAAAAGCCAATGAATTGCTTTTAAACAAGAATGGGAACATCACCGAAGTGGCTTATCAAACGGGCTTTTCATCACAATCGTATTTTACCAAATGTTATACCCAGCATTTTGGCATCTCGCCAACACAAATGTTGCAGAAAGGTAAGTGATCTCAAGCCTCATCCCCAGCCCTTCTCCAAGGGAGAAGGCAGCTAAGTCTTGTAAAGTCCCTCTCCTTTGGAGAGGTCCAGATAGCTATCGGGATAGGGTGAGGCTGTTATTGTTTCACAAATTTCTTAATACCAACAAGCTGCTCGTTTTCATTATACAAGGAAATAAAATAAACACCAGTATCAAGAGTTGAAACATTTACTTGTCGGTTTATTTTACCTGAAAAAATTTCCTTACCCGTAACATCTCTTATTATCACGTTAGAAATTATTTCTGTTTCTGAAATAATGTTTAAAACAGAATTAGTTGGGTTTGGATATAAAGAAATAAATTCAGCTTTAGAAACAGATGATAGGCCTGTTGTTAAGGCAGAACAAATGGATGTA
Organism: Bacteroidota bacterium; assembly: GCA_032229505.1. Lineage (GTDB taxonomy): Bacteria > Bacteroidota > Bacteroidia > B-17B0 > Aurantibacillaceae > Aurantibacillus. Next base: position 182,782 of record JAVTWD010000096.1, read on the forward strand.
GAGCTATAAGTAGCATTTGCAATTGGAATCGTAATAGTTGTTGCAGTAACTGTTATAGCGCTGGTAGTATAATTAAGTGTTGAGATCGTATAATTAAAAGTAGTATTGCTAACATTATACACCGAGTCTTTGCATCCCACACCCTCAAATATATCTGCTTTGGCAATATAAACAGAATCCATACCATAAGGATTGAAGAAATGGAAGGATGCATTGGATGAATTTATAAAACTGCTTGTCTGGTTACCAAAGGTATTTGCCGGCACCGGAATTTTACTAAAATGTCTCGAACCATTAATTCCTAAAGTTGTATCCATGCGAATTGTTTTGTAGCCATAGCCTGTTGTAGGAATACCACTAATCAATAAATTGGTATTGTTCGAATAAACATCCTGTATCATTATACCCGGTGCAAATGTTTTTGATGCAATTGCTGTTAAATTAGTATCCAACATACGCATTAAAATCGGGCCTTCTGTAGTGGAAACTATAGTTCTGTCTATCGATACAAGTTTGCCTTTTAATATAGTGGCAAAATTTTGCATAAACTTTGGTGATGCACTTTGTAAGGTTTTTGAGGTTAATATGTTTCCTGCTGAATCCAGTCGTAGAACTGAAGACTCCAAAACGTTATTGGGTACGGACTCTGTAACGTACAAGGCCCTATTACCATTAAAAACAATGTTACCACAGTTTTGATTTTGGTTTAAAGTGGTTTCGCCAATATTTTTGGTCCAAAACAAAACACCGTTTGTATCCATTTTAGCGATCATAATATCAGTTTTACTTTGTGCTGCGTTAAAATAATTACCTAATAAGTAAATATTTTTGGCATTATCATATGTAATTGATCTAAAAACTTCGTTAGTAATAGATAGGGTTTTACGCCATGAAGTAGTATTTGTGCTCAAATTATATTTTATGATACAAGGTATCGTTCCGGTTGAATTAGTCAAAGATGCTGTCATATAGAGCATTTGATTGTTCTTTACCACATCCAGCACTTTTAGATCGTAGCCCGAAACAGAAAACGTTTTGCAGCTGGTAACATTACCTGTTGATGTAGTGAACTTTGTAACATCTGAGTAAGCTGAAAAAGGTGTGCCGGGATAAATGACTCTTACAACAAAGGAGCTTGTATTATATTCATTGGAATAGATAATAGAAGTGCTCACTGCAGACGAAGCTGTATGATAAAGCCTTCTCTGATAATTAGATTGTGCATTTGCAAAAATTGAAAGCAGGATAAATGAAAGGAGTGTGATCTTTTTCATGAGTTTATATTTTAATTAAAAGTACAAAAAATAAGGTACGGTTAAAAAAAAAGCCCCCGGTAACGGAGGCTTTTTTGTAAACTAAATGTTATGTATTATTTAAGAATTGTAGCTCTTAAAGCATAGATCTTTTCAGAAATAGATTTAAAATTAGCGTCTTTAAAATCTTTAGGATCTTTAATGGCCGTAATTTCTTTTAATATCACTTTTAACTGATCATTTAAAGCCACACATTCTTTTTTGTCTTTATACTCATCTAATAATTCAGATAAATTCTTTAAATAAAAACGTTGGTCCCATAATTCTTTATAACCTTTTTCTTTTACAGTAGCTTCGGTACCTGCTTCAGTAATTTTGCAAGTTAAATAAAGAGCTTCTACCCATGAGCCTGCAAACACTGCAGCTGCTGTATATACACGCTCGTTGGTTCTTAAATAAGCATCGCTTTTTACAAAGATCTCATCTAAAATTCTTAATAAAGAGTCTTTGTTGGCAATGTTTTGCTCTGCACGTTTACCAACCATTTGGTCAACCGCGCTTTTTAAACCTAACGCATCTGATTTCACCAAAACAGCTTTCATATATTTTAATACATCTTCGCCAACGTTATTAACCATGGCGTAAGACATATCAATATTAAAGGCGCCTAATTGTAAAGCTTTGTTGAATTCATCGCCTGTTAATTGTTTTTTAGTATCAATTAAAAATGCATTATTATAAGGTACACCCCAACTTGATAGTTCGTTTACACTTGCTACCGGAGAAGGAATATTTGCGATCGCGAAATCGAACTTGAATTTCGTATCCTCGTTTACTGTTATTGGAGTTGTATCTTTTGGAGTATTATCAACCGCTGAAGAATCAACTGTTTCTTTTAACTCGTCAGATTGTTTATCACCACATGATGTTAAAGCAACCATCAATGAAAGACCTGCTACGTAAAATATTTTATTCATTTTTAAAATTTTGATAGCAAATATAAACTCTTTTTTCATTTCTCAGCCAAAATTGTTGAATTGTTACTTGTTTTTTGATAACTCTTAAAAATCGAGATATTTAACCACAAAGCACACTAAGAAAGCTCAAAGAGCACTAAGACTTCTTGCGTTCTTTGTGCAAAGTTTGTGTTCTTTGTGGTTAATTTCTACGTGTAGGCTCTGATTGATAATAACGCAGGTAATTGCTTCGCCAGGTTTTATTGGCAAGGGCATTGTACTTTTCAAATAAAGGTCGATCATCCGTATTTACAAGATTGGTGCGGGTAAAGATCTCATTTACTTCGTATGGCTGTTTTGCAAGGTTTTGTAAAGAACAAACAAATAATAAATTGCGGTAGTTTTCATCGGTCGATGCCGAGCAAACTCTTACTGCATAACCAGATCGCTGCAAGGTATTATTTAAGATGCTTGTTCCCATTCCTTTTTCTCCCTTAACGTAACCATGCCAGTTAATGATGAGCATAGCCGAATCATTTAGGTTTTGTTTTAAGTTTTCAAGACTTTCTATTGTTAATACATGCGATGGTTGTTCTTCTGCTTTAAAAATATCTACCAAAATAAGGTCGTATTTTTTTTTGCAGTGATTTAAATAATAACGGGCATCATCGCAAACAGGTTTTACTGTTTTATTTAATTCAAAAAAGTTTTGCGCCGCTTCAATTATGCCTTTATCAAACTCAACACCATCGGTAACATAATTTTTTTCTACAAATAAATTAGCGGTTAGGCCACCACCCAAACCCAATACCAGTGCTGTTTTTGGCTTAGATGAATTTGGAACAAGCGTGTCCAGTAAGTTAACATATTCCGATACTGAACGTTTTGTTTTTACATTCATTTCTGTTTGTACAATATTATTGATCTTTAAAATGCGGATGGTTTCTTTTTTATCATTTAAAAGATCTTGCACTTCCAATTGCCCTAAAATACTGTTGCCGTAAAATAAATGTTGACTTTTAATAAAGCCGAATTGCAAGTTAAGGTATACAAACGCTGCAAATAAAAACAGGTGAATAGCTTTATAAGATCTGAATATAACGCAATTTGCAATAAACAAAAGTGCGCCAAAACCCAATAAACACAAGGTTAAGCCAACTGCCGGAATTAAATAGAAGCCGCATAAAAAAGTAGCAATGATGCCTCCCAAAGTTGATACCGCATACACTGTACCGCTTACCCTGCCTGCCGCACTGCTCTCTTTAGTTTGTATAAATATAAATAAGGGTGATGTGGCTCCTAAAAAAAACACCGGTGGAAATAACAAAACAAATGTGCTTATTACTACAGCCAATAAAAATGGCAGATACGAGATCCAGGGAATAACATAGCGGCTAATAACGGGCATTAACATTACAAATAAAGCCGCAAAAATGAGTACATGAAATAATCTTTTCGAATGCTGTTTGCTTCTTTCACTCACAACACCACCAAAAAAATAACCCAATGCCAATGCTGCCAAGGTAATACCCATTACCGATGCCCACACGTATAAACTGCTGCCAAAGATAGGCGCCAGTAATTTAGCACCGCAAAGTTCGGCGGCCATTACTACAGCGCCTTCAATAAAGCTTAATAAAATTAATTTTTTGATCATTTAACTTGTGAATGGTAATCGATCAGGCCATCTATGGGTGATTGAATAACACTGCCAATTTTGTAACCGTGTTGAGTGGCTACTTTTTCAAAAAGTTCTTTATAGTAAAATCCAATTGAGCCAACGGTATGCACCTTGTATGATTTTGAATCGGTATACTTATTTACCAACTGCACAAAAAAAGAATCAAAACAATCAAGCAATACTTTTTCAACAAAAGCATGATCTTTATTCTTGCCAACAAACATGGCCACCGAAGCAAGGTAACGGCTGGGCATGGCTTTTTTATAAACGTTGGTCAATATCTCTTCACGATTATAACCTTCTTTTTCAAATTTCTTTTTAAGATCGGTAGGCAAATTACCTTCAAAATATTCTTTAATAAAATTTTTACCAATTTGCGCGCCACTGCCATAATCTCCCCACAAATAACCAACCGAAGGAATATTTTCCAAAATAAATTTACCGTTATACAAACAACTGTTGCTGCCCGTGCCTAAAATGCAGGCAATGCCCCACTCTTTTTTGCAAAGCGCTCTTGCAGCAGCTAGCAGATCATGTGATACATTTATTTTTGGTACTCCTAAAGTAATGGTTAAACAATCTTCAATCAACTTACAGTTCTCAAAAGTAGAACAACCCGCACCGTAATAATGAATAACTTTTATTTTATTCAGATCTTCGAGTAAATGCGGTTTCAAATTATTTAAGATCTCAAGGCTTATTTGGTCAATCGATTGAAAATAAGGATTAAACCCAATGGTCTTTACACGTTTAATGATCTCAGAATTTCTTAATAAAACCCAATCGGTTTTTGTAGAGCCGCTATCTGCAATGAGTACATACATGCTCACAAAATAGCAAAAAAAAACCGCTTAAACGCGGTTTCTTTAAATTTTAGAAAGAAAAATATTATGCTGTTGTTTCGTCGGTTGACGGAGCATCAGTTGAAGGAGTTTCAGTAACTGCTGCATTTTTAGCTGCAATTTTAGCTGCTTTTGCATTTTTAGCTTCAGTTTCAGCTTTAGCTTTATCTGCTGCTTTTTTGTTACCTTCTGATTTTAATCTATCTTTTTTACCTGCAACTTTACCTTCTTTTTCGCTTAACCACTTGCTGAATTTTTGTTCAACCTGTGCTTCAGTTAAAGCGCCTTTTTTTACACCTTCTAATAAGTGTTTTTTCATCATAACACCTTTGTACGATAATATCGCACGACAAGTGTCTGTAGGTTGAGCACCTTTCATTAACCAGCTCAAAGTTGAGTCGAAGTTAATATCAATTGTTGCCGGATTTGAATTAGGGTTATATACGCCTAATTTCTCAATGAACTTTCCATCGCGTGGTGCACGACCATCCGCAACTACCACATGAAAGAACGCTGAGTCCTTTTTACCATGTCTTTGTAGTCTAATCTTTACTGCCATTTTATTAGTTTTTTAAATTAAGGGTGCAAATATCGTGAAAAAATCGGTTTTTGCAAAAAAAAAATAAAAGTCTTGCGATGCCGGATAAAAGTTATAATTTTGCCCTAAATATCACACAATATGCAAGTTAAAGAGAGAGGCATTATTCTTATTCCAATTGATTTTACTAAACAATCACTTTTAGCTATAAAACAATCTTATAATTTAGCTAAATATACCCATTCTAAGCTGGTTTTACTGCATGTTTACGATAAAACGGGCGAAGAAAGCTACGATGCGCTTAACAAGCTTACCAAGCAAACTGAGCAGGAAAGTGGCGTACCCACCGAGTTTATGAACGTTAAAGGCGATATTTACGATGAAACAGATCGCGTTGCCGAAGAATTAGGAGCTACTTTGATCATTGCCGGCCTTGAAAGCCACATGAAATTCAGAAACATTATTGGCTCAAGTGCCAGTAAATTGATACGTAAAGCCCCATGCCCTGTTATTACCATTCGTGGTATGGAACACCGTGATGGCTGCGAAAATATACTTTTACCTTTAGACCTTTCAACTGAAACCCGCGAAAAAGTGGACGCTGCCGTGCAATTTGCACAGTATTTTGGCGCCAGCATTCGTATTTTAGGTGTTTTTGACCCTAACGATGCTTCTTACGAAAACCAATTATTGGCTTATTCGCACCAGGTAAAACAATTCATTAAAAGCAAAGGCATTTCGTGTACAAACAAATCTATTCCTGCAAAAGATGTGGCAGAAACAGTGGTTGAGTACGCCAATAAAATTGAGACCGATCTTATTATGATCATGAATAAACCGGGCTTAAACGTTGGTGAATTTTTTGGCGGAACAGATGCGCAACGTATTGTCGACATTAGCAATATTCCAGTAATGACCATTCAACCAATGAAACGTGAAAGCTTAAAACATTTTGGTACAGGATTTTAATTAACGCGATGGAACACGGATCTTACTGATCAAACAGATTTTCACAGATAAAAAAAGAGCTACTAAATCAGTAGCTCTTTTTTTTATTTTGCATTGTGTCATGTCGAGCGGAGTCGAGACACGTACGCTTCTCGACTCCGCTCCAAGTGACAACTTTTATTTACTAGTAAACGTGCTGCCCACCATTAATGCTATAATTAGCGCCTGTAATAAAACTTGTTTCTTCACTTGCTAAAAAGCTTACCAAATGCGCTACTTCGTGTGTGCCGCCTAAACGACCCATTGGTACCTGGGCAATAATTTGATTTAATACTTTTTCAGGTACGGCCATAACCATATCGGTACCAATATAACCCGGAGAGATAGTATTTACGGTGATCCCATATTTTGCCACTTCCATTGATAAGGATTTGGTAAAACCATGCATACCGGCTTTTGCGGCGCTGTAATTGGTTTGGCCAAACTGGCCACGCTGCCCGTTAACAGAAGAGATATTGATGATGCGTCCAAAATTACGCTCTATCATACCATCTAAAACCTGGCGGGTGCAATTAAAAACGCTATTTAAATTGGTATTGATAACATCGTACCAATCTTCTTTTTTCATTTTTGCCAAACGGCCATCGCGAGTAATACCGGCATTGTTTACCAATGTATCGATCACTCCAACTTCAGCTTCAATTTTTTTGATCATGGCTCCCGCGCTGTCAAAATCGCTTACATCACCGTGAAACAATTTAATATCAAAACCTTCCGCTTTCATGGTCTCCATCCATTTTTCAGCTTTGCCTTGCGTCATATAATTACCTACCACACGGTATCCGTCTTTGTATAATTCTTTGCACATGGCGGTTCCTAAACCACCGGTGGCACCGGTAACCAGCACTGTTCTTTTATTCTTAGCCTTATCCATATATTAAGTTTTAAATATTAAATTCAAAAATAAAAAATGCCTGTTACCCCAATGTTTCCCTCAGGTTAACTGCTTAGATCTTTTCGCTGTTAAGGATAGTAGCTTCACCGCTTGTGCAGATGTTTCCGCTTTCAACGTGAATAATAACGGTTTCAACAATAGCACGGTGTTTATCTTTCATTACTTCTTTAACCATAAATGTAGCTTCATACTTTGTATCAACATACATGGGTTTTAAAAAATTTAATGTTTGCTTTAAATAAATAGTTCCATCGCCCGGAAATAACGTACCAAACACTTTACTGAATAGCGATGCGCTAAGCATACCGTGCATTATAGGGCGCTTGAACATTGTTTTTGAGGCATAGTCAGCATCGGTGTGTACGGGATTTTTATCGCCTGTTACTTCTGCAAAGCGATTTACTTCTTCTTGTGTAAATTGAAATTCGTGTTTGTAATTTTGATTAACTTCTAACATATAATTATTGCGTTTGAATACAACTAAAGTATAATAAATTATCTTAAATCCCAACACAAGGCACAATAAAATCTTAATTTTGCAAAATATTTTTGCAAGCTCTTCTATTTTACAATACAAATGCTAAAAGCGTCATACTACTTAAATAAAGATGTTGTTTTTCTCGCTAAAGACCTTATTGGCAAAACCCTTTGCACACGCATTAAAGGTAAATTAACCTGTGGCATTATTACAGAAACAGAAGCTTATGCAGGAGTTACAGATAAAGCATCGCATGCGTATGGTGGGCGAAGAACAAACAGAACAGAGACCATGTACAGCAAAGGTGGTGTGAGTTATGTGTATTTATGTTACGGTATACACCGCTTATTTAATATTGTTACAAACGCCAAAGATATTCCACATGCTATTTTAATTCGTGCTATTTATCCCACAAAAGGTATTGAAGAAATTGTAAAACGCCGTGGTGTAAAATTCTCAAACAATTTATGTGTTGGGCCTGGTAAAGTATCACAGGCTTTGGGTATTGACCTATTGCATAATAACCTATCTTTAACGGGCAAAGAAATTTGGTTACAGGATGATAAAATAAACATAAAAGAAAACGATATACAGGTTGGACCCCGTATTGGTATTGATTATGCCGGCGAAGACGCCAAACTACCCTATCGCTTTTTTACTACAAATTATAATTTTTAAATATGGAATACTCAAAAATAACATTAGGTAAAGGCAAAGAATTTTCACTTCAACGCAAGCATCCATGGGTGTTTTCGGGGGCCATTTCTAAAAAAGATAATAACCTTGCCGATGGAGATATTGTAGAAGTATATTCCAACCAAAACCAGTTTTTAGGAACAGGTTATTTTTCTAATGGCGGAAGCATTTCAGTACGCATTATCTCTTTTGAAAAAACAGTAATTGATGAAAATTTTTGGTTCGAAAAAATAAATAAAGCATGGCAATACCGTTTACATTTAAACATTTTAAACGAGCATACCAATGTTTGCCGTTTGTTTTTTGGTGAAGGTGATGGTGTGCCGGGATTGATATTGGACTATTATGATGGTCATGTGGTATTGCAGGCGCACTCGTGGGGCGTGTATTTACAAAAAGAAAATATTGTAAAAGCCATACAGAAGGTGTTGGGCTCAAACCTAAAAAGCATTTACGATAAAAGTGCCGAGACACTAAATAAACATCACGCCGAAAAAACAAAAAATGGTTTTATTGTTGGCGAAACAACAGAAGATATTATTGTAAAAGAGAACGATCATCTTTTTAAAATTGATTTTATTAACGGACAAAAAACAGGGTTCTTTATCGATCAGCGTGATAACCGTGAATTGCTTGGAAAATACAGTAAAGATAAAACCGTTTTAAACACCTTTTGTTACACAGGCGGCTTTTCGGTTTATGCAGCGGCCGCAGGTGCAAATATTGTGCATTCGGTAGATGCCAGCCAAAGTGCCATTGACCTTTGTAATAAGAATATTGAGCTGAACAAAGTAAAAAATCACGAAAGCTTTGCCATTGATACGTTTGAATTTTTAAAAGGCAAACAAAATGTATATGATGTTATTGTTTTAGATCCGCCTGCCTTTGCAAAAAGCAGAGACAGCAAACATAACGCCGTAATTGGTTATAAACGCTTAAATGCATTGGCCATAAAGCTTATAAAGCCAAATGGTATTATTTTTACTTATAGTTGTAGTGGCGTGGTTGATAAGTACCTGTTCTATAACACCATTACTGCAGCGGCTATTGAAGCAGGCCGTAATGTAAAAGTGTTGCATTACATGATCCAGCCGGCCGATCACCCTGTAACGCCGTATTTTGCAGAGGGTGAATACCTTAAAGGCATGGTACTCTGGGTTGAATAAATTTAGTCCCGATAGCTATCGGGATTAGAATAAAACTTTAACGAGAATTAATTATTGTCTCACAAAAAGAAGCTGTAAATTTGTGTCGCTATGATCTTACCTAACCATAATCCTCAATCTATTTTAAATAGTTCGTTGTATTCGGATGAATTAAAAGCCATTGCAAAAAAAGTTTTTAATGGTGAGCGAATTACTTTTGACGAAGGTGTTTTACTTTACAAAAAAGCCGAATTAGGTTTTTTAGGAACACTGGCCAATTATGTACGCGAGAAAAAGAACGGCAATTACGTTTACTTCAATCATAACTTTCATGTAGAGCCAACTAACGTTTGTGTTTACTCCTGTGCCTTTTGCTCTTACTCCCGCTTAATAAAACACCGCGATCAGGGTTGGGAACTTTCTATTGAACAGATAATGGACATCATAAAAAAATATGATGGACAATCTGTAACCGAAGTGCATATTACCGGAGGTGTTGTACCCAAACAAGATCTTGCATTTTATACGGAATTATTTCGTCAGATAAAAAAACACCGTCCTGACTTACACATCAAAGCCCTTACGCCTGTTGAGTTTCATTACATCTTTAAAAAAGCAAAACTCACTTACGAAGAAGGCTTAAAAATAATGACAGAAGCCGGCTTGGACAGTTTACCCGGCGGTGGCGCTGAGATCTTTGATAAAGACATTCGCGATAAAATTGCCGGTGGAAAATGCACAACGGAAGAATGGCTTTCTATTCACGAGATCTGGCATAACATGGGTAAACACTCGAATGCTACTATGCTTTACGGACATATAGAGACCTTTGAACACCGCATTGATCATATGGAAAGATTGCGTCAATTGCAAGACAGAACAAAAGGTTTTAACGCCTTCATTCCTTTAAAATTTCGTAACAAAGAAAATGAAATGGCCAATGTGCCTGAGGTAAGTGTAATTGAAGACCTTCGTAATTACGCTGTTGCAAGAATCTATTTAGATAACTTTCCACACATTAAAGCCTACTGGGCAATGATAGGAAGAAACACAGCTCAATTATCATTGAATTTTGGAACAGATGATCTGGATGGAACCATTGATGATACAACAAAGATCTATAGTATGGCCGGCTCTGAAGAACAAAACCCAAAATTATCTACTGAAGAATTAGTTAATCTTATAAAAACTGTAGGTCGTACTCCTGTTGAACGTGATACCCTTTACAATGTTGTAAAAGATTTTACTGCAGCCTGATAACCGTTAGTATTAACTTAAAAAAATAAATATAAATTATCCCACCTATGAAACAATTTTTTACCTGTATTGCCATTGCTTCTTTCATTAGCTTAAGCGCGCAAGAACCATTGATCCTGCAGCCCATGAAAACCGATTCTGTTCAACCCGTAAAAAAAGATACTTCCTGGAAAACATCCGGTTTCTTTGGTCTCAATTTTAGTCAAACCTCGCTAAGCAACTGGCAAGGTGGTGGGCAGGATAATATTGCGGGCAACGCTATATTGAATCTGCAGGCGGATTATAAAAAAGGAAAAATTGAATGGGTAAATAAACTCGATGCCCAATATGGTATCATTAAACCCGGAGATTTTAAATTATTTCGCAAAAATATTGATCAGCTGTTTGGGCTTTCAAAATTAAACATCAATGCTTTTAGTAAATACTGGTATTATGCTGCACAGGTAGATTACCGTACACAATTTGGACCGGGTTATAATTATGCCGGCGATTCTATTACCGGTCGTGCAGTATCAGATATGAACTCACCTGGCTATATACAAATTGCATTAGGTTTGGATTTTAAACCAACCAATTATTTTTCGGTAACCTTTGCGCCTGCTGCAGGTAAAATAACTGTTGTAAATCGTCAATACCTTGCTGATGAAGGTGCTTATGGTGTAGAAAAAGCTGTAGTTGACAGCATGGGCAATGTAATTACACCTGGTAAAAAAACAAGGTTTGAATTTGGTGGACGCGTGATCGTTAAATTTAAAAAAGATATTTTCAAGAATGTGAATCTGGATTCTTATTTAGATCTGTTCTCTAATTATGGCAATCACCCCGGTAATATTGACGTTGTATTCAACAACCTTTTAACTTTAAAGATCAATAAATACTTTAGTGCCAACGTTATCTCTCAATTAGTTTATGATGATGACATTATTATTAAACGCGATTGGAATAAAGATGGATTGTACGATAACCCAAATGATATTTATGGCCCAAGAGTACAATTGCTAACAACCATTGGTATTGGTTTTGGGTATAAGTTTTAATTACTTAAAATTTTAAACCACATAGACACATAATTTTTTCATAGATCAACTTTTTTCAAAAGTAAAGCATAGTATTTTCTTCGCTTGCGAAGAAAATTTATGTGTCTCTTTAGGCATTTAGCTTTAACTTTTTTCTATGTTTCTATGTGGTTAAAACATGTAAAGTTCTTATCTAAAAAGTGTAAATTAGACTAATGAATATTGATTTTATTTAATGAGGCTTTTTATTCTAATATTATTTTTTATTCCTATTAAATTCTCTGCTCAGACCAATTCTGTATTCACATTAAAACCCTCTTTAGGTATTAACGGCTGCCAGATACATGGTGATAACTATAGCGGTTACAATAAAGTAGGAGCCTTTGGAGGCCTTGCTGTAAATGCCCGCTTAAAAAATAATGCGAGCTTTGAATTAGGCTTTTACTTTTCGCAAAAAGGTGCACGGCATAATTCAAATCCTGCCAAAGGTGATTATTCTTTTTACCATGTTGTATTAAATTATATTGATCTGCCTTTGTCATTCAGGTTTAATGTTAACCCAAAGTATTTTATTACCATGGGGCCTTCTGTTGCCTATTTAATAAATTATAAAGAAAATATCAATTACACCGATTATACAGGCGCATATCCTTTTAATAAGCTTGAAACAGGAGTAAATATTGGTTTAGGCAGAAAGATAAAAGACATGTTTTACGTTGAAGTAAGATCATCCAACTCCATTACATCGGTGCGCGATTATGGCGTGTTGGCCAATAAGGTATTTTATCCAAACCCGGTTGCCCGATTTTTTAATAAGGGTTTTTACAACAATATCCTTACCTTAATGTTTTCTTGTAATATAGATTTTAAAAAGAAAAGTGAAGAACAATAACCATAAAATTGCAATAGCCGTTACTGGTGCCAGCGGAAGTATTTACGCCAAAGTATTGCTGGATAAATTACTGCTTTTAAAAGATCAGGTTGCTGAGATAAGCTTTGTAATGAGCGATAACGCCAAAGACATCTGGCAGTTTGAATTGGGAAATGATGCTTACAAAAATTACCCGTTTAAAGTTTATTCTAAAACAGATTTTTCTGCGCCTTTCGCATCCGGTTCGGCAAAATATAATACTTTAATTATTTGCCCATGCAGTATGGGAACTTTAGCCCGCATTGCTACCGGTATTAGCAACGATCTTATTACGCGCGCAGCCGACGTTATTTTAAAAGAAAGAAGAAAACTAATTTTAGTTACCCGCGATACGCCATTAAGTTTAATTCATATTAACAACATGCGAACCGTTACCGAAGCGGGAGGCATCTTGTGTCCGGCTACTCCATCGTTTTACTCAAAACCACAAACCGTTGAAGAAGTAGCTGCAACTGTAATTGACCGGGTTATTGATCTTGCGGGTTTGGAACAGGATTCTTATAGATGGGGGAAATAATATCTATTCCTTAATGATCTTTACAACGTACATGTTATTTCTATTTGTAACATGCACAAAATAAATACCTGCAGAATATTTTTCAAGATCTATTTCCACCTCTTGTCCATTCATAAAACTGGTAAATAACTGTAAGCCTAATGCATTTGAGATTATTATTTTGGAATCATTTACTGATCCTGCAATATTTATTTTTGAAGTAAACGGATTTGGATAAACAGAAATTTTATTTTCCACAATTAAATTATCTTCAAGTCCAGTGCACGGAATTACTAATTGTGTGTACGATACTGAATCTGAACAGCCATTACTATTTAAACCTACAATTGTATAGCTAGTATTACTATTTGGAAAAACTACTATACTTGTTCCTGCACCACCCGGATTCCAAGTAAACGAGTTAGCGCCAGAAGCAGTTAAAGTAGCGCTTTCACCGCTGTGCGCGCATAATAAAGTGTTGCTTGAAATAGCAGTAATTGTTGGCGTAGCATTTACAGTAACATTTATGTTTTGTGCCAGAGAATTATAACATATATTGCCCGCAATAACAGATACAGGTCCGCTTGCCACTCCACTAAAAACACTAATTGTATTTGATGTACTCGATCCTGTCCAACCACCTGGCAGCGACCAAAAATAAGAGGTTGCGCTGCTAACTGGGGCTGTACTATATGTTGCGGCAGAGCCTGAGCATATTATTGTATTTCCGTTTATAGCACTTGTAAATACAGGTGTAGCATGTATAAAAATATTAAGGGCCTGGATAGAAGAATTTCCGCAAAAATTTCCTGCTGAAACAGCAATTGAACCGCTTACCGTATTGGTAGTGATACTAATTGTGTTTGTATTACTCGTTCCTATCCAGCCACCTGGCAACGACCATGTATAAGAAGTTGCGCCCGGTAAAGGAGCAATACTGAATATATTGGCTGAGCCTGCACATGCTACTGGATTTCCAATAATTGCACCTGGTGTTGCCGGGATAGAACTTACATTTATTGTTATGGTTTGGATAGAAGAAGTACCGCAGGCATTTGTAGCCGAAACTGACATGGTGCCACTTGCTGCGTTTACACTAACGCTTATGGTATTGCCGGAACTTAAACCAGACCAACCGCCGGGTAGGTTCCATGTATATGAAAATGCACCAGCTATGGGCGCAATACTATATACATTTGATGAGCCTGCGCAAACTGCAGTTGGGCCAGTGATAGCAACCGGCGTTGAAGGTGCTACGCTACAGCTGAACATCTTATGTACAAAGATCTCCGTACCACCAGAAGAGGTCATATTAAAAACTGTTGGTTCCGGATCAAAATCCACCGTAGTATTAAAAAAACCTGTTGTGTAAATGTAACCTTGCAAATCAATTACAATACAGGTTGAAATATCAGTGAAAGGTCCCGTGAACGATTTGGCCCATAAAAAATTTCCTGATGCGTCTAATTTGGTAACATAAATATCTTCAGCGCCTCCCGAAATAAGACTGAATGTACCAGGACCCGGGTCAAAATCTACAGCTCCCTGAAAATAACCGGTGCAATAAATATTGCCAACAGCATCCAAAGCAACATACTGGCCTGCATCGTTAGAAGAACTACCGGTTTGCACAGCCCATATAAAATTACCTAAAGCATCAAACTTAACAACATATGTATCAAATGCAGCGCCAACAGACGTCATGTTATACGTTGCGGCAGAAGGATCAAAATCAACTACACCCATAAACCAGCCTGTAACCACAATATTTCCAGTTAAATCTACCGCAAGAGAATAACCAACATCCATATTAGTACCGCCAAATTTTTTAGCCCACACAAAATTACCCGAAGCATCCAGCTTACTTACAAATACATCAAAGGATCCGGATCCTGAAAGATTAAAGGTACCCGCACCCGGATCAAAATCAGTTGTGCCGGAAAATCTTCCTGTAGTAAATACGTTGCCCGCTGCATCAACAAAAATTGCATTTCCAAATTCATCTAAATTACCGCTCAAGCTTTTTGCCCATACATAATTACCTGCAGAATTGAGCTTGCTTATAAATATATCGTTGGCTCCGGGGGAAACAAGATTAACAACAGCTGCACCGGGATCGAAATCGGCCGCCAGGTTAAAATTTCCAACAGTATAAACATTACCTAAAACATCTGTTGTAATTGAAATTCCCATATCGCTTGCGGTACCACCCATTCTTTTTGCCCAAACAAAATTCCCATTGGCATCCAGCTTGCTTACAAAAACATCATTACCCCCGGCAGAGGTTAATGGAAAATTAGCAGGCCCCGGATCAAAATCACCTGTTCCCTGAAAGTAACCGGTTATGTAAATATTATCAGATCCATCAATAGTCATATGCTGACAGTTATCAACGCCCACCCCACCTAAACGAACCGCCCATAAAAAATTTCCGGACGCATCGAGTTTGCTTAGATAAATATCATCACCACCTGCAGAGCCTAAAGTAAATGTACCCGGTCCCGGATCAAAATCAGAAATGTTTTGAAAATTGCCCGCGTTATAAACATTGCCCTGGCTGTCAACAGCAACTGCTTCTCCCTGGTCGGCTGCAAAGCTTCCCATTTGTTTTGACCATACCATGCTTTGAGCTTTTATAATAAATGAACATGCAATGTATAAAACAGAAAATAATACAAGTTTTTTCATGAAGGTCGCATTAAATTTATAATAGGTCTCTAAATAAAATTAAACCATTTTTACGAGAAAAACAAAAAAGGCAAACCTTTCAGTCTGCCTTTTTTATTTGTCTTTCACTTTAATTTTATTTTTTTCTTGGACTGATTACCATTTGCATTTTTTTACCTTCTAAAACAGGTAACTGTTCTGCTTTACCCCACTCTTCCAGCTCATTTGCAAAACGCAATAATAAGATCTCACCTTGTACTTTAAACACGATCTCACGACCACGGAAAAACACATACGCTTTTACTTTACAGCCTTCTTGTAAAAATTTCATAGCGTGATTTTTCTTGAAATTAAAATCGTGATCATCTGTATGCGGACCAAAACGAATATCTTTAATAACGATCTTCGCTGCTTTGGCTTTCATTTCTTTAGCTTTCTTTTTTTGCTCGTAAAGAAATTTACCATAATCCACTATTTTACAAACAGGCGGATCAACATTTGGCGCAATCTCAACAAGATCTAAACCTTGTTCTTTTGCCATTGCTAAAGCTTCAGCAACCGAATACACACCCGCTTCAATACCTTCGCCAACTACGCGAACGCTTTTAGCATAGATCCTTTCATTGATCCTGTGTTGTTCTTCTTTTACACCGGGACGCTTAAATCCGGCTTTTAAGCCTCTTGGTTGTTTAACTACAGGCTTTGCTGTATTGTTATTATTGTTCGCCGAATTATTAGTGTTTGACGAGTTTACAGGTTTTGTAAAGTTTGGTTTTTTGTTGTTGATAGTAGCCTCCGCTTTTTTAGTTATACTTTTTTTATTTACTTATTACAAATCTAAGAATTTAATTTTTGATTAAAATCATTTTCTATTATTTGGTTGATATATTTTACAAAATCCTCAGGTGTAAATTCCCCAATATCGCCTTTTCCGTGAGCTCTAAGAGCTACTTTGCCTTCCGCTGCTTCTTTTTCACCCACAATTAGCATGAAAGGTACTTTCTTAACCTCGTTATCACGAATTTTTTTGCCGATGGTTTCGTTACGGTCATCTACAAAACCTCTTAATTCAGCGGCTTTTAAAGCATCTGCCACTTTTTCGCCATAAGCATTATACTTCTCACTTATTGGTAAAATAGCAAACTGATCAGGTGTTAACCACAAAGGAAAATTACCTGCACAGTGTTCGATTAAAACGGCAATAAAACGTTCCAAGCTTCCAAAAGGCGCACGGTGGATCATTACAGGGCGGTGTTTTTGATTATCACTGCCTGTATATTCCAATTCAAAACGCTCAGGTAAATTATAATCCACCTGAATGGTTCCTAACTGCCATTTTCTACCCAATGCATCCTTCACCATAAAATCAAGTTTTGGTCCGTAAAACGCAGCCTCACCTAATTCTGTAACAGTTTTTAATCCTTTTTCTGCTGCTGATTCGATGATAGCTTGTTCTGCCAAAGCCCAATTTTCATCGGTACCAATATACTTTGTTTTATTATCCGGATCGCGTAAAGAAATTTGCGCTGTATAATCTTTAAAATCCAATGCATTAAAAACATAAAGCACCAGATCAATTACTTTTAAAAACTCTTCTTTCACCTGGTCAGGACGGCAAAATAAATGCGCATCATCTTGTGTAAAACCACGCACGCGGGTTAAACCATGAAGCTCACCTTTTTGCTCATAACGGTAAACAGTACCAAATTCGGCATAACGTTGTGGCAGATCTTTATATGATTTTGGTGAAGATTTATAAATTTCGCAATGGTGCGGGCAATTCATTGGCTTCAAGTAAAACTCTTCACCTTCGTGTGGTGTTTTAATTGGTTGAAACGAATCGGCACCGTATTTTTCATAGTGACCTGAACAAACATATAATTCTTTTTGTGCAATGTGCGGACTTACAACAGGTAAATAACCCGCCTTAAGTTGTGCTTTTTGCATGAATTGAATTAAACGCTCGCGCAACATGGCGCCTTTTGGCAACCATAATGGCAAGCCCATGCCTACTTTTTCAGAAAAGGTAAACAACTCTAATTCTTTACCTAACTTACGGTGATCACGCTTCTTCGCCTCCTCTAACAGAACCAAATATTCTTTTAATTCTTTATCTTTTGGAAAAGTGATCCCATAGATCCGGGTCAACATTTTATTTTTTTCATCGCCTTTCCAATAAGCGCCGGCAATGTTTAAAATTTTTGCAGCTTTAATAAAACCCGTACTCGGAATGTGCGGTCCGCGGCACAGATCGGTAAATTTACCCTGTGTATACAAAGTAATATTACCATCTTCTAAGCGCTCTAAAAGATCTAACTTGTAGTTATCGTTTTTATCGGTAAAATATTTTATTGCTTCCGCTTTAGAAATTTCTTTTCTAACGTAAACATTATTTTGTCTTGCCAATTCTAACATTTTTTGCTCGATCTTTTCAAAATCAGCAGGCGTTAAAACTTGTCCATCCAAATCAACATCGTAATAAAAACCATTTTCCAATGGCGGACCAACCCAAAATTTTACACCGGGGTATAAAGCCTCTAAGGCCTCGGCCATAATGTGAGCAGACGAGTGCCACATGGTTTCTTTACCAAGCGCATCGTTCCACGTTAATAAACTTAATGTGGAATCTGAATTAATAGGGCGCGATGCATCCCAAACTTCGTTGTTTACTTTTGCGGCTAATACGTTTCTGGCTAAGCCTTCGCTAATGCTTTTAGCGATGTCCATTGATGTTGTTCCTTTTTCGTACTCGCGAACAGAACCATCGGGGAGAGTTATTTTTATCATAAATTTTTTTGTACCTGCAAACAAAGCAGGTTTATTTTTCGGGAATAAAGATACTTAATAGTAAGCAATAACACTAATTTTGAAGGATTAATTTTTTGGTATGGATTTATCTGTTTAAATATTAAACCAGTCATGCTGAACTTGATTCAGCATCTCAGCACTATAAGAATGTTAAGTACTGATCCCGATAATTATCGGGACGGCTCAAGGCCGGAATGACCGTTCATCATAAACAAAGCTTATCCATTACAACTTTTTAACAACCATAAAATAATATGCTTAAAAAACAAGCGTTCAAAGTTTCTATAAATCCTTATTTTTACCTTTTACATCTATGGGAAATTATATTTTTTTAGTCTTAATACTGGTCTCGTTTTTTGGCCTCAGCAAATTATTTACAAAAGCAGGCCTCGAAAGCTGGAAAGCCTGGATACCGGTTTACAATTTTTTTGTTCTGTCAAAGCTGCTTGGCAAACCTACCTGGTGGTGTTTAATTATGATCGTACCCGGCGTTAACATTTTAATGTACGGCGTTTATGGTTTTAATGTAGCCCGTGCGTTTAATAAACCCAGTAACTCTGATCTTTTATTTGCGTCTATTTTACCTTACATCTTTTTTGTAAAATTAGGTTTTGATAACACTGCAAAGTTTGTTGGCTTAAGTAAATTTACCATTGAACCAAGCAAAATTATTAAGAACTGGGTAGACCCTATCATCTTTGCAGTAATTGCAGCTTCTATCATTCGTGGTTATTTTATTGAAGCATTTACAATACCCACTTCATCATTAGAAAAATCGTTAATGGTGGGTGACTTTTTATTTGTGAATAAATTTGCTTACGGACCAAAGATCCCGCAAACACCATTATCATTTCCGTTTGCACATCACACTTTACCATTAAGCGAAACAAAAAAATCATATTTAGAGTGGATCAAATTACCTTACTTCCGGTTACCGGGTTTTGGTTCTGTTAAGAATAATGATATTGTTGTATTTAATTATCCTGATGGCGATACAGTTTTGCTTAATTTTCAGGATAGAAGTTATTACCAGGTTGTACGCGATTTAACACAAGATATGAAAGCGGAAGGAAGAAGAATAGATTCTACCAGAAGCGATAAGTTTTATGAAAAAATGGCGCGCGACTATCTTTCAAATCCTAATTACGATTTACAAGGCCGCAAAGTGGGAAACATTGTTGCAAGGCCTGTAGATAAAAGAGAACATTACGTTAAAAGATGTGTAGGAATAGCCGGAGATAATTTATCCGTAATAGATGGCGAGGTTTATATAAATAACCAAAAACAGCAAATGCCCGAAAAAGCTCAGCATTATTATCACGTAAAAACAACCAATAAACTTTTTGGAGAAATTATTGAAACTCCTCAAAAATTTTATTCGCTTTCAAATTTACAACTTCTTGATGAATTGGATATATATGCCGACGAGGCGGTAAGAGAACGGTTAATAGAAAATGGAGACACCACAACTTATTTTTTAAACATGCCCGCTTCTACCGTTGAAAAAGTTAAACTATTACCAGGTGTAGTATCTGTAACAAAATATATTCAGGAAAAAAAAGAATATGCTTCCGGCATTTTTCCACACAATTCTTCATATCAATGGAATAACGATAATTTTGGTCCACTATTAATTCCTAAAAAAGGAATGACCTTACCAATAGACACGCATAATATTTGTTTGTATGAAAAAATATTAAATACGTATGATGACGGCATACACCAGGTAACCAAAAATGGCGCACAGGTTTTATACGATGGCAAACCCATTACGAGTTATACCTTTAAACAGGATTATTATTTTATGATGGGCGATAACCGTCATAATAGTGCCGATAGCCGCAGCTGGGGCATGGTGCCTTACGATCATGTAGTAGGTTCGCCATTCTTTGTTTGGTTTAGCATGAAATATGCAGATAAAAATCTAATAAGCGGTAAATCAGTACTAAGTTCACTTACAAAGAATAGTAAAGAAGGCAAATTTAGATGGGAACGTTTTTTATGTTATGTTGACGATGGTAATTTACATTCAATAAAAATTCCATTTATTGTAACCATTTTATTGATTTGGGGTTTAACTAAGTGGAACAACCGCCGAAAGCTTAAACAACAAAAAGCATCGATCAAATAAAAAACATACTTGATTTTGTAAAGAAACAAACCTGGTTTCTTGCAGCATTCATAGCTTTGCTCTTATTTATTTTTTTGAGAAAATTTATTTTCGATATCCGTAAAGTAAATAATATGGATATGCAGCAAACCTATTACCGGGGCGACGCCTTGCTTATTAAAAAATTTGATAATACTTTAAGCACTAACGATATTGTGTACATCGAATTTCCTGCAAAAGATTCAACACAGCCAACAACCTATTTCTTTCAGCGCTTAATTGGTTTGCCAGGTGATAGCATTGAATTAATAGATAAAGTTATTTACATAAACGGAATGCCCATTACAGATACAATTACTATTAAACATAACTTTCATGTAAAGTCTGTAAAGGCAATGGATAGTTTAAGTTTAATAAAGCATGGTTTAACCGAAGGTGCTGCTATTTCAGAAAAAAACGATTACAGCTTTTCGCTTACCAATTATTTTGCTGATAGTTTAAAACATTTGGCAGAAATAGAATTGATAGAATTAGAAATGGAAAAGAAAGGAAGTTCCGATCTTTCCTGCTTTCCCTACTCTATCAACTATAAATGGAATATGGATAATTACGGCGCCTTGTACATTCCAAAAAAAGACGATGTGTTGAAATTAGATACTGTAAATATTGTGTTCTATAAAAAACTGATAAAAGATCATGAAAAAAATACTTTAGAAATAAAAGGCGATAGTATTTACATTAACAATGAACTCACAAAAACGTATACCGTAAAACGTAACTATTATTTTACATTAGGCGATAACCGTGATAACGCCAACGATTCGCGCAAATGGGGTTTTTTACCTGAAAATTTTATTGTAGGCAAAAGTATTCGTGTTATAAAACAAACAAAACCATGAATGTTTTATTGAGCACTGCTTATTGGCCTAACCTGCATTATTTTTATTATGTTTTAAACTCTGATAAAATTGTTATTGAGAATTTTGAGAACTATCACAAACAAAGCTTTCGTAACCGCACACAAATTTTAAGTGCCAATGGAAAGCTCGATCTGTCTATCCCGGTAAAAAAATTAAACACCAAAGAATTAATAAAAGATGTAGAGATTTCTTATGCTGAAAACTGGCAAAACAACCATTGGCGGGCCATTACAAGTGCGTATAAGAATTCACCTTACTTTGAATTTTTTGAAGAAGAGATAAATTATTTTTACAGCAAAGAGTTTAAATTTTTAATGGAATTAAATACAGAGCAACTAGAGCTTATTTTAAAACTCTTAAAACTAAAAAAAGAAATTGCCTTTACTTCTGCATTTGAAAAAGAAACTACTGCATTAACTGACCTAAGAAATTCCATTCATCCCAAAATAAATTTTACTGACGATGGAAAAGTCTCTCCAATATTAAATACAGCTTATTACCAAACCTTCGAAAGTAAATTTCCGTTTCATCCTAATTTAAGTATCCTCGATCTGTTGTTTAATAAAGGGCTTGTGGCGGTTGAATATTTAAGCCTCACCCTTCCGTCCCTCTCCAAATGAGAGGGAAACTAAAACTGTTAAACTCCCTTCTCCTTTTGGAGAAGGGCTGGGGATGAGGCTTAAAACTCAGTGAAACCAGTGCCTCTGTAGTAAAAAATTTGGAATTGCCCAGCAAAATCAGTAAATTTAGCTATCAATAAAATCACATGATCAAAAAACTTTCTTTACTCTCGTTGTTGGTGCTATGGCTATCAGCAGACATTTACGCGCAGGTACCAAATGCAACTTATACCTATACAGGTAAACCGCGTTTTCAAATATTGACCAAACGCAATAATGCAACACTTGGTATTATTAATGTTGAGCTTTTTCCAAACATTGCGGTGCACCACACACGTAATTTTGATAGTTTGGTAAGCAAACAGTTTTATGATACAACAGCTTTTCACCGTGTTATTCCGGGTTTTATGATCCAGGGTGGAGATCCAAACTCAAGGCATGGGGCCCAATCTACATGGGGCTTTGGTCAGCCCAACCAGCCAAATGTTAATGCAGAATTTTCAACTGCAAAACATGTACGAGGAATTTTATCTGCGGCAAGAGATAATAATATTAACTCGGCCAATTCGCAATTTTTTATCTGTCATGCTGCTGCTGCAAGCTTAAACGGACAATACTCTGTTTATGGCCGTGTAACATCAGGCATACAATATGTAGACACTATTGCAAATGCACCACGTAATTCAAACGATTGTCCATTGCAAAAAATTGAGATGTTCATTACCTATATTGGCTCAAACGATTCGGTGCCTAACCCGCCTGTATTAACAACACCTGCCAACGGTGCTACAAATTTAGATACCACGTTTCAAACACTATTAAAATGGGCTAACGTAAGCGATGGCATTATTTACAATGTGCAGGTATCAACCGATTCTACATTTGCGACAGTGAATGTAAGTGGCAATACCGGTGGCTTACTATTTGTATTACAACCAAACCTTTTAGGTAACACTAAATATTTTTGGCGCGTACAAACCAATAATGGCGGGCATTTTAGCGCATGGAGCGCACCAAGAAATTTTAAAACTGCTAAGCTGGATGTTGGTATAAAAGACAATATGATAGAAATGGAGGCGCCATTGGTATACCCTAACCCAAGCACAGGCAAGTTTACTTTCTCAAACATTAAAGCAGGCAACAGCATTGAAATATTTGACCTGAACGGCAAATTAATTTTTGAAACTACTGCAGAAACAAATACAGTGAATGTAGAGTTGAAAGGCATGGCTAAAGGCATTTACTCTTATCGTGTAATGAATGCAGAAGGCGGAACAAGACAAGGGAAATTGATTGTGAAGTAAATGATAATAAACGTGTACAAATACTTACAAACGGAAAATTGCGCCTAGCGAGTAGTTAGGGGCAATGCTATGACACGACAGAAGATCATAATTTTACTGACAATCATAGTTGCCTCTTGCTCTCAAGATTCAGACAAAGACAACCCGACAAAAACAATTTCTATGGACAAAAGATATTTCACGACAGACGATTTCAATAATGGTTTTGGAAAGGAAATGGCCATGGCGCAAGACATCTATAAAAATATGGTAAAGTCAGGGCTGAAAGAGTATCAAATTCTTACTTATGACTTTGACTTCGTTTCAAACAAAAAAGAAAATTTAGACTCCCTTGCAAACTTCCTGACAAAACATTACGAATACAAAATAAAAGAAATCAAAAAAGAAGAAGACGGCTGGATTCTTCGGGCCGACGCATCCCCTTTTCCGGTTGACAGTAATACTCTTTTGTACTGGGTTGTCGACATGTATGTTTTAGGTTATAGCTTCGACAGCAAACTTTCTGGTTATGGTGCATTGGTCGACACTGCCGCATTTCCCGAATTGACCAAAGACAAATCCGACTTCTATTTTGACGAGGGACTTAAAGCCTATAACAACAAAAATAAATCCGCGGCAATAATCAACTGGACAACGGTTTTAAAAATTGACCCTAAAGATGTGAACGCATATTATTCACGGGCAATCGTTAAGAATGAATTATACCTTTGGAAAGATGCGCTCAGAGACTATGACAAGGCAATTGAAATTGCGCCAAAATTCACGGACGCATTAACTAATAGAGCGACAGTCAAAGATGAATCGGGGGACTATGATGGAGCAATTGCCGATTACAATAAAGTTATCGAACTTGATAATAAAAATGCAATGGCCTACTTTAACAGAGGTAATTCAAAATTTAATAAAAGTGACAAACCAGGCGCATGTGCAGACTGGAAAAAAGCGAAAGAACTTGGTGCCGACTACGCAGACGAAAGATTGAACGAACATTGCAAATAGCACAGCCCCTAACAGTGCCTACATACACGACAGACAAACATGAAACGACTCATCACAATTCTGGCAATCTTCTCAACAATAAATCTATTTTGCCAAACCATTGGACAGTCATATGATTTGCCTCCTGACACTTTAATTAAAAAATATCGAGTAAAAAAAATTAAGTCTTACTTTTCAAACGATTCTAAAAAAAACATAATTGACATTGTAAGCTCCCCCAAAAATAGGACTATTTGTTAGTAGAAAAAAAACTAATAAAT
>JAVTWD010000097.1:0-93385 GCA_032229505.1 Bacteroidota bacterium
TTAATAAATTTTAGTTTTTGATTTTTTCCTTTGATGCAAATAAAATATAAACCTGCATTAATTTCAGATACGTTTATTTTGAATGACCCAATAAATTCTTCTTCCCTTACTAAATCACCAAGCAAACTATATATTTGAAGTTTTTCAGGAAAATTATTTTGACTTGTAATTATTAAATCATCTTTTGCAGGACTTGGATACACTGAAATATCTTCACTAAAATTATTTTTATTAATTGAAGTAATTGTTGCATGGGGCAAAAACCATGGATCAGCATCAAATTTATCAGTCGGTGTTCCATTCGCATCCTGGTAAACTACCACAAAAGAAAGATCTCCATATTGCGTCAGTGTTGGCTCACCTATCCCTGCGCTATTTCCTGGTCCTACAACCAATTGTTTTGGTCCCCAGCTATTCCAGTTATTTGCAATTGCTTGTTGCGAGCGGTAAATGGCATATTTTCCTGAACCATCCGGTGCTGTATAATACATCCACCATTGGTTAAAATTATCTTTATACACATGTGGTTGATGTTCGTTTTGCAGCGTATTTAATGAACTCACTTGTACCGGTGTATTCCATGTAACACCGTTGTCATTGCTTAAGGTGTACCAAAGGTCCAAACCTCCTACACCACCTGGCCTGTCGGGTGAATCAAAGAATAATACCAATTGGTTAGCGCTTAATCTTTCCAAATGCGGATTATCCTCAGTGGTTGTTTGTGTTACAGGTGCAGGTAAAATTGTTCCTGTTGCTGAGGGATTAATTGTAGAGTTTTTTATTAAATAAATATCAGTACTATAAGGTGGTTGCTGGTTACTTGTATATACTACAAGATCAGATGTTGTTGAATTCAACATTGCAAACTGCGGTGCACCTTCACTAAAAATCGGTCCGCTTAAATTAGAAAGTGTCCATGCCGGAAAAGCAACGGCAGTGGATGTTCTTGAGGAAATTAAAATATCCCCGTGCAACCACATTGGGCAAGCTGTTGTAGGTGATGTGGCAAGGTCCATACCGTAAGTTGGTCCTTTTTGATAAGGTGTAAAAACACAGGGCGCACCATTGGTTGTCCACGATAAGGCATCGGCCGGTAAATAAATGCTGTATAAATTTAAACCGTCGCGGGAAATAAAGATCCCGTCTTCCCAGCCATTCACACTTAAGGGTTGCATCATCGGCGCACCAAACTCTGCAGGAATAGCAACCTGCAGAGTGGTGTTGCTTTTTGTAAGCGGCCAATTAGGTTGACACTTTAAATTCCAACTCAAAAAAATGCCCACCAATAACAAATAGTTTTTCATACAATTTGCTTATAATTTATTTAAAATTATAAATTATTGTTTAACTGTGGTTACGGTTTGAGTTTTTGTTTTCGCATCTACAACTCTCTTTTTTGATGAGAATGCTCCCGGGCGGAAATAATAAGATAACCTGAATCCCACATAGTTACCGTTATTGGTAAAGCTGTGCGTGTAGTTTTGGTTATCGATAGTATAATTTACTGTAGCATTTGCAACTTGCGACATGCCACCATTAAATATTAAGCTTGCATTTAAGATAGAACCTCTTTGAAATAATTTTTCGCGGCCAATAGCAAAACGCAACATCCCATGACCACCATTATTTGAAGTTGAAGTACTGCTTAAATAACTTGAGCTTGTTGCGCCATCGTTATCTTTTACAAAATATTTTGAAACAGTTTTTCCTTCGGTAAAATTGGCAGCAAAACCTGCACCCACTACCCATTTAACGTTTTTACAGTTAGGATTAAATTTATAATAGATCATTAAAGGAATTTCAACCGCGTTGTATTCTGTTTTTAATAATGAATAACGGTTTTGCATATTCAATAAAGAATAATTCTCTGCAATGGCAAAGCCAAAACCAAACGTATTAAAGCCTAAACCAAATGTACCCATCCAATGTTTATTGGCATCGTATCTTGCAACCACATCAAACGAGCCACCGTTAAATTTATTTTGATAAAAACGCGCATTGGCATTTGGTGAACCGCCACTGAATTTAGCATTGTTATCGTGAACACCCCATTGAACACCCCAGCGCCATACATTGTTTTCTTGTGCAGAAAGGTATAAACCATTTATACCCAAAACCAGTAGTAAAATTGCTTTTTTCATATCCTGTATTTTAATAGTTAGTATTTGCTTTTATACCTATATGTCGGTTAAAAAAGGCAATACCCTATCCAAAAATGAAAAAACTTACTTTTTACCGCCCGGGTAGTAATTAAAGTGAAACTTTAAGCCAATGCTAAGATCAAAGAACTTACGGTAAACGTTGGCAACAGAAAGGGCACCGGTGACAGGATCGATGTTATAATTACGTTCTGCCAGGTTAGAATGGCCATATATATTCCAAAAATTAAGGTAAAAATGCATCATATGCCTTTTTCTTTTCCCAATAGCCCTGTCGTGCCACTGCATTTTTATATTCAAGGTATTATAATCAGGGTTTCTTACAGAATTAATGTTGCCGGTTATAAATTCAATTTTCCCCCCTAAAGAATCGACCCCGGTAACAGGTGTGTAAGGTTCTCCGGTAGCATACCTAAAATCAAAAGTATATAAAAAAGGAAGGAACCATTTGCGGTTCTTTTCTTTCATAGAAGCGCTTAAAACAATATTCAACGATTGTCTTTGATCAAAATAATAAGGATACACTTTATCCTGCAGACTTCTTTTTTTATCTGAACGGGCAATGGCATAAGAAGCCCAGCCATTTACACGGCCACTTTCTTTCATTAGAAAAAACTCAATGCCTTTAGCATCTCCATAACCTTTATTAGAGTACGCAAAATTAGTATCAAAGATCACCAAA
Source organism: Bacteroidota bacterium (assembly GCA_032229505.1). Taxonomy (GTDB): domain Bacteria; phylum Bacteroidota; class Bacteroidia; order B-17B0; family Aurantibacillaceae; genus Aurantibacillus. The sequence goes on from JAVTWD010000097.1 coordinate 2,842, forward strand.
CGTGTATATTTTTTATAATACCCTTCTACCCTTGCAGAAATAATTGGTGTTAGCTTTTGCTTTATAGAAACGATCGTATGCTCGCTGTGATTAGATAACAGATGTTTATTTTGAATTAATTGATAGGTTGTGGGTGATTGTTTAAAGATACCCCAACTTGCAGAGAGAATAGTACTTCTGGTAAGATCATAGCCCATGGTAATTCGTGGACTAAGATCAAACGTATTTGCCAATTGATTATGATCTAAACGTAAACCTGCATTAAATTTTATTCGTTTAAAAACAGTGGCATCGTAAATTGCATAAACCGATGATAAAATGTTAATGGTATTTACTTTACGGTTATAAATTAAAGATGAAGTATCTGTAAGTAAAATATCTGTAGTTTTATAAAACTCGGTTATATCAGAGCGCTCATCCTCTACACTGCTTTCAATACCTGTTTTTAATTTCATACCCGGCCTTGGATAAAAAGTAAGATCTTCCCGCAAGGTATAACTGTTGTAGTTGATAGTTCTGAAACCATATTTTTCAGGATTGATATTTAAGCGCCAACCCGAATGCAGAAAAGAGGTCTTGCTGTAACTTTTATCAGAAATAACACTTTGTATCTGGAAATTTTGTGCGTTGATCTTACTTAAGGCATTTGCTTTTGGCAGGATCTTTTGAAAACTGGTATCACTGTAATCATTAACATTTAAAGTAGTTAAATTAATTTTTGTATTGTAGTTAAGGGTGTAAGTAAACTTGGAAGTAAGGTCTGCTTTCTTTTCCGTTTCGGACAATACACTTAAAATAGATCTTAAACCAACAATAAAAGCGAGTTTATTTTTTTTTAGCGGGCCCTGAATAAGATAAGAAGGGTTTGATGTATTAAGATCGACATTGGTTTTAAAATGTTCAGCATCTCCGCTCTTTGTTGTTAAATTAAAAACAGACGACATGGCATTACCATAATTAGCAGCATAACCACCGGTTAACACTTCCGCCTTCTCTAACATTTCGGGATTAAAAACAGATTGTCCGCTAAAGTGAAAAGGCAAAGGCAATTTTATGTTATCAATTAAAAAAAGATTTTCGTTTGATTCGCCACCACGAACGTGAATATCGGAAGAGCCATACACGTCCACTTTACTTAGTACACCGGGCAAGGCCGTTAAAGACCTCATAGGATCATTGGAAATTCCTTTTATGGATTCTATCTGCACATGTTTCAATTCCATTTCACTTACCGAAACTTTCTCGATGATCTTATCAGCAGTAACAATTGTTTCGGAAAGATTAATGGCCTGTTGGCTTAGTTCTATTAAAACCGTAATTGGCTGATCTTTTATTTCAATAGCTTGTTCAATTAATTTATAACCAAAAGCGTTTATCACTAAAATATAATTTCCGGGTGGGATATGATCGAGATTAAATCGTCCGTTAAAATCAGAATAGGCATTAAATGTTTGGCCTTTTAAATAAACTGTTGCAAATTCAACAGCGCTTTTATTAGCACTATCTTTAAGCATACCTGTAATTTTATAGCTTAGTTCTTTTCCAGGAGCCAATGCAATCTGGCCACCAATTAATTCCCACTTAATTTGCAATGGCTCCAACACCTTATTCAGCAAGTCTTTAAAACTGATGTCAGAGAAAGTAAGATCTGTTTTTTGAGAGAGATCAATGTTGTTTCCGTAAGTAAAATGAATTTTTGTTTGTGCTGTTAATTCCTTCAGCACATCTTCTAGTGGTGTGTTTGTGAAAGAGATGCTTATCTTTTTATTCAATACATTATCCTGTGCTAAAACAACCATATTGTATAGCATTAAGATACTAATGGTAATAAAAAGCCTCATATATTGATCAACATCCCTTGCCTGTAATTTCTACATTTTTTTGGGTAACTACAGCTTTAATATTGAGTGTTTTTTCCAATACTTTTAACACATCATCCAATTTTGGATCTTCAAAAAAACCGGTAAATGTGCAATTTAAAATTGCTTTGTCTTTTACGGTTATATCAATAGAAAAATATTTTTTAAGGCTGCTGCAAACCTCATTAAAGCTGGTATTGGTAAACTCCAGTTTTTTGGTTTTCCAGGCCATAAAATTAAGATCGGCGTTTGTTGATTTTTCTATACGTTGCCTTCTTTTATTTAAAACACCGGTTTCACCAACAGTTAGTAATTCAGAGTATTCATTTCTATCAATAAAAGAAACTGTTCCTGTAACAACCGTTACTACGGCAGTTGTATCTTGTTCGTAAGCAGCTATGTTAAAAGATGTACCCACAACCCTTACATCAAAATTTTTATTCTTAATAATAAATGGTTTTGCTGGGTTTTTAGTGATCTCAAAAAAAGCTTCACCCTCAAGACTTACATTTCTTTCATTAGCCGAAAACTCTTTTGGATAAGAAAGCGAACTATTCTCATTTAAAATAATTATAGAATTATCTGGTAGCTTAATTGTTTTTGACCCTGTAGTAGTTTGCACCAATACCATTTCGGGTTTACCGGTTTTTAAAAATAACCAGGTTGCAAATAATCCAACAATTAAAATAGCCGCAGCCCTTAAGATCCAGCAATTATAAGCCGGCGCTTTACGGGTAATTGAAATAACCTTTTCTTCTTCTTTAATTTTTTCCTGTATGGATGTCCAGGCCTTTGCCTTATCAATTTTAATATGTTGGTTAAGCTTCCCTGAATTTTGCCAGGTTGCTTTGATCTCTTCCATTAATACGGCATTGGCACTATTGGCTTTTAGCCATAGCTCTACTTGCTCCTGCTCTTGTTGCGAGGCTTCGCCTTTAATGTACTTTGCTATGAGTTCCCAATCCTGCATATTAAATCTAAAACCAAATTACCAATTTGTTGATGCATGTTTAACATATATACTTTTACATGTCTCATTTCCACTATATGTCGTACCACCTTTCATTTACCCTATCTTTTATTTAAAATAACCAAATAATAGCCAAATTACAAGTACCTGAGCACTTGTTTTTAAGAAAGGCTTTAAATGTTCATGCATTAATTTTAAAGCCTTACCCATATTACTTTCCACCGTTTTTATTGAAATATCCAGCTGTTCGGCAATTTCACGGTTCTTTAAACCGCTAAATCTGCTTAACTGAAAGATCATGCGCATGTTTTCAGACATTTTATCAAGTCCGACATTAATGGCTTCAGTCAGTTCTTTTTCTTCAATAAGTGTTTCGGTATTGTTATGTGATTGTGGGTTAACGAACTTTAATTCATCAACCGCTTTATTGGCATTTTTTTGTTTGCGCAGATGATCAAGCGCTCTAAATACAACTGCCTTGTAGAGATAAGCCTTAAAAGTAGTATTTACTTCCAGGTCATTTCTGCGTGTCCACATTTTTACAAAAACATCCTGTACCACATCCTGCGCCACATCAGTGTCTTTAACCACGGGCATAACAATGCGACAAAGCTCTTCGTAATAGAGGTTAAAGAGCTCATTGAATTCAGATTCTGTACAGATCTTTTGCGGCATGGAAAGATAAATATACAAAAAAGGAATAATTCAAATAAAAAAGCTATTTGAAATAGATTTAATGTCATTCCGAGGAACGAGGAATTTGTGCGTAGATTCTTCCTTCGTCAGAATGACAATGATAGAATTTACTTCTTGTTTTGCAAAAATGCTTCAATAACATCAAGGGGTAACGAATCACCCTGCACTTTGTTATAATGTGCATTTATCACTTTACCGGTTTCATCAATTAAAAATTCAGCTTCCAGCCTGTCTGTATGGCCATCCATAGCTACTTTATTCTTGTACAATTTCATCCCTTCTTTAGCTTTAGCAAGACCGCCGCCAAACAATAAAAATTTAAAAAGCCCCCATTTAGAACGTTTAAGCTCATATTTTTTATACAGACTTGAATCAGGATTGGGAATTATGATCGAATAAAATTTTTCATCTGCCAGAAAAGCTTTTATGTTTTCTGCCGATGATTCATAAACAGATATTAATATTGTATTATTATTTTTATACAATTCTGCCATTTGGTTTATTTGATGAAAGCGTAAATTGCAAAAAGGACAACCCGCAAAACGGTAAAAAATTAAATGGATCTTTTTGCCGTTAAATTGTTCTAAAGAAATGGAATTGCCATAAACATCATTTATTGTAAATACAGGGGCTTTTTGATTATTCTCTACTTTCATATTAATTATTTTTACAGATAGACGTATTTATAAGTATTTCCTTACAACATTTTTAAAGTAAAATAATTATTTAACTTTAGTATTTAATCAAAAAATTTAAATTCCGAAAGATCTGGTAAGTGTTCTTTAATTCTTTGCCTTTCGTAATTATATATGGTCCAACTCAGATCTTTTAAAAACGGAAGGCCAATTTGATCGTATTCGTATCTGCCGCTACCAACAACACCTCGTTGATTTACGTAAATAGAAGCAGTTAAAAGATATTCAACTTTATTTTTGTAATCAATAATATAAGCGCAATCAATTAAAAAACCATAAGCACGGCCAACAATATTAAACATACGAACACTATCTTGTTTTACAGTTGCAACAGCACTGGCGTACAGGAAATATTTTTTGTAGGTGTCGTAAAATATTTTCTTATCATATTTAGGATGGTCACTTTCTTTTGGGTACATGCCTAATTGCTTGAGCATGAATTTGCGATTATCATTACTAATCGGCAGTTGTTCTGATTCTTTTAAATAGTCGTTAAAAACAATCTTTTTCATTAAAGCGTGAAGATCATTGACCGTTAAATAATTATGATCAGAAAAATCTTTTGGCCCTGCCACGCGCCTGCCCTGCACATTTGTATGATATGCCCCTACTTTTGAATTGGTAATTGGATGCGTTAATTTCTCGCTAAAAAAAGTGAGCGGCTGTTTATAGATGGTATCTTTTGAAGCATTTAAAAAATAAACAGGCGGTGTAACTTTAGCAGAATCACCGGGACAAGAACCATCCAAACGGTTAAACAAACGCACATTTTTAAATCCAAGTTCATTTAATTTTTTATGCGCGTAATCAAATCCAACAAACTCGTAAACACGCGCGCAAGAATAATTATCGCTCACCAAAAACATTTTTTTGATGTAATTTTCAATGGTTGGATAACGGCTTGCAGAGGTGGTATCGTGATGGATCTTTTTCTGACAATAATAAGCACTGTCGGTTATCATAGTTGTACTTCTATCTAAACCTTTTTTGTTTAATTCTTGCAACTTAATTAAAGCCAGAGTACTAATTGGCAACTTAACAGTGCTTGCTGGATAAAAATAATTTTTATTGACATTAAATTTAAGATCGGTAAACTTTGGCTTATTGTTTTCGTTACGATCAATGCGCGTATAAACAACCTGGAGCTTGTACTTTTTTGGATTCTCTAAAATAGTTGCAAACTGAGGTAAGTTTGCTTTTAAAAGGCTATCGAGAAAAGGTGTTGTTTGCGCGCGCGTAGTTAAACTTAATGCAAAGTAAAATACAAAAAATAATTTCAGTTTAAGTAGACTGAACTTTGGCAGGTATTTCTTCGATTTTTTTATCTTCTTTTTTATTTGTTATAAAATAAAATATTAATCCTAATACTACTGTTCCTAAACCGTATAATGACTCAACCGGTTTTTCAAGCATTATATATGTTAAGATAAATAATATTATTGATAAAAATAATAAAGGTGTTACAGGGTAAAGAAAGGTTTTGTATGAAGTTACCAAATGCTTGTGTTTATAACGTAAAATAAAAATGCCTAACACTGTTAAAAATGTAAATAGGTTTAATGTAAAACCAACGTAAGTGATCAACGATTGAAAAGAAGAAGTTAATACCAATGCCACTGCAATAACCGATTGAAAGATAATTGCCACATAGGGCACATTATTTTTATTAGAGATAGCAAAAAATTTCAAACCTTTAATGTCAGTGCCCATGCTTTTCATAACACGTGGGCCGGCTAAAATCATGGCGCTAATGGTAGAGATCAGCAACAAAGCAATTATCAAACTCATGAATTGTCCAACCTGCGCACCAAAAATTTTATTGGCGCTTAAATATCCCACCTCTAAAACTCCTTTTAATTCAGGTATTGGTACTGAATATAAGAACACATAATTTAAGAGCGTGTAAATGACCATTACCACCAATGTACCAACAAACAATGCGCGTGGTAAATTGCGTTGGGCATTTTTCATTTCACCGGTAATGTACGAAGCAGCATTCCAACCACTGTAAGCATAAGTTACATAGATCAACGAAATAGCAAAGCCTTTAGAAAATATATCGCTCCATGCTGCAGTATCTGCCTTAAAAGCAATTGTATGTTGCGGGATATGAAATAATCCAAAGCCAACAAACATTAAGATACAAACCACTTTTACAATTGTAAAAATGCGTTGAAATAAACTTCCCGCTTTTAAATTAATAGAGTGTATCAACGTAATAATGGCAACAACGCTTAATGCCATTAATACAGGATTTACTCCGGGATAAACTTTATTCACATAACTACCTAATGCCATTGAGGCCGCTGCAATAGGCGCTGCAAAACCAACCGTTACACTTACCCAACCACTTATAAATCCAACTGCAGGATGATATAATTTTGAAAGGTAGTTATACTCTCCGCCACTCTCAGGAAAAGCTGCTCCTATCTCACCATAGGTCAATGCACCACACAAGGCCAAAATACCACCAACCACCCACAGCATAATAATGGCAAAACCACTTTCAATACCTAATACCTGAAAACCCAAACTGGTAAACACACCTGTACCGATCATGTTAGCAATAACGATGGATACAGCGGTATTAAATCCTATTTTGTGTGTCTTCATAAAAATTTAGTCAAACGACTGAGAAGATTTTTTAGAAAGCTCAACCATCATTTGGTATTGCTCAGGAGAAAGATCGTTAAAGTAAAAGTTAACCGGATTTATCTTTTCGTTATTTTTTATAACCTCGTAATGTACGTGCGGCGCAGTACTTAAACCTGTGCTACCAACATAACCAATCAACTGGCCGCGTGTTACTTTTTGTCCCACGCGTGCAGCAATTCTGCTCATGTGACCATACAAAGTTTGATATCCAAAACCATGATTGATTACCACGTGATTACCATAACCCTGCGCTAAATTATCTGCTACTTCAACCACGCCATCACCTGTTGCGTAAATAGGCGTACCCTGCTGTGCGGCAAAATCCATTCCGGGATGCATCTCTTGTGTTTTATAAATTGGATGTGTTCTCCACCCAAAACCACTGGTAACCGCGTGGGCCAGATCTTTTTGATTAATAGGCATGATAGCAGGAATAGATGCCATTAATTTTTCCTTGCTCTTGGCCAATTGCACCACTTCATCAAACGATTTTGACTGAACGTATAATTGTTTCGAAATTCTGTCTAAGCGCTCCGTGGTCGCTTTTAAGATCTCTGCATTATCATAATTATCAAAGGCAGAATATTTATCACTACCGCCCGAGCCCGCATAACGCATGCTTTTTGGCAAAGGCTCAGCTTCAAAAATAGTACGGTAAATATTATCGTCACGGTCTTCAAGGTCCTGTAAAACCTGTTCTACCTTTGCCATTTTGCTTTCTAATAATTCGTATTGTAATAATACAGCCTCTAATTCACGGTCTTTTTTCTTTTCAGTTGGTGAAGGCAATAACTGGCGTGATACAAGAATGGTAATGGTTGCAAACACCAAACCTGTGCCTAGGTATGATAAAAAACGCCAAAAGCGCTGCTTGAAAGTGATCTTCACTTTCTCATAGGTGAGCGATTTAGTGTTGAATCTATATCTAACTTTCGACATTTTTGAAAGCTTTAAATATACGGATTTCATAAGGAAAAAACCGCTCAATTTTTCCTTAAAAAATGTAAATTAGTGAATAACAAAAATTTTATCAAAGCCCCAATTTTATTATCTTCGCCATTCATTTTTAAAGCACATGGAATCAAGCAAGGTACGCCAGACATTTTTAGATTTTTTTAAAAGTAAACAACATCAGATCGTGCAAAGCGCACCAATGGTGGTAAAAGGCGACCCTACATTAATGTTCAACAACAGCGGCATGGCGCCGTTTAAAGATATTTTTTTAGGAAATGCTCCTATTAAACATCCTCGTATTGCCGATACTCAAAAATGCCTTCGCGTAAGCGGAAAACACAACGACCTGGAAGAAGTTGGTGTGGATACCTACCACCATACCATGTTTGAAATGCTTGGTAACTGGAGTTTTGGCGATTATTTTAAAAAAGAAGCTATTAGCTGGGCCTGGGAATTATTGACCGATGTTTATAAAATTGATAAAGACCGTTTATACGTAACCGTGTTTGAAGGCAGTAAAGACGATGGTTTGGCATTTGACCAGGAAGCTTACGATACATGGTTACAATTTGTACCGGCCGAAAGAATATTGAACGGAAATAAAAAAGATAATTTCTGGGAAATGGGTGATATGGGACCTTGCGGACCATGCTCAGAAATTCATTATGACGGAAGAAGTGATGAAGAAAGAAAGAAAACGCCAGGTGCATCGTTGGTAAATAATGATGATCCGCAGGTGATAGAGATCTGGAACAATGTATTTATGGAGTTTGAAAGAAAAGCCGATGGGTCTTTGGTAAAACTTCCAAAACAACATGTAGATACAGGTATGGGCTTTGAACGCCTGGTGCGCGTGTTACAAGGCAAATCAAGCAATTACGATACAGATGTTTTTACGCCACTTATTCACAAAATTGAAGAATTAAGTGGTTTAAAATATAACGTACACGAAGAAGAAAAACACAAAAAGCAACAATTAATAAATATTGCTATGCGTGTTATTGCCGATCACATACGCACTATTTCGTTTAGCATTGCTGATGGTCAGCTGCCCGGCAATACAGGCGCAGGCTATGTTATACGCAGGATCTTACGCCGTGCTATTCGTTACGGTTATCAAACATTAAATTTAAAAGAACCATTCATGTTTCGTATTGTGCCAACATTGGCCAATCAAATGGGTGAAGCTTTTCCTGAATTACACAATCAAAAAATATTGATCGAAAAAGTAATTCGTGAAGAAGAACTTTCTTTCTATAAAACATTAGAAGTTGGCTTAAAGCGTATTGACCAGGTGTGTATAGATACCAATGCAGAACATAAACAAGTAATTGACGGTAAAGTTGTTTTTGAATTATACGATACATTTGGTTTTCCGGTAGATCTTACTTCATTAATTGCGAGAGGTTATAACTTAAGTATTGATGAAAAAGCATTCGATAAATATTTACAGGAACAAAAAGACCGTTCGCGCGCTGCAACATCAGTAGATACGGACGACTGGGTGTATATTGAAGAAAATAAAAAATTAATTGAGGATAAAGAAAAAGAAACAGATTTTGTTGGATATACCGATCTTGAAGCAGATGCACTGATCATTCGTTTTAGAAAAGTAAAAGCAAAAAATAAAGAACAATATCATTTGGTATTAAATACAACACCTTTTTATGCAGAAAGTGGCGGACAGGTTGGTGATTCGGGGATATTAGAAAACATTAATGAAACCGTTTACATTACTGATACTAAAAAAGAAAATGGTGTAATCATTCATTACACCGATAAATTGCCCGAAAAATTAAATGCAACATTTGCTGCAAAAGTTTATAAAGACAAACGTTTGTATACTTCTAATAATCACTCTGCCACTCACCTGCTCCATGCTGCACTGCGCTTGGTTTTAGGCACGCATGTTGAGCAAAAAGGAAGTTTAGTGAATGATGAACATTTACGTTTTGACTTTTCTCATTTTTCTAAGATCACAGACGATGAGATCTTCCAGATAGAAAAATTAGTGAATGCAAAGATCCGTGAAAACATTCCTGTACAAACCGACCTTATGACCATTGAAGACGCTAAAAAAACAGGCGCAATGGCTTTATTTGGCGAGAAGTATGGCGATGTTGTGCGTGTTGTTACCATTGATAAAAAATATTCGATTGAGCTTTGCGGTGGAACTCATGTAAAAGCAACAGGGCAAATAGGTTATTTTAAAATAATGAGCGAGGGCGCTGTAGCTGCCGGTATAAGAAGGATTGAAGCGGTTTCGTCTATTAAAGCAGAAGAGTTTTTTGATATTCAAACACAGGTGCTGAATGAAGTAAAAACTATTTTAAAAGGCTCTAAAGATGTTGTAAAGAGCTTAAATAATCTGGTAGATGAAAACAGCGAGCTTCAAAAACAACTAGGCATTCTGTTAAAAGAAAAAGTACAGGAGATCAAAAAAGATCTGATAAAGACCATAGATAAAAAAGGCGATATCAATTTCATTGCACAAAATATTAAGTTTGATAGTGCAGAAGAAATCAAGAATATGCTTTTTGAAATGAAGAACGAAGTGCCGAATTTACTTTGTGTAATAACCGCGGAAGTGAAAGGCAAGCCAAGCATTTCTGTTATCATTAACGATGAATTGGTGAAGAGTAAAAATTTAAATGCAGGAAACATTGTTCGCGAATTAGCAAAAGAAATTAACGGCGGCGGTGGCGGACAGCCTTTCTATGCTCAAGCCGGAGGTTCTAAATTAGAAGGCTTGCAAAGCGCTTTGGATAAAGCAAAAAAAATAATATGAGCATAAATGCAGTAACAATAATTGGTGGTGGCAATTTAGGAAAAGCAATTGCAGAAGGTTTAATATCTTCTGAGATCGTTAAGCCAAAACAAATTACGGTTACTAAACGCAATACCTCTACACTTGATGCTTTAAAGAAAAAAGGAATTAGTGTTACGTCTGACAATAAAGCGGCAGTTAAAAAAGCAGATGTTATTTTTTTATGCATTAAGCCTTTTCAGGCAAAAGATATCTCTAAAGAAATTTCTAAGAGTTTAAATTCAAAGCAAATTATTATTTCGGTTATTTCAGGTGTCAGTATTGAAGAGTTGGAACATTCTCTTGGTAAAAATATTACGGTGTTCAGGGCTATGCCTAATACGGCTATTTCGATTAAAGAAAGCATGACCTGCATTTCTTATAAAAATGCAAATGCAGGAAATATTAAAACTGTTGAGACAATTTTTAACGCTTTAGGAAAAACAATTACCATTGATGAAAAATTAATGGATGCCTCTACCATACTCGGCGCTTGCGGCACCGGCTTTGCCATGCGATACATTCGCGCCAACATGCAGGCAGGAATTGAAATTGGTTTTGACGCGGTAACTGCCAGCTTAATTGCAGCCCAAACAGTAAAAGGCGCGGCAGATCTTTTAATAAAAAATAATTCTCATCCCGAGCAGGAAATTGATAAAGTAACCACACCGAAAGGCGTTACCATTACCGGTTTAAATCAAATGGAGCATCATGGCTTAAGCTCTTCTGTAATTAAAGGCATTACTGAGGCATATAAGAAAATGAATTCGTAACACCTTTTTCCAGGTCTTCTAATTATAAAAATTTTATTAATTCTATTTTCATTTACTAAATTTTACCATATCCCTTATTTTCTAAAACTTAAGCGGTTTCGTTAATAATCTTCTGTATCTATTTATATCAGTGAATTCCGAAGCTAATTTACTGGTCCTTTTTAATAACAATTTCTCAAAAAAACTTACATATGTGGAATTGTAAGTGAAGTTCAGTATTTATTCTTTTTGAATTGCCGCAACTTTGTATCAGAAATTAATTATTAAACTAAAAATAAAAAAACATGAAAACATCAAAATTAACCTCGCTAATGTTAACAGTAATTACATTTGTATTATGTGTAAATAGTTCTTATGCTTACACTAATCCACCAGCAAAAAATTCAGCAACCTGCTTAAAAATAAACGGGATAATACTTAAAGCACCACACAAAGCCGAAAGAGGTTCTTATAAAGTAGAATTATTAAAAGACAATGTGACTGTTGATTCAACTAAGGTTTCAGTTAATAAAGAGTTTGAATTTGCTCTATCTAAAAATTCATGGTATACTATTCGTGTTACAAAAGAAGGTTATGTACCTTTATTATTAAGTATTGACACAAAGATCGATACTCAAAACGCATTGATCTATGAATTTAAATTTGAAACTGAGTTGTTAGATGCAAAAAAAGTAAATGCTTCTCATGATATTATGGATCTTCCGATAGGCTTAATACAATTTGATAAGTCAAATAACAGATTTTATCCTGTTGAGAATTATACTGCTGATATTAAACAAAAGATCTTCGATCCTTCCAAACCAAAATACTCTGAAAAATATGAGAATAGTGGCAGCATGATGGCTAATCAGGATGATGATGATATGATCGTTAAATAAGTACGTAAAGTAATTAAGAATAAAAAAAATATGAATAATTTTAGACAAAAAAAGCCATCTGTTATTGTAATAGAAAACAATTACATAGATATGCTTGTGTTAAAAGCATTATTAGGACGATATATTAACCTTTGCATTGCGCCTGATTTTAAGATAGCAGTAACTATCATTTCAAAATTTACTTTTGATATGATTCTTTTAGATCATAATTCGTGTAAAGAAAAAGAGAATTTAAATACCATTAAAACAAAAAGTGCAAATAAAGATATAAAAGTGTGTGGTATAGCAGGTAAAGAGGTGGAGTTTTTAATAAATGAAGGCTTTAACGATATACTTACAAAACCCGTTTGCAAGGAAGATGTTTTTAATGCATTGAATTGGCATGAGTCTCAAAATTATACCTTCCCAAATGCAAAAGTATTAAACACCTTGTATTCTGTATTTTAAAATAAGTATTTAAGCAAAAAAGCCCTTAATTTCTTAAGGGCTTTTTGTTTTGAACCGGTTAGTTCTTATTTCTTAGCTTTTAAATAAAGTTCATTTACTTTGTTCCAATTTATTACATTAAAAAACGCGCCAATGTAATCCGGTCTGCGGTTTTGATAATCTAAATAATAAGCGTGTTCCCAAACATCCAAACCTAAAATTGGTGTGCCTTTGCAATCCACTACATCCATTAAAGGATTATCCTGGTTGGGTGTGCTGCAAACACATAATTTACCATCAGCTTTAACGCATAGCCATGCCCAGCCACTGCCAAAACGTGTGATACCGGCTTGTGTAAAATCTGCTTTAAATTTTTCGAAGCCGCCTAATTCTGCTTCAATGGCCTTACCTACTTCGTTAGTTGGAACGCCACCCGATTTTGGCGCCATAATTTCCCAAAATAAAGAGTGGTTATAATGCCCGCCACCATTATTTCTAACAGCTACCGGATATTTTGAGATGTTCTTGCAGATCTCTTCAATGCTTAATTTTTCTGCATCTGTTCCGGCAATAGCGTTATTTAAATTTGTAACATAAGCCTGGTGATGCTTGCCATGATGTATCTCCATTGTTCTTGCATCAATATTTGGTTCCAAAGCATTGTTTGGATAGTTTAATTTTGGTAATTCAAAAGCCATAATATTATTTTTTTAGTTATAAGTTATAACACAAATTTAGCATTTTTGTTTTACGGCAATATTATAAAATAAAAAAGCCCACCAATTTGGCGGGCTTTTTTAATATTAACGTTAAAATTATTGTTTAACAATTTTAATCACTTCGACAGTGTTGTTAGATTGAATTCTAACATAATAAACACCGTTAGCTAAAGTATTAATGTTAAAGTCAACTTTATCGTTTGAAGAAGAATTAGAGATAATTACTCTTCCTGTAAGATCCATAACCTGGATGTTTTTAACTGAACCATTATTTAATTCAATTGTAAATTCACCAGTATTTGGATTTGGATAAACAAGGATACCGCTAACTGATGCTGCATTTGCGTTAACACCTGTACAAGGAGAAACCGCTTGCGAAACTACAAAAGTGTTAGAGCAACCGTTTGTTGTACCTGTAACGGTGTAAGATGTAGTAACTGAAGGTGTAACTGAAATTGTGCTTGTAGTTGCCGAAGTATTCCAGCTATAAGTAGAAGCACCTGTAGCAGTTAATACAGCAGGAGAACCGTTACAAATTAAACTAGCAGAGCTTGTAGCATTAACAGTTGGTGTTGCATTTACCGAAACCGTAGCTACTGTTGAATTTGTGCAACCAGCAGCATTAGCACCTGTAACAGTATAAGTTGAATTAGTTGAAGGAGTAACAACCGGACCCGTTGAATAAGTATAAGATGTTGCACCTGATGGATTTAAAGTGAATGAACTACCTGAACAAATTGTACCATTAGCAACCGACACTGTTGGGCTAGAATTAATATTAACAGCAAATGTAGCAGTGTTAGAACAATTGTTCGCATCTGTACCTAAAACACTATAAGTTGTAGGTGTAACAGGATTAATAGAAATAGTATTTGTTGAAGCCGAAGTGTTCCAAGAATAAGTAGTTGCACCAGTACCGGTTAAAATAGCAGAATTACCTGAGCAAATTGCGGTAGTACCTGTAATACCAACAACAGGCAATGCATTAACAGTTAATGTTTTTGCACCAGTTGTAGAACAGCCGGCAGCATTTGTAACAGTTACAGAATATGCAGTAGTTGCTGTTGCCGCATTAGCAACGGTAGATTGAGTTGAAGTTGAACTTAAGAATGTTGCAGGAATCCATGAATAAGTCATAGTTGGTGTAACACCACCAGTAATTGTTATAACATAATCCTCTGTCTCACCCCAGCTCGATTGAACGGCACAAGGATCCATATCATTAACTCCACCATGATCCATTTCTCTTACACGTAAACGAACTGTTCCATTTATTGCTGTTAATGGTACACTAAATACAATTGTAGTAGAAGTTGGTGAAGCACCTAATCCATCTACTTCTCCAAGTTTTTCAGCTGCATCAAAAACTCCATTTTGATTATAATCGATCCAACTAGCCAAATCATTATCACTATATGTTCCTGCTATTAAATTAAGGCTATATGTAGTTCCCGCAACTAAAGTAGTTGTTGTTAAAGATTGAGGATATAAAGTATAGTATGGTGAAGCAGAACCTACTGAAGTATTACTTAATGTAGATAAAATAACACTGCTAATATAATCACCTGAACCTGTTCCTGTAGCATAAGTTGCCTGGCAATACGTTAATGGCGGAGCCGAAGCGTAAGCCGTTAAAGTTGCGTTATTACCGGCACAAATAGCCGTTGGATTAACCCCAACACTATCCATATTTAAGCCTACATTTGCTACAACAGTAGCAGTAGTTACATTATTACAACCAAGACTACTTGTACCTGTAACAGTATAAACAGTCGTTACAGACGGAGAAGCATTAACAGAAGCACCAACTGAACTTGATAATGTAGCTATTGGCGACCATGTGTAAGTAGAACCGCCTGAAGCGCCTAAAGCAACAACAGTACTACCCGGAATACAAACATTTGTAGACGATGGAGAAGTTACAATTATCGGCAATGGATTTACAACAACCTGTAACGGTGTAGCAGTAGTACTTGCGGGGCCGTTTGTACAAGTAATAACAGCCTGGTAAAAAGAAGTTGATGTTTGGTTAGTTGCAGTATAAGCTGCATTTGTAGCACCCGGTATATTTGTATATGTACCAGCTAAAGTTGGCGAGTTTTGCCATTGGTAGGCAATACCAGGAAGTGTGTATGAAACTGAAAGAGACATTGTAATATTACCACCGGCACAAAGGGTGGCGTTAGTTGCGGTTACGCTGGATGCAACAGGAGCACCTGCACAAGCAGGAACCGGAAAGCCGTCAAACTCATCAGCACCCATATCAGGAGCTGTGCCACCACCGTTAACAGAGGCAACAGGGCCCGGGCGTTGGTCGTTATCCATATCAACTGTAACATTTGTAATTACAGTGCTTGCGCCAGTTGATTCTAATGGAGAAATAGCTGCATTATTGATATGTAAGTTAGTATTTGAGATGAATGGATTTGCAACTGTATTTGCAAAAGATTTATCATCATTTGTTGTTAGCGTATTTAAAGTACTTGTATAAGCTCTTAAGTTATTTGCTGGTGTAACAGCTGAAGAGTTAAAGTTTGCACCTACATAAAAACCTGTTCCGGCTGTGGTACCAACTTGCGCAATACCATTGTTAGCAGAAGCCGTTGAAGAATAATAAGCATTATTATTAATAGTTAAGCTCATGGCATTAGTAGCGCCTGAAGGAAGATAAATAGAAACCAACGCCACAGATGTTAAACCACCAGTCATGGTATTTGAAAAAATGTTATTACGAACGTCCATACCTGTAGAGCTTGAGTTTACAATACCAAATGCATAAACAAGGTTTGATGTTGTAGCAGTACCAATAAGTGCTCCATACATATTTACAGAGTTATGGTAAATTTTGTGACCAGTACCCGATCCAACCTGTAAGCCATATAAACCAAAGGTTGTACTAAAAGCTGCACCGCCGGTAAAATCCTGATTTACGTCAAATATCCTGTTATTTTTTACTGTAATGTTATTTCCACCTGATAAAAATAAAGCGGCACAACCCCATGTACCGGTGTTTCTATTTACAATATTGCTTATTGAATTTCTGTCAATTACTGCAGAGGTAGCAGTTGTATTAACAAAAATACCTGATGGCCTTCCGGCTGAACCACCGGCGTAATTTTGAATATTTGAAATGATATTATCATTTAATGTATAGGTTCCGGTAGCTGCTAAAACAGAAATTCCTCTTGATGCAAAAGTTCCGGTTTTATTTAAAACGACTCCAGTAATTGTATTATTTGATACTGAAACAACTCCGTTACCAATTGACGAAGCTAATTCTACACCTGACATATTAACACCAACATAAGATAAAATATTTTGAATAGTGTTTCCTGAAACAGTTACAGCATTAGTACCCTGAATATAGATACCTTTTGTATATACCGTATTAGCAGGTGTATTGTAAGGCGGAGCGCCGGCTAAAGTTCCGGCACCACCAATTATATTATTATTTATAACCACACCATTAGAAGATGTTGTAGAATTTCCGATAAATGCAACACCTCTTGCAACCTGATTAATTGCACAATTAGTAACTGAAAAACTGTTTACAACTGACGCAGCGGCCATAGCTCCGGTTACGGATGTTAAAGCAGAAACGGCAGCTCCACCGTTAGGACCAACAACAACACCAAAAGTAGTGTTCTCAGATCCTGTAGTAGACGTGTTGCCAGAGGCATTTCTGCTAGTTGCGTTACCATTTAAATTAACGTTCTTAACCACAATTGTATTTGCATTGTCATAAGGTGCTGTTCCGCTGGTTGCAATCCTTACAACAGACGTATAAGCAATAGTATTGATATTGTTATTTACAATTGTTAAGTTTCTGTTGATACCAGCTGTATTTGGATTATCTCCATCAATAGTTACATTATCTGCGGCATTAAGTTCAATTACTCCACGTCCGGCTGCTGCAGTGGCAGATCCATTAATTGTTACACCATCAACCGATGGAAAAATTAAAACAGATGTATAATTTGCGCTACCCGCTCCACTTGAATTTAATACAGCGCTTGCAGTTTCCGTTGTACTTGCAGAAATGTCAATCGTAATTGCGCCAGTATGCGTTCCCGCGTTAATTGCTGTAAATGCGTCTCCAAGTGTGGGATAAGTTACGGTAGGGCCACTTACCGTAACCTGAGATGTTGCGGTCTTTATACAAAACAGACCAATACTTAAAAGTAAAATTTTCTTCATTTTTTTGTTTTTCTTATTTGTTTAAATGTTTAGTGCCTAAAATTATTTAGCTCAATTAACGAAAAAATATCGCTAAATGGTTTTAAAAGTACGGGTTTAATGAGCGAACAACTTAGTCTACGGAGTAAATGTATGAAATTGGGTTGCACTGTTTATTAACAATCAATTAACAATTATGTTAATTAACATTTATTTTAACAATTATAAAATAAACAAACCCAACTATATGGTTAATGAAGTTGTAATTAAGGTTAATTTTTTTATAGGCTATTCTAAAACAAAAAAGCCCCTCAGTTTCCTGAGAGGCTTTAATTAAAAAGTATTATTGATTAGAAATGTAAAGCTAAACGTAATGAAGCACTTGGGCCCCACATACCTGTAGAATTATCAGTATCTAAAGAGAAACCACCATTTTTAGAACCTTCTATTGTAGTAGTACCAACTGAGTTAGTAGTGTTAGCAGGGTTACCGTTATCACCAACTGATTCCCAAGTTGTAGTAGTTTTACCTACAGAAGATAAACCTAAGCCCCAACCAAATTCACCACCAATGCTCATTTTAGGTAATACAAAGTATTCAGCACCAATAAATCCACGAACACCAAAAGAGAATACAGTACCGTGTTTAATTTCAGTAGCACGTGCAGAACCAATTAAACCGTTAATTGCAGGAGTACCAATGTTACCAGAACCAGCAAAAGCATCATCTGTAGGGTCAACGTTTACGTTAGTAGAAGCAGCACTTGTAGCAGCTAAAGCGTTACCATATTCAAATTTTTCTTTGCTCATGTTAACAAATACACCAACTTCTCCACCATAAAATCCTTGTAAACGAGTTTTACCTTTACGTTTTTCAATACCGCCAGATAAACCAATTACAGTGTTTGAATGTTTCCAAACATTTTCTTTCATAGCTTCTGCAGAAGGGTAACCGTTAGCTGTTGGAGATAAAGCAGCAGCAGCTAGTCTGTCTGTAACCATTCTACGTTGTTTGTCGCTGTTTAAGCCAATTCTTACAGATCCTCTGTATGCATTTGCTGCATCTTTAAAGTATTTACCTGTAATGATTTGGTTGCTGGTTAAAAAGTTAAAGGTTGGAGCAGTGTTGTTTGCTGTTTTCCCAAACATGTTACCGGCATAGTTTAAAAAAGGTGTAGCATCTATAGCTATAGCCCAGTCACCTGCTTCAGGTAGCATTGGCTCGCCTTTTTTTGAAGTTAAATCTTGTGCAAATGCGTTTGTTACCCCAAACGCTAATGCAACTAGTGCGATTGATTTTTTCATAGTTGTTTTTTTAAGTTTATTGTTTAAATAAAAACTATCACAAAGATAAGGCTTTCGTAAATATCAGATGTAATTTTAGAAGGTATTGTCAACAAACTAATGTTAATTACCTGATTTATTTTGCAATAGAGGTACAAACTTAAAGTTGCCCAATATCTTTTTATCAAAACCGGTTTCGCTTATTTTTTTAAGCCATACCATTTCCTGCGTTTCGCCGTCTCCTAAAGGTATCAGCATAATGCCACCCACCTTTAGCTGCGCTAAAAGGTCGTTTGGTATGTATGGTGCACCGGCAGTAACAATTATCTTGTCAAAAGGTGCAAATTGCGGTAAGCCTTTATAACCATCACCATAAATTAATTTAGCGCCCTGGTAACCAATGTAGGGCAAAAATAATTTTGTTTTATCAAACAGTGTTTTTTGTCTTTCAATACTATACACTTTGGCCCCCATTTCCAATAATACCGCTGTTTGATAACCGCAGCCTGTTCCTATCTCTAATATCTTTTCACTATTGCCAATTTCCAATTGCTCGGTTTGAAATGCAACAGTGTAAGGGTGTGAAATTGTTTGGCCTGCCCCTATTGGCAAAGCTTTATCGCTATAAGCATGATCAAGCAAAGCCGGTCTACCTGTTGTTGGATCAAAAAATAAATGCCTGGGAATCTTTTCAATGGCAGCTAAAACTTTTTCGCTTTTAATGCCTTTAAGCCGCAATTGCTCTACTAAACGCTTACGCTTGCCCTTAAATAAATACTCATCCTCTTTAGAAACGTTGTAAAACACGGTAAATAATGTTAGAATGTAAAGCTACGCGGTAATAAACAAGCAATGTTAATATTTAAAATAAATTACTAACATCTGTTTTTTTAAAACACTTAGTTTTGAGCTTTCTTATGATCAATAAAATTGTACTTGTTGGCCTTGGCTACATTGGCAAAGTGTACTTAAAGCTGTTAAATGAAAATCAAAACTGGACTCTTGTTGGTGTTTATGATATCGATCAAAAATTATGCAAAGATCTTGCTTCCCAATATAATGTAAAAGCATTTTTGACTTTACAGGAAGCGCTTGATGCCACTGAAGTTGTAGCCATTGCTACCCCGGGCAACACACATTTTGAAATTGCCAAACTGGCCATTATCAATAGCCGACACGTTTTTATTGAACGCCCCGTAACTTCTAACATAAAAGAGGCCAAGCAATTACAAAGTTATATTAACGAAGCCGGGGTTTATTTTCAGGTTGGCCATGTAGAGCGCTTTAATCCTGCTTTTATTGCTTCAAAACCCTATTTAAAAGATCCCCAGTTCATTGAAGTACATCGCCTGGCGCAATACAATCCACGTGGTACCGATGTTTCCGTAGTGCTTGATCTTATGACACACGATCTTGACCTTATTTTAAGCATTGTAAAAGCCAATGTAAAACGAATCAGCGTTTCGGGCTGCGATCTGGTGAGCAAAACAGCTGATATTGTAAATGCCCGTATCGAATTTGAGAATGGCTGTGTGGCAAACATTACTACCAACCGCGTGGCTTTTAAAAACACCCGCAAATTCAGGGTTTTTACCAAAGATCAGTTTGTAAGTATTAATCTTTTAGACAAAATTACCGAAGTGGTAAAGCTTAAAAATGCCGGTAAAAATTCAAAAAATTTAGTGATCGATCCGGGTAACGGTCAAATCAAAAAAGAGGTAATTTTTGAACATCCCATAATTTTACCAACAAACGCAATAAATGAAGAATTAAATACGTTACACGATTGTATTAATTCAAATAAGAAAACAATTGTTGGTATAGATGAGGCCATAAGAGTATTAGAACTTGCCGCAGAAATAGAAGAAAAATTAAAATTGTAAATTGTTTCTTTTTGAACGCTTTTATTTCATATTTTTGGTTAATCAGACAGGCATGAGGCTTCTTTTATTTTCTATTTTGTTGGTAAATCTGTTTTTACTTAATTCTTGCAAAAAACACGTCCCTTCAGATGCTGCTTTTTTTATTAAACCAAGTTCTGTTTCCGTAAAAACAACTACTGCTAATCCTAACCAAGGTTCAGGAAGCCATAAGATAACCGACCTTTGGTTATATGTTAACGGGCAATTTCAAGGGGTTTATCCTTCAGGTAATCTTTTACCTATCATGTCTAAAGGCGAAAAAGTAAAGATCAACATTTTTGGCGGCATCAAAAATAACGGTATAAGCAACACCCGTTTATATTATCCGTTTTATGATTTTATTACGCTGGATACTTTAGTTGATAATGGTAAAACTGCTCAAATTCCCATAAATTTTAAATACGTTGCAACTGCAACAATTCCGTGGATCGAGAATTTTGAAATAGGATCAAACGGTGTTACGCTTATTAAATCACCTAATCCCGAAAACCATACAGATACGACCTGGAAACCGGCCGCCCCTGCTGATTGTTTTGAAGGAAAAAGCGCAGAAATAGGCCTTATAGGAGCAGGCAAACAGGCCTTTTTAGAATCCTCTATCGCCTATCCTATAACACAAGGCTCAGGTAATGTGTATTTAGAGATTAATTATAAATGCAACGAGCGTTTTGAAGTTGGGGTTATGTCGGGCGTTACACAAAAATCTTCTTTGTTTGTTGCTCCATCAGAAACATGGAATAAGATCTATATTCAACTGGCCGATGCAGTTAACCGCTCACCCACTTCTACTTCACAAAAAATTTATTTTAAATTGATTTCCTCAACTGAAACACCTTACCCAAAAATGTTTTTGGATAATATAAAATTGGTTTATTACTAAATGAGTTTACGTTTACGCACATTCTATTACATTTTCGCCGATTTTTTATCGGCAGGTTTGGCGTGGACGCTCTTTAACATTTATCGTAAAACGCAGATCGATCCAATTAAGAATGGCGTTTCTCCTGCAGAGATCTTCGATCACCAGTTTTTTATCAGCATTATTATTTTGCCACTTATCTGGGTACTTGTGTATTATTTGTATGGTTCATACAACAACGTGCTTCGCAAATCGCGTATCAATGAGTTTGTACAGATCTTAACTACTTCCATAGTTGGTGTTACGGTTTTATTTTTTGTTGTTTTATTGGATGATGAAGTGGCTTCTTACAAATTATATTACAAATTATATTTTGTGTTGTTTGCAGCCCATTTTGGCTTTACTGCCATTAGCCGTTTCTTTTTATCATCCTACACCAACCGTAAAATTCACAAGAAAAAATTTGGTTTTAATACATTAATTATTGGCAGCAACGAGCGTGCCTTAAAAATGTTTAAAGAAATAAACGCACTTAAATATGGTATTGGAAATGCTTTCGTGGGCTTTGTACATATTGAAGGAAAGAACGGTTATTCTGACGTTTTAAAAAATGAGTTACCACACTTGGGAGAGTACGAAGACATTAAAGAGATCATTGAAAAATATAAAGTTGAAGAAGTGATCATTGCCTTAGAAAGCTGGGAGCACGAATACATAAAAAATATTGTTAACGACCTTAGCGATATGGGTATCATCATTAAGATCATTCCCGATATGTACGATATCTTAAGCGGACATGTAAAAATGAATACCATTTTAGGAACACCATTGATCGAAATTAAAAATCAGATCATTCCTGAATGGCAAATTTCAGTAAAACGTTTTATTGATGTTTCTGTTTCTATCATCGTTTTAATTTTATTTAGCTGGTTATATCTATTACTGGGCATTTTAGTAAAGCTGGGTTCAAAAGGCCCGATGTTCTTCAGGCAAGAACGTGTAGGTATACATGGTAAACCTTTTTACATTATTAAATTTCGTACTATGTACGAAGATGCGGAAAAAATGGGCCCCGCACTTTCAAAAGAAGATGATCCACGTGTTACACCCATTGGCCGTTTTTTAAGAAAAGTGCGTTTAGATGAGATCCCGCAATTTTTAAATGTGTTGCTGGGTGATATGAGCATTGTTGGCCCACGTCCTGAACGCCAATATTACATTGATAAAATTGTTGAAAAGGCACCTCATTATAAACATTTACAAAAAATTCGTCCGGGTATTACAAGCTGGGGCCAGGTTAAATTTGGCTACGCCGAAAATGTTGAGCAAATGATAGACCGTTTAAAGTTTGATATTTTGTATGTAGAAAATATGAGTCTGTTATTGGATTTTAAAATTTTAGTACATACGGTTTTAATTGTATTACAGGGCCGTGGAAAATAATTACGAATGTTCTCAACTATCAACAAATATCTTTCTTTAATAAAATTCAGTCATACTATTTTTGGTTTGCCGTTTGCCATTATTGGTTTTTGTTTGGCCATACATTCGGGCAAAGCGGTTTTTAGCTGGCAAAAGTTTGCATTGGTACTTTCTTGCATGGTGTTTGCACGTAGTGCGGCCATGGCTTTTAACCGTTACATTGATAGGAAATTTGACGGTAAAAACCCAAGAACGGTTATCCGCGAAATTCCGGCAGGAAAAATTTCACCTAATGCGGCTTTATTATTTACAATTGTATGTTGTATTGGGTTTGTTGTATCGGCTTTTTTTATCAACCCATTATGTTTTTATTTATCGCCTGTGGCCTTGCTTGTAATTTTAGGTTACAGTTATACTAAACGCTTTACCCCACTTTGCCATTTAATTTTAGGTGTTGGCTTGGGCCTTGCTCCTATTGGTGCCTACATTGCCTTAACCGAAGAGTTTGCATGGTTACCTGTTTTAGTTAGCATTGTTGTATTTTTTTGGGTGAGCGGCTTTGATATTATTTTTGCTTTGCAGGATGATGAGTTTGATAAAAGCGAGAATTTAAAATCTATTCCTGTTTTTTTAGGAAGAAAGAATGCTTTACGGCTTTCTGAATTTTTTCACCTTATTGCAGGATCTTTGGTTATAACCATATTTTTTTACGGTCACTTTAACTGGCTTTATTTAATTGGTATGTTGGCATTTATTAGTTTGTTGATCTATCAGCATGTTATTGTAAAACCAAACGATCTTAGCAAGGTTAACCTGGCCTTTGGCACTACGAATGGTATTGCAAGCGTTGTGTTTTGCATTTTTGTGTGCTGCGATATTTTTTTATTGACCTGAGATGATCTTTATATTTAAGAAAATTTTTAAGCTCTTATTTTATTCAAGCGTTATACTTATTGTTATTTTGACTATTTGCTATATGAGCATAACCTGGTCAACACAAAAACAATTATATACCGTAGTTGATAGCATTCCCAAAACAAAAGTGGGTATTGTATTGGGCACTTCACGCAAACTGGCCAATGGTACAAAAAACCTATACTTTACTTATCGTATTGCCGCAGCCAAAAAATTATTTGAGGCAGGCAAAGTAAACTATCTTATCCTGAGTGGCGATAACCGTGTTGATAATTACAACGAACCAAAAGATATGCAGCAAGCGCTTATTGAAGAAGGTATTCCTGATTCATGCCTTATTTTAGATTATGCCGGCCTTAGAACTTTTGATAGCATGGTAAGATGTAAAGAAATATTTGGGCAAGACAGTATAATTGTTATTTCGCAGGAGTTTCATAATGCAAGAGCTGTTTTTATTGCCAATAAAATTGGTTTAAATGCATTTGGGTTTAACGCTCAAAAAGTAATTAACCAAAAATCAACTTACATAAAAATACGCGAGTTATTTTCGCGTACTAAATGCATTTTAGACCTTTATTTACTGGGCACCAAGCCAAAACACATGGGCGAAAAGATCAAGATAGGCTAAGCTTTTTTTGTGAAAAACTTTCTTTATTATTTTAAATATTTTTTTTATACCTTGTAGTTGCCTTATTGCCGGAGTTCATGGAATTCCGTTTTAGGAGCTTTATAAATTTCTAATTTAACGCTAACTGACATTTGAAATTTATAAGGACCATGAACTCCAGCTAAGGACAATTTTTTAAAGCACATAATTAGAAAGAAGAAAAGAAATTGATCATGGACAACTATTCAATTGAACCCACTCAAAAAACCCCAAAAATAAATTTTGATCTTACCAAAGGAGAATTACACATTTCAGGCAGCTCAATTCCTGAAAACTCAGTAGATTTTTACAAGCCTTTAATTGCAGCGATGGATCTTTATGCCGCATCACCTAAGCCTGCAACACTTGCAAGTTTTAATATGCGTTACTTTAATACCAGCTCTTCAAAACGTATTTTAGATATTTTTAAAAAACTGGAGGGCATTAACCGTAATGGCAGTGCCGTTACTGTTAACTGGATTTATGAAGACGATGATGATGATATGTTAGAAGCAGGAGAAGATTATCAATCTGTAGTTGATCTGCCTTTTGTAATGGTGCCGGTAAAAGTTTAAGCCTAACCACTAGGAACACTAAGATTTTTCACGAAGTACACTAAGAAAAGAAGTTTTACTCAAAACTTTGTGCTCTTTGCGCCTGCTTAGAGAACTTTGTGGTTATGCAATACGCTTATTTAGTTCCGAATTTTAAACCAATAGTAGCAGTTAGTTGTGCAGTAAAAAAGTGATGCCTTGCTTTACCATTGCCTTTGCCTAACACGAGGCAGGTTGTATAATCGGCAAATGAACCTTTACCCACAAATTCAAAAAAACCATGCCTAAAAAATTCCATTCTTAAACCGCTCTCTACTCCTACTATCCAGCCTGCTACATGCCAGTTATTATTTAAACGTTCGCCAAATAAAGTTACATCCGTTCTTGGAAAAACAATTCCTGCGCCGGGTTTTAAAACCCACGAAACATCAAAGTTTTTTGTAGGATTATACAAACTCGTTTTTCTTACTGCGTTTACCATCCAGAAGTTGGCGCCATCTGTATGTTCAAAATGTAAAAAAGTAGCGGGATCCAATATCGTGTCCTGGTCAAAATAATTATTATTTACTCTTCCTTTTACACGTACTTTCTGGTAATCTGTAACTACGTATTTAGTGTGATCGTAATTTATTTCTATTCCCCATTTATTATTAAACATATAACCACCCCTGCAAACAAATTGAGGAATTGTAATATTTATAAAGTCTTTTATCTTATCAAAATCAGGTCTATCAGTAGCTACAGCATCATAAACTGTAAAATCATAGTTATCATTTTGCTGCGTAAACTCATTAAATTTATTGGATGTATTTTTAAAATGAAGTGTGCTTTTACTGTACTTGGCACGTGTATAACCCCAGCTAAAATAAAGTTGTCCTTTTTTCTTTTTTAAAGAATCAGTTTGGGAAAATGAATTTAAAAAAAAACCAAAAAGCAAAAGAAAATAAAAATGACGCATTAAACTATTTATTGGTGATGCGAAGATAACGAATATTTTTATCCACTTCTATATCTATTCTTTTATAGCTGACATAAATCATGTTTTCAACCATTTCGGGCCACTCGAAGATACAGTAATGGCCAGAGCCTAAGTACTCTTCAATACCAAGGTCCATTAACTCTTCTTCATTCTTTAACCTGTAAAGGTCAAAATGAAAGATCTTACCATTTGGGTACTGATACTCGTTTACAATAGAAAAAGTTGGACTGCTAAAATCATCAGTACTACCCAACGATCTGCAAAACTCTTTAATTAAAGTTGTTTTACCTGCACCCATTGGCGCGTAAAGTAAAATGATCTTAGGGTTATCAAAAAGTCTTAATATCGGTTCGGCTAAGCCGGGTAATTCAATTTGATCGGGAACGGTAATGTCTAATGTAGAGGTCATAAAACGCAAAGGTTATTTTGCCGTTAAAACAACATAAGGTATAATGATCTCTTCCAAACTTACACCACCGTGCTGAAATGTATTGCGGTAATAATTTACATAATGGTTAAAGTTGTTTGGATAAGCAAAAAACCTGTCTTCTTTTGCAAATACAAAGCGTGAGCTTGGATGCTGCACAGGTAAAAATGCCTCGGCAGGATTTTTGATCTCAAACACTTCTTTATAATTATACTCTAATGCCTTACCTTGTTTGTAACGTAAATTGGTATT
The DNA here is from genome assembly GCA_032229505.1 of Bacteroidota bacterium. Lineage (GTDB taxonomy): Bacteria > Bacteroidota > Bacteroidia > B-17B0 > Aurantibacillaceae > Aurantibacillus. Next base: position 29,708 of record JAVTWD010000097.1, read on the forward strand.
TACATTTTTATCACCTAAAATTTTTGTAGGCTCATGTACATGCACAGTTCCATGATCGGTTGTAATAACTATTTTTATTTTTTTGGCCGCTAATTGTTTTATAATATCCAATAATGGTGAATGCTCAAACCAACTGTGGGTAATACTTCTGTAAGATGTTTCATTCTCAGCCAGCTCACGAATCACTTCCATTTCGGTACGTGCATGACTTAACATATCTACAAAATTGTAAACAATAACATTTAATTTATTTTGTAATAAATTGCTTATGCTATCTGACAATTTTTTGCCGGCATTAAAATTAGTGATCTTGTTATAACTCATTTTAATATCCTTACCTAAACGCTTTAATTGCGCTTGCAAAAAGGCTTCTTCATGTAAATTCTTACCACCCTCTTCTTCATCGTTTAACCAAAAATTAGGGAACATTTTTTCCATTTCACTTGGCAGTAATCCGCTAAAAATTGCATTGCGTGAGTATTGTGTAGCTGTTGGTAAAATACTAAAAAAAGCTTCTTCACTTTCTACCTTGTAATAATCCTGAATAATTGGTTGTATAACCTTCCATTGATCTAAGCGTAAATTATCAATTACAATTAAGAAAACAGGCTCGTCTTTTGCTAACTCTTTTGCAAATTTATTTTTAAATAAAGTATGGCTCATCACCGGCGGGTTGCTGTTCTTGCCATTTAACCAGCTAATGTAATTCTTCTCCACAAATTTAAAGAACTGTGTATTGGCATCAGATTTCTGCATCTTTAAAACATCCAGCATGCTTTTATCCTGCAACTTATCCATCTCCAATTCCCAGTAAATTATTTTCTTATAAATATCTATCCATTCTTGCCAACTAAGGTTATCATTAATAGTCATACCTATTTGGCCAAACTCTTTACGATAATCGGTATTTGTTTTTTCACTCACCAAACGTTTATTATCCAATGCTTTTTTTAGCGATAATAATATTTGATTTGGGTTAACAGGCTTAATAAGATAATCGGCAATTTTCCCCCCAATTGCTTCGTTCATAATATGCTCTTCCTCACTTTTTGTGATCATTACAACGGGCAGATCGTTATTTACCTGTTTAATTTTTAGTAAAGTATCCAGGCCCGAAAGCCCCGGCATGTTCTCATCCAGCAATACGGCGCTCAATCCTTTATTTTCTTTTACAATATCTAAAGCTTCATCACCGCTCATAGCAGTAACAACTTCATAGCCTTTATCATTTAAAAATAATATATGTGGTTTTAAGAGATTTATCTCGTCGTCAGCCCAAAGAATTTTAATTTTGTCCATTTAATTGGTTTTATTACAAATAACGTATTAAATTTAACTCTATTATTTAATTTAACGAATTTTAATTCAAAGTACTCAAACCTAATGCCAATAAACAAACGTAAAATAATTAACGATCCTATTTATGGTTTTGTAACCATACCAAACGAATTAATTTACGACCTTTTAAATCATACTTATTTTCAGCGCTTACGTCGTATAAAACAATTAGGTTTAACTAATCTGGTTTATCCCGGTGCTTTGCATACACGTTTTCATCATGCCATTGGTGCTATGCATTTAATGCAGGAAGCCGTGTTAACGCTGCGCCAAAAAGATGTAGTTATTACCGAAGAAGAAGAATGCGCGGTTTTAATTGCCATTTTATTGCATGATATTGGTCATGGCCCTTTTTCACATGCGCTTGAACACAGCATTGTAAAAGGTATTAACCACGAAACAATAAGCAGCTTGTTTATGGATAAACTCAATAAAGAATTTAAGGGTAAATTAAGTTTAGCCATTAAGATCTTTAACGATAAATACAAAAAACAATTCCTGCACCAATTAGTAAGCTCACAGTTAGATATGGATCGACTGGACTATTTAAAGCGAGATAGCTTTTTTACCGGTGTTAGCGAAGGAGTTATAAGCAGCGACAGGATCATAAAAATGCTGAATGTGGTTAATAACGAATTAGTAGTTGAACACAAAGCCATTTACAGCATTGAAAAATTTTTAATTGCCCGCCGCTTAATGTACTGGCAGGTATACCTTCATAAAACCGTTTTAAGTGCCGAAACTTTATTGGTAAATATTTTAAAACGTGCCAAAGAGCTTTCTGCACAAGGCAAAGATCTGTTTGGAACACCTACCTTAAAGTTATTTTTAAAGAATGATTTTACTGAAAAAGATTTTGAAAAAGATACCAGCCTGATGGATAAATTTGCAAAGCTAGACGATAATGACATTGTTGCATCTATTAAAGTTTGGGCAGATAATGATGATAAGATCTTAAGCAGATTATGCGCTAATTTACTTGATAGAAAGCTGTACAAAGTAGAAATTCAAAATACTGCAATTGCCACTTCTTTAAAAAATAAATTAGTAGAAAAAGTATGTGAGCAATACAAGATAAGCCGTAAAGAAGCCTCTTACTTTGTATTTACCGATTCGGTTAATAACAGTGCTTATAATGCCACAAAATTTAACATTAACATTTTAATGAGTAATGGTAAACTGGTGGATGTGGCTGAAGCCAGCGACCAGCTTAACCTTCAAAGCCTTAGCAAAACCGTAACCAAGCATTTTATCTGCTACCCTAAAGACCTTAAGATATAAGCAGTTTTTATTCAACCCTTTTAGGGTTGGAATTTTGTTGCTACTTTCTTTTATGCATATTTAAGTCCTTCGGACTTTTGTCTCGAGTTGCAGAAGAGAATCATTAAACGGATAAAAACTCTTTATGCTTTCTGTCAAATCCCGAAGGGATTGAATATCATTAACTGAACACCCAGCAAACCTAACAACCACAGAGTGGTTGAACCATAAACAAGCTATTTTAACCCACATTTTCTTGCAAAAAATGTAAATAAAATGTATCCTTACACCCTATTTCAAAACACCATGAACAATTACATTAAAATTGGCGCATTATCTCTTGTATTAAGCGCTTGTCACTCGTCAGACAATGAAATGAGTAATCTGGAAGCAAAAGCTAAAAAAGATACTATTGAATGTATTATGCCACCGCCAACAGAAGAAAAATTTGAATATGTTACAGAGCAGTTCTCTGATCTACGCGTATTAAGATATAATGTAAAGGATTTTGAAAATCTGCCATTACAAACAAAAACATTATTATACTATTTGCACGAAGCAGCTTTATGCGGTCGCGATATTATTTACGATCAAAACTATAAATACAATTTGGCTATTCGTAAAACTTTAGAAGCCATTGTTGCCAATCATAAAGCAACTGATAATGAAGAAGAATATCAAAAACTATTAGTGTATGCAAAACGCGTATGGTTTAGCAATGGTATTCATCACCATTATAATATGGATAAATTTATACCGGAGTGTACTAAAGAGTTTTTTCTTGAAGAGGCTAACGGTTTAGATGCGGCTTTACTTCCACTTTCAGCAGGAGAAACAAAAGCGCAGTTTTTAAATTTAATTGCCACGCAAATGTTCGATCCAAAAATTGCTTCTAAAAAAGTGAGTTTAGATTCAAAAACAGATCTTGTAAAATCGTCTGCTGTTAACTTTTACGAAGGTGTAACTCAAAAAGAAGCTGAAGATTTTTACACTGCCCAGGTTGATAAGAACAATCCTCACAAACCTATGTATGGCTTAAACAGTAAGCTTGTAAAAGAAAACGGCAAGATCGTTGAAAAGATCTGGAAGGTTGGCGGCATGTACTCTCCTGCCATTGAAAAAATTGTATTTTGGTTAGAAAAAGCAGTTACGGTTGCAGAAAACAATAATCAAAAAGTGGCTTTACAAAAACTGGTTCAGTTCTACAAAAGCGGAAGTTTAGTTGATTTTGATGATTATAATATTGCCTGGGTTAACGATACAGCAAGCACTGTGGATGTTGTAAATGGTTTTATTGAAGTATATCACGATCCGTTAGGAAAAAAAGGTTCTTTTGAATCGGTTGTTTCGGTTAAGGATTTTGAAGCCAGTAAACGTATTGCTGCGATCGGTAAAAATGCACAATGGTTTGAAGACAATTCACCATTATTACCGCAACATAAAAAGAAAAACGTAAAAGGTATTTCGGCGAAAGTAATTAATGCTGTTGTTGAAACCGGAGACTCTTCGCCAAGCACACCAATTGGTATCAACCTTCCAAACAACGAATGGATACGTGAGACAAAAGGAAGCAAATCGGTTAACCTCGGTAATATTGTTGAAGCTTACGACCAAGCCGCCGGTGCAAACGTGGTAAATGAGTTTTATTATAACGATGAAATAAAAGCGCGTGTAAAAGAATACGCCTCGTTAGCTGACAAATTACATACAGATATGCACGAAGTTATTGGCCATGCCAGCGGTGTTATTGAAGAAGGCGTTGGGCAACCTGCCGAAACATTAAAGAACTATGCAAGTGCTTTGGAAGAAGGCCGTGCAGATTTAGTTGCTTTATATTATTTATTAGACCCAAAATTGGTTGAATTAGGTGTTATGCCAAATTTAGAGTGCGGTAAAGCGGCTTACGACGAGTATATCACAAAAGGCCTTATTGTTCAATTGTCTCGCATTAAACCTGGCAAAGAGATTGAAGAAGCGCACATGCGAAACCGTAAAATGATAGCTGCCTGGGCTTTTGAAAAAGGCGCAAAAGAAAATGTTATTGAGAAAAAGATAGAGAATGGAAAAACTTATTTTGTAGTAAATAATTACGATAAATTACGTGTTTTATTTGGAGAGCTTTTAAAAGAAATCCAACGTGTAAAATCTCAGGGTGATTATAAAGCCGGCCACGATCTTATTGAGAATTATGGTGTAAAGATCGATCCTTCGTTACATAAAGAGGTACTTGACCGTTACTCTCATTTACAAATTGCACCTTATGCCGGTTTTATTCAGCCTAAACTGGTTCCGGTAATGGAGGGCGATAAAATAATGGATGTTAAGATCGAGTATCCTAAAGACTTTACTACTCAAATGCTTGAATACGGTAAAACGTATGGCATGTTACCTGTTTTAAATTAATTCAATAAAAAGTATAAAAAGTATTTTGTGATGTTAGTTTTTTGCCTAACTTTCGTAGGTATAAACTAACATTGCATTTCAAAAAAAAAATACTACTATTACTTTTTGTCGTATGCATTAACTCATTTGTCGCGCAGGTAAATGCGTTTGTCTTCGAAAGCGCAAAATTTGGCTTAAACCCTCCTGACCTTTTAAAGCTTGAAAAAGCAAAAATAAAATTTGAACAAAATTTATATTTAGAAGCGCTTCCCATCTTCGATTCTATTCTTGTAAAAAACAAAAACCAAAATTACATCAGTTATCTTTTGGGCATTTGCTGTTGTTATGATGTAGACAGCAGCTACAAAGCCATTAGCTACATTTCAAAATTAAAGAACGATGCTTATAGCATTGATGGTTACAATTATAATCTTGCTTTTGCTTTTGAAAAGAATGACAGCATTGATGCGGCGATAGAAAATTATAAGATAGCCTTAAATATAGAAGAAAAGAAAACGATCAAGGAAACAAAGTTGATACGTGATATAAATTTCAGGTTAATGCGCTGCGAAAAGATCAACGAAAATAAATTCAAAAAAAATAACGTTACAATAAAAAATCTTGGCAAACCAATTAATTCTAACGGAAGTGAATACTGCCCCCTGGTGCCATCTGATGAATCGTTTATGATCTTTACTTACCGGGGGCCACGATCAAAAGGCGGTAAGCAGGTAGTTAAAGGTGATAAGATCTCTAATACAGATAATATTGAATTATTTTATGAAGATATTTTTATCTCCAAAAAATTAAAGAACGATACTTCATGGGCAGAGCCAAAGCCAATTGATAATTTAAACACAAACCTTCATGATGCAGCTGTAAGTGTTAGCCCCGATGGAACTCAATTATTTATTTATAAGAATACAGGCGGCGGCAATGGCGATCTCTTTCTTAGTCGTTTAGTTGGTAACAAATGGACAAACCCTGTGTATCAAAATGGAATTAATACCAATGCCTGGGAAGGAAGCGCCTGCTTTATTCCCAATCAAAATAAAATAATATTTGCCAGTGAAAAAAAAGGTGGCGTAGGCAAAAGAGATCTTTATGAAGCAGAAAAATTAAAAGATAATACCTGGGGAAATATAAAAAATTTGGGTCCGGTAATAAATACAAAATATGATGAAGACGCTCCGTTTGTTACGGCAGACGGCAAAACGTTATTCTTCTCGTCTAACAACAGTAATAGTATTGGCGGTTACGATGTATTTAGAAGTGATAAGAAAAACGGTAAATGGCAAAAGCCTTACAATCTTGGTCAGCCAATAAATACAAAAGATGAAGATAAATTTTATACAGTAAGAGGCGATGGCAAAAAAGCTTATTATTCTTCTTTTAAACAAGGTGGCAAAGGCCAACAGGATATTTACGTTGTTGAGCCCGGTATGCCTGGAAAACCTATTTCTTTATTGCAGGTAGATGGTTTGGTATTGATAGATGGTAAACCTGTACAGGCAGATATTGAAGTAAGTTCGATTTTAAAGAACAGGAAATTTAAAACGAATATTTCATCCAATAACTTAACCGGAAATTTTTTAGCAAACTTACCGGTGGATGATGAATATGAAATTGTAATAAAAGTTGATCAGTTTCCACAACAGGTGGTTGAATTAAATACTGTTGGCATTGATTCATTTATGGTTATTAATCTTTATGCAGACTTTACTTCACCTGAATATGATAAAAAGATCCAGGAGTTAAATTTATCAGTTGATGAGATCAATAAATTATCGTTCGATCGTTTTGATAAAAAATCATATTCTAACAAATTTGGTACAGCGCGTATTGAAGGACTTTTTTATAAAGTACAGATAGGTGCCTATAAATTAATAGAGAATTTTAACTACAACAACGTAATTGGTATGCCTAAGATAATCAGGCAAACCGATAACGATTACATTACACGTTTTAGCATGGGTAATTACGAAACCTATGATGAAGCCCAGGCTTTACTTGAAAAGGTGATTCAAAACAATATCAAAGATGCCTTTATTTATTCTGTTTATAATGGCGAGAAAAAATTCTTGCATCAATTATTGGAAGAGAAGATTGTGAAGTAATTAATGTATTTGAGATGGATTTATCTCAAACATCAAAAATTTAAGCCACTAATTACAATAATTTCACACATCATTCGTAGTTTCAATTAAGCTAAGAATTTGTGCAATTTATTATTCTTGCAATGTATTGCAAGAATAATTATTTTCACTAATCAATAATCTTGTTCTTAATAAAATTAGTAAAGTTTGGTGTAATTAGTGGCAAAAAAGAAATAGATCAATATCCTTTACTTTTATTATCACAATTCTTACAATCCGGAAACCAGGTATCAATTACATCCGGAAGCTTTAATGCATGCTCGTCATCATCCTTTACATTTATATCTGTAAAAAATATTTTGGTTGCTTTTTTTTGTTTGTTGAGTTCTTTGATCATTTCGGGGCTTAAACTGTTATTGGAACCGGGAAACATCTTGGCATCACCCTTCCCTTTTATCCATAATTTATAAGAAACAACCTGGTTTTGACGTGGATTACCAAATCTGTCAACCGCCATTAATTTAAGGTCAACATTATCAAACACCACCTTAACAAGATCAGATTCTTTTTTTACTTTAATAACTGCAGGCTCTTGAGCTTTAGATGCTATACAGATAAATAAAAAAGAAATAAGAAAAGTGAATTTTGATAATAAAAGTTTCATCTCTTAAAGGTAAAATAAATGAAGATTAAAAGCAAACGGCTTTGCTATGAACTAGTCCGTTTTAGAGGATACAGATTTTTCCTTCACTGCCACTAAATTATAAAATACTCTTAAGCCTAAAGCATTTTGCAATTTAAGTGTTGGGTTAGTACCAATGTTTATTTTTTCGTACGAAGGTGTATATAGTAATTGTAAAGTAAATTTAGGGTTGATGTTTACATTTGCTCCCAAACCCGCAAAAGCACCGACGCCAAAGCCTACAGGCTTAGCACCCGGAACAGGCGCAGGAAATATAGCCTGGTTCACATAATAGGTCAGATCGATCTGGAGGTTGTTGATGTAGATCATATTTCTATCGTATTTTGCCAGCGTGCCTACAAAACCGGCTTCAACAAAAAAGTTAAGCTTACCCTCTGCTTCACCCAATAGTTTTTGAAAACCCATTTCAAATAATAAGCGTTGCTCGCTTCCTTTAATTGGAAAATTAAGTATGTTGCTATTTGTTGCGGGATTTGGGTTACTGGGTCCTGTTTTAGTAATTGTGAAATTACCTTCCACTCCCAATTTGGCGGCATTTACATTAAATATAAAAGCGCTGCGGCCATTAATAGGCGCTTTAAAATTAAAGCCTACCATAATAGCAGGCACATAACGCATGTTAAACGGCATGTCGCTTTCATTAAATGTCCACTGATGTTGGTCAACACCAATTGCCTCAGCTATATAATCGTATTGCCCGTAACCGCCACCGTATTCGTTTACGATCTTTTGATACATGTAGCTATTAATAAAGGTATTTTTATTTCCTTCCCTGTCAAACCCATAACCGTTATAGGTACTTGCAGAGTATTTATTGGCAAAAAGCGAGCCTACATAAAATCCTGTTTGAAACTTACTTTTTTTACGAAAGGTGGGTTCCTCAGCTTCTTCTTCATTATCCTGCGAAAATACATTTATACTGCTTAAAAGCAGTGTGCAAAAAAATATTCTGGTAAGGAGTTTCATTTAAAACATTAAAGTACAAAATAATTATAAAACTTATTCGTCTTTAAAGAAACTTAACTTATGAAGGTCGATGAGCTGAATGTTCTTGTAATAAAAATTTAAGATCTGAGTATAACTGTAACCCGTTTTACTCATACGCATAGCGCCTTCCTGGCACATGCCAAGGCCATGGCCATAACCTCTTCCTCTAAACAAAACACTGTCTTTATTTATTTCGGTAATGCTAAAGAAGGTCGATTTTAATTGAAGATCCTGCCTGATATTTTTTAAAGGCACTTTTGAGTTGCTGCATTCTAAAAACACTTTACGTTGGTCTTGCTTAAAGTTCAATGCAATTTCTTTTCCTTCGGGTTGATCGCTTGGGAAATTGTGTTTTAATTTTAAATAGGTTAACCAATCATCGGTTAACATTCTGCGTTCCCATTTAGAGTTTGGCATTTTAATACTAAATGTATCTGTAATGCTTCTTAAATAAGTAGTATGCGAACCCCAAACATCTTCGCTGTTGGCTGTTTGTCCACCACTATTGCTGTGAAAGGCCGCAACAATTAAATTTAAATTTTCGTCCACCACTACTTTACCTTTTGTTTCTTCAATAGCTTTAGAAATGTTACCATCTTTTGGTTTACCATAATAGGCCTGGCAATGCACCTGGTCACACAGACTAAAACCTTCTGCAACATGTTTATTAATGTGCGCTAAAGCAAATGTTCTTGCCAAAATGGCCTGTACTTTATAGAACTCTACATTAGAGCGTGAGCCTGCTTCGGCTTCGGTAACACCGGCAATGTAATTATCTAAAATAACATCGTTTATAATGCGGATATATTCTTCATTAACGCTAAAGCTAACATTGTTTTGATAGATGCGGGGTTTTCTATCAGGATTAACTAATTTAATTTTAATTTCATCAGCATCGCCACCGGCAAATTTTAAATATTTAAAATTACCAATTATCTTATCGTTATGATTAAGTTGTATGCTATCGCCTCTTAATATTAACTTAAATTGCGATTCGTCTCCTGCTTCGGCAATAAGATTTCCGTCTGCCAAAACTTTGTAGTTTCCTTTAATTACATTTACCGAAATAGTATTCACTTTTAAATGCGCATACAAACGTATTTGCAGCGTTTCGGCCGGCGAATAAAAAGAAGTAAAAGATGTAAATAAGCTTACACCAATTAAAAGAGCAGTAATTATTTTAAGTTTCTGTTTCAATTTAGTTCTTTGCTGTGGCATCCTGTACTAATGCTTCGGCTAAACGCTTCGAAGCTCCGGGACCGCCTAATTGTTTTTCTAATTCAATATAATCGCTTATCATTTTTTCGCGATAAGGTTTATCGTTCAATAATTTTTCTAATTCATTTGAAATGCCCTTTACACTCAGGTCATTCTGGATCAGTTCCTTTACAACAGGCTGATCCATTATTAAATTAGGAAGGCTAATGTATTTTACATCAACCAATAATTTTGCAATTCTTATGGATAGGGCTCCACTCTTATAACACACTACTTCAGGCAATTTAAATAAAGCACTTTCTAAAGTAGAAGTACCCGATTTAATAATTCCCGCTTCGGCATAACTCATTAACTCATACGTTTGATTAAAAACAGCTTTGATGTTATATTGTTTTAAGCTTTCGTAAAAACTTTCTGGTAAATTAGTTGACCCACCAACAACGAATTGATAGGCAGGAAAATTTTTGGTAACCTCCATCATAATGCCCAACATGTATTCAATTTCTTGCGCACGGCTGCCCGGAAGTATGGCTATAATTGGCTTTTCACTTAAGCCATTTTCTTTAATAAAATCAGTTTTACTTTTTAGTGTTGGTTTTTTTTGTTCGATCGCATCAATTAACGGATGACCAACAAAATAAGCTTTGTAATTATGTTTTTTGTAAAAAGCTTCTTCAAAAGGAAGGATAACAAATAATTTGTTCACGTATTTTTTTATGATCTCTACCCTGCCCTCTTTCCACGCCCAAACGGTTGGTGAAATATAAAAATCAGTCTTGATATTATTTTCGTGCGCCCATTTTGCCATGCGCAAATTAAAGCCGGGGTAATCTACTAACACCAAAAGATCGGGTTTGAATCTTAAAATATCTTCTTTTACAATTTTAAAATTTTTTTTGATCGTAAAAATATTTTGAAGCACACGTATAAAACCCATAAAGGCCATTTGCTTTATGTGTATGGCCGCATTTTTACCGGTAAGGCTTTCCATAAGATCTCCGCCAGTAAAAGCAAAGTCTGCTTTATCATCCAACTTCATGATCTCTTTCATACAATTGCTTGCATGAAGATCTCCACTTGGCTCGCCGGTTAAAAAATAGTATTTCATTTTATTAAAAAGCTGGTTCCATATAATAAGTAACATAAGCCACTAAAGCTACATATACCAATGTGCTTACGATAATGCCTTTGCTAAAGCCATCTATCTTACGGTTTAATCCAAAATAAAAAAGTAATAAATTTCCTATGCCACATATTTTAATAACGTTACTTAATAAATATCCACCAATTAAATAACGGTAAAAACCGCGCGGAAAACTTAAATAATTGTGAAAAAATAACCAGTATAAAAAGAACATGATCATCGGAAAAATTAATCCTATCACAAGGCCTATCCAAAATTTATCTAAACGTTGTACCCAATTCATATTAACTAAAATTAAATTCTTTTAAAACACTATGCGCTGTAAGATCGGCTTGCGTAGGTACTACAGAGATGTAACCATTATTTAAGGCCCATTCATCTGTATCTAACGATTCAGGTTCAAAGTTAACGAACTCGCCGGTTAACCAATAATACTCTCTGCCATAAGGATCTTTGCGTTCATCAAAACGCTCTACCCAATTGGCTTTTGCCTGGCGCACTACTTTTATTCCTTTTATCTTATCGGCATTTAATTTTGGAATATTTACATTTAAACAAACACCTTTAGGCATTTTATTTTTTAATGCTTCTGAGATTATCCTTTCAATAAATTTTTCAGCCTGCATAAAATCTGCTTCCATTGCATAATCGCACAAACTAAAACCTATACTTGGCGCTCCTTCTAAAGCCCCTTCAATAGCGGCACTCATGGTTCCACTATAAATAACATTTATAGAACTGTTACTACCATGGTTAATACCACTGATAACAAGGTCGGGACGCTTTTTTAAAATATGATTAACGGCCATCTTCACGCAATCAACCGGTGTACCACTACAGGCATACTCAATACTTGCATTATGAAAATTTGTTTTTTGAATGCGTAATGTAGCATTAATGGTAATGGCATGGCCCATCCCGCTTTGTGGTTTATCGGGCGCAACAACAACAATATCACCAAACTTTGAAGCAATTTTTGCCAGAGCTTTTATGCCCGGTGCAAAAATACCGTCATCGTTAGTTACTAATATTAAAGGCTTTTCCGCCATAATCAAACTTAATTTGTTAGATACTAAAACTACTTTAAAGTTTTAAGTACAAAGGCCAAAAAAAATTAAACTTACTAAAGGCGTTTTGTTAATTTAGTTTTAACAATAACCACTAAGCGCACTAAGAAGGCTCTATGATCACAAAGAAAATTAACCTTTGCGCTATTCGTGCAAACCTTTGTGTACTTTGTGGTTAATCATATGCCATTATTACAAGGGTTTAAAGCAAATGGATGTTATTTTGACATGAAAACATAAATGGCATTTAGTTTGTTCTAACTTAGTAAAAAAAATATAATTATGTATGATTTAGGTTTATTGGTAATTGCAGGTGTATTTATGATAATAGGGCTTTTAGTAAGCTCACGCTTAAAAAGCAAATTTGCCAAGTACTCCAAAGAGCGCTTATCATCGGGCCTCAGTGGAAAAGAGATAGCAGAAAAAATGTTGAAAGAAAACGGCATTTACGATGTAAAAGTAATGAGTGTTGAAGGTCAACTTACCGATCATTACAACCCGGCTAATAAAACAGTTAATTTAAGTGCCGATGTTTATAATGGTGTAAATATTGCCGCTGCTGCAGTAGCAGCACATGAGTGCGGACACGCTGTGCAACACGCAACAGCATACCAATGGCTTACCATGAGAAGTAAATTAGTACCCGCAGTGCAAATTGCAAGTAATTTAATGAGCTTTTTAACTATAGGTTTAGCATTTGCAGCCTATAGTATGCACAGCATGATGAATTCTATGCTTTTGATATTCATTATTTTACAGGGTGCTATTACATTATTTAGTTTAATTACTTTACCTGTAGAGGTAGATGCCAGTAAAAGGGCTTTAGCCTGGTTGGATAACTCAAGATTGACAAGGGATTATGAGCATGCTGAAGCAAAAGATGCTTTACAATGGGCGGCTTATACATATTTTGTTGCTGCATTGGGATCTGTTGCTACTTTGTTATACTACATCTGGAGATTTACAGGCAGTAGCAGAGATTAAAAGAAAAATTAAAATAAATTAGTAGCTATACTTAAAATAATTACTAATTTTGTCACGGGTAAGTCTTTCACGACCAGCTCCTACAGAATCCCCCAGGTTGGGAACAAAGCAAGGGTATGCGGTTGAGCGGTGCGATGAGAGTAGCTTACCCTTTTTTATGCTCTTTTTTCTCGGTTTTAGCTTCATTCACTCATTGAAACCTATATTTCACTCAAAAAATTAACAATTTTAACATTTCAATTTCAAACATTCGTTAAATTGGTCTATATTTGCTCATATAAATCATTTAAAACCAATTGCCAATAGAATAGACATTTACTAGATCTCCTTAATTAAAATAGTAAAACGCATGTCTATTCAATTATTAAATGATAACGAGTTGGTACAACTCTATATTGGCGGAAACGAAGAATCCTTATCAATTTTATTAACACGTCATAAAAGAAAGATCTTTTCTTCTATTATGGTTGTTGTAAAAAACAAAGCTTTGGCCGAAGATATTTTTCAGGATACTTTCTTTAAAGTTATTCAAACATTAAAACGCGGTCAGTACAGCGAAGAAGGTAAATTTTTACCATGGGTTATTCGTATTGCACGTAACCTTATCATCGATCATTTTCGCCGTATCAAAAAAATGCCACCTGTACCTGTTTATGTAAACGAAGAAGGCGAAGAAGTAAGTGTATTTAATACACTTGCCAGCGATACCCAGGAACCTGATAATTTTGATGAAACAGCTAAATTCAAAAAAAGTATTCGCTCGATCATTAACGAATTGCCTGCCGATCAGCGTGAAGTAGTGATCATGCGTACTTATTATGATATGAGCTTTAAAGAAATTGCGGATGTAACAAATGTTTCAATAAATACAGCATTAGGCAGAATGCGTTATGGGCTTTTAAATCTTAAAAAATTGATAGAAGAAAAAAAACTGGAAGTTTCTTTCAGGTAAACTATAATAAAAAAAGCCTTTCGTACTGAAAGGCTTTTTTTATTTATATCAAATAGGAAAATTATCCTTTTATTTTTTCTTTATGTTTCATTATTTGATTTCTTAACGCTTCGCAAGTAAGATCTGTCGATTCTTCAAAACTTGCAGATTGTTTCTTGGCAAAGAACTCATGGCCTTTACCTAACATTTTTATTTCGGCAATTTTATTCTCACTATTGCTGTTCTTATCTAATTTAAGCGTTATCTCGCTATTAATAATTCCATCATAATACTTGTTTAACTTTCCTACTTTATCATTTACAAAGTCTAGTAACTTTTTGTCGGCATCAAAATGCACTGATTGAATGTTGATTGTCATAACTTGTTTTCCTTTCTATTTTTTTTGTGTTATTAAATACCCGAATGCGGGTGTGCCTGATTATAAGATCTTTTTAATTTTTCGATTGTATTATGTGTGTATATCTGTGTTGCTGCTAAACTTGCATGGCCTAATAATTCTTTTACGGCATTAATATCTGCACCATTGTTTAATAAATGTGTAGCAAATGTGTGACGTAAAACGTGTGGACTTTTTTTGGAATTAGTAGTAACCGCGCTTAAAACTTCTGAAACTATTTTTGTTACGTGTTGTGGGCTAAGCTGAGTATTTTTTAGTGTAACCAACAGAAACGGGTTTTGGAGATTAGTATGTTTTTTTACGTTCAGGTACTCTTCAAGGTTGCGTTTAAGATCAATTCCAAAAGGAATGATCCTTTCTTTGTTTCTCTTGCCTAAAACCTTTAAATGACCATTAAAAAAATCAATGTCATTTTCTTTTAAGCCTATCAGCTCTGCCCTTCTTATGCCGGTTTGGTAAAAAATATCAATCACCAGCTTATCTCTAAGGCCTTCAAAGCCCTCTTTAAAAGTATAACCTTCAAAAAGGTTTTTTGTTTGGTTCTCGTCAATAAAAACCGGTAGTTTTTTAGCAACTTTTGGTCCTTGCACCTTTTGCATGGGGTTAATTGTTAAAACATGGGTTTTTACCAGGTATTTAAAAAACGACTTTAAAGTGCTTAGTTTACGGTTAACACTGCGGGGGGATTGCTTCTTATCCATTAAAAAAGCCATAAAGCCCCTGGCATGTTGGTGAGATATTTCGGAAAGGTTTAAATTGCGTGATTCTGCATCCAAAAAACGAAAAAATTCAAGAAGATCTAAGGCGTAGTTTTTTACTGTTAAAGGACTGGCGCGCTTTTGCAGGCTTAAATACCGAGTAAAATCTTTTATCGCCTCTTCTGCCTTCATAAATTAAAAAATCCTAACCCGAATTTAGTTAATTCGAATTAGGATTCCAATATAAAAATTGTGAAATATAAGAAAGATATTACTTCTCGATTGCGCCGATCTGTAATTTTTGCTTGTAAGCTGCTTTAATGATCTCTTCGCGACGACGAACAGATGGTTTTGTAAACTTAGTACGCTCGCGTAATTGTTTAACTACACCAGTTTTTTCGAATTTCTTCTTGTACTTTTTTAAGGCTTTTTCAATGTTATCGCCTTCTTTAATTTGAACTATTAGCATTTTTTAGTCTATTTAATAATTTAAGAGGTGCAAATATAATGAATTTTTCAAATACCTTAAAATATTTTTCGGGCTTTTTCATGCTTTTGAGTGCCAAATACCCTAAATTTACTGTTTTCCTTAGTTTATGCAAAAAGACAGCTTCTTAAAGTTTAAAAATGTAATAAAAAAGTCTGAAAACATTGTTATTACAACACATTGGAGCCCCGATGGCGATGCCATGGGAAGCAGTCTTGCCCTTTATAATTACCTTTTAAAGCTTAAAAAAAAGGTAAAAGTAGTGGTTCCTAACGCTTACCCCGAGTTTTTAGATTGGTTACCGGGCAACAAGCAGGTAATTATTCATCAAAACAACCAGGCAAAAGTAGAAAAGCTGGTAAAAGCGGCAGATCTTATTTTTACCCTAGATTTTAACTCGTTTAAACGTATTGAAAAATTAGGCGAATTATTGGCAAAAGCCACTGCCCCTATTGTAATGATCGATCATCACCAGCAACCTGATAAATATGCCGCTTATTATTTTCATGATGTAGCAGCATGCAGCACTTGCGAGCTTATATATGAATTAATTGTTGGCATGGGTGGCAAAGCATTGATCGATAAAAAAATTGCAGCCTGTTTATATACAGGTTTAATGACAGATACAGGATCTTTCCGTTACCCAAGTGTTACAGCCAAAACTCATTTGGTTGTGTCGGAGCTTTTAAAAACCGGAATGGTTCCGGCAGATGTTCATAGCGCAGTTTATGATACTTACAGTTATGAACGCTTAAAATTATTAGGCTATTTATTAAGTGAGAAAATGGAAATGGTAAAAGATATTCCGGCTGCTTACTTTGCTATCAGTGAAAAAGAATTAAAACGTTTCAATTACCAAAAAGGAGATACGGAAGGTATTGTTAACTATCCCTTCTCAATAAAAGGCATTAAGGTTTGCGCCATGTTTATGGAATCGGAAGAAGGTTATATAAAAATTTCTTTCCGCAGTAAAGGAAAAATTGATGTGAATAAATTTGCGCGTAAACATTTTAATGGCGGCGGACACGTTAATGCTGCAGGTGGAAAAAGCACTTTATCACTTATTGAAACAGTAAATAAATTTGTTACACTTTCAAAAACATTGTTCTGATAAATGCTTAACAAATTAGCAGAGATCACTTTAAAATCGCAGGTAGCCAAAGATAATTCGGCCGCACCAAAACAATTTTTACCTTGGGATAAAATTCAGAAAGTAGCTTTGGTTATAAGTAAAGATCAAACAATAAATAAAAGTACCATTGATAAATTCATTACAGATTCACAAAAACATGTAGAGGTTTTTTTTATTGAATTACAGTCAAAAGAAAAAAGTTTTGGCGATTGGAAATGCTTTACAAAAAAAGATAAGTCAATTTTAAACCTTCCTAAAAAGCCGGTTACAGATGAAATCAATTCTAAAAAATTTGATCTTGTAATAAATGCCGCTACTAATTTTAATTTGTTTGCATCTGCACTAACATCAAGCCTTAAAGCACCGGTTAAATGTGGACAAAATAGCAATTATAATGAAGTGCAACTCATCATTCAAAAAACAGAACCGTTTAACCTGATCAATTATTTGAACGATGTTGTAAAATATTTAAAAATGATAAAGACAGCCTCATCCTAAATCCTTCTCCAAAGGAGAAGGATTTCAACAGTGAGTCTCCCTCTCCTTTGGAGAGGGACGGAAGGGTGAGGTTTAATGAAACCGAATATTAAAAAAAATAATATATATTTAAAGCATCAATAAAAAACTTATGGACTTAGAATTCAATAAACACGACGACAAAATGCGTTTGCTTATTAGCCAGATGGAGCAGCGTTTGCAAAAAATTTATTTAGGCGGAGGTAAATCGCGTATTGATAAATTGCATGAGCAAGGTAAAATGAGCGCACGTGAGCGTATTGATTTTTTATTGGACAAAAACACACCACGTACAGAAATTGGTGCTTTTGCCGGCTACGAAATGT
Organism: Bacteroidota bacterium; assembly: GCA_032229505.1. Lineage (GTDB taxonomy): Bacteria > Bacteroidota > Bacteroidia > B-17B0 > Aurantibacillaceae > Aurantibacillus. The sequence continues at coordinate 47,395 of JAVTWD010000097.1, forward strand.
ATGCCGAACATGGTGGCTGCCCAGGTGGCGGTGTGGTTATTGTTATTGGTTATGTGAGCGGTAAGCAATGTATTGTTGTTGCTAACGATGCCACTGTAAAAGCCGGAGCATGGTTTCCTATCACCGGAAAAAAGAATTTACGCGCGCAGGAAATTGCCATGGAAAACCGTTTACCAATAATTTATTTGGTAGATAGCGCCGGTGTTTATTTACCAATGCAGGATGAGATTTTTCCGGACAAAGAACATTTTGGAAGGATCTTTAGAAACAACGCTGTAATGAGCAGCATGGGCATTTTACAAATAGCGGCTGTTATGGGCAGCTGTGTGGCGGGTGGCGCTTATTTGCCAATTATGAGCGATGAAGCCATGATCGTTGATAAAACAGGATCGATATTTTTGGCAGGAAGTTATTTGGTAAAAGCTGCTATTGGCGAAAGCATTGATAACGAAACATTGGGTGGCGCAACAACACATTGCGAAATTAGTGGTGTTACCGATTACAAATGTAAAGATGATGCAGATTGTTTAACACGCATCCGCAACATTATGGGCAAGGTTGGTGATTATGAAACAGCAGGATTTAACCGTGTTGAAGCAGCTAAGCCTAAAAAAGATGAAAAAGAAATTTATGGTATTTTTCCTGACACGCGCGATAAACAATACGATATGTATGAAATTATTGAGCGCCTGGTGGATGGAAGTGTACATGATGAATATAAAGCCAATTACGGACAAAGTATTATCACCACCTACGCACGCATTGATGGCTGGGCAGTTGGTATTGTTGCCAACCAACGTAAAGTGGTAAAAGCAAAAAAACCGGGGGGCAGTAATGAGATGCAATTTGGTGGTGTAATTTATAGTGACAGTGCCGATAAAGCAGCGCGTTTTATTATGAATTGCAATCAAAAGAAAATTCCATTAGTGTTTTTACAAGATGCTACAGGTTTTATGGTTGGCTCTCGCAGCGAGCATGGCGGCATTATTAAAGATGGCGCTAAACTGGTAAATGCAATGGCAAACAGTGTCGTGCCAAAATTCACCATTATTTTAGGCAATAGTTATGGTGCTGCCAATTATGCTATGTGTGGTAAAGCTTACGACCCTCGTTTAATTGTTGGCTGGCCTACAGCGCAGGTGGCAGTAATGGGTGGCGCACAAGCTGCAAAAGTATTAGTGCAGATAGAAGTTGCCAGCTTAAAAGCGAAAGGCGAAGAAATTACTCCTGAAAAAGAAGCGGAATTATATAACAAAATAAAAGACCGTTACGATACACAAACAACGCCTTATTACGCTGCAGCACGCATTTGGCTGGATGCGATCATTGATCCTTTAGATACTCGTAAAGTAATTAGCATGGGCATAGAAATGGCTAACCACGCCCCTATTACCAAGCAATACAATGTGGGAACTATTCAAACCTAAACATTCGTCGAAATTTATTTCGTTTAATGGGTTTCTTTTGTATTTTAGGAACACATTATGGAAGAAACCCGTGTTCCTGAAATTAACGTAAAACAAGAATTTTACCGGTCAACTGAAAAATTTCATGTTATTGCTTGTTGGGTAGGCATGGCTTTAAACATTGTTTGGTTTTTGAGCGACTATTTTGTTATTCCTCATTACTGGATTCCCTTTTTTATTTTCAGGGCAAGTGTTACAGGTATTAGTTTAGCCGTTTTGCTTAGTCGAAAAATAACCGGCGTTAACATTTATACCTGCATGTTTATTTTGGTATTGGGTATTTCAATACAAAACGCCTATATGTGGAGTGTGATGGATATTTCCCATTTTCAAAAACACGCTTTTGCTTATATGGTTTTATTTATTGGTGTTGGCATGCTTGTGCTTTGGGAATTGCGCCTCTCCATCATTTTATTGATAGCTACCATAATCAGCAATATTGCTTTTTATATAATAAACAGTAAACTAACGGTTGATGAATTTATTATTAATGGCGGTTTATTAACTTTTACTGTTGCAGTTTTTTGTGTATTTCTTATTCGTACACGTTATAGATTAACGTACCGCGAGATAAAAAGTCGTTTAGAACTGGCCAAATCAAAAGAGATCATTGAAGAAGCCCACATTGAAGTTGTAAATCAAAAAAAAGAAATTACCGATAGCATCAATTATGCCAGAAGCATCCAGGAGTCTTTAATTCCACTTGAATCGCACTTTACCAAGCATTTTAAAGAAAGCTTTGTATTGTTTAAACCAAAAGATATTGTGAGCGGCGATTTTTACTGGATCTACGAAAAGAATAATGTAGTATTTTACGCTACCGGCGATTGTACAGGCCATGGTGTACCAGGAGGTTTTATGACCATGCTTGGCATCTCTTTTTTAAATGAGATCGTTGAAGTAAAAGGCATTACTACGCCATCAGAGATCTTAAATAATATGCGCGAGAAGATCATCACCACCTTAAAACAACATGGCAATTTTGGTGAAAGCAAGGATGGTATGGACATAACGGTTTGCAGCCTGGATAAAACCAAAAGAGAATTTCAATACGCATCTGCCAACAATGCCCTATATATTATTAAAGCTGAGCAACAAGGGCATGGACAGGAATTACAAATTCACAGAGCAGATAAACAACCCTGCGGTTTTTATTTATTGCCAAAACCATTTACCAATAACATTATTAAAGTAGAAGAAGGAGATGCCATCTATACTTTTTCTGATGGTTTTCCGGATCAGTTTGGCGGACCTACAGGCAGAAAGTATATGCACAAACAATTTAAAGAAGTGCTGTTACAAAACGCGCATTTAAACTTTACAGAGCAAAAAAATCTTTTAAATGCTTCGTTTGAAAACTGGCGCGGCAAACAAGATCAGGTAGATGATGTGTTGGTAATTGGGGTTAAAGTTTAGCTTAAGCGATTTAACACTGATAAAACAGATTCAACGGGTTTTCACAGATGATTCAAACAGTGAAAATCTGTCTAATCAGTATCATCTGTGTTCCATCACGAAATGCTACTTATAAAACAACCACTTTCCTATTTCTCTCCAGCTTGTTTTTTTACCGTACATTAAAATACCGGTACGGTAAATTTTACCGGCCAACCAGGTGGTAAAAATGAAAGAAGCTGCCAAAATACCTAATGACAGGTTCATTTCCCATGGAGGAACACCATTGGTAATACGCGACATCATAACGATGGGCGAAGTAAATGGAATCATCGAGCCCCAAAAAACTGTTGAAGAATCAGGATCCATAATTGTTTTAGTGGCAATAAAATAACCTACCATTAAGGGTATCATTACCGGTGTAATAAATTGCTGAGAATCGGCCTCGGAATCGACCGCACTGCCAATAGCAGCCATTATTGAGCTATAGAACAAATAGCCAAAGATGAAATATAAAACAAAATAAATAAAAACTTGAGTGAAGTTAATTCCTTTTATTTTTTTCATAAGATCGAATAGCTCTAACTTATCATCAAATTTTTCAAGATCGTTAAAGTTTACGTTAGTGCCGTTCTTTTTTACCATCTCTTGTTGATCCTGAAATACTTTTAATTGCGCAGAAGCGTCTTTTAAAAAGATAGCAGAAAGTGCTGTAGTTAAAATAAAAGTAATTAAACCCATAATTAAAAACTGAATGGTGCCAAGTATAGCCACACCAATTATCTTACCAAGCATTAATTCAAAAGGCTTAACAGAAGATACAATTACTTCAACAATGCGGTTTGTTTTTTCTTCCATCACACTTCTAAACACCATCATGCCATACATTAAAATAAACATAAACATTAGCGCTCCGGTTAAAAAACCAAACAAGCCAAAGCTTTCTTGCTCCTGTGTGTTACCCAGATCATTTACTTTTTCAAGAATGATCTTTATACTGGCTTTAGAATTTGAAATAATGTTTGGATCGATATTATTTGCTTTTAATTTATTTTCATAAATAATTCGCTCCATCTGATCCTTTACATAAGTTTGAAAAGCAAAGCCAGGCGATTTTTTATAGAACAGTTTTGTTGCTCCTGCCCCGCCCTCAATAACTGTTGGTGAGATCCACAATACACACGAATATCCTTTTTCGGTAAATTCGCCAACTGCTTTTTCTAACTTATCGTTAGAGAAAGAAAGAGAAATGTAATCGTTACCAACCAATTTATCTTTAAACAATTGCGAATCATCAATCACTAAAACATTTTGCTCCGTCTTTTCTGACTGCGCCATTTTTATCATAAAAGCCAAAAAGCCCGTTATTAAAAGCGGCGCCAAAATGGTCATGATAATAAAGGTCTTGTTTTTTAATTTCGACTTTATTTCGCGGCCAATGATTAATCTTATTTTCCTCATTTCAATTTTTTATTTACTCTGTAAAATTACTTTTAGTACCTGCAACCTCGTTGCCCTGGTTTACCTTCATAATAAAAATATCATTCATACTTGGAATTAATTCGTTGAATGAATGGATCTCGCAAACCGGCAATACCGCTTGCAATAATTGGCTTGACGTTACACCGTTCAACAATTTAACGGTAACTGAATTAAGATCGTCCTCGGTATGTTTATCTAAAAACTCAGCGCCTGTCCACAAAGCATTGGTAAAGCCCATTAAATTACCTTTAAATGTAATTTTATAAGTATTGCTGCGATGCGTTTTACGAATATCTTTTACAGAACCATCCAATATTTTTTCTGATTTATGAATTAAAGCAATGTTATCGCAAAGCTCTTCAACACTGCCCATGTTATGGGTAGAAAAAATAACCGTTGCACCATTTTTACGCAACTCTAAAATTTCATTCTTTATCATTTGCGCGTTGATGGGATCAAAGCCACTAAAAGGTTCATCCAGGATCAAAAGCTCCGGTTCGTGAATAACAGTAACAATAAATTGCACTTTTTGCTGCATGCCCTTACTCAACTCTTCAATTTTCTTTTTCCACCAGCTTTGCATTTCAAATTTTTCGAACCAAAAGGTCGAACGTTTTTTTGCTTCAGCTTTGCTTAAGCCTTTTAATTGCGCAAGATATAGTACCTGATCGCCCACCGACATTTTTTTGTAAAGGCCGCGTTCTTCGGGCAAATAGCCAATACGCTCAACATGTTTAGGGTGTAGCTTTTCACCTTTAAAAATGATCTCACCATTATCAGGGCCTGTAATTTGGTTAATGATCCGTATCAATGAGGTTTTACCTGCACCGTTAGGCCCCAATAAACCAAAAACAGACTTTTCAGCAATGTTTAAAGAAACATCGTTTAAAGCAACGTGGTTACTGTATTTTTTTGAAACATTTCTTATCTGAAGAATATCTGCCATTTTTTTTTCTGGTAAAATTAAATTGTTTACTCATCTTTTTCGGTAACACCGCCACTTACAACAAACTTCATGGTATCTCCTGCATCTGCATGCAAAGGCTTTACACTTTTAGCAGGCACAATTATTAATCTGCCGGATAATGAATACGACATTGGTAAATATACCGCTACTTTATCTTTAATATGAAAATCTTTAAGATCTTCCTGAGTTATAAAACCTATCTCCTCTATTTCGGCAGCAGGATTTGTAAGTACCAATACAGGTTTATTAAACCGTTTTTTGTTACCAACAAAAGCATTGGTAAAATCTTTTATAGGTGAATAGATATGGCGGATAAAAGGAGCATGTTCTAATTTATCTTCAACAAAACTAAAGAATTGCTTGAACACAAAAGATGAAGCTAAAAGACCCGCCAAAGAAATAATACCTAGCGTAAAGATCATACCAAGAATAGTATTTAAAATTACATTATCGGTAAAACCAAAAACGGAGAACAATCCTTCAAAAAAATAAAATAATCGGGAAAGGATGGCAACTGTAATGATCAAAGGAATGAATAAGATCAAACCCTGGATAAAATATTTAAGAAACTGTTTCATTTTTATTTAAGCAACAAAGTTATAGTAAAAACGCGTTTTAAAATTAATATAGCTAACAAACATTTAACAGGTTTGCCTTATAAACTTATGGTTAAAATATACTAAAAGGCTGTTTTTTTAATATATTTGAGTAAAAATATAACTTATGCATATTAATTTTTTAGGCATTATAATTGCCACGTTGATACCGATGTTACTCGGTTTTGTTTGGTATAACCCAAAAGTTTTTGGCACCGCATGGATGGCTGCCAGCGGCATGACACCCGAAAAGGCAAAAAACTCAAATATGGCCGTTGTTTTTGGTGTAAGCTTTGTTTTAGCTTTTTTTCTTGCTTTTGGCATGCAATTTATTGCCATTCATCAATTGCATGTAACCTCTTTATTTTTTAAACAGCCAATTGATGATGTTAGCACTCCGATGGGCGCTTTATACAAAGGTGTTATGGATGCGCTTGGAACAAGTTACAGAACATTTAAGCACGGGGCCTTGCATGGCACTATAGGCGGATTTATGATAGCCACACCTGTTTTAGCAACAAATGCTATGTTTGAAGGAAAAGGGTTTAAATACATAGCCATTAATTGCGGTTACTGGATAGTTTGTTTTGGCTTAATGGGTGGCATTGTTAGCGCCTTTGCTTAAACTTTTACTTTATACCATAGTCTAATAAGACAAATGCTTACATGAAAAAACTGCTTTTTATTTTACCTTTTATTTTGCTGCTCTCTTGTAGTGTGCAAAAAAGAAAATATCAAAAAGGGTTTTATGTAAGCAATTTAAAACATAAAAAGCAAGAACAAGGCAAGAGTGTTAGCAATCTAAAAACAGAATCAGGTAATCTAACCTTAAAAACCAACCCCATTCATTCGGCAGTTACCGAAGTTGAGATAATTTCGGCATCTGCGGAAAATACTGTTCCTGCTATAATTCCTTCACATTTTAAACTCATAAATAGTAATCCCGATTCTTTATGTGACAGGATCATTTTAAAGAATGGTGATGAATCGATGGTGAAAATTTTGGAAATAACACCAAACGATGTTAAATACAAAAAATGTGATTCACCTGATGGTCCCCTTTACGTTGTAAAAAAAGCGGATGTATTTATGGTACAATATGCCAATGGAACCAAAGATGTTTTTAAGGCCGAAAATAATTCAACACAAAACACAAGCAATACACAAACAAACACAAATAACGACAGACCCAGGCGAATACATCCTTTAGCCATTGTAGCCATTGTTTGTGCTGTTTTAGGTTTTGCAACATATGGTTTATTAAGTATTGTGGCACTTGTTTGTGCAATAAAAGCGGAAAGAAAGATCCACCAAAATCCCAAAGTTTATAGTGGCGCTACTCTTGCAAAAGTAGCACGGATAATAAGCACAGTGTTTTTATCAATAATACTTAGCGCAATAATTCTTATAATAATCGCATCTTAAATCATATAATTATGAAAAAAATTGTAATCATTTTATTACCACTGCTTATTTTATTATCATGCAGTGTTCAAAAAAGAAAATATCAAAAAGGATTTTATGTAAGTTCATCAAGATCAAAAACTCAAACTAAAAAGCCCATTAACGATGATCTTGTTATTAAACATAAGAAAGAAAATAAACCAGAAACTATTGATCAAATTATTATCGGTGTAAATACAGAACCTAAAACAGACGTTGAAGCTTCTGCCGATATTAAACTTAAGCCTATTAAATTAATTACTAAAGCCGTTTTTTCTTTACAAAAAGATGATCCATGTGATCTTATCACCTTAAAAAATGGCGAAGAAGTAAGTGCAAAAGTTTTAGAAATAACTTCTATTGAAGTAAAATACAAAAAATGTGATTCGCCTGACGGCCCTCTTTACGTTGTAAAAAAGTCAGACGTTTTTATGATCAAATATTCAAATGGTACAAAAGAAGTATTTAAAGCTACCGAAGAGCCTAAAAATTCAAATCAAAATAACAACAGTAACAATAGCGGCGGACAAAGAACAACTCACGAATTGGCCATACTTGCTTTAATTGCCGGAATTGCCGGATTTTTATTTTTTATAGGTAGTATTCCTGCTATAATTATGGGTAACTCGGCCATAAAAAAAATAAATGCGGAGCCCGATAAATACGATGGTATTGAGATGGCAAAAATTGGAAAAGTGCTGGGTATAATTGGCCTTGTTTTAAAGATTGCGCTATTTGTACTGATCTTTGCTATTGCATTTTCTATATAATTTATAAAAGAAATTATTCTTTTATAAAATAATAAATATCATCATCCTGCAAATTATTTTTACGGTTACTGCTAAAGTAACCTGCTTTACCACCTTTTAAAATATAAATGCTATAATCGTCAAACTGAGTGTTGATAGGAAAACCTGCATTTTTTGCAGTAAAAAAAGTACCGTCATCTTTATTTGGTTCGGCATAAAAAATATCCAAGCCACCTAAACCCGGTCTGGCATCGCTTGCAAAATAAAGAACACCTTCTTCAGAAATATGCGGAAACACTTCATCGCCGGGAGTATTAATTAATAAGCCCATATTTTTTGGCGCGCTCCATGCACCGTTTATAAATTCACAAACAAAAATGTCTTTACCGCCAATAGAACCTTTCATATCGCTTGAGAAATATAGCTTTAAACCATCTTTACTAACGCATGGATGCGTGTAATCATACTCTGCACTATTATGTACAAAAGGCGTCGCAACTTCGGGTTTCTCGGCATTTGGGTTAGAGCTATAGATCTGAAATTTATAAGAAGAACTTTCTGCCAGTTTATTTAACTCTTTTGCTGCAACCGAACGACTATAGTAAATAGTTGTTTCATCGGCTGTTAAACTCACTTGCGAATAAATACCTTTACTTTGAATTTGCTTTGCATACGCAGCATTTTCTGCAAAATTAAGATCGTCTTTTTTTGATGATGCTGTAATAATACTTTTATTATCGTTACCTGTTGCTACAAAAATTCTACTTGTCTTATTTTTTTCAGTAATATAAATTAGTTTACCATTTGAAACTATAGGACAAGACTCGGTTTCATTTGTATTTATTCCCTTAACTTCGGTAACATGTGTTAAAGCCGAATCTGCATAAAATTGCGAAAAGTTGGTATAGGCCATTCCCCAGGCCGCTATTGCTTTATCAGGGCTTGTCTTTAAAAAATTGATCATCATTTTAGCATCCTGCGTGCGGTAATTGGCTAATAAACATTTGGCATAATCCAACCTATCCTGATCGGTTACTTTACTGCTTTCAATAACATTTGGCCAATGATCTACCGCTTTATTCTGATCGTTTGTTTTTTTATAACAGATGGCGGCCTGGCGCGAAGCATAATAATCTTTAGGATATGATTTTAAATAGCTCTCGTATATTTTTGCAGCCGCAGTAAAATCCTGCTTAATAAATAATTTATCGGCTTTAATAAGTTTGTTGTTTACCGGTTGGGAGATGCAAACTGTTTTAATTCCAAAAACAAGAAGTGTTATAAAAATTATTTTTTTGATCATAATTATATGTAAATCTTAATACAAACAAAAGTAACCAATTGTTTTATGCCCTTAATTATTAATTAGGCATTAAATTTATTAAAAAAGGCCTTATTTTATGGAAAAAGGTAACGGCCTGCATCTCAATTTAAAAGACATAAAATGACCCTCTCATCATTAGCCGTAAAGGCCCTAATAGGTTTTAGCTTAGGCTTAAACGCAAATACATCAACAAACCATAAGTTTGAAAGTGATTCGGTAAAGACAAAAAAGACGAATTGCGAGATAAAAACTACTAAAACCAAGGCAGTAAAAACCGGAGAAAATAATAAAAAACAGGTTGCCAACGGTACTGCAAAAAGCCAAAAAGAGTTTGATTCTTGCGGAAAATGCGGGAAAGGTTAAGCAGTCGTTAGTCATGAGTTGTTAGTTGACAGTCAAAAAGACAAAAAAATCATTAAATACGATTTATGGAATAATGAAAAGTCCTGCATCTAAATATAAAGATCAAAAAACAAGAATATGAAAATATCAACATTAGCTCTTGGAGCCCTGATAAGTTTTAGTGTGAATGCTTTTGCACAGGAAAAACCAAAAACTGAACCCAAAGCAAAACATACAAAAACCACTAAATCAAAAGTAAAATGTGTAAAACCTAAAGAAGAAGTGAGCACAACGGATCCTGATATTTTAGTTGAACCAAAAAAGCAACGTGTTTGCGAAGCTTGCGGAAGAGGATAAAGAACTTTGATTTAAGATTTAGGATTTATGACTTATTAAAAAAAACGTAATACTATGAAACTTTCAACATTAACAATAGGCGCACTTATTATCTTTAGTACAAATGCAATTGCCCAAACTCCAAAAACAAAAGAGGATAAAGGCAAAACAAAAACTACCACTACTAAAGAGAATAAAACTGCAAAAGCAAAGCAGGATTCTGTAAAAACAACTAAAACCAAAAACAGACCTATAACTGCGGATTACTGTCCGCCTTGCGGAATGGGCTAGCGTAAAAATTTAACCACATAGGCACATAGTTTAATGTGGATAAAGATCAGACAAAGAAAACATAGTTATTGAAGCTTCGCTTCAATCTATGATTCACTTAATTAGGCATTATAGCTTTTAATAAAAAAACTATGTTTCTATGTGGTTTTAATTAATTTTGGAGAATGAATCCCTGGGTTGGAATATCTTTAATGCCCGAAGCCGATTTTATTGAGGCTGCCCTTCCCCTATTTCAAAACGGAGAAGTAGATGTGATAGAATGGTCGTTTGACACCATCCCTCCAAATGCAAAAGAACCTGAATGGCTTAAATTGCTTTTAAAAGAGTTTTCACAAAACGGAAGGTTAATTGGCCACGGCGTTCGTTATTCGCTTTTAAAAGCCAACTGGGATAGCAACCAGGATAAATGGTTAAAACAGTTAGCCGCCGAAGTAAAAAAATACAATTACCGTCACGTTACCGAGCATTTTGCATTTATGACATCGGATGATTTTCATAAAGGCACTCCTCTACCCGTACCATTCAACAAATCAACTTTGGCTATAGGGCAAGACCGCTTGAAGCGTTTGCAAAATGTATCGCAATTACCAATTGGCATTGAAAATTTAGCTTTTGCTTTTAGCGATGCGCAAATAAAAGAACAAGGCGAATTTCTTAGAAAGTTAATTGAACCTGTAAATGGTTTTTTGATATTGGATCTTCATAACATTTACTGCCAATCACACAACTTTAAAGTTGATGCCGTAAAACTTGTTAAGTCTTACCCATTAGATAAAGTAAAAGAGATTCACATTTCCGGAGGAAGCTGGGCCAATGTAAAAAGCAGCAAAAATAAAGTAAGAAGAGATACGCATGATGAAGCTGTACCCAAAGAAGTATTTGAATTATTAAAAAAGGTATTGCCGCTTTGTAAAAATGTAGAGCATGTGATCTTTGAACGCCTTGGCAATACAATAAAAACTCAAAAAGATAAATTACAATTTGCAAAAGATTTCAGGCAGGTAAAAAAAATAGTTTCTACTCAAAGAAAAAAAGAAGATAGTCCGCTTGAAGAATTTACCAAAACAAAGATCGCTCACAAACTACCTTTAAAACCTTTAGAGGATGGTAAACTCGGCCAACAACAACAATTTATTACTGAAACACTTTTGGTAAATAAAGATGTTAGCAAAACAAAACAGCTTCTTAAAAACAAAAATTTAAATAGCTGGCAACCCGAACTATGGACCGATTATATGATAGAGACAGGAATGCTGCTGGTTAAGAAGTGGAATTAGAAACTAATGTAAAAGGTAAAATGGCAAATGTAAAATGTAAAAATCTATTACATACATTTTCCATCTTCCCTCTTACATTTTCCGTTTTAAAAAGCTGCTCTCACCTTTCTCATCTTCTTCTCCGTATCTACCGTTCTGTTCTTAGGATATTTAATGGTGTAAGTATAAATTATTTTTTGCGATTCGCCCGGCGGAATTAAGAATTTCCAACTCACTTTGCCATCATCCGGATTTATTTGTCCTTTTGATGCCTCGGTTACTTCTACAACAATTTCATTACTTTGCGAAATTGGTTTTTGATCTTCAAGATCAATGTTGATGGCGCTCTTACGGTTATTTTTAATAACCATTTCGTATGAGTAGGTCATTTTGCGATTATTGCCCATTACTTTTTCGTTATTAAAATCTTTAATTTTTGTGCGGGTAACAATTACTTTGCTATCGCGACCAAACGAAAGATCTAAAGTGTCATTCACACTGCGCGGGTTAACGTAAGACTGTCCAACAAAAGTGCCTCCAAAATAAACATTGGCCGGACCTTCGATCAGGTCAAGATCTTCCCAACCTGTTATGCGCGCTAACAAGTAAGCATCTTTTTCAACTTTAGGTAAAGAGTAATGTTTGAAAGTGGCATCTAAGCTATAAGTTGTTACTTCAACAATGTAAGGCTTAGCATCTGAAGGAATTGAATATGGTTTTTTAATTTCAAACTCAGCGCTTAATTCAGAAACCTGTACTTCTTCATAAACAATTTTTTTAGTGTTAGCAGCTTCTTCGCGTTTTGTTTTTACCTGGTACTCATTCCACGATTTTAATTCTACTTCGTTTAATTGTTGTTTAGCGCCAAATTGGTTCTCTAAATTGCCATCGTTAATTTGCGATTTTTGATAATAATTTTTATTGGAGTTGCTTAAGTAACCATTTGTTTGGCCATATATATCTGAACTAAAATTTAAGAACCAGGGCATAACGGTTGGTTTAGATGCATTACGTGTAGGATCGGAAGTTGATAATTTTAGCTTTACATCGGCCCAGCTAATACCGGTGTTATTAAATGCGCGTGCGCGGTATACCAAAGTAATGGGTTTGCCAATATCTTCGGCCTTTAGCTCGTAGTATGGTGCCCAGCCAGCATCCGAAACAACATATTTAAGATCAACGTTTGCAGCCACTTTACTATCTGACTGTAACAAAATAATAATTTCGCCGGTGGGTTTATTTTCGCTAATGTTAAGCTCGTTCAACTCGCTTTGCAAACGGTTGGTTACCGCATACATTTCATTTATTTTTGTATCCAGTCTTAATATCTCACCATTAACTTCTTTCATTCGCGAACGATAAAAATCGGCCGCCAGTTTTAATTCGGCAATTGAAACACCTTTTTCATGACCGCCAATACTGATGTTTTTTAAAAGCAGGTCTTTTTCTTTATCATAAGCATCTTTATCTGAAATTAATTGTTGCGTTTTGTATTGGTTGGTTTTTAATGAATCTTTTAGCTGTTTTATTTTTATACTTTCGGCATTAAGGCTTAAAAAATTTAATTTTTCAGAAATGCTTAATACATTTACACCTTCGCCAACATTAACCTGTATACTTTTTGGAATTAATTTGGATGATAGGTTTGTGAATACAACCTGTGTGATACCGGCATTTAAATTAACCGTTTTTTGCTGGTTAACTTCTGCTCCATCCAAATAAAGCGTTACAGCTTTAACAGGGGTTTCAATTCGTTGCTCGGGGTTTTGGGTTTGCGAAATTCCTAAAAAAGGAAATGCGACAAGGCAAAATAATATCTTCTTCATGTGGGATAATTTATATATCTAAATTAGTTTAAATAATTTAGTATATAGATGAAGAAAGTTATCTCATTCCATAAAAAATGTGAAGGGACGTCACTAAAAATTCTCGTCATGCTGAACTTGATTCAGCATCTCAGCACTCCAACAATAGCTAAGAACTGAGATTCCGGCTCAAGGCCGGAATGACTCAATTAATAGAATAATTTTTAACTCTTTATCGTTTCGATCGTATCAACAAATTTTGATTTCTTCACTTCAAGGTTTTTGCTGAAGTTTAAAATGTTATCAATAACATTTTTTGAAGGTTCTGCACCCCGATAGCTATCGGGGCAGAGCAATTGATCCTCATGATCGCTTGCGGTTTTAATGGCAGTTTCATTAAGGTTGGAAGTAAATGTTCTTGTCATAGGCAACAATAAGTGTTTTGTGTTTAGTTTTAAAAAAGAGCTTGTGTTATAGTAATAACGTACAAGTATTTATTTTATTGTGTGCACCCAACCAAAATTTAAAGACCTTTAAAGACAGGGCTTTTAGGGGTTACTTAAAACCAAACCCAATTAAAACAATACATACAGGGGTATAAAAACCAAAAACCCACAACTAGTGTGGGTTTTGGCTCTCAAAAAACTAAAAACCATGGCGTGATTCTTAGTTGCCCTAAAACGAACTCGTCGTTTGGGGAGTTTTATTAAAACAGCTTATTTTTTAGCGTCTAATTTATCTTTTAAGTCAGATAGTGCAGAAATATCACCTAAAGTGGTTTTTTCCTGGCTATCTTTTACTTTTTTCACAGCTTTTTTGCTTTCGTCAAAGTCAGCTTTTTTAGCAGCTTTGTCTGCTTTTCTTGCTTCGTCTTTCACTTCTTCGTGTAAACGTGCATGAGAAACAACAATACGCTTAGCATCTTTGCTGAATTCAATTACTTTGAAATCTGCAACTTCTTCAGCTTTTAAAGAAGTACCATCAACTTTATTTAAGTGACGAGCAGGACAGAATCCTTCAACACCATAAGTTAAGCCAATTGTAGCACCTTTATCATTTACGTTTAATACAGTTCCACTGTGAACTGAATCAATAGTAAATACAGTTTCAAATACATCCCATGGATTTTCTTCTAATTGTTTGTGGCCTAAAGATAAACGACGGTTCTCACCATCAATTTCCAATACAGCTACATCCATTTTATCACCTACTTTGCAGAATTCGCTAGGGTGTTTAATTTTTTTGCTCCAAGAAAGATCTGAGATATGAACTAAACCATCAACACCTTCTTCTAACTCAACAAAGATACCGAAGTTAGTGAAGTTACGCACTGTACCGGTATGTTTAGAGCCTTTAGAATACTTGTCAACAATAACGTTCCAAGGATCAGGTGTTAATTGTTTCATACCTAAGCTCATTTTGCGCTCTTCGCGATCTAAGGTTAAAACAACTGCTTCGATCTCTTGTCCGATTTTTACGAACTCTTGTGCAGAGCGTAAGTGTTGGCTCCAGCTCATTTCACTTACGTGAACTAAACCTTCAACACCTTGGGCGATCTCGATAAATGCGCCGTAATCGTTAATGACAACTACTTTACCTTTTACTTTATCACCAACTTTAAGGTCAGCGTTAAGCGCTTCCCAAGGGTGTGGCGTTAATTGTTTTAAGCCTAAAGCAATACGTTTTTTATCATCATCAAATTCAAGAATTACAACCTGGATTTTCTCATCTAATTTAACGATCTCTTCAGGGTGGTTAATACGGCCCCAAGATAGATCTGTAATGTGAATTAAACCATCAACACCACCAAGATCAATGAACACACCATAAGAAGTAATGTTTTTTACAGTTCCTTCTAATACTTGTCCTTTTTCTAATTTGGAGATGATATCGCGTTTTTGTGTTTCAATTTCAGCTTCAATTAAAGCTTTGTGAGACACTACTACGTTTTTAAATTCGTTGTTAATTTTTACAACTTTAAATTCCATTGTTTTACCAACGTACACATCGTAATCACGAATTGGTTTAACATCAATTTGTGAACCCGGTAAAAATGCTTCAATGCCAAATACATCAACAATTAAACCACCTTTAGTACGGCATTTAACAAAGCCTTTAATGATCTCATCGCTAGTAAGAGCTTCGTTAACACGATCCCAGCTTTTGTTAGCACGAGCTTTTTTATGCGATAATACTAACTGACCGTTAGTATCTTCAGTTGACTCAATAAATACTTCAATTTTGTCACCTAATTTTAAATCAGGATTGTAACGAAACTCTGAAAGAGCAACAACACCATCTGATTTATAACCAATATTTACAACTACTTCGCGGTTGTTTTTTGCTACTACAGTACCTTCAATAATTTGTGCATCTGTAATTGTGCTTAACGCTTTACCATACAAATCATCCAGCTTTGTTTTTTCATCAGCTGTATAATTGTCTTGTTTTTTACCAATCGAACTCCAATCGAAATCCGCATTTCCTGTCATGGTTTTTTCTGCCATTTTTATTTTACTTGTATCAAACCAAAAAGGCATGGTTTGAGGGGTTATACATAAATTTATTTAAACGTTTGCCTTATAAAACGGACTACAAATATAATGAAAACAAAGGCCTTTATTGGTATAATTAACACATTTTAATTAACTGAATATCAATAGTTTGAAATTTTTAACAGAAAGATAATTGTTCATAATTTTGTTGAAGGAATAGTTAATAACCCAAAGCCAAAATCGTAATGATTTCATTATGTGTAAATTGGCTTTAAAATGGTGTTGATAGTCAATTTTGGCTTTAACAAAAACCTAAAATACCGTAAATTTTTAATTAAAACCTTTACTTAGGGCTTTTGTGCTTACTTTTACGCCCTCTAATAAAAATAACATGACCGAAGAAACTAAAAAACAACTCATGCAACACGTTCATAAAATTGCAGCGCATTATCAAATACCAAATGCCGAATTAGTTTCTTTTAAAAAGCGAAATGTATTATTAGAATTATTGAATTCAAAAGATGAAAATGCTTTTAATTTAGTGAACGATGTAATTGATGCAGAAGTAAAATTAGATCGCATACAAAACGATAAAGAAAAGCAATCTAAAAAACCTGAGCACTGGAACGCGGAAGTTTTTACAACGCAAAAGGCAAAAGAAAAAGCAGAAGAGAAATTGAAAAAATTTTTAGAGGAGAATAAAATAAATTAATCGCTCGCATTCTCAAATGAATGATCTCCAAAACTGCTTTGCATAATCTAAAAACACCGGCGCGTTTTTAAAATCATTGGCATTCTCATAACAACCCCAATCCCTGAACATTGTTTTTTCTAATTCTTCTTTTGGGATTTTAGTAAGATCTATTTCCCTGGTATCGGCAAATAAACTATCCGGAATATCAGGAATAATAAATACCATTTTTCCGCGTAAAGCATACTTTGTTTTGCCTTCGCGCATAATCAATTTCATGGTTGCGGGGCTTACATCACTTCTACAGCAAAGCTTGTACATGATCATTACTTCTTTAAGGCTATCGTTATCAAGATCGGTAACATTATGATCAACAAACTCACAGGTAATATCAAAAATGCACTTCTTTTCAGCATCGTACATATCCCAAACTATTGTGGGTTTACCCAGATCTTTTAAATTAATCAATCGCGCAAATAGCTCCATGGTATTTTCTGTTTCACCAATTTCTTTATTATTTGTGCTTAAAGAACTTGTTGAAAGTACCAGAATATTATTACCGGTTTTATCGTACCATTTATAAGCAGCGTAAAAGCTATTGCCTTTAAAAGAAATGTTTGCAGGAATTTCGCTTTGTGTGATTGAAACAGGAATGGTAGAATCTTTTTTTGAAGCAACAGAAATGGCATTTTCTTTTGCGACCAAAGTGTCTTTTTGCTTTACAATTTCTTCTGCAACTTTAGTTTCGTTGCTGCATGATAAAGCAAAAAATAAAAAAATTAATGATATGAATTTAATGAAGCGCATGTTATCATTAAAGATAACAAATTATTTACTGCTAAATAACGAATCAACAAACTCTGGCGCGTTAAATACCTGCAGGTCAGTCATCTTCTCTCCTACACCAATGTATTTTACAGGAATTTTAAACTCGTCTGAAATGCCAATAACAACGCCACCTTTAGCGGTACCATCTAATTTTGTAACTGCCAATGCAGTAACATCTGTTGCTGCAGTAAATTGTTTGCATTGTTCAACGGCATTCTGTCCTGTGCTGCCATCTAAAACTAAAAGTACTTCGTGAGGTGCATCAGGCAATACTTTTTTCATTACGTTTTTTATTTTAGTGAGCTCATTCATTAAGTTCACTTTATTATGTAAACGTCCTGCTGTATCAATAATTACTACATCTGCATCTTTTGCTTTAGCACTGCTTAAAGTATCAAATGCTACACTTGCAGGATCGGCACCCATGCCCTGGCTAACAATTGGCACACCAACGCGTTCGCTCCAGATAGTTAGCTGATCTACCGCTGCTGCACGAAATGTATCTGCCGCACCCAATATAACAGACTTACCTGCTTGCTTATATTGATAAGCAATTTTACCAATAGATGTTGTTTTACCAACACCATTTACACCCACCACCATTATTACATGTGGTTTATTTTTTAATGGTTCTGAAAAATGAGACGCATCGTTATTCTTGCTGTTCTCTGCCAATAAACCCGAGATCTCTTCTTTTAATAAAGTATTTAAAGCATCAGCACCCACGTACTTATCTTTTTTTACACGCTCTTCAATACGCTTAATTATTTTCACCGTTGTGCTTACACCAACATCACCTGTTATCAGTATTTCTTCCAGGTTATCCAACACATCAGCATCAACAGTGCTTTTACCGGCAAGGGCTTTGGTAATTTTACCAAAAAAACTCTCTTTGGTTTTTGTTAAACCGGCATCTAAGCTTTCTTTATTTTCTTTGGTAAATAATTTTGAGAAAAAACCCATTTCAATTTAAAATTTAGGAGTTATGAATTTAGATTTTTTATTTGGAATATCTTTAAACAAAAAATTCTTTCCGGGTTAAAGGAAAGAATTTCTTTTAAGGACTAAATATAATGTGTGTTAACTTTTATTTTTTTAAGAAATCAGCAACGTGATCGTTGTGAACGATTTCTTCTTTAAAGCTATAAGCACCGGTTTTAGGTGACTTAACCATTTTAATTACTTTTGTAAAATCTTTACCTTTTCCTGTTTTTAACGTTGCAACTACTTTCTTTGCCATGTTTTCTTATGCTTAAAAATTATTTAATCTCTTTATGAACAGTCATTTTTTTCAATACCGGATTGTATTTTTTTAGTTCAATACGCTCTGTAGTGTTTTTTTTGTTCTTTGTAGTAATGTAACGAGAAGTTCCGGGTTTACCGCTTTCTTTGTGCTCAGTACACTCTAATATTACTTGTATTCTATTACCTTTCTTAGCCATTGCTTTACTTTTTTAAAATTATGCTGCTAAAATGCCATTTGCTTTGGCCTCTTTTAAACAAGCGCTAATACCTTTTTTATTAATATTTTTTAATGCTGAAGTAGAAACACGTAATGTAATCCACTCTCCTGTTTCAGGAACAAAAAAACGTTTGCGTTTTAAATTTACTTTAAACTGGCGTTTAGATTTAACATTCGAAAACGATACATGGTTTCCACCCATCGCTTTTTTTCCGGTTAATTGACAAATACGTGACATGATATATTCTTTAAATTCTAATTAATTTCCCCTTAAAAAGGGACGCAAATATACAACAAGAATATTAATTCACCAAACTAAAAACCTAATTATTTAAAAATAAGGCTTTTTTGGGCGATTTTTTAGATAAAAAGCCCGGTTTTTAGTTGCGGGGGCTAATTTTATAAAGCTTATCCTTACCAATTCGTTCAAAATTGTTTTCATGAAAAGTCACTTTTGGGGCCATTAAACCATTCTTAAAATACAGCTCAGGGTTCTCAAAAATAAAGATCTCATCATACATTTCCTGCTTTATAAAATCATTCAAAAGTGCTGACCCTCCTTCCACTAAAACGCTTTGGATCTTTAATTCATAGAGCTTTGCCGAGATCTGCTCCAATACATTTTTACTGAAATCTATTTTTATAAATTCAACATTTTCCTTTGTTTCGTTCTTATATGCGTTAAACACAAGGGTTTTGGCTTCTTTATTATAGATATTGAATGTTTGCGGCACTTCCAGGACTCTATCTATAAAAATACGCACAGGATTTTTACCTTCAACCAAACGTGTTGTAAGGCTTGGATCGTCGGCCAGCACTGTATTCTTACCCACCATAATGCCCATTTCATCTGCCCTCATTTGGTGCACCATTTTTTGAGCCTCGTCTCCGGTAATTTTATTATCTGCTTTGTTTACAGGTAAAGGCATGCGGCTAATAAAACCATCGGCTGTTTGTGCCCATTTTAAAATATAAAAAGGGCGTTTTTTTCTGTAAAAAGTAAAAAAACGCTTATTCAATTCCCTCTGCTCTTTGCGCAAAACATCCATTATTACTTCCACCCCTGCTTCGCTAAGTTTAGCAATGCTTTTACCCGCTACTAAAGGGTTAGGATCAAAATCGGCCAATACCATCTTTTTAAAACCTTTTGCTAAAACAAGATCCACGCAAGGTGGTGTTTTACCATGATGCGAGCAGGGTTCGAGTGTTACATAAATAGTACAATCTGCCACATCAATATTCTTATCCAAATTATTTATGGCGTTTACCTCTGCGTGTGCCTCACCGTGTTTTTGATGATAACCTTCAGCCACTACCTTATCATCATGTACAATAACGCAACCTACCATTGGGTTTGGCTCCACCTTATACCTGCCTTTTTTGGCAAGATCAAGGGCAATTTGCATATAATATTCGTGGTTCATAATTGATACCGTAAAATTACGTTCATTTTCTTAAATTTGTATCCTTAAAAATAAAGTACCATGTTTGATAATTTACAGGATAAGTTAGACCGCGCTTTAAAAAATTTAAAGGGCCAAGGCAAGATCACCGAAATTAACGTTGCCGAAACCATGAAAGAAGTGCGCAAAGCACTCTTGGATGCCGATGTTAACTATAAGGTTGCAAAATCGTTTACCGATAACGTTAAAGAAAAAGCCTTAGGACAAAATGTTTTAACAGCAGTTTCGCCCGGACAACTACTTGTAAAAATCACCCATGATGAATTGGCTACCTTAATGGGTGGCACTAAAGAAGATATTTATTTAGGAGGAAATCCTACTATTATTTTAATGAGCGGTCTACAAGGTTCTGGTAAAACAACCTTTACCGGTAAACTTGCCAATTATTTAAAAACAAAAAAAGGCAAAAAACCTTTAATGGTAGCTTGCGACGTTTACCGTCCTGCCGCTATTGATCAATTGCATGTATTAGGAGAGCAATTAGATGTTGAAGTATTTAGCAATCGCGAAGAAAAAAATCCAATTAAAATTGCAGAAGCTGCTTTAAAACAAGCTAAAGAAAATGGTAACTCCGTTGTATTAATAGATACAGCGGGCCGTTTAGCGGTTGATGAGCAAATGATGAACGAGATCTCTGATCTTAAAAAAGCCATTAAGCCAAACGAAATTTTATTTGTAGTAGATAGTATGACCGGCCAGGATGCCGTTAATACTGCAAAAGCATTTAACGATAGATTGGATTTTGACGGTGTTATCTTAACAAAATTAGATGGTGATACACGCGGTGGTGCAGCCTTATCAATTAAAAGCGTTGTAAACAAACCCATTAAATTTATTGGTACCGGCGAAAAGATGGATGCACTGGATGTGTTCTATCCAGAACGTATGGCCGATAGGATCTTAGGCATGGGCGACGTTGTAACTTTAGTGGAACGTGCACAGGAGCAATTTGATGAAGAAGAAGCAAGAAAATTAAGCAAGAAAATTGCTACCAATAAATTTGATTTTAATGATTTTTTAGGTCAGCTGCACCAGATCAAAAAAATGGGTAACATTAAAGATCTTGTTGGAATGATACCCGGTGTTGGCAAGGCTGTGAAGGATATGGATATTGACGATAATGCTTTTAAAGGCATTGAAGCTATTATTTTTAGTATGACACCCGAAGAAAGAAGCAAACCTGAGTTATTGAACGGTTCTCGTCGCCAACGTGTGGCAAAAGGCAGCGGACAAGGCATACAGGAAGTAAACAAATTATTAAAACAGTTTGAAGATACCCGCAAAATGATGCGCATGATGAACGATAAAAACGCCATGAGCAAATTAATGCGTAACATGCCAAAGGGAATGCCTAAGATGTAAGCCTTTGCCACTAATTGCACTAATTGACACGAAAAAATTATTTCACAAATTAATCCAAATTAATTATTAAAGCAGAAGAACTATATCTTGTAAATGACCCTGGGGAATCATATGAACAAAATGATTTACTTTACAAAGATGAAGTTTATAATATAATTTCTTGTTGTTTTGAAGTGCATAAGTTTTTGGGAAAAGGGTTTTTGGAAGCTGTTTATAAAGATGCATTAAAACACGAATTCAATTTAAAAGGGATTTCATTTTCAGCCGAAAAAAAATTCGAAATAATTTACAAAGGTAAAATTTTAGATCACTATTATTTTTCTGATTTTATTGTTTTTGACAAAATTGTAATTGAAGTAAAAGCTCAGGAAAATATAATTGATAAAAATTTAAAGCAAACAATAAATTATCTTGCCGCATCAAAAATGAAACTGGGACTGATAGTTAATTTTGGAGAAGATAGTCTAAAGTTTAAACGTGTAATTTTATAGTAGTTTTGTGAAATTCAGGATAACGTCGCAGACGTTATTACTTAGTGTAAAAGTAAGTATTTAAAAAAATTAGTGCCAATTAGTGAAATTAGTGGCTAAAAAGAATAAAGAAAATGCAACTTATAGACGGAAAAAAAATATCACTTGAGTTACAGGAAGACATTGCTTTAGAAGTATCGCAAATGATGGCTTCAGGATTAAAACAACCGCATCTTGCAGCCATACTGGTTGGTAACGATGGTGGTAGCGAAACGTATGTAGCCAGTAAAATAAAAGCCTGTGAGCGTGTTGGTTTTAAATCAACCTTATTACGTTTTCCGGATTATGTTACCGAAGAAAAATTATTACAAGCCGTTTACGATCTAAATAATAATAACGATGTAGATGGATTTATTGTTCAGTTGCCACTACCCCGTCATATTAACGAACACAAAATAATTGAAGCCGTTAAGCCAAGTAAAGATGTAGATGGTTTTCACCCCATTAACGTTGGGCGAATGGTTTTAAATTTACCCTGCTACGTGAGTGCTACACCTTATGGCATTGTGCATTTATTAGAAAAATATAATATCGAGACCAGTGGTAAGAACTGTGTGGTTATTGGCCGCAGTCATATTGTTGGCTCACCAATGAGTATTTTGCTTGCAAAAAATACAGCTTTAGGAAATTGCACTGTAACACTTTGCCATAGCAAAACAAAAGATCTTATCTCACACACCTTAAAAGCCGATATTATTATTTGCGCTTTGGGCAGTCCCGAATTTTTACGCGCTAACATGGTAAAAGAAGGCGCCATTGTTATTGATGTTGGCACAACGCGCGTTGCCAGTACCGAAACAAAAAGCGGTTTTAAATTAAAAGGCGATGTACTATTTGATGAAGTAGCGCCTAAATGCAGTTATATAACTCCTGTTCCCGGCGGTGTTGGTCCTATGACCATTGCTTCATTGATCAAGAACACATTGCTTGCTGCTAAGAAAGAAATTTACAAGTAGATAAAAGACAAATGACACAGGACTCAAGACAGTTCTGTCATAAATCATTCATCTTTCATCATAAATCTTTTTTTGTATCTTTAATATGTTCCATCACATGTAAAACGTGAAATCATGAAACATATTTTTACATTTTTGTTAGCGGTATTAATTTTAATATCACCGGCTTTTTTTATAGCCCAGCCGTTATATTTAAAAAAAATAAATCCTCCTGCTTCTGACAATATGATGCATTCTCATTTTGTTCTTCCACAACCGGATAACAGCATTCTTGACTTTGGTGTTGTTTCTTCTAAAGGGATTATTTCTAAAATAGATTCAACCGGTAATATAAAATGGACGAGGTCATATCTCTTCGATGCTAACACCAATTTTAAATCTATTTTTATTGACGCTACCAATTCTTATGATTCGTCTTACGCAACAGTAGGAATAGTAGCCAAGAATTCTTCCTATACTGATGCTTATTGCATGAAGTTAAAAGCAAACGGAGATACATTATGGTGTCGTAAGTTCACCAACAATAATTTAGTATCCATAATACCATACTCTATAAATCAAACCCTTGATTCAGGTTTTGTGATATGTGGGCGAACAACTTCAACATCTGTTAAAGCCTTTGTGGCCAAATTAACAAAAACCGGAACTTTAACATGGTTTAGAAACATTAGTCCTTCGAATTTTTTTAGCATTGCATATACAATTAAACAAACAGCAGACTCCGGATATATTTTTACCGGAAAGACCGGATCAGGATTAGATGCTTACTCTAGTATTACAAAGCTTGACAAGAATGGTAATTTTAGCTGGCAAAAAATGTACAACCACCCACCAACATTAGGTAATGGAGAAGATTATACCGGACTTGATATTATTGTTGAAGCCGATGGTTATTTATGTCTTAATACTCTTTATTATAATTCCTCATTGATGAAAACAGATCTTTTTGGTAATATATTGTGGACAAAAAAATATAACACACAGTTCTCTTTCAGTTCAATTTACCAAAGGCCCGCAAGCTTAAAAAAAATTACAGGAAATAAACGACTGGTAACATTTAAAGACGAAGATTCGCAGGGCTGGAGTTTTGTTTGCGATTCGCTGGGTACCTTTCAATGGGGTTGCGAAACATTTATCACAGGCATTGATATGGCACAGTTAAAAAACAAGAATTTTATTATGGTAGGAAATCCTTCAAACATTATTTTTAAAACGTCATCGCTATTGTATGTTGCCTATGGGCAATTAGGTGTAATTGTAACCGATTCGTTAGGTACAGGAAATACCAGCTGCTATCAACCTTATAATATTAGCTCAACTTTGCCGATTATGGGTACCGGAACAGTTACTTCAACATTAACTAATGCAGGAACCTTATCCCCAATCCAACCAACAATTAGCATTATTAACTTAACTGATAGTATTGGTTGCCTGATAATGCCAACAGGCATTGAGGAAAATGAATATGCTTCAACTTATATTTATCCCAACCCTACTGAAGGAAAACTTACAATAAAATCCGAAGCTTTAAGAGGAAAACCTGTTACATTTAAATTATACGATGTAACCGGTAAAACCTTATTGATACAAGAAATTAGGTTTGAAGAAAATGAAGAAAGTATTGATCTCACTACATTTGATCCTTCAGTTTATTTTTATAGTATTTTCTCTAATGGGGATCGACTAAAAAACGGAAAATTTATAATTGCAAAATAACAAAAACTAAAAGTTAAGCGCCATTTGCCATTTTACCTCTTCCATTTTACATTTAGTATTGCCGCTCATAATTTAATTCTCATTTCCATTTACTAATTCCTTAACTTTAATGTATTGATATACGTTAAAGAAAATATTTCCATTGCACTCGATTCGATTAAAGCTAATCGTTTACGCGCTTTAATTACCATGCTTATTATTGCCATTGGTATTACTGCTTTAGTTGGTATTCTATCCGCTATTGATGCTATTAAGAACGGCATCAATAACAATTTCACCAGCATGGGCGCTAATACCTTTACCATTCGTAATGCCGATATCAATATCCGTGTTGGGCGTAAAGGCCGCAAAGCAAAAACCTTTGATAATATTAAATTTAAAGAGGCATTGCGTTTTAAAAATGAATTTAATTTTCCGGTTATAACCTCTGTATCAACAATGGCAAGCATGGCTTCGCGGGTGCGTTATGAGAATAAAAAAACAAATCCTAACATACAGGTTTTTGGAAGTGATGAAAATTATATCCTTACCGCAGGTTATGATCTTGAACAGGGAAGAAATTTTAACGCTTACGAAGTAAACAGCGGCGCAGCCATTGTAATAATTGGCAAGGATATTGAAAAAGCCTTATTTGGCGAGAACCAAAGTGCATTGGATAAAATAATTAAAATAGGCGCATCGCGTTACAAAGTAGTTGGTATTTTAAAAAGTAAAGGTAACAGCGCGGGCTTTGGTGGCGATAAACTCTGCATTATTCCACTTACCAATGCACGACAATATTTTGGTGGACAAGACATGAGCTTTACCATAAATGTTTTAACCAAAAGCAGCTCAATGTTGGATAATATTTTAAATGAAGCTAAAGCAACTTTTCGCAGAATCAGAAAAATTCCAACAACCAGTGTAGATAATTTTGACATTGTAAAATCAGATAACCTTGCTTCTATTTTAATTAAAGATCTTAAAACTGTTACATTGGGCGCAACTATTATTGGTCTTATAACCTTACTTGGAGCAGCCATTGGCCTTATGAATATTATGCTGGTTAGCGTTACAGAGCGTACCCGCGAAATTGGTGTTAGAAAAGCTTTAGGTGCAACGCAACAGGCAATAAAATATCAATTTTTAATTGAGAGTGTTGTTATTTGCGTAATGGGCGGTTTAATAGGCATCTTATTCGGGATAATAATTGGTAACGTTATTAGTTTTGCTTTAGATACCGGATTTTTTATTCCCTGGTTTTGGATAATTACCGGTGTAATAATTTGTATAGTTGTTGGCTTATTAAGTGGTTACATGCCTGCCAAACGTGCCTCACAATTAGATCCGATCGAAAGTTTAAGGTTTGAATAAGTTTCTTAATAATGCTATATTTAGGGTTATTAAATGAAAACTGCTTTCTACAAGATACTTAATGCAGGCGTTAATTTTGCCAAAGATCCACAGGAAACGAAGGTTATTTTATTAATGAACCGTTTGGCCTTTATCATGACCATAATGATGTTCGTATTTAGCGCCCTCAGTCCTTTAATGCATTTGTACGACATGCTCTACTTCACCTTTCCTTTTTCAATTGCATTTATTTTAGCCCCTTATTTTAATCATAAAGGATGGATCCGTTTTAATAAATACTATTTTACACTTATACCTATTCCTCTCATTTGCATTCTGTGCTGGTATAATAGCATAACGCTTGGCGACAGGTTCTTCTTCTTTGCTACGGCAACCATTCCGGTTATAGTATTCAGATGTAAGATCACTATCTTTATTATCTTTTATTTAAATATTATTGCATTTTTTGCAATGTCGTGGTATCAGAATAATTACGATCCTTATGTAGAAGTGCCACCTAATCTTGCAGTTCAGTACTGGTGCGCCAGCCTTTTTGCAATTTTCTCAATTCTGTATTTTGTAGTACGCTATTTTAAGCAAGGTTCAGAAGATTATGAAAAAGAAATAGAGGCCAAGAATGAAGAGATCTCTACAAAAAATAAAGAGATACTGGACAGTATTAACTATGCAAAAAAAATACAGGCCACCTTATTGGCTCATAACGATTTTTTAGAGAAACATTTACCTGATCATTTTGTTTTCTTTAAACCAAAAGATATTGTGAGTGGTGATTTTTACTGGGCTACAGAGCACAATGGCAAATTTTACCTTGCTGTTTGTGATAGTACAGGCCATGGGGTTCCCGGAGCTTTTATGTGTTTATTGAACATTGGCTTTTTAAATGAAGCTATAAAAGAAAAAAATATCTCTTCGCCTGCCGCTATTTTTGATCATGTGAGAAAAAGATTGATAGCCGATATTTCTAAAGAAGGCCAGCAGGACGGTATGGATGGTATATTATTTAAATTAGAAATTCAAAATTCAAAACTAAGAATTGAATATGCCGGCGCCAATAATGCACCAATATTAATTCGGGATAATCAGATATTATCATTAGCAACCGATAAAATGCCAGTAGGTAAAGGCATTAGAGAAGAAGCGTTCAAGCTTCATACAATTGATGTGCAAGCTGGTGATTCAATTTATTTATATACAGATGGTTTTGCCGATCAGTTTGGCGGACCAAAAGGCAAAAAATTTAAGTACAAAGCATTAAATGAACTTTTACTTACTCATCATAAAAAAACAACCGCCGAACAAAAACAAATATTTGATTCTACTTTTGAAAACTGGAAAGGGAGACTGGAACAGGTAGATGATGTTTGTGTAATAGGTATTCGCTTTAAATAAATTAAAAGAACAGTGAAAGCAAAATACATAACACTTGTCATTATTTTTTTATCTCTGGTCTTTTCATCAACGTTAAATTGTCAAACAAGAACGGCTGATTCGCTCAAGCTAATTTTAAAAAACACAAAATTAGCAGACTCTACAAAAGCAAAAACATTGGTTGCCCTTGCCTGGGAAATTAAATACGATAATATTAATGAAGCCCAACAAATAATTAAAGAAGGCATTGAGCTTTCAAAAAAAACAAACCGCATAAAAGATATTGCAACAGGATTAAAAATACTGGGTATTATAAACGACGAAACATTTCATTACAAAGAAAGTATTGATTATTATTTAAGTGCTATTTCTTATTTTAATCAATTAAAAGATACTATAAGCATATCGCGTGTTGAATGCAATATTGGTATGTTATACCGAAAAATGGGCCAAAACCGGGAAGCCATTCGTTTCTTTAAAAAATGTACACCTGTTTTTGAAAAAGCCAATTTTATTATGGGCATTAATCTTGCCAACCAAAACATGGGCATAGCTTATTTTAATCTTAAAAATTTTGATAGTGCACTAGTGTTTTTCTTTAAGTCTGCAGAAGTGCTAAAAGCTGCAAATATGACTGATCCAACCATTATGGGTAATATTGGAAATTGTTACCTGATGAAAAAAGATCTTGCTACAGCACGTAAATATATTGAAACTTGTCATAAAGATTTTATCAATTCAGGCGATTCTTCATCTAATTTTTATTTTTGGAAATACGGCCTGGCAAATCTTTACAGGGATTTGGGCAAAACAAAAGAAAGCATAAGATTGTATGAAGAAAGTAAAAAAGGATTTAAAGCGCTTGGATTATTTTATAGTGAAAATAATTTTAACCTCATGGTTCATTTAGCCGGAACTTATGCCAGCAACAAAAATTTTGAATTAGCTTATGAAAACGCAGCCAACGCCATAACAATACGAGATACCTTATTTACAAAAGATTTTGCTTTTCAGATGAATGAAATGAAAGAGAAGTATGAATCTGATAAGAAAGAATTAAACATTATTAATCTTAACAAAGAAGCACAACTTAAAGATGCTAAAATAGATCAACAGCGTTCGCGACAATATGGAATGGCCGCAGGTTTATTACTGCTTCTTGTATTATCGGTTGTATTGTATAAAAATTTTACAAGAAAAAAGAAAGATAACCTTATCATTCAACATCAAAAAAATGTTGTGGATGAAAAAAATAAAGAAATAACCGATTCTATAACGTATGCGCAACGCATTCAGAATGCCTCATTGCCCACCGAGAATTATATTCATAAGAATATGGAGCGTTTAAAGAAAAAAGATTGATGATCAACTACCAAAACTTACAGCAATGATCTGGATCTTACGTTCAGAAGCTGCAGAAGGATTATAAACCGAATTACGTTTATCTTTAAGATCATCACTTACCTTACTTGCAGGAAGCTCGCCAATATCCACATCTTCAAAAATAATTTTTCCTTCTCCTTCGGTCTTATTATCGAAATATTTTACAAACCAGCCATTTTTTGTTTCGGTAAAATAATTACGCAAGCTACTAATACGGCGTTTAGCAAGGTTAACATTGTAATCGGTACTGGCCAGAGGGCTACAATAGCCTTTCATGGTTATTTTTACTGTTTCACCTTTTAATAATACTTTTTCTAACAGATCTGAAAACTTACGAAGGTCTTCCATGCCTGCATCTACACTATCTGCAAAAAAATTCTCAACCCGGTTCAACGCTTTTTCTTTTACATCACCTTCTAAACCTTTTGGGTATTCGCTTACGTATTGTGGCAATAATACTTTATATTCGTTATAAGTGGTCTCATAATTTTTTGGTGTTGTAATATTCTTTGTTTTAGGATCTGGTTCATCATTATGAAAATACAAGGTTAAGGGCACCAGTAATTTCATTTGTCCGGTAAGCATGGCCATTGTATCAATAGGTGTTGGTGGTAAGCTTAATGGCTCAATGCTAAACCTGTAAATATCATTACAGCAATTTAATTTATGTTCAAAATAAGATCCTACCCGGTTACTTGATATATAAGCCCTATCGCGGCTTTTATTTACCGAATAATAAATATCGTTGTAACTGCTGTTAATTGGATAACCAGCGTTTTGCGGCTCAGTGAAAAGGGAATCTTTAAACTCACTTTTAAAAATATCAAAACCACCTAAACCTTTATGATAAGTACTGCTAAAATATAAAGTGTTTCTTTCGTTAACATACCAGGGTGTAATTTCATCATCAGGTGTGTTTATTTTTTTTCCGGCATTTACAGGTTCGCTGTAAGTTCCATCTGCATTTTTATAACTATACCATATATCCAAAGCACCTTCTCCACCTGCTCTGTTACTGGCAAAAAACAGAACTGTTTTACCATTTATTTCACCAAAACTAGGCTGTGAAGTGTTAACGTTTTTTTGATTTATTGGCTCTGGCATACGCTCTAAAGGCTGCCATTTGTTATTTACGTAATTGCTTAAATACAACTCGCAACTATACTCACTTGCGTTTTTTGCCTGGCAACGTGATACGATCATTTGTTTATAATCGGCGCTAAAACAGGTATTAGCATTATGCAAATAAGTAGCATTGATATTTGTATCTAATGCTTTTATTTTTTGCCACTTCATATTTTTCATGTCCGACTTATAGATCTTATTAAAACTTACATCATTCGCATCTTTTTTTGCCGGATTTTTTAATGAAGAAAAATAAAGTGTACTATCTTTTTCAAATGCAGCATACTCACTTACCTTGCTGTTTATATTGGTATCTAAATGCTCCAACTTAGGACTAACCGGGTTTTTAATAAGTAATTGAGCCAGATCGCAAGCCTCTATCTCTACCAACGATTTTTTTAAATAATAGTCAAAATTAAGTTTAGGGTATTTCTTTTTAATTTTTGAAAATTTAGTGAACCACTTTTTAGCGTCTTTATACTGGCCTTTATTTTTTAATAATTGCCCCATCCAATAAAATGTAAGCGGATATTTTTTTCCGTTATCTATCAAGGCCACTTTATTGTATAAACGTAAAGCAAGATCTACATCAAAATTCAAGCGACTGGCTTCTGCATAACTGTATTGGAGTTTAATATCACTACTATCACGAAACCAAAGCTTGTTATAATTTTGCGCAGCGGTAAACCAATCTTTATTAAGCATAGCTGCATCGGCCTGTGAATAAAGCATACGATCAGACTGGCCTTGAGAAAAATAAAAGCAAAAACTAAAAATAATTGATATGAAGAGACTTTTATTTTTCACGTTACATAAAAACAGGGCACACTCTTTTTTTAATTATTTTTGATGGTGCACGCCTGATAATATAATTTACAAAGATCTCGAAAGCACCACGGCGATTAGTGGCGGCAGTAAATTTGCTCGTATTGATATCATAGGCTATACCACTGTTTAAGGTTTTATGCGTGTAGCCAACCCTAAACACTATGGCATCTCTTGTTCTAAAACACAAACCTGCTAAAACAGCTCTGTTATCATCGCGGTTCAAATAATATTTAAGGGAGCTATGAGGAATTACCTCATAATTTTTTGCTTGTTTTGAAATGAGCGCTTCAGCAATTATATCTACTTTTTGATTAATAGGTGTAGAATAACTTAAGTAATTGCTCATCTTAAAATCAAGACGGCTTAGCCTATTGCCCTGGTAAGTAATTACAGGGTTAGTTAAATGATGAAAACCCAAACCTAAAGTAAATCTATGCTTTTGGTTTAAAATGTACTGCATGCCGGCGCCCATATTTATATCAGCATAATTAAATTTCGACCATTCAAAATTTTCACCCGTTGCAGTTGTTTTGTTATAGTTTACACCATCGTATTGGCTATCAAAGGTCATTTTATCATAGTCAAAGCCTACCTGGCACCAGCCCAAATTCATGCCTACGCTTAAAAGCAGGCTGCTATCGGGCTTACCTAAAAAAATATAGCTGCCTTTGGCATATAACTGTGTTGTACCATAACGCGCGTCGCCGGCTTTGTCGCTATTAAATAGCAGACCAACACCTACCATATCTTTTACGAACTGCTTTGGTTTAATGCGGGCCTCACCATTCATACTAAAAGTGGAATATGGAACCGGCACAGTCTGCCACTGACTGCGATAAATAGCGCCTACTCTATAATCCCCGTTAAAAAAGCCCGTAAATCCGGGGCTAAGGTTCAATAAAGAGCCATCAAACTGCGAAAAGTGAATATCCTGGCTAAAAGTTAGCTTAAACAATAATATTGCCCAGAATAAATATGAAGTACGCTTTTTTATAGAAAATCTTTCCCTTAAAAATACAAAAATTTCAAATCAAAAACAAAGCTTTGTTAAGCCCTTTTAATTATTAAATTTGTACCTCAATTTTAAAACTATGGCTACCGATAATTTCCAGGCTCATGATTATTATTTAATGGATGAGTTATTAACTGATGAACATAAATTAATTCGTGAAACTGCACGTGCATGGGTAAAAAAAGAAGTTACCCCTATTGTTGAAGAAGCATGCCAAACAACCAAATTTCCAAAACAATGGATAAAAGGATTGGCAGAGATTGGCGCTTTTGGCCCATATATTCCTACAGAATATGGTGGTCCGGGTTTAGACCAGATCTCTTATGGTTTAATTATGCAAGAGTTGGAACGTGGCGATAGCGGCTTGCGTTCAACCGCATCAGTACAAAGCTCATTAGTAATGTTTCCTATTTATACTTATGGAAGCGAAGAGCAAAAGAAAAAATATTTACCAAAATTAGCTACCGGCGACCTAATGGGTTGCTTTGGTTTAACAGAACCTGATCACGGAAGTAACCCTGCAGGCATGATCACCAATTTTAAAGATGCAGGTGATGGAAAACATGTTATTTTAAATGGTGCAAAAATGTGGATCAGTAATTCACCATTTGCAGATATTGCTGTTGTTTGGGCTAAAGATGAAGCCGGAGACATTCGCGGTTTAGTTGTTGAAAGAGGTATGGCCGGTTTTACAACGCCTGAAACCCATGGTAAATGGAGCTTACGCGCCAGTGCTACAGGTGAATTGGTTTTTGATAATGTAAAAGTGCCTAAAGAAAACATTTTCCCTAACATTAAAGGATTAAAAGGGCCATTAGGTTGTTTGAACAGCGCACGTTTTGGAATTGCATGGGGTGTTATTGGTGCTGCAATGGATTGTTACGACAGCGCTTTACGTTACAGCAAAGAGCGCATTCAATTTGGCAAACCAATTGGCGCATTTCAATTAACACAAAAAAAATTAGCTGAGATGATTACCGAGATCACCAAAGCGCAATTATTAACCTGGAGATTAGGTGTTTTAA
The DNA here is from genome assembly GCA_032229505.1 of Bacteroidota bacterium. Classification (GTDB taxonomy): domain Bacteria; phylum Bacteroidota; class Bacteroidia; order B-17B0; family Aurantibacillaceae; genus Aurantibacillus. Next base: position 80,444 of record JAVTWD010000097.1, read on the forward strand.
AGAATGAACACCGTGCGACACCTGCGCAGATAAGTATGGCTAAACGTAATAATGTGAACATGGCTTTACAAATTGCACGCGAAGCACGCCAGATACATGGTGGTATGGGCATTACAGGCGAATACCCAATTATGCGCCACATGATGAATTTAGAAAGCGTTATTACATACGAAGGCACACATGATATTCATTTATTAATAACGGGTATGGATGTTACGGGCTTTAATGCCTTTGGATAATTATAATTTTTGAAAAACAAAAAAGCCCTGCAAAATAATTGCAGGGCTTTTTTATTGATTATTTATTTATCAGTTATAAGCAAAAACTCTTTTACCCGGCAGGCTATTATTTATCCATTCTACCTTCCAGCCATACGGACAATTATTAGCCAATATGTTTACATGGTTACCATTGGCATCAACGCTATACAATATCTTTAAGGTAAAATTCCTGTCGTTTGCTTTAATGCTCATCTCCCCTTGCACAGGGCTTTTTGAGCCACAGGTCCAGTTCCATATAACAGGCGATATTACCTGGCTTGTAAAAGTAATTCCATCTCTGTTAGCACCATAATTCTCTAAATGATTAATGCCATTGTAAGATCCCATGCCTTCGCATTGACAAGTTAAAATGTTATTTGGTAGTGTATAAGTAAAACGGCGGTTAATATTATAGATGGCTGTTTTAGTGCTATCAAACTTAGCATATAAATAAGACCCCGCAACAGAAGTAATAAGATTTGATTGAGTGTGTACAACTAACAATTCCCACCAGGTTCCACCCGATTCGTTGGTGATATTTTGTATGCCGTTCAATTCAATGCTTTTAAGATCAGAACTGCGGGTGATCTTGTAATTAATATATTCTACTTTTAAAACACAGCCTGCATCTTTCCATTTTTTAGCAGGATAATTTGGTATGCTTAATTTTATAGAACCTGTGCGTTTACGATTATTTAAGACTGTACCATTATAATTTATTTTAATAGTACCGGTATAAGCACCTGTTGTATCAACGGTATAATCAGTAGCAGTTATACCCAATCCGGTTTGCAAAGCGTTTGTTTGAGAAGCAGAGTTTTTGCCATGCAAGACAACATTATTTCCAACTTCCATATTAATATCGTTCATCGCATAATCATTCTCAGTTTGAGCCCAGCGGTTATCTATAGCTGTTTGACCATCTTCGGTAACAGCAGCGGGTTCTTCGGGCTTTGCATCATCTTTTTTATTGCAGGCAGAAAAAAACAAGCAGCAGGTAATTGCAAGCGCGCCAACAGAATAAATAACGTTATTTTTTATCATGAAATAAAGGTATTTAAAAAACAGTTTGCTTTTAAGAGATGATTTAAACAAGCCATAGCTCATAAACAAAAAAGCCCCACAAAAATTGCGAGGCTTTTTTTATTATATTTTTAGTTATACATAACCAAATACTTTTTTCTTTGTTTTATTTTTGTGTTTCCATTCTACTTTCCAACCATAAGGACAAGCATTTGGACCCGCAGTCATTACATTACCGCTATTGTCAACACTAAAAGTAACTTTAAGATCAAAATCTTTATCTTCAACTTTAATATCCACTTCACCGGCAACAGGAGCCCACCAGCCACAAGTCCAGTTCCAAACAATTGGAGTTGTAACCTGGCTTGTAAATGCATCACCATCGCGGGTTGTACCATAATTTTCTAAACTTCCTAAAGTACCATCGCTACCAATACCCTCGCCGGTGCAGGTTAAAATACCACCCGGTAAAGTATACGTGAAACGACGGTTGATGTTATACACAGCTGTTTTATCGCCATCAAAAGTTACATTAAGGTTTGAACCTGTAACCGAAGTAGCTAAACTTGTTTGTGTGTGAACGATCAATAATTCCCACCACGATCCGCCGGTTTCGTTAGTTAAGAATTGAGTTCCGTTTAACTCAACACTTTTGCCATCAGATGCGCGTGTAATTTTATAGGCTAAATAATCTACTTTTAAAACACAACCAACATCTTTCCATTTTTTTGTTGGGTAGTTTTGAATAGTTAACCGAATAGAGCCTGTTCTTGTACGGTTACTTACAGTAGTACCATTGTAATTTATTTTGATAGTTCCCTGGTAAGCGCCGGTTGTATCAATTGTATAACCGGTTGCATTAATACCTAATGCTTTTTGAATAGCAGCACTTTGCGAACCGTAAACGCTTCTTCCGTGTAAAAAGGCATTGTTTCCCACCTCTGTATTAATATCATTAACAGCAGCATCGTTTTCTGTTTGAACGCTTCTGTTATCTGCCGAAGATTGTCCATCTTCATCTTTAAAAGCTTTTCTCTTTTTGCAACTTGTAAATGCAAGGCCTGAAGCCAAAGCAATAATAGTTAATGAGTAAATGATTTTTTTCATACTTGTTTTTATTTATAGACTGTAAAATTTTTGGTTGGTTTAATAAAGATATAAAAAAAATCGAAAAATTTTTATTTACCATTTCAATAAACTGAATATCAATTAATTAAACTTTAAATAAACCCACTCCAGTGCTTTAAGGCTTGTTACATCTACTTTAGAAAGATCAATACTTTCGGCATTTACCTTATATAATGCTTCAATAGGAAAAATATTATTAACCTCTGTTTTTCCTCTGGTTTTTGGTTTTAATATATAAGTGTAGGCCTTATTATCATGCTCGTTTAATTGCACCGTATAAACCACAACATCATCAAACAATAAATATTTATTTGAGATGATGGCATCTACCGGTACTTTTAAATAGCTTTTTTTTGGATTAACAGGGCAAACTAAAATAGACTTATCAATATATTTTGTGGGAATATGTTCTCTATAATTTTCGCCCCTTACTTTTATAGGCAAGTTTAAATAGGGAATTCTAAAATCTTCATCATCATTTTTAGTGATGTAAAACGGAAATTGGATCTTAACATTAAAATATTTAAGCTTATATATTTTAAAACGACTAACCCTTAGCATAACCACCAAAAACAAAAAGCTGTCAGATAATAATCCAAAACAAAAATTATTAACGGCGATTCTTATGTCAGAAACTATAAGGTTATTTACAAATGTAATGACAACGGTTAAGGCATACCAAAACACCAGGCGCTTAAAAATATTAGTTGTGTAGTGTATCTTATGGTAATCAAAAAACTTTGAATAATTATTGGCGTTATTAAGCATTTGCACCCAAAAATTAATCCCTATTAAATAAATAATAATCGAAAGAAACACGGTGAGATTACTTAAAGAACCTTCCATTAAAAAGAAATCGAAAAGGCCGTGAGAGGCTATGGCAATTGATGAAGCAACAAAAATATTTACAAGATGATTGCCTTTATTAAATAAACGTTGCCTGTAAAAGCCATAAACAATTATAGTGGTATTAATGATATGCTCTAAAGCAGAGTAAAATGTACGGGGTGTTATGATCTTAATGCCGTATAAACTAAAGTATTTAAAATTCTCTATCATGGCAAAGCCAATGGCAGTAATACCTGCGTAAATAAGCACATCAATCGGCTCATCAATTTTTTTTCTAAAGATGGTAAGCACAATTATTACACCAATTATTTTTGAGAACTCTTCGTTTAAACCAACTGCAAATACCGCATACAACAGATCATTTATAAACTCTCCATTCTCTTCAAAACCCATTTTATGAATAAGGCTGTAAAAGAACAAACAAATAGACGGTGTAAAACAACCTATTAATAAAGCAATAGTTAAGGGAAATATCTTCTCTCTTTCAAAAACATCAATGCGCCTGAAATAATCTATCCACATGGTGGCAGATACTAAAGCGGCAAAGGCAGTAAATATGAGGGCTATATTGCTATCTGACATTTATTAAAATAAAAAACCCGCAACAAAAGTTACGGGTTTTAAAAATATAAAAAATAAAGCTAAAATTACTCAGCTACAACTTCAAAGTTTACTGTAGCAGCAACGTCTTTATATAAACGTACTTTTGCAGTGTAAGTACCTAATGCTTTGATATTATCTTCAGCAATTTCGATATTCTTACGTTCTACATTGTAACCTGCTTTTTGTAATGCATCAGCAATTTGAATATTGGTAACTGAACCAAATATTTTTCCGCTTTCGCCGGCCTTAGCGCCAACTTTAATGCTTACACCAGCTAATTTCTCAGCATTAACTGCAGCTTCTTTACGTAATTTGTCTTCTTTAAAAGCGCGTTGTTTTAGAATTTCAGCGTGCATTTTTTTAACGCTGTCAGTAGCTAAAATCGCCATTCCTTTTGGTAATAAAAAGTTACGACCATAACCGTTACGCACAGTTACTTTGTCATCTTTGTAACCTAATCCCTTGATATCTTGTTTTAAAATAACTTCCATTTTACTTTCCTCCTTATTTTAATAAATCGGCCACGTATGGCATTAATGATAAATGACGGGCACGTTTAACAGCTTGCGCTACTTTACGTTGGAATTTCAATGAAGTTCCGGTTAAACGACGAGGCAACAATTTACCTTGCTCGTTAACGAATTTCAATAAAAAATCAGGGTCTTTGTAATCAATGTATTTAATACCACTTTTCTTAAAGCGGCAATATTTTTTCTTTTTAGCCTCAGCTGTTGGAGGGTTAAGATATCTTATGTCTTTTGGCGCTGCCATTTTTTCTTTACTTAATTAATTAAACAATTATGCGTTAGCACTTTCTTTCTTTTTAGTTTTAGCTTCTGCTACTTTTCCTTTGCGCTTATCAGCGTAAGCAACTGCATGTTTATCTAAAGCTACCGTTAAAAAGCGTAAAATGCGCTCATCACGTTTGTAAGTAACTTCCAAATTATTTACTATTGCTTCGCCTTCACCCGCAAATTCAATTAGGTGATAGAAACCTGTAGTTTTCTTTTGGATAGGGTATGCCAATTTTTTTAGGCCCCAGTTTTCTTCGTTAACCACTTTACCGCCTAGGTCGGTAATGGTTTTTTTAATTTTCTTCGCGGCCTCCTTTGCCTGATCATCAGACAAAACGGGAGTTAAAATGAAGACCGTCTCGTAACGTTTTTCCATTGTTTATTTATTTTTTGTTTTTAATTGGGCTGCAAAGATAGAAGAATAATCTAAAAACCACAAAAAAAATCAGATTTTTCGGGCTGTTTTCCCAAAAAATCTGACAAATAAATTGTATACCGTAAAATTAACCTATTTTATTGTAATATGGGCGTTATAATCTGCCGAAGTTTCCTGCTCAAAAGTACCTAAAGTAACAGGTGTATTATCTCTAAAACAAGCCACTCCACCCCAGCTAAAGGTCTTTTTCTGATAGATCCAGGCATCCTGATCTTTAACTACAATTCTTTGAATTATCTGAACGTTTTGCCCTTCAATAAACTCTTCGGTTATACCTTGCGGGTATTTTGCTAAAAGAGCTGCTACTTTAGCACTTGGCGAGCTTTTGGTTATAAGCACAGGTTGTGCCGTTTCGGCTTTTTGTTCGGTTGGTTGGCTAACCTCTGTTTTAATTGCAGTTGCAGTTGCTTTACGTTGTGCAATATATCCTACTTTTGATTGTTGATTTAGCTTCCTGTCAGCCAATTCCTTTTCGCGGGCTAGTTTAATGGCTTCACGCTCAGCTTTTTTTACTTCGCGCATGGCTTCACGCATTTCTTTTAAATATTTCTCATCATAATCCATATTATTATTTCCCGGATTATAACCATATTTATTGATGGGTTGCTCAAATAAAGAATAATCAACCCCTTCATAAAAATTCATTAATACCACATCGGCTGTATAAACCGGCAAATTGGCAACTTTATCGCTTGGAATGCCCTTTGTACTTACAAAGTATCTTTTTTGCACATATCCCGGTTTTGAGATAGTAACATCATACTCGCCATCTACCGGCAGGTTTATTTTATACTCACCTTGTTGGTTGGCTGTAAAAGCATTAAATAAAAAAGCATTTTGGGTTATCTGAACCAAAGCACCGTTTAAAACAGCATTGCTTTCATTGTAAATAGTGCCTTTAAACTGCACAAACCCCTCACCAGCACGACTAAAAGCGCTTATTAACACTAACAAAATTATTTGTTTAAATCTTTTCATAACTTTCAATTTGACGGTTTATACCTAAAATTCGTCGCCCGAGTTGCGTATTTAATCGACCTTTGTATCAACGAATCCTTGTTAATAACTTCTATATCCCAAACGCCATGCCAGCGAAAATTATAATTAACATATGCGCGACAGCAATTAACAAATTCGCCAAAAAATTAGCTTTTGAGGGCTGTATTTAACGTTTATTAATATTGCGGGTTAATGCCTACATTTACCCTTGCTATTACAACTCAATCTTTATGCAATTGCTCTCCAAAAAATTCCTCTTTTTAAGTATAAGTCTCCTCTTATTATCTTTCACACTATTTTCCCAGAACGAGTATGTAGATTATCGTTCATCTACAAATCCTTTGTACTGGAAGAACCGTAAGCCTTTTGAAGGCTACTGGCAACAGGATGTGCATTATACTATTAAAGCAGAAATAAATGATAGTACCGATATTCTTTCAGGAAACGAAGAATTAACCTATTGGAATAATTCGCCTTACGATATTTCTTTCGTTTATTTTCATTTATATAGTAATGCACAAACTAAAGGTTCTTATGCTGCCGATCTTTATAAGAATAACGATTACAAATTAAAATTTGGTAAATACCGTTCGCAAGGTTTAGGAACCAACGTCGAGAAAATTACAATTAACGGACAAGAATTAAAAACAGAATTAGATAACACTATCTTAAAAGTATATTTTCCAAAGCCTTTAAAATCGGGCGAATCACTTACTATGGTACTTGATTTTAAAACTTATTTTGATGCAGAGGCTATTCGCAACCGCATGAAATTATTTAATGCCTTTGGAAATAAACATTATGATATTGTACACTGGTATCCACGGGTAACAGTGCTTGATGCAAAGTTTGCCTGGAATACCGATCAGCACATGGATCATGAATTTTATGGTGATTTTGGTTCTTATTATGTTGAAATGACCCTTCCAAACAATTACGTTATGGATGGTACCGGAACTTTATTAAATGAAAAAGAAGTATTGCCAGATACTTTGCGTGCAAAATTAGACATAAGCAATTTTTTGAAAAAAGAGTTTAACTCTCCTCCATCCATCATCACAAAAAAAGACGGTACAAAAAAAACATGGAAATTCTCTGCCATGAATGTGCACGATTTTGCATTAACCGCCGATCCTACTTACCGTATTGGTGAAAGCAATTGGGATGGTGTGCGCTGCATTGCCCTGGTACAGGAGCCTCACGCCGCAGGTTGGTACAATTGCTCAAAATACATTGCCAAAGTTTTAGAAGTAAATTCATATAATATAGGCCCATATCATCATCCAAAAATGATAGTAGCCGATGCCCAGGATGGTATGGAATATCCTATGTTAACGCTTTGTGGTGGTTTTGACCCAACGTATCGCAGCTTGTTAGTGCATGAAATGACTCATAACTGGTTTCAGGGAATGATAGGTACCAACGAAAATTACAGGGCCTTTATGGATGAAGGGTTTACGCAATTTTATACTGCCGATACCTATCAATACATTGATGGTCCGATAATGCTGGAACCAAAGCCAAAAAGTAATTATGTAGAAAAATTTACCGAGCCGGTGAGGGTTTTGGATGATGAGATCTATAACGGTTTTTACGCTGCCGCAGTTATTCGTAACGAAGAATTACCATTAAACACACATAGTGATGATTTTAACGGCGGCATTCGCCATGGCGGCGGTTATGGACAAGTATATACCAAAACGGCAGCAATGCTTAAAAATTTAGAATATGTGTTAGGTCGTTCCTTCTTTGATAAAGCCATGCAACATTATTTTAAACAATGGAAATTCTGCCACCCATACCCTGAAGATTTCAGGAACTCAATTATTGGTTTTACCGGTGTTGATCTTAACTGGTTCTTTGATCAATGGCTCGAAACAACAAAAACAGTTGATTATAAAATTGGAAGAATAAAACGCAAAAAGCACGATATATACGAAATAACCTTTAAACGCAAAGGCACAATGCAAATGCCAATTGATTTTGTGGTGATAGATAAAAATGATTCGGCACGCCATTACTATATTCCAAATACCTGGTTCGAAAAACCAACAGGTGCCAACACTCTCCCCCGCTGGATTGGTTGGGGGCCAAAACTAAAAACAACATATACTGCAACATTAAACATTGGTACAAAAATTAAAAATGTAATTATCGATCCTTCTTTCCGCCTTGCCGATGTGGATATGACAAACAACGTAAAGCGTGGCAAAATTAATTTACGTTTCGATTCACACGTTTACAATCCGCCTAATTGGAAAAAGTATGATATGCGCATTCGTCCCGGTGTTTGGTATAACGGCTATGATGGTGTAAAAGTGGGGGCTGTTCTTGCAGGCGATTATCTTTTTACAAAAAATGTATTCGAATTAGGTGTTTGGTTGAGCAGTGGCCTGGGACAAGCGTATTTAGACAGCACTGTAAGAATAAATGCATTTAATAAGATCTCTTTCTTGTTTGATTATAAAACTTCACTAAACCGTTATATTAAAAAATCAAACATGTATTTGCAATTAAAATCGTTAGATGGATTAGACGGCGGTACCCTTGGTTTTGAAAAAAGAAGCAACAATAATAAAACAAGAATGTACACCCATTTAAAAGCCATGTTGCGAGATATACCACAGGACATGGTTTACCTGATAAATGATAAAGAATGGGGTTATCAAAAATTAAACAGCGCTATTCATGTAGGTTTAGAACATACATACAAATACAAAAAAGGATTTGGGATCATTAACATGAATTTACGCACCGCAGCCTTTACCAACGATTATGATTTTTCTGCAGCAACAATAAGTACTGTAAACAGAAATGATCTTGGAAAAATTAATATCAATACCCGTTTATTTGGTCAGATAGGTTTTGGAAATAATCTTCCATCCGAATCTATGTTGTTTGTTGCCGGAGCCAATAACGAAGAATTAATGGATAATAAATATACCCGTTCAATGGGCATTATTCCGCCTGAATGGGGTAATTATGGCAATGTTACCAATCATTTTACCGCAGGTGGTGGTTTAAACTTAAGAGGTTATAGTGGGTATTTGTTAGCACAAAAAAATGCTGACGGATCTTTTAGTTACAATTACAAAGGCGCCACAGGTGCAGCGTTTAATACAGAAATAGAATTTGGTGAATTATTTAAATTCATTAACCCTAAATTTTTAAAGAACAGTATTAAACTACAACCTTACATTTTTGGAGATGCGGGTATCATTAATACACAACCATCCAATAAACCAAATGTTATGAGTGATGTATTGGTAGATGCCGGTGTTGGAACAACATTAAGCATTGTTCGCTGGGGACAGTTAGTGAACATTAAACCATTAACCATCCGTTTTGATATGCCATTTTTTATTAACCGTTTACCTTATGCTGAAAAGGATTATATTCAGTTTAGGTGGATGATCGGCATCAATAAAGCTTTCTAACAAATACTATCTCAAAAGATCCCTCCCTAATTTGAGGGATTTTTTTATACCATCAACAGGGTATTTTTTAAATTTAGTCGATTTTATTGAGTAAAAAGTCCATTTTGCTTAGCGAAAAATTATGCTAGCTCGTAATAATTTATAACTTTGTTACTTGTTTTTTAACAGAATTATTTAATAAATTTTTATTGCAAATTTTCAGATAGTAATATTTGAGTTAAGTACTTGTTTTAATTAATGAATAGAAATTTTTATAAAATAATTTTTATTATTTCTTTGATCTTCTGCATAGGAAAAAAAGTCTATTCGCAAAATCCCGCCGCATGTAATAATCTGGTTAATCTTTGTACAAATTCTGCTTTTAGTTTTAGCGCCAATTCAGGAACAGGATTAACACCTGGATTAAATATCAGCAATCCTTTTTCGAATCCACAGGCCGTTAATGTAGGTTGTATGTTTACAAATGTGGCCAACCCACAATGGCTGTTATTGAATATTACTTCATCCGGCAATTTAGGCTTTTCTTTCGGTGCATTTTTCTCCGCATTTCCACAGGCAGGAAATTATGACTGGATCATGTGGCCATACTCACCAACAGCCTGCAATGATATTTTTAATAATTTGTTACCACCTGTAGCCTGTAACTGGAACTGCACCGGCGGCGGCGGTACCGGCATGGGAACAGTTCCTCCGGGAGGTAACCCTTGTAATTTTCAACCTTCAATTCCTGTAACCCAAGGACAACAATTCATTATTCTTATCACCAATCCCAGTGGTGTAAATACACCGGTATCTTTTGCAAATACAGGTAGTGCAGGTGTTTCGTGTAATCCTATTTTATATGATAATCAAACTGCCTGTCCCGGACAGCTAGCTGTATTTACTGGCACCTGGGTTAATGCAAGCAGTGGCAGTTATACGTTACAGCCGGGCAATGTGGTGCAGTCTAATCCAAATTTTACTGTAAGTTCTTTAACAACACAAGTGTATACAGTATCTGCGCAAGGCACCAATTTATCTTCGGTTGCTATTGCCGATCAAACAACTTTTACATTAACTATCAATCCAATTATTCCAATATCCATTACAACTCCAACAAATTATTGTTATGGCAGTAACGCAACATTTACAGTAAGTCCTGCGGGTACAGGTACATTTAATGTTACGGGGCCAAGTGCGCCTACGACTTCTTTTGCAACAACAAATATTTCCTATCCAAACGTTACCACACCAAACATTGGCACGTTTACCGTAGCCGCAAGTTATACCAATGGCTGTACAGGAACGCAAACCACACAGGTAAACGTTGCACCCAATCACTCAATTACAGTTACATCAAACACAAACACATGTATGAATGGTACAGTGAATTTAACTTCATCTATGCCAACTGCTACTGCATATGCCTGGACAGGCCCTAACAGTTTTGCTTCTTCTTTACAAAATCCTGTTCTTAACAATATGCAACCTGTTGAATCGGGCGTTTATACAGTTACTTCTAATATTAATTTCAATGGCATTACCTGCCCAAGATCAAACACTGTGCAAGTTAGCGTGGTTACTACAAGCGCGGTAGCAGTAACACCAAACTTTACTTTATGCCAGGGATCAATTTTAAATCTTACTTCAAGTGCAACGGGTGCAGTATCCTATTCATGGAATGGACCGGGAGCATATACATCATCATCCCAAAACCCATCAATTTTTGGCATGCTTCCTTCCGGAGCCGGTAACTACACTGCTATCGCTTCTTTTACCAATGCCGCTTTAACCTGTACAACAAGCGCAGTATCTAACATTTCGGTGGTTGCCACACCAGCGGTTACAATGACTGTTCCTCCGCATATCTGTCAGAACGCAACGGCAAACTTAAGCGTTAATGCTACCGGTGCAACCGGCTATTCATGGGCTGGGCCAAACGCTTTCACTTCATCGCTTTCAAATCCAAGTATTATAAGTGTTCAGCCCGTAGCCTCCGGTATTTATACAACAACTACTGTTTTCTCTATTGGTACCGTTAGTTGCCCGATCGTAAACACTGCATCTATGAGCGTTGTAGGAACAAATACGGTAGCCGTTACTCCAAATTTTACAGTTTGCCAGGGATCTAACGTGAACTTAATTTCAAATGCCGGCGGCTCACCCACTTATTCATGGAGCGGGCCCGGAACGTATACGTCCTCTGCACAAAATCCAACTCTGCCTTCAGTTCTTCCCGTTGACGCCGGTAATTACACTGTAACAGCCATGTTCACCGATGGGGTTTTAACATGTACTACAGGCGCTGTATCTAACGTTTCGGTGGTTGCCACCTCTACTGTTAATATTTCGGTGCCTCAACATACTTGTCAGAATGCTAATATAAATCTGAGCATGACTGCAACAGGCGCTACAGGTTTTAACTGGGCAGGGCCAAACGGTTTTACTTCAACAAACGCTTCAACAAACATTGTAAATGTGCAGCCTGTAGCTTCAGGAATTTATACAGCAACGGCAACATTCTCTATTGGTGCTGTTACCTGCTCAACTTCCAGTACATCATCCATGAATGTTGTGCCTACAAGCACAGTGTTTGTTGTCCCAAATTTTACTGTCTGCGAGGGATCCAATTTAAATTTAATTTCTAATGCCACAGGCGCTGCTTCGTTTTCGTGGAGCGGACCGGGTACTTACACATCCGGTGTTCAAAACCCATTACTCACTTCAATTCTTCCATCAGCTGCTGGCAATTATTCAGCTGTAGCTTCATTTACCAATGGTGTTTTAACCTGCACAACAGGTGCTGTGTCTAACGTTTCGGTGGTTGTCACTTCTAGTGTTAACATTTCGGTGCCTCAACATACCTGCCAGAATGCTAATATAAATCTGAGCATGACTGCAACAGGCGCTACAGGTTTTAACTGGGCAGGGCCAAATGGTTTTACTTCAACAAATGCTTCAACAAACATTGTAAATGTGCAGCCTGTAGCTTCGGGTATTTATACAGCAACGGCAACATTCTCTATTGGCGCTGTTACCTGCTCAACTTCCAATACATCATCCCTAAGTGTTGTACCAACAAATACAGTTGCTGTTACTCCAAATTTTACCTTATGCCAGGGTGCAAGTTTAAATTTAGTTTCCAATGCAGCTGGCTCCCCTACATATTCGTGGAATGGACCAGGAGGTTTTACTTCATCAGCTCAAAACACATTAGTGCCGGGTATGCTGCCTTCAGGGGCCGGTAATTATACATCTACAGCTTATTTTACCGACGGTGTTTTAACCTGTACAACAAATGCGATATCTAACGTTTCGGTAGTTGCCACTTCCACAGTTAATATTTCGGTGCCTCAACATACTTGTCAGAATGCTAATATAAATCTGAGCATGACTGCAACAGGCGCTACAGGTTTTAACTGGGCAGGGCCAAA